>DASZDZ010000001.1:0-99961 GCA_035941355.1 Pseudaminobacter sp.
TACGCCAGAAAACCGAGGCCGAGCGGATGTCGCGGCAAGCCTGGCGAGATGCCCAGCATGCGGTAGGCGCGGCCCGCGATGCGCTGGCGCAGGCCGAGAAGGCGGCCGGCGAACTGTCGAGCCGGCGCGCCGCGCTCGCCGAGGCGCGCACGCGTATCGTCGAAAGCCATGCGGAGGCCGAGGGCGCGTTCGGCGAGGCGCAGGCTCAGCTCAATTCGGCGCCCGATCTTTCCGAGCTGCAGGCGCGGCTCGACCAGGCGTCGGCCTATGTCGGTCGCGACCGCGCCGCGCTTGCCGACGCCAGGGCGGTCCATGAGGGGCTGAAGCGCGAGGCCGAACAGCGCCTGCGCCGGCTCGACGCGATCGCCGCCGAGCGCAAGAACTGGACGCTGCGCGCAGAAAACGCCGCAAGCCACATCGCGGCACTCGCCGAGCGGCGCGCCGAGGCCGGCGAAGAGCGGGAAAAGCTCGCGGATGCGCCCGACGAGATCGACCAGCGGCGCCGCGCTTTGCTGACGCAGCTTTCGCAGGCCGAAACGCTGCGCCAGACGGCGAGCGACCGCCTGCAGGAGGCCGAGACGCGCCAGGCCGCGCTCGACAAGGCCGCCACCGCGGCGATCCAGTCGCTCTCCGAGGCGCGCGAGGCGCGCGGCCGCGCCGAAGAGCGGCTGACCGCCGCCGACGACCGCCGCAAGGAAATCGAAGCACGCATCCAGGAGGCGCTCAACACGCCGCCGCATCTGGTGATCCGCCATACCGGCCTCGAAGCAGACAGCCCGCTGCCGGACGTGGCCGATGTCGAGCGGCAGCTCGACCGGCTGAAGATCGAGCGCGAACGGCTTGGCGCGGTCAATCTGCGCGCCGAGGAGGAGCAGAAGGAGCTTTCGGACCGGCTCGAAACGATCGTGTCGGAGCGCGAGGACATCATCGAGGCGATCCGCAAGCTGAGGCAGGCGATCCAGAGCCTCAACCGCGAAGGCCGAGACCGGCTGCTTGCCGCTTTCGACGTGGTCAACGCCCAGTTCCAGAGGCTGTTCTCGCATCTCTTCGGCGGCGGCACGGCTGAATTGCAACTGATCGAGTCCGACGATCCGCTGGAGGCCGGACTGGAAATTCTCGCCCGCCCGCCGGGCAAGAAGCCGCAGACGATGACGCTGCTTTCGGGCGGCGAGCAGGCGCTGACCGCCATGGCGCTGATCTTCGCGGTGTTTCTGACCAACCCGGCGCCGATCTGCGTGCTCGACGAGGTCGACGCGCCGCTCGACGATCACAATGTCGAACGCTTCTGCAATTTGATGGACGAGATGGCGCGCACCACCGAGACGCGCTTCGTGATCATCACCCACAATCCGATCACTATGGCGCGGATGAACCGGCTGTTCGGCGTGACCATGGCCGAGCAGGGCGTCAGCCAGCTTGTGTCGGTCGATCTGCAGACGGCGGAGCAGCTGCGCGAGGCTAGCTGACACTATCGCCGTCGGCGGCCAGGAATATCATCGAAAAGCAGATATTGGCTGGGGCGGGAGGGTTCGAACCTCCGAATGGCGGTACCAAAAACCGCTGCCTTACCACTTGGCTACGCCCCAACGACCGGGAGGCCCGAGTCGAGCATGTGCGGCCTTATATGCAAGCCCGTTGAAAAGCACAATCGCGGCAAATTTGCCTTTGTGCATTCAGTTGCAGGTAATGCGGACCGAACGCCGCGCCTTGCCGGCCGGCGAAATCTCAGCCGCGACAATCGCCATTCACTCAGCCCATACGGCCAGTTCGTTGCCGGCGGGATCAGTGAAGTGAAATCTGCGTCCGCCCGGGAAGGAAAAGATCGGCTTGACGATCTTGCCGCCGGCGTTTTCGACCGCCTCAAGCGTCTCTTCCAGGTTTTCCGAATAGAGCACCGGTAACGGTTTGCCCGAGGCCTCTGTGCTTTCGGCTTGGAAGCCGCCGTCGAGACCCTCGTCGAAAGCAGCATAGGTCGGCCCGTAATCGGTGAACGACCAGGAGAAGGCGGCGCTGTAAAACGCCTTGACGCTGTCGAGCGTGCCGCCGGTGGCGGGCATTTCGAGATAGTCGAGCTTGCCGGTCTGTTTCATGGAGGTTCCTCGCGTTCGTGGTATGTTCTATGGCGCACCAGCTCGGAAATCAAGCTCTCAGCCCCTGCCAATTGCTTAATCGATTGTAAAACCGGCTTGCCGCGTTCGCGCCTTGCCTTTCGCACCGCAGCATTTTAACGCTCTCGCCAGTGCCTTCAAATAGTCACCGGACTGACGAGGAGAGTGCATGACCAAGTGGGTCTATACGTTTGGAGACGGAGCGGCCGAAGGGCGCGCCGGAGACAGAAACCTGCTCGGCGGCAAGGGCGCGAACCTTGCCGAAATGTGCAGCCTGGGCCTGCCTGTGCCGCCCGGCTTCACCATCACCACCGAAGCCTGCAACTGGTTTTATGCCAACAGCAGGACCTATCCCGCTTCGCTCGAAGCCGACGTTCTGGCCGCGCTCGATCATATCGGCGCCTTGACGGGCCGTCGTTTCGGCGATCCCGAGAAACTGCTTCTCGTCTCGGTCCGCTCGGGCGCCCGCGCGTCGATGCCCGGCATGATGGATACGGTGCTGAACCTTGGACTGAACGACGAGACTGTCGAGGCGCTGGCAACCGATTCAGGCGATGCGCGCTTTGCCTATGACAGCTATCGCCGGTTCATCCAGATGTATTCCAACGTCGTGCTCGATCTCGACCACGAGGTTTTCGAGGAAATCCTGGAGGAGGAAAAGGCGCGGCTCGGCTATGAACTCGATACCGAGCTTTCAGCGATCGAGTGGCAAGGCGTGATCGCACACTACAAGGCGACGATCGAGGAGGAACTCGGCAGCCCGTTCCCGCAGGATCCAAGAGAGCAGCTCTGGGGCGCAATCGGTGCGGTGTTTTCGAGCTGGATGAACCATCGCGCGATCACCTACCGGCGGCTGCACGACATCCCCGAAAGCTGGGGCACGGCGGTCAATGTGCAGGCCATGGTGTTCGGCAATATGGGCGAGACCTCGGCAACCGGCGTCGCCTTCACCCGCAATCCCTCGACCGGCGAAAAGATGCTCTACGGCGAATTCCTGGTGAACGCGCAGGGCGAAGATGTCGTGGCCGGCATCCGCACGCCGCAGAGCATCACCGAAAAGGCCCGCATTGACAGCGGATCGGACAAGCCGTCGCTGCAGAAAGTTATGCCCCAGGCGTTCGCGTCCTTCGTGGAGATATCCGACCGCCTGGAAAAGCATTATCGCGACATGCAGGACCTCGAATTCACCATAGAACGCGGCAAGCTGTGGATGCTGCAGACGCGCTCGGGCAAGCGCACGGCCAAGGCGGCGCTGCGCATGGCGGTGGACATGGCGGCCGAAGGGCTGATCGGCAAGGAGGAGGCTGTCGCGCGCATCGATCCTGCCTCGCTCGACCAGCTCCTGCATCCGACCATTGACCCGAAGGCGGAGCGCAACGTCATCGCTATCGGCCTGCCGGCGTCGCCAGGAGCCGCGACCGGCGAGATCGTATTCTCCTCACATGATGCGGAGGAAGCCAAGGCGCTGGGCAAGAAGGTCATCCTCGTGCGGGTCGAGACCAGCCCGGAAGACATTCATGGCATGCACGCCGCCGAGGGCATTCTGACGACACGTGGCGGCATGACCAGCCACGCGGCCGTCGTGGCGCGCGGCATGGGCAAGCCCTGCGTATCGGGTGCGGGCTCGCTGCGCGTCGACTACAGGGCTGCCACGCTGATGGTGATGGGGGAGACTTTTCGCAAGGGCGACATCATCACCATCGACGGCAGCAACGGCCAGGTTCTGAAGGGACCGGTCGCCATGCTGCAACCGGAGCTTTCCGGCGATTTCGCCAAGATCATGGAATGGGCCGATGCAACGCGGCGCATGAAGGTGCGCACCAACGCCGAGACCCCGGCCGACGCCCGCATGGCGCGTTCCTTCGGCGCGGAAGGCATCGGGCTTTGCCGCACCGAGCACATGTTCTTCGAGGGCGACCGCATCATAGCGATGCGCGAGATGATCCTGGCCGACACCGAGAAGGACCGGCGGGCAGCACTTGCAAAACTGCTGCCGATGCAGCGTTCGGACTTCCTCGAACTGTTCGAGATCATGGCCGGGCTGCCGGTAACCATCCGGCTGCTCGATCCGCCGCTGCACGAATTCCTGCCGAAAACGGAAGAGGAGATCGCCGAAGTCGCTTCGGTGATGAAGGTTTCGGCCGAAAAGCTGCGCCAACGGACTGAGGCGCTGCACGAATTCAACCCGATGCTCGGTCATCGCGGCTGCCGGTTGGCGGTTTCTTATCCGGAGATCGCCGAAATGCAGGCCCGCGCGATCTTCGAGGCCGCCGTCGAGGCCGGCAGGAAGACGGGCAACCCCGTAGTTCCCGAAATCATGGTGCCGCTGGTCGGGCTCAAAAAGGAGCTCGATTTCGTCAAAGCCCGCATCGATGCCGTGGCGAAGAGCGTCATGGGGGAGACCGGCGCGACGGTGGAATACCTGACGGGGACCATGATCGAACTGCCGCGCGCCGCAATCCGCGCCCATGTCATTGCCGAAGCAGCGGAATTCTTCTCCTTCGGCACCAACGACCTCACGCAGACGACCTTCGGTATTTCACGCGACGATGCGGCTTCGTTTCTGGACATCTATCGCCAGAAGGGCATCATCGAACAGGATCCGTTCGTTTCGCTCGATATTGACGGTGTCGGCGAACTGGTGCGCATCGCGGCCGAAAAGGGCAGGGCGACGCGGCCTGACATCAAGCTCGGCATCTGCGGCGAGCATGGCGGCGACCCCGCCTCTATCCACTTCTGCGAGGAGGTCGGGCTCGATTACGTCTCGTGCTCGCCCTACCGCGTGCCGATTGCCCGGCTCGCGGCGGCGCAGGCGGCGGTGAAGAAGGGGTAGGATGGCGGATTTATACCCGTTTTGCGATTTGGGTATAACGGACATCGGTGGCTGACGGAATTATCACAAATTTGCGGATTTGGTATAACCCCCGGGCCGCTGGATTTTTCATCAAGCATTAAGGTTATCCGAAAGCTGCGATTTTCGGATAACGAGCCTCAAGTGATTTGGTCGAGCAGCTTTCCGATTTCGGGCCGCTGCTTTATCGAACGCTGGATCGCATCTCGCCATTTCGGGCCGTTATCGAGCGCCGTCTTGTGCGCGATTGCGAGTTCCTGCGGGCGATCCTCGACCAGTACGCGGATAAGCGCTTCGCTTTGGGCAAGATCTTTCGGGATTTTTCCTAGGCCCGGTCCGGTTCGCCTTTGCGCTACAATCAGCTTGTGCACCGCATAGCGCTCAGGCTTCGGTATTTGAACGAGCACACCGCTTCGGTAGAGCGCTACGGCGGGGATTGGGTCCGCAATCAGAAAATTCAGGAAGGGCAGAGTCTGGGCATAGACCTTGAGCGGTTCTAGCCTGACGATCTCGTTTTTGCTCTGCATTCGAGGCGCGAGGAAATCGACCATCGTGCCGCCTCCTCTCATCACCCAGCGTGTAGGCCGGCCTTTAGGGTCCAGTCCGGGTGCGGGCGCGAGAGACAATGCCTTGAAGGTTTCGGCCAGCGACGGATCGACTTGGTCATGGATAGCAAGTTTGAGATTCTCGAATGCCGCAATGTCGACATCCTGCGTCACGGCGAGCGCGCCTAAAAATGCAAAGCCTAGTTCAGCACTATAGAGCCGAAATGCATGTGTTCCGACCAGCGTCCCGCCCAGACGAAACACGCCGACCCGGGCCATTGCGTTGAGGACGCTGCCGGTCTGGCGATCAACTGTTGGAAGGCCGGCCGCGCGAAGTTGAGCCACCAGAAGTGAGCAATGCTGTTCGAAGGCTTTGTCATCTTCGATACTCTCGCGCATTTGCGCTATGCGTCGACGGAGGTCGTCGCTGTCCGGTCCGATATAGCGGTCGACGATTTTTTCGCCGATCTTCTGGCGCGCGTACCAGTAGTTGCCTTGAGGGAGTTCCTTAAGGAACGGAGTCCCTGCGATGCTATCGATATTGCGCGCGCGATGGGCTTCAAGGAGGTCTTGATATGATGTGTGTATGGCAAGCGGAAAGCGCATTTAGATACCCTACGTGAACATTTCGCGTAGGGTACAAGAAATACCCTACGCGAGCAACTCACGTAGGGTATTTTACCCCGCGGAAACAATCCACGTGGGGGTAAAATACCCGATCCTGTTTCTACAAATCCGCTCCCACCGCGCCGGAGCTCGGGTTGGCTTCGATCCGCACCTTGTCTGGATAGAAGGCGCCGTGGTTTTTTATCCGGACCATCTCGTCATAGGGCGCTTCGTAGGCCCACATGATGTCTTTGGCCGCTTCGCCGACGGCGCTGACATCCCAGTAGGACGCATCGCCCTTGTAAGGGCAGTGGGTCGAGGTGCCGGAAGGCTTGAGGAACTCGAAGTAGATGTCCTTGAACGGGATGTATAAAACCGGCGGATAGTCCGCCTCGCGCAACACCAATGCGTCGTCGGACGAGGCGATGACGGCGTCCGAAAACGTCACGGTGACCGCGCCGTCGAAAGGCTCAACCGTAATGCGGTGAGACGGATTCCGCCGAAATCCGGGAGAGGGATTGGCTGTCTGGTCCATATCGATGCTCCTTTCACCGGCCACAACGTCAAGCCATCGAGACCGTTCCGTCACGCGGCGCGTAAAGCTTCGGTCGAGACCCAAGCCTCCGCCTGGTCCAGCCCCGTCTCGAACCGGTCGAACAGTTCGTTCAACTCGGCTTCGCTGATGATCATCGGCGGGCAGACGGCGATGGTATCGCCGAGCGCCCGCAGGATCGCGCCGTTTTCTTCGATCAGCTTGGAAGTCTGTGGCCCGACGCCGTTCCTCGGATCGAAGGAGCGCTTCGATGCCTTGTCTGCCACCAGTTCTGCGGCGCCGACCAGGCCGCAATAGCGCGCTTCGCCAACCAGCGGGTGCTCGCCGATCTTCTTCATCCGCTGCTCGAAAACCGGCATCAGCCTGCGCACGTGGCCGACTATGTCTCGCTTCTGGTAGATTTCGATCGCCTTGACGCCCAGCGCGCAGGAAAGCGGATGGCCGCCATAGGTGAAGCCGTGTGCGAATGTGCCGAGCGTCGCTGAATGGTCGACATAGGCCTGATAAACGTCCTCCGGCACCATGACAGCGCCGAGAGGCGCATAGGCGGAGGTCATCTGCTTGGCGGCCGAGATTGTCTTGGGCCGCATGTTGAAGGTCTGCGAGCCCCACCAGTTTCCGGTGCGGCCGAAACCGGTGATAACCTCGTCGGCAATCAGCATGATGTCATGCTCGTCGAGCACAGCCTGGATCGCTTCGTAGTATCCCTTCGGCGGAATGATGACGCCGCCGGCGCCCATCAGCGGCTCGGCGATCATGGCGGCTATCGTGTCGGGCCCTTCGCGCTCGATCAGGTCGCGCAGCGACCTGGCCATGCGGGCCGTGAATTCCGCCTCGCTCTCGCCTTCGATTCCGAACCGGTAGTGGTGCGGACAATCGGTGTGAAGCACCCGGTCGACAGGCAGATCCCAGCCATTGTGGTTGGAGGGGAGCCCGGTCAGCGACGCCGCCATGATGGTCACGCCGTGATAGGCCTTGATACGTGAGATGATCTTCTTCTTGTTCGGCCGGCCCATGGCATTGTTCATGTACCAGGCGAGCTTGACCTGCGTGTCGTTGGCCTCCGATCCCGACGAGGTGAAGAACACTTTCGAGATGGGAACCGGCGCGATCTCCTTCAGCTTCTCGGCGAGCTCGATCGCCGGTTCGCTGCTCTTGGCGCCGAAGATGTGGTAGTAAGGCAGGGCGCGCATCTGTTCGATGGCCGCTTCGATCATCTCCTCGTCGCCGAAGCCCAGGCCCGCGCACCAGAGGCCGGACATGCCTTCGATATAGCCACGGCCCTGCGTGTCATAGACATAGACGCCCTTGCCGCGCCCCATCACCACTGTGCCGGTGGATTTGAGCTGATGGATGGGCGTGTAGGGATGGACGAGGGATTCGATGTCCCTGGTCTGGAGATTGGTCAGCGGCGTATTCTCAAGCATGGACGGCTCCGGGAAAGAGGCGAAACTGCGTGCTCCCTCTTATCCCGTGCGCACCTGCGCGAGAACCCCTTGTCGACTGGTCCAGCCGAGCCGTCGATCAGGCGGCGGTGGCGAAGGCCTGTGCAAGGCCGGCGTAGGAGGCCGCGATGCGGGCGACCGGGCTCTCGCTCTTTGCTGCGGTTTCGACGCGCAGCCGGCCGCCGCCGACCGGCAGCGTAAGCACCAGGAACTGCTGGCTTCCGCCGTCGCCTATGGAGGCGGCGGCGACGTGATGGCCGTCGACTCCGTCGCCGATACGCATCTTGAACAGCATGGTGCCGTGGACAGCGTCCAGCGCCTGGCGCACGAGATGCTCAAAAGTCTCATCAGAAACCGCATCGCCGGCCGGCGCGATCTTCAGCGCGGTTTCAGTCCCTGTCTTTTCGAGATTTTCCGCTACAGCTTGCGCGTCCATGTGAGGCCTCACATCATAATACCCAACAGAGCCCCCTTAACGATGGTTAACGGCCAGAGTGGCCGGATTATGGCGCGGGCGGCCGGTCCAACACGGACACTGGACAATCGCGCAGTTCCTTCCACAATGCCGGAAAAACAATGATCGGGAGGAACGCGCATGCTTGGACTGATGCAGGAATGGCCGCTGCTCTGCCACAAGATCATCGACCACGCCGGAATACAGCATCCGAACCGCGAGATCGTCTCGCGCTCGGTCGAAGGGCCTATCGTCCGCACCAGCTATGGTGAAGTGCGAAGGCGTGCGCTGAGCGTATCCCAGCGCCTCGAACGCGACGGCTACCGCCTTGGCGACCGCATCGCCACGCTGGCCTGGAACACGGCTCGCCACATAGAGGCGTGGTATGGCATCATGGGCATGGGCGCCATCTATCACACGCTCAACCCGCGGCTTTTTCCCGAGCAGATCGCCTGGATCATGAACCACGCCGAGGACAAGGCGCTGTTCGTGGACCTGACCTTCGTGCCTCTGGTAGAGAAGATCGCCGCCTCGGTGCCGTCGCTGAAGAAGGTGATCGTGCTGACAGATGCTGCCCACATGCCGGAGACCGCGCTTCCCAACGCCGTCGCCTATGAGGAATGGCTGGCCGAGGCCGACGGCGACTTTACCTGGCGCAGCTTCCACGAGGAAACCGCTGCCGGAATGTGCTACACCTCGGGCACGACTGGCGAACCGAAGGGCGTGCTCTACAGCCATCGCTCCAACGTCCTGCACGCGATGATCGCCTGCATGCCCGATGCCATGGGCATGTCGAGCCGCGACGTCATCCTGCCGGTCGTGCCGATGTTCCACGCCAATGCCTGGGGCCTTGCCCAGAGCGCGCCGATGATCGGCGCCAAGCTGGTGATGCCCGGCGGCCGCATGGACGGCCCGTCGATCTATGAGTTGCTCGATACCGAAAAGGTGACGTTCACTGCGGCCGTGCCGACGGTCTGGCTGATGCTTCTCCAGCACCTGGAGGAAACCGGCAAGAAGCTGCCGCATCTGAAGAAGGTGGTCATCGGCGGTTCGGCCTGTCCGCGGGCCATGACCAAAAAGTTCCAGGAGGATTACGATGTCCAGGTTTGCCATGCCTGGGGCATGACCGAGATGTCGCCGCTGGGGACGCTTGGTACGATCAAGCCGGAATACACCGAATTTCAGGGCGAAGAGCGCCTCGCCATTCAGGAAAAGCAGGGTCACCCGCCGTTTGGCGTCGAGATGAAGGTCACCGACGACGAGAACCGCGAATTGCCGTGGGACGGCAAGACATTCGGGCGGCTGAAGGTTCGCGGCCCGGCGGTAGCGCGCGCCTATTATGGCGGGGCGGGCGCGGAGCAGTTCGATCCCGACGGCTGGTTCGACACAGGCGATGTCGCGCACATCGATCCCAACGGCTACATGCAGATCACCGACCGCGCCAAGGACGTCATCAAATCGGGCGGCGAGTGGATTTCGACCATCGATCTCGAAAACCTGGCCGTGGGACATCCAGACGTCGCGGAAGCCGCGGTGATCGGCGTAAAGCACTCCAAATGGGGCGAGCGTCCACTGCTGGTGGTCGTCCGCAAACCTGGCCGGGAGCCGGAAAAATCTGACATTCTGGGCTTCATGGACGGAAAGGTCGCGAAGTGGTGGATGCCCGACGATGTCAGCTTCGTCCAGGAAATCCCGCACACCGCGACGGGAAAGATCCAGAAGACGACCTTGCGGGAGCAGTTCCGGGATTACCGTCTGCCGACCGAAGCCTGACGGAAAGGCGTTTGCGCTTTCAGGCGGAAACGATTTAGGAAACGGCTAGGGCGACGGAGATCCATTGGCAGCGTATCTGGAACAGCGCACATCGCAGGCCGCCGGCTGGTCGCGCACTCTTGCGACGTTTTCGGCCGTGCTGTTCATTACCGCCGGCCTTGCCCACCGCTACGGGCTTATTCCAACGCCGCCATTTCTGTCGGTCCTTTCCATTGTCGCCGCGCTTGCGATCGCCGCGCTTGCGCTGGCTGCCTACGCCTTTTTGCGATTCTGGTATCATGGTGATCTCGGCGGCCGCGACCTGACGGTTGGAGGCTTTGTCGCGCTCGCAGTGCTCACGCCTTTTCTGCTGTCCGGCTACCGGGCTTTTATCCACCCGCAGCTTAACGACATTTCGACCGATCTCGGCGCGCCTCCAATGCTGGTCGCCGCCGCGATGTCCCGCAGCCCTGACATGAACGAGGTTGCAGAATTCACACCCGGACACCGCAAGCTGCAGACCGATCATTATCCGGAAGTTACCGGCAGGCGTTACGAGATGCCGCTCGACCGCGCGGCGGAGATCGTCGAAACCATGCTGCAGCGGCAAGGCTGGACAATCGCGACATCCCGCCCGGCTTTCGTCGGCCAGAGCGAGATGACCATCGAGGCGCTCGCTCACACACCTTGGCTCGGCTTTCCCTTCGACGTGGCGGTGCGGCTGACCGACGAAGGAACTTCGACTTATGTCGACACGCGCTCGGCCTCGCGTTACGGCCGGCATGATCTGGGCGACAACGCAGCGCAGATCACGGCATTTCTGGCCCTACTGGATGCCGAAATGGCCGCGCAGACCGGGGCAGCGACGGCGGAATAGCATCCGGAGAGACTGTCAGGCGGGCCAGAAAATTCCGTCGATCGACGGGGCGCCCTCGGTCGCCGCAATGCCGCGCGTCACTAGATCCTCGAGGTGCGCAAGCACCGACAGGGCGGCCGCGCCATGGAGCCTCGGATCCGTGTCGCGATAGATCGTGCGGACCATGTCGGCGATGGTGCGGTCGCCTTGGCTCAGGCGCTCGATGATTGCGCGCTCTCGCATTTTGCGGTGCGTCTTCAGGCCGCGTACAAAGGCACGGGGGTTCCTGACCGGGCCACCATGCCCGGGCAGGAAGATCTTGTCATCGCGCTCAAGCAGCCGATCGAGCGAGGCCATGTAGTCGGCCATTGCGCCGTCGGGCGGCGCCACGATCGAGGTCGCCCACGCCATCACGTGGTCGGCCGAGAAAAGGATGCCGGTTCCTTCGAGCGCGAAGACGGCATGGTTGGCGGTGTGGCCGGGCGTCAGGATGGTCCGGATAGCCCAGCCGTCTGCGGCCGTCACCGAATTGTCCTGCAATGTCAGGTCCGGCGCGAAGTCTGTATCGGCGCTGGCGTCAAGCGGGTTGATCTCGCCGATGCGCAGCGGCCGCGCCGGGCGGTGCGGTCCTTCGGCGGCGGTGATCGCTCCGGTATCGCGAGCAAGCCGGGAAGCGAGCGGCGAGTGATCGCGATGAGTGTGGCTGACGAAGATGTGACTGACCGGACGCTCCGCGATCGCCTGCAGCAAGGCCGAATAATGCGCGTCGTCGTCCGGACCGGGGTCGATGATTGCGAGCGTATCGCGGCCGATTATGTAGCTGTTGGTGCCGTGGAAGGTGAATGGGCCGGGATTGTTGACCGTCAGGCGCAATACCCCGGGGGCAAGTTCGATCGCCTCGCCGTATGCCGGATCGAATTGCGTGTCGAAATTCAGAGCCATTCAAGACCTTGAGGGAATGCGTAAAATTGTTTGCCGCTTAGCATGGAAGCCAATATACGGAAACCCGACCGGCGTTCGCTCGGCCTCAACCGGAAATGGGGAAAACCATGGCAACTGCACTAACCGCCCGCCCGCTTATTTCGCTTGCATTGCCCGAAAGCGGCGCCTGGCGGCTGGTAGGCCAATGCGCCCTGGCGATTGCCGGAACTCTGCTGCTGACGCTTTCGGCCAAGACAAAGGTTGTGCTCGGCCCCGTCGACATGTCGCTCCAGACGCTGGCCGTGTTCATGATCGCGGCCGCATTCGGCATGCGGCTCGCCGTCGCGACGCTGCTTCTCTACATGGCGCAAGGCGCAATGGGCTTTCCGGTATTCCAGGGCACGCCGGAGAAGGGCATCGGCATCGCCTATATGCTCGGCTCGACCGGGGGCTATCTCGCCGGCTTCGTCGTCATGGCCGCTATCGTCGGCTGGGCGGCCGACCGCGGCTGGGACCGCAATCCGTTCAAGCTGTTCGGCGCTGTGCTCACCGCTGAAGTCGTGATGATGGCCATGGGCTTCGCCTGGCTGGCAATGCTGATCGGGGTTGAAAAGTCCTGGCAGTTCGGCGTCGTCCCGTTCATCGTTCCCGACCTGATCAAGGTGGCGCTGGCTTCCGCGCTGGTGCCTGCGATCTGGTCGCTGCTGCCCGGGCAGCGCTGAGTAAACCAATCTCGATTTCATTCAGCCGCGGCCATGCCGCGGCTGAATGCGTTTCAGCGGACGGATTTCATCCCCGAACGCTCGTTTGTCCCTGCGGGGAATGGCATTCCACCAGCGTCGCACATCGCGCAAGTTCCGGCCCGTGATTGCCGCGAATTTGGTAGCCTTCTGCTTGAGAAGCCGGCCGCTTGTGGGAAAATCGCGTGAGATCCACATTTCGCCACGCCACACCGGCAGGCGACGCTTCCAAGGCGTTCTCATGCTTGCCAAACTTTCCCATCTCGACCGGTTGGAGGCCGAGGCCATCCACATTTTCCGTGAGGTGGCGGCGACGTTTGCCAAGCCGGTCATGCTCTACTCAGTGGGCAAGGATTCGTCTGTCCTGCTGCATCTGGCCATCAAGGCTTTCTACCCCGCCAAGCCGCCGTTTCCGTTTCTCCATGTCGATACGACCTGGAAATTCCGCGAGATGATCGAGTTTCGCGATTCGATGGCCGAGAGACTGGGCTTCGACCTCCTCGTCCACGTCAACGAAGACGGCGTGCGCGACGGCATCAATCCCTTCGATCACGGTTCCAATACGCACACCCACGTCATGAAGACGGTGGGGCTGCGCCAGGCGCTCGACAAGTATGGTTTCGACGCAGCCTTTGGCGGGGCGCGCCGCGACGAGGAAAAGTCTCGCGCCAAGGAGCGCATCTTCTCGTTCCGCAACGCTCAGCATGTCTGGGACCCCAAGAACCAGCGTCCGGAAATGTGGAAGATCTACAACACCAGGATTTCCACCGGCGAATCGATCCGCGTGTTTCCGCTGTCGAACTGGACCGAACTCGACATCTGGCAATACATCCTGCGGGAAGAGATCCCGATCGTGCCGCTGTATTTCGCCAAGAAGCGGCCGGTGGTCGAGCGCGACGGCATGCTGATCATGCGCGACGATGACCGCATGAAGCTCAAGCCAGGCGAGGTCATCGAAAACCGTATGGTCCGCTTCAGGACGCTTGGCTGCTACCCGCTGACCGGAGCGATCGATTCCGATGCCGACGATCTGGAGGGCATCGTGAACGAAATGCTGATCGCCCGCACCTCGGAACGTCAGGGCCGGCTGATCGACCGCGACGAGGCCGGTTCGATGGAAAAAAAGAAGCGCGAAGGGTATTTCTGAGAATGCGCCACATACTGGCAGAAAATCTCGTCGCGACCGAAACCGTTCGCGAGTTCATCGCCGACCAGGAACAGAAATCGCTGCTGCGCTTCCTGACCTGCGGTTCGGTCGACGACGGAAAGTCGACGCTGATCGGCCGCCTGCTGTCCGACACCAAGCAGATTTTCGAGGACCAACTCGCCACGCTCGAGCGCGATTCGAGGAAGTACGGCACGACCGGCGACGATGTCGATTTCGCATTGCTCGTGGATGGGCTGGAAGCCGAGCGTGAGCAGGGCATCACCATTGACGTCGCCTACCGTTTCTTTGCCACGCCCAAGCGAAAATTCATCGTGGCCGACACGCCCGGCCACGAACAATATACGCGCAACATGGCGACAGGCGCTTCGACGGCCGATTTGGCCATAGTGCTCGTCGACGCCAGGCAGGGCGTGCTGCGCCAGACGCGCCGCCATTCGATCATCGCCTCGCTGCTCGGCATCCGTCACGTGGTGCTGGCGGTCAACAAGATCGATTTGGTTGGCTTCGACCGCGACGTGTTCGCGAAGATTGTTGCCGACTACACGGAATTCGCGAAGGATCTCGGCTTCTCGTCCATCGTGCCGATCCCGATGTCGGCACGCTTCGGCGACAATGTCTCCCGCCGCTCCACCAAGACTGGCTGGTATGCCGGCCCGACCCTTATAGACCACCTCGAAACGGTGTCGGTCGATGCCGCGGCCGAGCAGCCGTTCCGGTTCCCCGTGCAGTATGTGAACCGGCCGAACCTCGACTTTCGCGGTTTCGCAGGGACGGTCGCTTCTGGCTCCATCGGGGCGGGCGACGAGATCGTCGTCGCCAAGTCGGGCAAGAAGTCGCGGGTCAAGCGCATCGTCGCGCAGGGTGGCGACCTAGAGCGGGCCGTCGAAGGGCAGGCGGTTACCATTGTCCTGGAAGACGAGGTCGAAGTCTCGCGCGGCAATCTGCTGGTTGCGCCCGAAGCGCGGCCGCAGGTCGCCGATCAGTTTGCGGCCAATCTGGTCTGGTTCGACGAGCAGGCGCTCCTGCCCGGTCGCTCGTACATATTGCGCACCGAAACCGACCAGGCGAGCGCGACCGTTTCGGATTTGAAATACCGCGTCAATGTCAACGACTTCGCGCAGGAAGCGGCGAAATCGCTGGCGATGAACGAGGTCGGCGTCGTCAATATCTCGGCGCAATCGCCGATCGCATTTGACAGCTTCGCCGAAAACCGCACAACCGGTGCATTCATCCTCATCGACCGCATCACCAACGCGACGGTGGGCGCCGGCATGATCCTGCACACGCTGCGGCGCGCCGACAACATCCACTGGCAGTCGCTGGAGGTGACGAAGCGCGCCCGCGCCGCCGCCAAGCAGCAGAAGCCGACGCTGCTCTGGTTCACCGGGCTCTCGGGTTCCGGCAAGTCGACAATCGCCAACCTGCTCGAAAAAAAGCTGCATGCGAGCGGCCGCCACACCTATATCCTCGACGGAGACAATGTCCGCCACGGCCTGAACCGAGACCTCGGCTTCTCCGACGAGGACCGCGTCGAGAACATCCGCCGCGTCGCCGAAGTAGCTCGGCTGATGGTGGACGCCGGCCTGATGGTGATCGTCTCCTTCATCTCGCCGTTTCGCGCCGAGCGCCGCATGGCGCGGGAAATGATGGGTGAGGGCGAGTTCATCGAAGTGTTCGTCGATACGCCGTTCGAGGAATGCGCCGTTCGCGATCCGAAAGGGCTCTATGCGAAGGCGCTCGGCGGCGAGATCAAGAACTTCACCGGCCTGGATTCCCCATATGAACGGCCCGAAAAGCCGGAAATCCATCTTGAGACGCTCGGCAAGTCTCCCGAGGAGATGGTAGATATCCTCGAAAGCTGGCTAAGCGAGCGCGACATTGCGGACCAACAATACGACGGCGGCGGCATCTGACGACGAAGCCATGCTGACGATCTTCGAGCGTCTGGCCCTGGCGGCCGGGCGTCTGGTCATGGACGTGTTCCACGCCGGCATTCTGGTCGAGCACAAGCGCGACGCCTCTCCGGTGACGGCGGCCGACAGGGCGAGCGAGAGACTGATCCTTGCCGGCCTGCGCGCCGAATACCCCGACATTCCCTGCGTGGCCGAAGAGGAGGCTGCCGAAGGACTTGCGCCGCGCGATCCCGGCCAGACCTTTTTCCTGATCGACCCGCTCGACGGGACGAAGGAATTCGTCAGCCGCAACAGCGATTTCACGGTCAACATCGCGCTTGTCCGCCACGGCGTTCCGGAAATCGGCGTGGTGTATGCGCCGTGCAGCGGACGGTTTTTTTCCGGCCGGCCGGGCAGGGCCGAAGCGATCGAGGTTTCGGATCACCGGATCGTCGGGCGCCGCAGGATTTCGGTGCGCGAAGGCAGGACGCCGCTGACCATCGTGGCCAGCCGATCGCACCGCACGCCCGAGACCGACGCGTTCATAAGAGGCATCGAGGCGGCCGAGATCGTTTCCGTAGGCTCGTCGCTGAAATTCTGCCTGATCGCCGGCGGCGAGGCGGATGTCTATCCGCGTTTCGGCCGCACGATGGAGTGGGACACCGCGGCCGGCGACGCGATTTTGCGTGCGGCAGGAGGCATGACCCGCACACCCGACGGGATGCCGCTCGTCTACGGCAAGCGCAGCCAGCCGGGCGAGTCCGACTACGCCAACCCGTCCTTCATCGCCAGCGGCGCCATCTCGGCATAGCCGAAAAATGCGGCTATTCGGCCGCCTGGGCGGTCTTCATCTCGATGAAGCTGCGGATCGCGCCCACGATCCGGTCCTGATCCTCGACGGTGAGGTAGGGGTGCATGGGCAGGCACAAGATCCGCTTGGGCAATTCTTCGGAGACGGACAGCCCGCCCGGCGCGACGGGGTAGTGCCTGTAAGCGACCTGCTGGTGCAGCGGCTTCACGTAGTAGATAACCGTCGGAATGCCCTGTTCCTGGAGGTGGGCCTTGAGCTCGTCGCGGTACGGTGTCTCGATGGCGTATTGCGCCCAGGCCGAGCGGCTGCCTTCAGGAATGTGGGCCGTCTTGACCAGATTGTGCAGTCCGCCGCGATAGCGCTGCGCCACGGCCTGCCGCGCGACCATCTCGTCTTCGAGGATGGCTAGCTTCTCGATCAGGATCGCCGCCTGCAGCGTATCCAGCCGTGAGTTCAGGCCGACATGGATGTTGTCGTACTGGGTCTCGCCCTTGCCGTGGAAGGCGAAGGAGCGGAGTTTCGCTGCCATCTCGTCGTCATTGGTGAACATGGCGCCGCCGTCGCCGTAGCAGCCGAGCGGCTTGGCCGGATAGAAGCTGGTCGCGCCGACGCTCCCGAAGGAACCGCACATCCGGCCTCCGGTCGAGCCGCCGATTGCCTGCGCGGCATCCTCGATGACCAGCAGGTTTTCGCGTTCGGCAATCTCCGAGATTGCCGCGTAGTCGGCGCCGAGCCCGAACAGGTCGACCGGGATGATCGCCCGTGGCGTCAGCCGGCCCTCTTTCTTGACCATGGCGATCGCGGCTTCAAGACTGGCGATGTCGATATTGTAGGTGTCGGCATCGACGTCGACGAACACCGGCTCGGCCTTGGCGAGCGCCACGACCTCGGCCGTCGCTGCGAATGTGAAGCTCGGCACGAACACCGCGTCCCCCGGCCCGATGCCCGAGGCGTAGAGCGGCAGAAGCAGCGCATCGGTGCCGTTGGCGCAGGCAACCACGTGCTTGACGCCGACATAGGCGGCGAGCTGGTTCTCGAATTCGGTAACCTCCGGCCCCAGGATGTAGCGGCCGTCATCGACCACGCGGTCGATCGCCGCTCTCAGCCGGTCCCGAATTCTTTCGCGCTGCGCGCCGAGGTCGATAAACTGCATGCCTGCTCCGAAACGCCCTGTCAGATCTTGCGCGCTGATAGCATGAGTTGATTTGGCCAAGAAAGCGCAAGGCGGGGCTGCATTGCCGCGGCGCGGCGTCGCGCGTTACCGACGTATGTCAGCTTAGACCGCGGAATCCGGCGCATTGGGCCAATTCTGCTGGCCGATGCTGACGTTCCCGGAATCACGCGAAACATAAAGTGATGCAGGCCTTCGCGGGTTCAAGCGCTTCAGGCGATCTCATGCCGCCAGGGCGGATTTGCGCCGGCGCGCGAGACGGTGATGGCCGCAGCCTTTGCTCCGAGCGTGAGCGCGTCGCGAATGGCCTGTTCGGAAAGCTCTTCCAAGGCGGTTTTCGACAGCAGGCCGCCGTTGTGCAGTGACGCCAGAATACCGGCGTTGAAGGTGTCGCCTGCACCGACGGTGTCGACGACCGTAACGCGCTCGGGCATCACGGAAACGGTGTGGCGCTTCGTGTATCCCACCGCGCCCTTGCTGCCATGGGTCACGACGATGAGCTTCGGGCCGCTCTCCAGCCATTTGCGCACCTGGTCCTCCTCGGAACCTTCATTTCCAAACCAGGCGAGATCCTCGTCGGAAAGCTTGATGATGTCGGCCAGCGCCATCATCCGGCGTATGCGGTCATTGTGCTTTTCCTTGTCGGGGATGAAGCCTGGCCGGATATTGGGGTCGAGCATCGTCACGCGCCGGTCGGCTTCCCGCTTCATCAGGGCCTCGTACGCCGAGCCGCACGGTTCCGGGATCAGGCTGATGGCGCCGAACAGCATCGCGTCGACATCGCCGCCGAGAAGCGGCAGGTCGGCTTCGGTGAGCATGCGGCCGGCGGTGTTTTCGTCATAAAACGTATAGGTGGCATGGCCGTCGGTCAGCCGCACGAACGCCAGCGTGGTCGGCCGCGCCGAAACGTCCGCGTAGCGGGAGCCCGCATTGCTGGAGGCCAGCACCTCGCGGATCTGCTGGCCGAACAGGTCGGATGACAGGCCGGAGAAGAATTCGACCGGCACGCCGAGCCGGCCAAGCGCTATTGCCGTGTTGAAGATCGCTCCGCCGGCATAGGGCGCGAACGCCGCTTCGCCGGCGGTGCTTTCACGCGGCAGCATGTCGATGAGCGCTTCGCCACAGCACAGGATCATGATTTCCGACTCCGATATCTACGCGCCCGATACGGGCGGCTGGCGAAAGCAATAGCGTCTGGCGCGGCTAACCAGCAACCGGCCAGCACGGGCGATCCGGCAGCATCTTCGCTATCCTCAGGAAAGCCGCGTGTCGCCGATGAGGAAGCGCTCCGACAGCGGCAGGCTTGCGCCGCCGAGCGCTCGTGCATGTATGCCGACCGTCCCCTCTCGCACCAGCGGGACGCTCAGGCCCTCGACATCGACCTTCTGCAGCGCGACCCTGACCGCCTCGACTAACCGCTTGCGGATCGGATCCGGCATCCAGCCCTCGATGACCGCGGCCTCGAAATCTATCACGGCCGAAGCCGACACAATGGCATAGGCGAGTGCGTCGGCCGCGGTCGACATCCACAAATCCAGGTCGGGGCCGATGTCTCCCCAATCTTCCGGAGAGGTCCAAAGATACGATGCGTCGATGCCCTTGCCGTTGAGCGTGCGTTCAAGAATGGCGATGGAGGCAACGTCGATCAGCTGGATTGGTTGGCCGTCCGGGCCTGGCACCGGCATCGAACCCAGCGCGCCGGCATTGCCGCTGGGGCCGGTATAAAGCCTGCCGTTCAGGACCAGCCCACCGCCGGCAAACGCGCCGATGTAGAAATAGATGAAGTCGCGCAGCGGCCCACTTTGGCCGAATACCAGTTCGGCGCCGCATGCCGATGTCGCGTCGTTCTGCAGATAGACAGGAAAGTTGCATTGGGCCCGGATCTTTTCGCGTATGTCGAGATGACGCCACTGGTCCATGATCTCGCGCGGCGCCCCGGCCGTTTCCGCCCAATTCCAGAGCTCGAAGGGCATGGCGATGCCGAGACCGGCGATGCGCTTATCCTGCTCCTCGTCGAGGCTGGCGCGCAGCTCCGCGATGCCGGATTTGACGAATTCGACCGTCTCCTCGGACGCCGGAAAGTGATAGGAATGCTGGAGCATGCCACGGACATTGCCGAGGAAATCGATCAGGACGAGTTCGGCGCTGCGCCGACCGATCTTCAGCCCAAGGAAATAGGCCCCCTCGGGATTGAGCGACATGGGGATCGACGGCTGGCCGATCTTTCCACGCACCGGCTCTTCGCGCACGAGCAGCCCGTCATCCTCGAGCTCGCGCATGATTACGGAGACGGTCTGCGCCGAAAGTCTGGTCATGCGCGCGATGTCGGACTTGGCCAGGCTGCCGTGGCGGCGAACGAGCGAGAGCACGAGCCGCTCGTTGTGGTCCCTCATTCCGCTCTGGTTCGTGCCATGATGAAATCGGCTCTCCCCCAGTTCGCGCGAACCGTGCCTGAGATCGCCGGATTGCACCTATTCCTCCCGATTGCTCGTTCTTGTCTTTTCCGCAAGAATGACCAGCAACCTTCGGCCTGTCAATAATAAATAAGAGTGATTTAATTATTGACAAACCGATTAGGCTGCTGTTTTCTGATGCGAGATTGCCGAGGGCGACAGCGCCTCGACGTCTGGAGGATGCCGGCTTTCCGGCATCGGTCGTGTTTCACTGGGAGGATAACCGTGACCAAAACTGCAATTCTGAAATCCACCGTTTTCGGGGCGGCTGCCGCCGCTCTTCTGGCGTTTGCGCCCGCCGCATCGGCGCAGGATGTGAGCGCCTGCCTCATCACCAAGACCGATACCAATCCGTTCTTCGTCAAGATGAAGGAGGGCGCAACCGCGAAGGCGACTGAACTCGGCATCACGCTGAAAGCTTATGCCGGCAAGGTAGATGGCGATTCGGAAAGTCAGGTCGCGGCCATCGAAAGCTGCATCGCCGACGGCGCCAAGGGTATCCTGATCACGGCGTCCGACACCAAGGGCATCGTGTCGACCGTCAAGAAGGCGCGCGACGCCGGCATTCTGGTCATCGCGCTCGACACCCCGCTCGATCCGCTCGATGCCGCCGACGCGACTTTCGCGACCGACAATTTCGAGGCGGGCCGGCTGATCGGAGCGTGGGCAGCCGCGACGTTGGGCGACGCGGCTAAGGACGCGAAGATCGGCTTCCTCGATCTGACGCCGGACCAGCCGACCGTCGACGTGCTGCGCGACCAGGGCTTCATGGCGGGCTTCGGCATCGACACCAAGGACGTGAACAAGATCGGCGACGAGGACGATCCGCGCATCGTCGGCCACGATGTCACCAACGGCAACGAGGAAGGCGGCCGCAAGGCGATGGAAAACCTCTTGCAGAAGGATCCATCGATCAACGTCATCCACACTATCAACGAGCCCGCCGCCGTCGGCGCCTATCAGGCGCTCAAGGCCGTCGGCATGGAAGGCAACGTCCTGATCGTTTCGGTCGACGGCGGCTGCCCCGGCGTGAAATCGGTAGCCGAGGGAGTGATTGGTGCCACGTCCCAGCAATATCCGCTGCAGATGGCCGCGCTCGGCATCGAGGCGATCGCCGCTTTCGCCAAGGACGGAACCAAGCCCAAGCCGACCGAAGGCAAGGAGTTCTTCGATACCGGCGTCAATCTGGTGACCGACAAGCCGGCCGAAGGCGTCCCGTCGATCGACACCAAGGAAGGCACGGCGAAGTGCTGGGGGTGAAAAAGCCGAAGTGAATTCTACTCCGGCGGCCATCTGACGGCGTCTTCTGCGCTTCCGGTGCTCACGGACTTATGTCCGCTCCGCTCCGGTTCTCGAAGCCATCCGCCATCTGACTCGCCGGAGCTAATTCTCATCCGGCTTTTGACGAACCTTCGAAATCTCCGACCCGGTCGGGACTTGATCCCCGACCGGTTTAGACTGACGATACATCCGCCGAAACGACGAATAAAACTACGCCGGCAAAGACCGGCTTTCGGCAGGGAAACGCTGCGCTTTTGCGCGATGGGAGTTGATATGGCCGAAGCTCAGGAATTCGAAAAGGTTCTGTCGGGCAGCGACACGTCGGTCGCGGCGTTCGAGGATCACGGCGCATCGTTCGTGATGCGGATACAGCATTTCCTGCACTCGACGCCGGCGGCGGTCCCGCTGATCGTGCTTTTGCTGGCCATCGTCATTTTCGGCCTGAGCATCGGCGGACGGTTCTTCTCCTACTATACACTTACCTTGATCCTCCAGCAGATCGCCGTGGTCGGCATTCTAGGCGTGGCGCAGACTCTGGTGATCCTGACGGCTGGCATCGACCTGTCGATCGGCGTCGTGATGGTGATCTCGGCGGTAGTCATGGGCAATTTCGCCGTGGGTTACGGCTGGCCCGCGATCATCGCCATCCCGATTGGCCTGGTGGTTGGCGCGCTTTGCGGACTGCTGAATGGGGCGTTGGTCGCCTATGTGAAACTGCCGCCCTTCATCGTGACGCTGGGAACGTGGAACATCGTCATGGCGACGAATTTCATCTACTCCGCCAATGAGACGATCCGCGACGCCGACGTCGCTGCCCAAGCGCCGCTGCTGCATCTGTTCGGGACGAGCTTTAAGCTCGGAAATGCGGTGTTGACCTTCGGCGTTATCGCCATGGTTATACTGGTTCTAGTCCTCTGGTACGCCCTCAACCATACCGCCTGGGGGAGGCACGTCTATGCGGTCGGCGACGATCCAGAAGCGGCGAAGCTCTCCGGCATCGAGACGAAGAAAGTTCTGATGTCTGTCTACGCGCTGGCCGGGCTGATAGCTGCGTTCGCGGCCTGGGTTGCGATCGGCCGCAACGGTTCGATCTCCCCCTCCTGGGCGGTCACCGATTACAATCTTCAGGCCATTACCGCGACGGTCATCGGCGGCATATCGCTGTTCGGCGGGCGCGGCTCGATCCTCGGCACGCTGTTCGGCGCAATGATCGTCGGCGTCGTCTCGATGGGCTTGAACATGCTCGGCGCCGATCCGCAATGGAAGGTGCTTCTGACCGGCGTGCTCATCATCGGCGCCGTCGCAATCGACCAGTGGATCAGAAAGGTTTCGGTGTAGCCATGACCACCACGCAACCGTTGCTCACTGCGCGCGGACTGACCAAGCGCTATGGCCGCGTCACCGCGCTCGACAATGCCGATTTCGACCTCTATCCGGGCGAAATCCTGGCGGTGATCGGAGACAACGGCGCCGGCAAGTCCTCGCTGATCAAGGCGATCTCTGGCGCAGTTCATCCCGATGAGGGCGAGATCCGCTTGAACGGCGAGGTGATCAATTTCAAGTCGCCGATGGAAGCGCGCGACGCCGGCATCGAGACGGTTTACCAGAACCTTGCTCTGTCGCCTGCGCTCTCGATCGCCGACAACATGTTTCTCGGGCGCGAGATCCGCAAGCCAGGCTTTCTTGGCCAGTGGTTCAGGATGCTGGACCGCCCCGCCATGGAAAAGCGTGCCCGGGAGAAGCTTACGGAACTCGGGCTGATGACCATCCAGAACATCAGCCAGGCCGTCGAAACGCTTTCGGGAGGGCAGCGCCAGGGCGTCGCCGTCGCGCGGGCGGCCGCATTCGGTTCGAAAGTGGTGATCATGGACGAGCCCACGGCGGCGCTCGGCGTCAAGGAATCGCGCCGTGTGCTCGAACTCATTCTGGACGTGAAGCGGCGCGGCCTGCCGATCGTGCTCATCTCGCACAACATGCCGCATGTATTCGAGGTCGCCGACCGCATCCATATCCACCGGCTCGGCCGTCGTCTCTGCGTGGTCGACCCCAAGCTGATTTCGATGTCGGATGCCGTCGCCTTGATGACTGGCGCCAAGAAGCCGCCCGAGGAGGCGCTTGCGGCGTAGCAGCAATCGCCTGCGGCGTTTAATCGATTGTGCTTGCCGCGGGATAGGATAGCATGAAAACGGGAGGAATGTGGAGCCACGCCGCTTTGACGAGGCTCCGATTCGAAAACGCTCAAGAGGCGATATGACGCTGACGACAACCGAACTCCCACGGCTGAATTTGACAAATCCCGACCCCAAAGCACTCGCTGCCGAAATCCTGGAAGCCCTGAAATACAGGGTCGGCAAGGATGCGGCGGTCGCAACGCGCGAGGACTGGCTGACAGCCGCGATCAAGGTTGTGCGCGATCGAATCGTCGACCGCTGGCACGAATCCACCAAGGAAGCGTACGAAGCCGGTGCCAAGCGCGTCTATTACCTGTCGCTGGAATTCCTGATCGGCCGGCTGATGCGGGATGCGTTCTCCAATCTCGGCGTGATGGACGCAATGCGCGAGGCGCTCGCCACGCTGGGCGTCGACCTCGACGTGATCGCTGCGCTGGAGCCCGATGCCGCACTCGGCAATGGCGGCCTGGGACGGCTCGCCGCCTGCTTCATGGAATCGATGGCGACGGTCGGCGTACCGGCGCATGGCTACGGCATCCGCTACGCCAACGGCATGTTCCGCCAGGAAATCCACGACGGCTGGCAGGTGGAGTTGCCAGAAACGTGGCTCGACCACGGAAATCCATGGGAGTTCGAACGGCGGGAACGCTCCTTCGAGGTCGGTTTCGGCGGAACGGTCGAATCGGTGACCAGCAAGGATGGACGCCTGGAGCGCCATGTCTGGAAGCCGCACGACCGGCTACTGGCCGTTGCTTACGATACGCCCGTCGTCGGCTGGCGCGGCGCCCGCGTCAATACGCTGCGGCTGTGGTCGGGGATGCCGATCGATCCGATCCTGCTGGACGCCTTCAACGCCGGAGACCATATCGGCGCGCTGCGCGAGAGCAACAAGGCCGATGCGCTGTCTCGCGTGCTCTATCCCGCCGATTCGAGCGAAGCCGGCCAGGAACTGCGGCTGCGGCAGGAGTATTTCTTCTCGACCGCTTCGCTGCAGGACATCATCCAGCGCCATCTCAGCCAGTATGGCGATCTGCTGTCGCTGCCCGACAAGGCGGCGATCCATCTGAACGACACCCATCCTGCGATTGCCGTGACCGAATTGATTCGGCTCCTGATGGACGTGCATCTGCTCGATTTCGACACCGCCTGGGACATCAGCAAGCGAACTTTCGCCTACACCAACCACACGCTGCTGCCCGAGGCGCTGGAAAGCTGGGCGGTGCCGCTGTTCGAGCGGCTGCTGCCGCGGCACATGCAGATCATCTACGCGATCAACGCGGAAATCCTGCTGGAGGCGCGAGCTTCGGATCAGTTCAACGGCGAGGAGATCAGCCGCATCTCGCTGATCCAGGAGAATGGCGAACGCCGGGTCCGCATGGGCAATCTGGCCTTTGCCGGTTCCCACTCGATCAACGGCGTTTCGGCGTTGCACACCGAACTGATGAAGGAAACGGTGTTCGCCGACCTGCACCGGCTCTATCCCGACCGCATCAACAACAAGACCAACGGCATCACGCCGCGTCGCTGGCTGTTCCAGAGCAATCCGGGGCTGACGACGCTCATCCGCGAGGCGATTGGCGACCGCTTCCTGGACGACATCGACGCGCTGAAGGAACTGGACCGATTTTCCGAAGACGCCTCGTTCCGCGAGCAGTTCGCATCGGTAAAGCGCGCCAACAAGGAGCGGCTGGCGGCGATGATCATGGAGCGCCAGGGCATCAGGATCGATCCGTCGGCGCTGTTCGACATCCAGATCAAACGCATCCACGAATACAAGCGCCAGCTCCTGAACATTATCGAGGCGGTGGCGCTCTATGACCAGATCCGCTCGCATCCCGAGCGGGACTGGATGCCGCGCGTAAAATTCTTCGGCGGCAAGGCGGCGCCCAGCTACCACAATGCCAAGCTGATCATAAAACTCGCCAACGACGTGGCCAGGGTGATCAACCGCGATCCGGCGGTGCGGGGGCTTCTGAAGGTGGTGTTCGTGCCGAACTACAATGTCAGCACGGCCGAGATCATGGTTCCCGCCGCCGACCTGTCCGAGCAGATTTCGACCGCCGGCATGGAGGCTTCCGGCACCGGCAACATGAAATTCGCGCTGAACGGCGCCCTGACCATCGGCACGCTCGACGGGGCCAATGTCGAGATCAAGGAATGCGTTGGCGATGAAAACATCTTCATTTTCGGCCTGACGGCCGCGGAGGTGGCCGAGAGGCGCAACAATGGCTACGCGCCGCGTTCGGCCATCGAGGGCTCGCCGGAGCTTTCGCAGGCGCTGGCGGCGATCTCTTCAGGCGTCTTTTCGCCGGACGACCGCGCCCGCTACCGCGGATTGACGGACGGGCTCTACCAGCATGACTGGTTCATGGTCGCGGCCGATTTCGACGCCTATGCCGACGCGCAGCGCCAGGTCGACGCCGTCTGGCGCGACAGTCCCGACTGGTATGCCAGAGCAATCCGCAACGTAGCCCGGACCGGATGGTTCTCATCGGACCGCACCATTCGCCAATACGCCAACGAAATCTGGAACGTCCCGGCATGATGTGATTTCCTGACTGTAATGCGGAAGCCTTGAGGAGGGGCGCCGACCATGAAGAAGCCGCGTGCGACCGCCGGGACGAAAGAGCTACCCGGCCTCACCGCGCGCAGCGATGTCGAGGCTATTGTTTCGGGCAGGCATGGCGATCCGTTTTCGGTCCTGGGGGTCCACGAAGCTGGCAGCGGGCTGGTGGCGCGCTGCTTCGTGCCGCACGCGGAATTCGTGACCGCCTTCACGCTTCAGGGAAAGAAGGCAGGCGAACTTGCGCGCGTCCACGATGCGGGCTTCTTCGAAGGCAAGCTTTCGATCCGCAAGCGCCAGCCGCTGAAATATCTGGCGAGGAATGCCGGCGGGGAGTGGCACCTGACGGACCCCTACTCCTTCGGGCCGGTCCTCGGGCCCATGGACGATTATTTCATTGCCGAAGGCTCGCATCTCAGGCTGTTCGACAAGCTCGGCGCGCATCTCATCTCCCATGAGGGCGCGTCGGGCGTGCATTTCGCGGTCTGGGCACCCAATGCCCGGCGCGTGTCCGTCGTCGGCGACTTCAACGAGTGGGACGGCCGCCGCCATTCCATGCGCCACCGCATCGACACCGGCATCTGGGAAGTGTTCGTGCCCGATCTCGGCGCGGGTCGGCCCTATAAATACGAGATCATCGGGCCTAAGGGCGAAAAACTGCCCTTGAAGGCCGATCCGTTCGCTTTCCGCTCGGAACTGCGGCCGGCGACGGCTTCGGTGACCACCGCGCCGCTTCGGCACGAATGGGGCGACGAGGCGCACAAGGCGTTCTGGCGGGACGCGGACATTCGTCGCGAGGCGATCTCGATCTACGAGGTCCACGCCGGCTCGTGGCAGCGCCATCCGGACGGCTCCTTCCTGTCGTGGGACGAACTTGCCGACCGGCTTATCCCCTATGTCGTCGATACCGGCTTCACGCATATCGAGTTCATGCCGATCACCGAGCATCCCTACGATCCTTCATGGGGCTATCAGACGACCGGTTTGTATGCGCCGACTGCGCGGTTCGGCGAGCCAGAGGGGTTTGCGCGCTTTGTCGACGGTGCGCATCGGGCAGGCCTCGGCGTCATTCTCGATTGGGTGCCGGCCCATTTCCCGGTCGACGAGCACGGCCTGATCTGGTTTGACGGCACGGCGCTCTACGAACACGCCGACCCGCGCAAGGGGTTTCATCCCGACTGGAACACCGCGATCTATAATTTCGGCCGCCGCGAAGTCGTGTCGTTCCTCGTCAACAATGCGCTGTTCTGGGCCGAGAAATTCCATCTCGATGGCCTGCGCGTCGATGCGGTCGCCTCGATGCTCTACCTCGACTATTCGCGCAAAGCGGGGGAGTGGATTCCCAACGAGCTTGGCGGGCGCGAGAACCTCGAAGCAGTGAAATTCCTGCAGAAGATGAACATCGCCGTCTATGGAGCACATCCCGGCGTCATCACCATCGCCGAAGAGTCCACTTCCTGGCCGAAAGTGTCGCAGCCCGTGCATGAAGGCGGGCTGGGCTTCGGCTTCAAGTGGAATATGGGCTTCATGAACGACACGCTGGAATATCTGTCGAAGGAGCCGATTCACCGCAAGCACCATCACGGCGAGATCACCTTCGGGCTGGTCTATGCGTTCAGCGAGAATTTCGTACTGCCGCTGTCACACGACGAGGTGGTGCACGGCAAAGGCTCGCTGCTCACCAAGATGGCTGGCGACGACTGGCAGAAGTTCGCGACGCTGCGCGCCTACTACGCCTTCATGTGGGGCTATCCCGGCAAGAAGCTTCTGTTCATGGGCCAGGAGTTCGCCCAGCGCGACGAATGGAGCGAAGCAAGGTCGCTCGACTGGCAAGTGCTCGACCATGCGCCGCATCGCGGCGTGCGGCAGCTGGTGCGCGACCTCAACTATCTCTATCGCTCGCGTCCGTCGCTGCATGCGCGCGATTGCGAACCGGAGGGCTTTTCCTGGCTCGTGGTGGACGACAGCCAGAATTCGGTATTTGCCTGGCTGCGCACGGCGCCGGACGGCAATCCGATCGCCGTAATCTCGAACTTCACGCCCGTACCGCGTGAAAACTATCGCGTTCCGCTGCCGGCTACAGGCCGGTGGCGCGAGGTCATGAACACCGACGCCGCAGACTATGGCGGATCGGGCAAGGGCAATGCGGGCGTGATCGTGGCGGCGGAAGGTGCTGGAGGAAAAGTGTCGGGGACGATGCTTCTGCCGCCGCTGGCCACGATCATGCTTGAATGCATGCCGGAATGAGTAAATTGGGAGGGTAACATGGTGGACACGAAACGGACCCAACCGCTGGCACGCGACGCGATGGCCTATGTGCTGGCGGGCGGGCGCGGCAGCCGCCTCAAGGAACTGACCGACCGGCGCGCCAAGCCAGCCGTCTATTTCGGCGGCAAGACCCGCATCATCGATTTCGCGCTCTCGAACGCGCTGAATTCCGGCATTCGTCGCCTGGGCGTCGCCACGCAGTACAAGGCGCACTCGCTGATCCGCCATTTGCAGCGGGGTTGGAATTTCTTGCGGCCCGAGCGCAACGAGAGCTTCGATATCCTGCCGGCGAGCCAGCGCGTTTCGGAAACGCAGTGGTATGAAGGCACCGCAGACGCGGTTTACCAGAACATCGACATAATCGAGAGCTACGGCCCGGAATACATGGTGATCTTAGCCGGCGACCACATCTACAAGATGGATTACGAGATGATGCTGCGCCAGCACGTCGAGGCCAATGCCGACGTGACGGTGGGCTGTCTCGAAGTGCCGCGCATGGAGGCGACCGGCTTCGGCGTGATGCATGTCGACAAGAAGGACAACATCATCTCCTTCATCGAAAAGCCCGCCGACCCGCCCGGCATCCCCGACAAACCCGACCACGCGCTCGCTTCGATGGGCATCTACGTGTTCCGGACCAAGTTCCTGATGGACCAGTTGCGCCGCGACGCCGCTGAGCCGGATTCCAGCCGCGATTTCGGCAAGGACATCATCCCCTACATTGTCCAGCACGGTAAGGCGATCGCACACCGCTTCGCCAAGTCATGCGTGCGTTCGACGGCTGAAAACGAGGCATACTGGCGCGATGTCGGAACGGTCGACGCCTACTGGGAGGCGAATATCGACCTGACCGATATCACGCCGGAACTGGACCTCTACGACCGCGACTGGCCGATCTGGACCTATGCTGAGCTGAAGCCGCCGGCAAAGTTCGTCCACGACGAGGACGGCAGGCGCGGCGAGGCGATATCCTCGCTGGTCTCCGGCGATTGCATCGTCTCCGGTGCATCGCTGAGACGTAGCCTGATCTTCACCGGCGCCCGGATAAATTCCTATTCGACACTCGAGGAAGTCGTCATGCTTCCCGATTGCCATGTGGGGCGCAGCGCGCGGCTTACCCGCGTGGTCATCGACCATGGCGT
Source organism: Pseudaminobacter sp. (assembly GCA_035941355.1). Classification (GTDB taxonomy): domain Bacteria; phylum Pseudomonadota; class Alphaproteobacteria; order Rhizobiales; family Rhizobiaceae; genus Allomesorhizobium. The sequence goes on from DASZDZ010000001.1 coordinate 29,752, forward strand.
GAAAATTCCCGAGGGGCTGGTGGTCGGCGAAGACCCGGTTCTTGACGCCAAACGCTTCCGAGTCTCGGAGAAAGGCATCTGCCTGATCACGCAGGAGATGATCGACAGGCTGGACGCCTGACGATGCAAGTGCTTGCCGTCACGCCGGAGATATTTCCGCTGATCAAGACCGGCGGGCTCGCCGATGTTGCCGGGGCGCTGCCGGTGGCGCTGGCAGCGCAGGGCGTAGCAACGCGAACCCTGATCCCGGGCTACCCGACGGTGATGAGCGCCTTCAGGAAGAAGAAGGCGCTGTACCAGTATCCCGGCTTGCATGGCGGTAAGGCCTCGATCCATGCCGCCAGCGTCTCGGGCCTCGAACTCTTCGTGCTAGACGCGCCGCATTTGTTCGACCGCGCCGGCGGACCTTACGGCGATGCAACCGGGGCCGACTGGCCGGACAATTGGCGGCGGTTCGCCGCACTTAGCCAAGTCGGCGCGGACATAGCGGGCGGCGCGATTTCCGGCTATGCGCCCGACCTCGTCCATGTCCACGACTGGCAATCGGCGATGACGCTCGCTTACATGCGCTACGGAAAGGCTGGCACCGTTCCATCCGTCATGACGGTCCACAATCTGGCTTTCCAGGGCCGGTTCGCCGCCGCGATATTTCCGGAGTTGGGGCTGCCGGCATCGGCCATGGCGCTGGACGGCGTCGAATATTATGGCGGCGTCGGTTTCCTGAAAGCAGGCCTGCAGGCCGCGTCCGCAATCACCACGGTCAGCCCAACTTATGCGCAGGAAATCTGTACGCCGGCCTTTGGCATGGGGCTCGACGGTCTCCTCAATCTGCGCGCAGGCGATCTGCAGGGCATCGTCAACGGCATAGACACAAATGTCTGGGATCCGGCGACGGATCCGCACCTTATGGCGAACTATTCCTCGAAATCGCTCAAGGCGCGCAAGGCCAACCGCAAAGCTGTCGAAGACCGCCTCAATCTGGTTTCCGACGACAGCCCGATCGTCTGTGTCGTCAGCCGGCTGACCTGGCAGAAGGGCATGGACATCCTTGCCGCGTCGCTTGACGACCTTGTCGCCGCCGGCGCGCGGCTTGCGGTGCTAGGCTCTGGCGATCAGGGCCTCGAAGGCGCGCTGCTGGCCGGCGCCGCGCGGCATCGCGGCCGCGTCGGCATTATCGTCGGCTACGACGAGGCCTTGTCGCACATGATGCAGGGCGGCTGCGACGCCATCGTCATACCGTCGCGTTTCGAGCCTTGCGGGCTGACACAGCTTTACGGGCTGCGCTATGGCTGCGTGCCTGTCGTGGCGCGCACCGGCGGGCTGGCCGATACGGTGATCGACGCCAATGAGGCGGCGATAGCCGCCGGGGTGGCTACCGGATTCCAGTTCGCGCCGGAAAGTGCGGCTGCTCTCGGTCACGCGATCCGGCGGGTAGTATCGGCGCATGCCGATCCTGCCGTGTGGGCGGCGATGCAGAAACAGGGCATGAAATCCGATGTTTCGTGGGATCGCAGCGCCCAAAAATACGCTCAGCTCTACAAATCCTTGATAGCGAAAGGGCAGTCTGCCGAATGACGAGAACAGTTGAAACCAAACCGTTCAGCGACCAGAAGCCGGGCACCTCCGGCTTGCGCAAGAAAGTGCCGGTTTTCCAGCAACAACATTTTGCCGAGAATTTCATCCAGTCGGTTTTCGATTCCCTCGAAGGCTTTCAGGGCCAGACGCTGGTGATCGGCGGCGACGGCCGCTACTTCAACCGCGAGGTTATCCAGACGGCGATTGCCATGGCTGCCGGCAACGGATTCGGCCGCGTGATCGTCGGGCAGGGCGGCATCCTGTCGACGCCGGCTGCATCGCACATCATCCGCAAATACAAGGCGTTCGGCGGCCTGATTCTCTCGGCCAGCCACAATCCTGGCGGCCCGCACGAGGATTTCGGCATCAAGTACAATGCCGGCAATGGCGGCCCGGCGCCCGAGAAGCTGACAGATGTCATTTTCGAGCGATCCAAGGCGATTTCGCGCTTTTTGATTGCCGATATCGGCCAGATCGACCTCGACGGCCTCGGCTCGGTCGATGCTGGCGGCATGAAAGTGGAGGTGATCGACCCAGTCGCGGACTATGCCGAACTGATGGAGACGCTGTTCGACTTCGACGCGATCCGAAAGATGTTCAAAGGCGGCTTCCGCATGGCGTTTGACGCCATGCACGCGGTGACCGGACCCTACGCCAAGGAGATCCTGGAAAAGCGGCTCGGCGCGCCGGCTGGCACCGCGCGCAATTTCGTGCCGCTGCCGGATTTCGGCGGCCATCATCCCGATCCGAACCTCGTCCACGCCAAGGCGCTGTACGACGAGATGATGGGCGACAAGGCGCCCGATTTCGGCGCGGCGTCCGATGGCGACGGCGACCGCAACCTGGTCATCGGAAGGGGCATCTTCATCACGCCGTCCGACTCGCTGGCGATGCTCGCCGCCAACGCGCATCTGGCGCCGGGCTACAAGGCCGGGCTGAAAGGCATCGCCCGCTCCATGCCGACCAGCGGCGCGGCCGACCGCGTCGCCGAAAAGCTCGGCATCGGCATGTATGAGACGCCGACCGGCTGGAAATTCTTCGGCAATCTGCTCGACGCCGGCATGGCGACGATCTGCGGCGAGGAAAGTGCGGGCACCGGCTCCGACCATGTCCGCGAGAAGGACGGGCTCTGGGCCGTGCTGCTCTGGCTGAACATCTTGGCGGTGCGCGGCGAGAGCGCCCGCGACATCGCGACGAAGCACTGGGCGACCTATGGCCGGAACTACTATTCGCGGCACGATTACGAGGAGGTCGAGACCGAGGTCGCCAGCCGGCTGATGACGGAACTGCGCGGCAGGCTGGCGGCGCTGCCCGGAACGGCAGTGCGCGGCATGAAGATCGCAGCAGCCGATGACTTTGCCTATCACGATCCGGTCGATGGTTCGGTGAGCAAGAACCAAGGCATCCGCGTCATGTTCGAGGGTGGCTCGCGCGCTGTATTCCGGCTTTCCGGCACCGGCACGTCCGGCGCGACGCTTAGGCTCTATGTCGAGCGCTACGAGCCCGATCCGGCCCGCCATGATCTCGACACCCAGGAGGCGCTCTCCGAGCTGATAGCAGCGGCGGACGAGATCGCCGGCATCCGCCGCCATACCGGGCGGGAAAAGCCGAGCGTCATTACGTGAGGTTGCTGATGACAGCCACTGGCGGCGCTGTTCTCTGATGAATTTTCGTCCCCCTTTAGGCGCTGTCCCGTTCGCTGATGGAATCCGCTTCTCTGTCTGGTCCGGCGCTGCCGAGCGCCTATGGGTTTCGATCTTCGATGATACGGGCGACCGCGAAATCGAACGGCTTGAGCTTTTGCCGGAGGGCGACGACGTTTTCGCGCTTACGGTGCCCGGCCTGAATGCTGGAACACGCTACGGATTTCGCGCCGACGGTGAATATGCGCCTGAACGCGGGCTGTGGTTCGACCCGGCAAAGCTGCTGATGGACCCGTATGCGCTGGCGATCGACCGGCCGTATACGTTCGACCAGCGTCTTTCGGCCGGGCGCGGCGAGAAGGTCGACACCGCGCCGCTGATGCCGAAGGCCGTGGCCTTCGAACTGCCGCAGCCGATAGCGGCGAAGCCGCCCTTGTTCAGATCCGGCGGGTTGATCTACGAAATTGCTGTCCGGGCGTTCACGATGCGCCATCCGGCGATGCCTGAAACGCAGCGCGGGACGATCGCGGCGCTCGCTCATCCGGCAATCGTCGAGCACCTGTTGAAGCTTGGCGTGTCCGCCGTCGAATTGATGCCGGTGGTGGCCTGGATCGATGAGCGGCATTTGCGGCCGCTCGGCCTGCGCAATGCCTGGGGCTACAATCCGGTCTCGTTCATGGCGCTCGACCCGCGTCTCGCGCCCGGCGGCATAAGCGAACTGCGCGACACGGTAGCGGCGCTTCGCGACGCGGGCATCGGCGTCATTCTCGACCTCGTCTTCAATCATACGGGCGAGAGCGATGAGCTCGGCCCGACGCTGTCGCTGCGCGGCTTGGACAACCGAGCCTACTACCGTCACGCGGCTGACAATCCGGGAAAGCTGATCAACCATACGGGAACCGGGAACACGATCGCCTGCGACCATCCGGCCGCGCGGCAACTGATACTCGATACGCTTCGGCATTTCGTCCTTCATACCGGCGTCGACGGGTTCCGCTTCGACCTCGCCACGGTTTTAGGGCGCGCCGATGACGGCTTCGATCCCAACGCGGCGCTTCTTGCTGCGATAAGGGACGATCCCGTCCTGCAGGACAGAATCCTGATTGCCGAGCCTTGGGATATTGGTCCCGACGGCTACCAGCTCGGCAATTTCCCAACGCCCTTTCTCGAATGGAACGACAAGTATCGCGACGACGTCAGGCGGTTCTGGCGCGGCGACCGCGGCATGATCGGCGCGCTGGCTACGCGGCTTGTCGGATCGTCCGACGTCTTCGCCGGCAAGTGCGCTATAGGGACGCGAAGCGTGAACTTCATCGCCGCCCATGACGGCATGACGCTGGCCGACATCGCCCGCTACGAGCGCAAGCACAATGAAGCCAACGGCGAACAGAACCGCGACGGCCACAACGAAAATTTGTCATGGAACAATGGCGTCGAGGGCGAGACCGACGATCCCGAAATCGCGGCGCAGCGGCGGTGCGATGTCATGGCCATGCTGTCGACGCTGTTTGCCTCGCGCGGCACGTTCATGCTGACCGCCGGCGACGAGTTCGGACGAACGCAGCGTGGCAACAACAACGCTTACGCGCAAGACAACGCCATCACCTGGCTGGACTGGAGCGGGCGGGATAGGCAGATCGAGGACTACGCGGCCGCGCTGTCGGCGGTGCGCAGGGGCGTGGCCGCGCTTCGCGATGTGGGCTTCCTCACCGGCGAGGCGCAGGCCGGCGTACGCGACGTCGAGTGGCTGGACGAAACCGGGCAGCCGCTCGACGAAAAGGGCTGGAACGACCCGGAGCGTCGCAGGCTTTCGATGGTGCTCGGCGATGGGCTCAGCGGCCGTTTCGCGGCCGTTTTCAACGGCTCGGTCTCGCCGGCCGAATTCGCGCTGCCGGCGCGAGCCGGATTCCGGTGGAGCCCGGTGGCGGGGCATGCCGCGGTTCGAGGCGCGGCTGTGCTTGTTCCGGGCCGAAGCGTCGTGTTTGTGGTCGAGCGCGGCACGCCGCAGCGGTAATTTCAGATCAGGAGCGAAGCATGGCGGCGATGGACAATGCGGACTGGTGGCGCGGCTCCGTCATCTATCAGGTCTATCCGCGGTCTTTTCAAGATACGACCGGAGATGGCAGCGGCGATATTAGGGGCATTGCGCAGCGCGTCCCCTACATCGCCTCGCTGGGCGTCGACGCCATCTGGCTGTCACCCTTCTTCAAGTCGCCCATGGCCGATATGGGCTACGACGTCTCGGATTACTGTGCCGTCGACCCGATATTCGGTACGATCGAGGATTTCGACGCGCTGATCGAAGCCGCGCACCGCCATGGCCTCAAGGTCATCATCGACCAGGTGCTGTCGCATTCGTCGGACCGGCATCCGTGGTTCATCGAAAGCCGCGCCGGCCGAACCAATCCCAAGTCCGATTGGTATGTCTGGGCCGATCCCAAGCCGGACGGGACGGCGCCGAACAACTGGCTGTCGATCTTCGGCGGGCCGGCCTGGGAGTGGGACTCGACCCGCAAGCAGTACTATCTGCACAATTTCCTGGCGTCGCAGCCTGACCTCAACTTCCATAATCCGAATGTGCAGGAGGCACTTTTGGAGACGGTGGGTTTCTGGCTTGAGCGCGGCGTCGACGGTTTTCGGCTGGATACCGTCAATTTCTATGTTCACGACCGGCAATTGCGCGACAACCCCAAATTGCGCATGAGCAAGGCGGCCAAAGCCGAACAGACCAATCCCTACGAGTACCAGAACCACCTCTTCGATAAGACCCAGCCGGAGAACCTGCAATTCCTGAAGCGTTTCCGGGCGCTGCTGGACGACTATGGCAACCGCACCTCGGTGGGGGAGGTGGGCGACGGCAGACGCTCGCTGAAGACGGTAGCCACCTACACGTCGGGCGGCGACAAGCTGCACATGTGCTACACGTTCGACCTGCTCGGCCCGGACTTTTCCGCGGCCTATGTGCGCAAACGCGTTGAAGCCTTCGAAGCTGCGGTCGCGGATGGCTGGATCTGCTGGGCGTTTTCCAATCACGACGTGATCCGCCACGTCTCGCGCTGGACGGAACCGGGCGGCGACACCGACGCGACAGCAAGATTCTCGGTCGCGCTGCTCGCCTGCCTCCGCGGCTCGATCTGTATCTACCAGGGCGAGGAACTCGGGCTGGAAGAGGCGGAGCTTGCCTTCGAGGATCTGCGCGATCCCTACGGTATCCGCTTCTGGCCGGGATTCAAAGGACGCGACGGCTGCCGCACGCCGATGGTTTGGGATTCGAGCGAGCCCAATGGCGGCTTCTCTACGGCAAAGTCCTGGCTGCCGGTTCCTGATCTACATCGGGCGCGCGCCGTGAACGTGCAGGAGCGCGACGGCGGATCGGTCCTTGGCAGCTACCGGGCGACGCTGGCGTTCCGCAAACAGCATCCGGCACTGACCGTAGGCAGGATCGAGTTGCTCGATGCCGGACACGACCAACTGGCCTTCATACGCGAAGCCGGCAACGAGCGATTGCTCTGCCTGTTCAACTTCGCCGACATGTCAGCCGAGTGGCGTGTCCCGGCCGGAGCGGGGACGGTCGTGCCGATCGATTTTCCCGGCTCGGCTGCTGCCGTCGATGGCGATCAGGTATCGCTGCCGCCCTTGGGCGTGCTGGTCGCGCGATTGGAGTAGGCACAACCCAGGGTTCATCCAAGCGCAGCTTCCTTCACGTGAGCTACGCGCTGGTTGAATTAAGATTTTGCGGTGCTAGTGTCACCGACCAGAACGGCGGCCCCAACGACCGCCGGCTCGCTTGACGAAGCCGAAATGGTTTCGGCTTCAGGGCTTAATAACGACGCTCGCCGTGGCTGAGGGGCCGCGGCAAACCGGGAGAGTAGCATGTTTAAAAATGTTCTGACGGCGACTGTGTTCGCCACAAGCCTGCTTGTCATAAATGGAGTGGTGATCGCGCCGGCGATGTCGGAAGTGATCTACAACCGCGGCAACGACACCGATCCGACCACGCTGGACCACCACAAGACCTCGACCATTGCCGAAGCCAATCTGATGCGTGAGCTCTATGAAGGGCTGGTTGTCTATAACGCCAAGGCCGAAGTCGTTCCCGGCGTCGCCGAGAGCTGGGAAGTTTCGGATGACGGTTTGAAATACACGTTCAAGCTGCGCGAAAGCGCCAAATGGTCGAACGGCGATCCGGTGAAAGCCAGCGATTTCGTGTTCAGCTTCCGGCGCATCCAGGATCCGGCTGTGGCGGCCCCCTATGCGAACATGCACTACGCTATCGCCAGTGCCGAATCGGTGAACAAGGGCGAGAAAAAACCCGAGGAGATGGGCGTCAAGGCCGTCGACGACCGGACGCTCGAGATCACGCTCGGCGCGCCGACGCCCTATTTTCTCGAACTCCTGACCCACCAGACCGGCCTGCCCGTTCATCAGGCTTCGGTGGAGAAGTTCGGCAACGATTTCACCAAGCCGGGCAACATGGTGACCAACGGCGCCTACATGCTCGAGTCGTTCACCCCGAACGACAAGATCGTGATGAAGAAGAATCCCCATTTTCACGATGCGGCGAACGTGAAGATCGACGTCGTCAATTTCATCCCGTTCGAAGACCGTTCCGCCTGCCTGCGCCGCTTCGAGGCTGGCGAGGTGATGTCCTGCTCGGATATCCCGGCCGAACAGATGGACTATATGCGCGAGAAGCTGGGCGAACAGGTCCACATCGCGCCGTACCTCGGCAGCTACTACCTTCCGGTGAAGGTGAAGAAGGAGAAGTTGGCTGATCCGCGCGTGCGCCACGCGATTTCCATGGCTATCGATCGCGACTTCCTCGCCAAGGAAATCTGGCGCGAAACCATGCTGCCGGGCTATTCGATCGTTCCGCCCGGCATCAGCAATTACAATGATCCGGTCTTCCTGGAATACAAGGACATGGACATCCTCGACCGCGAGGACAAGGCCAAGGAACTGCTCAAGGAGGCCGGCGTCGAGGAAGGCGAGCTTTCCATCGAGCTTCGCTACAACACCAGCGAAAACCACAAGAACACCATGACGGCGATCGCCGACATGCTGAAGAACATCGGCATCAAGACCACCCTCTTCGAAATGGAGGGAACCGGCTATTTCGACTACATGAAGCAGGACGGCGATTTCGACATCACCCGCGCCGGCTGGATCGGCGACTACAGCGATCCGCAGAACTTCCTGTTCCTGTTCGAAAGCGACAATCTCGGCTTCAACTATCCGCGCTGGGAAAACGCCGAGTATGACGCGCTGATGGAAAAGGCGGAAACCACGATCGATCTGGCCGAACGGTCCAAGCTCCTGAGCCAGGCCGAGGCGATCTTCCTGAAGGAAGTTCCGGCCATCCCGATCCTTTACTACTCCTCGCGCGCGCTCGTTTCGACCAAGCTGAAGGGCTGGGAAGACAACATCCAGGACGTCCACGGCACGCGCTATCTCTCGATCGAAGGCTGATCCGGCGGGATGCGAACGTCCATGCGAAAGCAATTTCTTGCTTCCGCATGGACGCCCCTCCCGATGATGGCATGGTCGATACTGACGCAAACATCGCAGGCGCCGCTTGGCGATCGGCGAAGTCTTCTTGGCCTTCCGCATCGGGAACCCCTCAGATCAGGGGGCATTATCCAGACGGCCCGCGGAGTTAGCCAATGTTTGCATATGTGCTGAGGCGATTTGCCGGCGCGGTGCCGACCCTTTTCGTTATCGTCACGATCGCCTTTTTCATGATCCGCCTAGCGCCAGGCGGGCCGTTCGATCTCGAACGTCCGCTCGACCCGCTGATCATGGAAAATCTCAACCGCGCCTATAATCTCGACAAGCCGCTTGTCTATCAATACGGCCATTATCTCTGGAACCTGCTTCAGGGCGATCTGGGCCCCAGCTTCACGCGCCGGGATTTTTCCGTCGTCGACCTGTTCCGAACAGGGTTGCCCGTGTCCATTCAACTCGGCGGCCTGGCCATCTCGCTCGCCCTGGTGATCGGCACGTTCCTGGGAGCGCTTGCCGCCCTCAAGCAGAACACGCTCATCGACTACGCGGTCGTTGGAACGGCGACGTTCGGCATCACCATCCCTCCCTTCGTCGTCGCGCCCATTCTGAGCCTGCTCTTCGGCGTCTGGCTCGGCTGGCTGCCGGCGGGCGGCTGGAGCGGCGGCTCGCTGCGGCACATGATTTTGCCGGTGGCGACGCTCGCACTGCCGCAGATCGCGATAGTGGCGCGGCTGACGCGGGGCGCCACGATCGAGGCGCTTCGCTCCGACCATGTACGGACTGCGCGCGCCTACGGTCTCCCGACCCGCATCGTCGTAGGCGTCCATGCGTTGCGTGCCGCCATCCTGCCGGTCGTTTCCTATCTGGGGCCGACCGCCGCCGCGCTGCTGACGGGTTCGGTGGTCGTGGAGACGATCTTTGGTATACCGGGCATCGGCCGCTATTTCGTCCAGGGTGCGCTTGGCCGCGATTACACGCTGGTGATGGGAACGGTGGTCGTCATTGCCGTATTCGTTGTCGTTTTCAATCTGATCGTCGACATCCTCTATGCGTTCCTCGATCCGAGGGTGCGCTATGACTGACCATTCAACGATCGCGACCCATGAAGTCCTTGCCGGAGCGAGCCCCACGATCGCCGGCAGATCCTTGTGGCAGGACGCCTGGCGGCGTCTGCGCAAGAACAAGGCGGCGGTCGCCAGCGCGGCCGTGCTGCTTTTCCTTGCGCTGGCCGGAATATTTGGTCCGTTGGTGGCGCCGCACCCATATGACCGCATCTATCCGCAATATGTGCGCACGCCGGCCAGCCTGGAAGCTTATCCCAAGACGGATCGCATCATCCCGGCCTTCGAAAGCGTGGTGAGCCGCGCGCGTGTCGAGACGGGCCCTGTCGAGGTCGAAGGGTCGACGGTGCGGATGCCGATATCGAGCGGCGAGCAGCTCGACCCGCGCATCGTGCGCTATGTCGACCGGTCGGACCTGTTCGAGAATGCACGCATCGAGGAACTGAGCGCAGATGGCCGGAGCGGCGTCATGGTGGCCGACGTTCACCGGTTGCGCTTTCTCTTCGGCACCGATTCCAATGGCCGCGATCTGCTTGCCCGCATTCTGATCGGAATTCGCGTCTCGCTGGCGATCGGCGTGCTCGCGTCCGCGATGGCGCTTCTGTTCGGCGTATCCTACGGCGCGATCGCCGGCTATCTCGGCGGTCGGGTCGACGGCGTGATGATGCGCATTGTCGACATCCTCTACTCGCTGCCGTTCATCTTCTTCGTCATCTTGCTCGTGGTGTTCTTCGGGCGCAATTTCATCCTGATCTTCATCGCCATCGGCGCAACGGAGTGGCTGGATATGGCCCGTATCGTGCGCGGCCAGGCACTGATGCTCAAACGTCAGGAGTTCGTGCAGGCTGCCGAGGCGCTGGGCGTCGACAATTCCGGTATTCTAAGGCGCCACATCATTCCCAACACGCTCGGCCCGGTGGTGGTTTTCGTCACGCTTCTGGTGCCCAAGGCGATACTGCTCGAGAGCCTGCTGTCGTTTCTGGGCCTCGGCGTACAGGAGCCGTTGACCAGCCTGGGTCTGCTGATCTCAGACGGCGCGGCAAACATACAGGGCGCAACCTGGCTCCTGATTTATCCCGCAATCGCGCTGACGGTCCTTCTGTTCGCCCTGAACTTCCTCGGCGATGGCCTGCGCGACGCGCTCGATCCGAAAGACCGCTGAAATGGAGGACAAGACGGACACCATCCTGAGCATTCGCGGCCTCAACGTGACCTTCGCTACCCATGACGGCGAGGTGCGTGCGGTGAAGAATGTCGATTTCGACGTGCGCCCCGGAGAGACGGTAGCCATCGTCGGCGAGTCCGGTTCCGGCAAGAGCCAATCCATGATGGCGCTGATGGGGCTCCTGGCCTCGAACGGGCGCGCCACCGGCTCGGCTCGCTACCGCGACCAGGAACTAATTGGCATGTCGGAGCGCCGCCTCAACAAGGTGCGCGGCGAAAAGATCACCATGATCTTCCAGGAGCCGATGACCTCGCTCGATCCGCTCTACAAGATCGGGCGCCAGATATCCGAGCCGCTGATCCATCATGGGAGACTTCTTTCGAGCGCGCAGGCCCGCCCGCGCGTGCTGGAGCTTTTGAGGCTGGTTGGAATACCCGACGCTGAACGGCGCATCGATTCCTACCCGCACGAGCTTTCCGGAGGACAGCGCCAGCGTGTCATGATTGCCATGGCGCTGGCTAACAATCCCGACATACTGATCGCGGATGAGCCGACGACGGCGCTCGACGTAACGGTGCAGGCGCAGATTTTGGCGCTTCTGGCCGAGCTGCAGAGCAGGCTCGGCATGGCGATTGTGTTCATTACTCACGATCTCGGCATCGTCCGCCGTTTCGCCGACCGGGTCTATGTCATGCGTTCCGGCGAGGTGGTCGAGGAAGGCGTGACCGAGGCGCTGTTCTCCGCACCGAAGCACGCCTACACGAAGATGCTGCTTGAGGCGGAGCCGACCGGCCGCAAGGCGCCGCCGCCCGCCAATGCGCCGATCCTGCTGGAAGGCAGAAACGTCGAGGTGACGTTCACGATCGGCGGCGGCTTCCTGGCGGGCGAGCCGCTGATGCTGCGGGCGGTCAACCGCATCTCCATCGCGCTGAAGAAAGGGCAGACCATCGGCATCGTCGGCGAGTCCGGTTCCGGCAAGTCGACACTGGGCCGTGCCCTGCTGAGGCTATTGCCCAGCGACGGCGCCATTCGCTTCGGCGGGCGCGACATCTCAAAGATGGGCCGGGACGAGATGCGGCCGCTGCGGCGCGAGATGCAGCTTGTGTTCCAGGATCCGTTCGGCTCGCTGTCGCCGCGGATGACCATCGGCCAGGTCATCACCGAAGGGCTGCTCGTTCATGAGCCGTCGCTGTCGGGCAGAGACCGGGACAAACGGGCGGTCGAAGCCCTGCGCGAGGTCGGGCTCGATCCGAACATGCGCAACCGCTATGCGCATGAGTTTTCGGGCGGGCAGAGGCAGCGCATCGCTATCGCACGCGCCATCATCCTCAAGCCGAAAATCGTGGTGCTCGACGAGCCGACCTCGGCGCTCGACCGGTCAGTCCAGAAGCAGATCGTCGATCTTCTGCGTGACCTCCAGAAGGCGCATGACCTGTCCTACCTGTTCATAAGCCACGACCTTGCCGTGGTGCGGGCGATGTCGGACTACATCATCGTGATGAAGCAGGGACAGATCGTCGAGGAGGGGCCGACGGCCGAGATCTTCGACGATCCGCGCGAGGAGTATACTCAAACGCTCATGGCGGCGGCTATCGACGTGACGAAATTCCGGATGACTGCTTCAAGCTAGGCCACGTCGCCTGAGTTTCGGCAACGCGGTTTCCGGTGTGGCCAACTCTCGCCGGCTGCCTCAGCCTTCTGCCTTGAAGGTCTTTGCCAGTTCCATGAGTTTCTTGCGGTCGTTGCCGTGGCGGCGAATGAGTTCGCGAGCCTGGTTCGGCGACAGATCGGTGGTCTCCGCCAGATGGAGCGCCTCGGCCTCCAAATCGTCTGTCATGCTCGCCTGATGCTGGCCGTCGCTCTTCAGCTTGTCGTCTGCCATCGCGGGTCTCCTTGCCGATGGATGACTTATTCCAAAACCCCGGGACGCAATCGTTTGTTCCACGTGTTTGCGTTTCCAGCGCGCCTAGACGAGGGCACGCCTTGGCTGCGCCTCTATCGAGGGCAGTTTGACGCCGGCGGATTTTGCGTGGTTTGCCTGGAAGGCGAAGGTGTTCGCCAAGCCATTGTTTTTTCTGGTCGGAGTGGCAGGATTTGAACCTGCGACCCCGTCGTCCCGAACGACGTGCGCTACCAGGCTGCGCTACACTCCGTGACCAGACGCGGGCTTATAGCCGCCGCGAAAAATTACCGCAAGCGCTTAAGCGGGCGCTCGCGCGGCCAATGCGACATTTTCCACCGGGCATGGCCACGCTTTTTGGTTTGCCGCGTGGCGAAGAGAGCCTAGAAGGCTTAAGGCGGCGGTAAGCCGTTGCCGCTATTGTCGAAAATTCGATCGCCCGCCCGTTGGAGCCTCTGAACCGTGACACTGACGCTCGTTGGCGAAGCCAAGCCCAATACATTCGCCTTTGAAACCAGCGCCCTCGTCAAGCCGACCGGGTTCCGCGAATACGATGCGCGCTGGTGGTTCGGGCATCCGGGATCGTCAAAGGAGCCGGAACTGAACCTGATCGGCGTGCAGGCCCTGGGCATGGGGCTCGGCACATTGATCCGCCGCATGGGGGCGGGTCCGGACATCGTCACCGGGCACGATTTCCGCAGCTACTCGATGTCGATAAAACTGGCGCTGGTCTCGGGCTTGATGGCGGCTGGTGCGCGCGTCAAGGATATCGGCCTGGCGCTGTCGCCCATGGCCTATTTCGCGCAGTTCGCGCTCGATGCGCAGTCGGTGGCGATGGTCACCGCCTCGCATAATGAGAACGGCTGGACCGGCGTCAAAATGGGCGCGCAGCGGCCGCTGACCTTTGGGCCGGACGAGATGAGCGCCTTGAAAGCCATTGTGCTGGGCGGGGATTTCGATCTCGACGGTGGGGGCTGCTACGAATTTGTGCCGGGGTTTCGTGAAGCCTATATCGACGACCTGACGGCCGGAAAGAGCATTGGACGCAAGCTGAAAGTGGTTGCAGCCTGCGGCAACGGCACCGCCGGCGCATTCGCACCCCAGGCGCTGGAGAAGATCGGCTGCGAAGTCGTCCCGCTGGACGTGGAACTCGACCACACATTTCCGCGCTACAACCCCAATCCCGAAGACATGGAAATGCTGCACGCGATCCGCGACAAGGTGCTGGAGACGGGCGCCGATATCGGGCTTGGCTTCGACGGCGACGGCGATCGCTGCGGCGTGGTCGACAATGAAGGCAAAGAGATTTTCGCCGACAAGGTCGGCGTCATACTGGCCCGGGATATTTCGGCCTTGTATCCGAATTCCACCTTTGTCGTCGACGTGAAGTCGACAGGCCTGTTCACGGCCGACGAAATTCTAAAAGCGAACGGCGCAGTCACGGATTACTGGAAGACGGGGCATTCCTATATCAAGCGGCGCGTGGCCGAACTCGGCGCCATAGCCGGCTTCGAGAAATCGGGGCATTTCTTCTTCAACCCGCCGATCGGCCGCGGCTATGACGACGGGCTCGTCACCGCGGTAGCGATCTGCCAAATGCTCGACCGCAACCCGCGGAAGACGATGGCGGACCTTTGCCGCGCTCTGCCGGTTACCTACGGCACGCCGACAATGTCGGCGCATTGCGACGACGAGGTCAAATATGGCGTCGTGGACCGCATAGTTGCGGATTTTCGCGCTATGGAAGGGCGTGGCGCAAATTTCGCAGGCCAGCCGATCGCTGGGCTGATCACGGTCAACGGGGTACGCGTGGCAGCCGCGGATGGAACTTGGGGCTTGGTAAGGGCTTCGTCGAACAAGCCGGAAATCGTCGTCGTTGTCGAGAGCCCGATTTCGGCCGCAAGGCGCCGCGAAATGTTCGAGGCGATGGACGCGGTGCTGCGCCGCAGTCCCGAGGTCGGCGCCTATAACCAGACATTCTGATGGAAACGGAACCGGCGGCAGAGGCATGACAGAACGCATCGTCAGTTTCGTGATGAGCGGCGGCGTCGGCTCGCGGCTGTGGCCGCTGTCGCGAGAAGACAACCCGAAACAGTTCCATGATCTTTCCGGCGACGGTTCGATGCTGGTCAAGACCCTGCGCCGGCTCAAGGCGCGGGAGGAGGGCGAGACGCCGGTCTATCTGATCGCATCGGAGCGGCATGCCGACCGCGTGCGCTCCGATATTGCCGGCATCGATCTGGCTGGCGGCGGCGCGATTTTTGAGCCCTCGGGGCGCAACACGGCGGCGGCCGTGGCTATCGCGACGCTCCAGACGCTTTCGGCGTATGGCGACGGCATCGTTCTCGTCGTCCCTTCCGACCACGAGATTTCGACGGACCGGCAATTCTGGGAAACGATTTCGCACGGGGTTCCGGCAGCAGAGGCCGGACGGCTGGTGGTCTTCGGCATCAGGCCGCGCCAGCCCGAAACCGGCTATGGCTATATCGAAGTCTCGGGCAAGGGAGACGGCGTGCTCGATGTGTCGCGCTTCGTCGAGAAGCCGGATCTGGCGACGGCGGAAGCCTATATCCAGGCCGGCAATTTCTACTGGAACACCGGCATTTTTCTGTTTCGCGCCAGCGCCATGCGCGACGCCTTCCAGGAATTCCAGCCGGAAATCTGGCAAAGCGCCGAAACGGCGTGGAAGGCAGCGACGAGCGACCTGACCGGCCGCTACATGCCGTCCGATCTCTATGCGGCGATCCCCTCGATTTCGATCGACTACGCCATCATGGAGCGGGCCGAAGGCATCGCCATGGTGCCTGCGGGCTTCCGCTGGAACGATCTCGGCTCATGGCAGTCGCTGCTCGACGCCGGCCCATCCGACAAGGCCGGCAACGTCATCGTCGGCGATGTCGTCGCGATCGATTGCGAAAACTCCTACATCCGCAGCCAGGGGCGGCTGCTTTCGGCCATCGGACTGAAGGACATTGCCATCGTCGCGACGGTCGACGCCACCTTCGTCGCGCCCGTAAGCCACAGCCAGAACGTCAAGAAGATCGTCGAACAGCTCGAAAAGAGCGGCCGCCTCGAAACCAAGTTCACGCCGGCGCACGATCGCGTGCTGGTCAGCGGCGCATGGCGGCGGCGCGTCCGCCACTGGTTGTTCGAGGAGACGCTGCCGCTCTGGTCGACGGCAGGCGTCGACGAGGCGCATGGCGGCTTCTTCGAGGCGCTGGGTTTCGATGCGGCGCCGCTGATGAAGCCGAAGCGGATGCGCACCATGGCGCGGCAGGTCTATGCCTTCGCGGTAGCCAAGGCGCATGGCTGGGACGGACCGGCCGACCGGCTTATCGCCCATGGCCTGGATTTCATTGCTGGTAAAGGCCGCACGGACCGCGGCGGCTGGGTGAGGGTGCTCAATGTGGACGGCAGCGTCGCCGATGCGGCCGAAGACGCCTACGACCACGCCTGCGTGCTTCTGGCGCTGGCGCACGCGCATATGAGCGGCAACCCGGACGCGCTGCGGCTCGGCGAGGAGACCCTCGCCTTTCTCGACGCCCATCTCGAGGACCGGCGTATGACCGGGTTTCTCGAAACCTCGGCCGGAGAAGGGTCGCGGCGCTCCAATCCGCATATGCACCTCCTGGAAGCGTTTCTCGCCTGGCATACGGCGACGGGCGACCGTTCGCATCTGCGCCGCGCGGCGCGCATCATCGACCTCTTCCGCAGCCATTTCTTCGACGCCGAGAGCTGGACGCTCGGCGAGTATTTTGACGACGAATGGCGGCCCGCTAGCGGCGAAAAAGGAACCTGGACCGAGCCGGGCCACCATTTCGAATGGGCGTCGCTACTCGTCGATTTCGGCAAGAAGAGCGGTCAGAAGGAACTCACCGCCTATGCGCGCAAGCTCTACGCTTCGGCGATTGCCAACGGGCTGAACCGGGCGACTGGGCTGGCCTATGGCGCGGTATCGCGGCAGGGCCTGCCGCTCGACCGCATCTCACGCAGTTGGCCTCAGAGCGAGGCGATCAAGGCCGCAATTGCGCTGGATGGCGCAGGCGGCGGTCCTGACCTCAAACCGGAGATCGAGGCCCGCGTCGGCCGGTTGTTCCGCTGGCATATAGACCCGGCCCCGCTCGGCCTGTGGATCGACCAGATCGACGAACGCGGCCGATCATTGGCTAAGGACGTTCCCGCCAGCATATTTTATCATCTCGTCTGCGCGCTGACGCAGTATCTCGACGGGACGGAGGGTGCGCCTCAGTAGGGGCTGGCCACATCCCCCGTCTCGACATAGACGGATTTCACCTGCGAGTAGTGGCCGAGCGCAGCCAGCGCGTTTTCGCGGCCGATGCCCGACTGCTTGTAACCGCCGAAGGGCAGTTCAACCGGTGTCAGATTATAGGTATTGATCCAGCAGGTGCCGGCCTGCAACTCACCGATGACGCGGTGCGCGCGCGCCAGGTCGCGCGTGAATACGCCGGCGGCCAGCCCGAACTCTATGTCGTTGGCTCGGGCAATCACCTCATCCTCGTCGTCGAAGACCAGCACGCTCATTACCGGCCCGAAGATATCTTCACGCGCGATCGTCATGTTGTCGGTGACATTCGAGAAGACGGTGGGCTCGACGAAGAAGCCGCCTTCGAAACCCTGCAGGGAAGGGGCGTTGCCGCCGCAGACGAGCGTTGCGCCTTCGGACTTGCCGATCTCGACGTAACCCGTGACCTTGTCGTGCTGCGACTTGTTGATCAGGGGCCCCATCTGGGTGTCAGGGTCGAGCGGATCGCCGATGCGGATTTTCTTCGTGCGCTCCGTCAGCCGCTCGAGGAAGCGGTCGTGCAGGTCGCGCTGCACGAATACGCGGGTCCCATTGGAGCAGACCTGCCCGGAGGAGTAGAAATTGCCGAGCATGGCGCCGCCGATCGCGTTTTCCACGTCGGCATCGCCAAAGACGATGAGCGGCGACTTGCCGCCGAGTTCCATCGTGGCGTGCTTCATCAGCGAGCCGGCGAGGCCCATCACCTTTCTCCCCGTCGGCACAGACCCGGTCACCGACACTTTTGCCGTGACGGGGTGCTGAACCAGGGCGGCGCCCACATCGCCATAACCCTGCACGACGTTGAACAGTCCGTCCGGCAGCCCAGCCTCCGAATAGATCTGGGCAAGCGCCAGCGCTGAAAGCGGCGTGTTCTCCGAAGGCTTGAACACCATGGCGTTGCCCATGGCGAGCGCCGGCGCCGACTTCCAACCGGTCACCTGGATAGGGTAGTTCCAGGCTCCGATGCCGACGCAGACGCCGAGCGGCTCGCGGCGCGTGTAGCCGAACGGACCGCCGAGATCGACAAAGTCGCCATTGTAGGTAGCGACGGCGCCGGCGAAGAACTCCAGCGCGTCCGCGGCCGAGGCTGCATCCGCGACGGTCGTTTCCTGGATCGGCTTGCCGGTGTCGAGCGTCTCCAGCCGCGACAGTTCCTCATTGCGGGCGCGCAAAATGTCGGCTGCGCGGCGCAGGATGCGGCCGCGCTCGACCGGCTTCAGCCGCGCCCATGCCGGCTGTGCGGCGCGAGCTGCCTCCACGGCCAGTTCGACGATGTTGGGCGTCGCGGAATGCAACGTCGCGATCGTTTCGCCGGTGGCCGGATAAATCACGGGTATCGGCGCACCGCGCTCGTCGTCGACGAAGCGGCCGTTTATGTAGTGCGAGGCTTTGGGCTGGGCTTTCATCATGTCCTCACTTCAATCTCAGCGCTGCCCCACACCCTTACCCTCTCCCCGTAAGAACGGGGAGAGGGGGTCACCGGCGTTGGCGCTTGCCACGTCCCCGCAGTTCTCCTCTCCCCGTTCTTACGGGGAGAGGATGCCGGCAGGCAGGTGAGGGGCAGCTTCGACGTTACCGATCGCTCACCTGCCAGCGCGGATTAATCCACGGCTCTTGGTTCGACGGGGCAAGCGGCGTCCGGCCGAGAATATGGTCCGCCGCTTTTTCCCCCGTCATGATAGACGGCGCGTTGAGATTGCCGTTGGTGACGCGTGGAAAGATCGAGGAATCGGCGACGCGCAAACCTTCCACGCCGATGACCCGGCATTCGGGATCGACCACGCTCAGCGGGTCGTCTTGCCTTCCCATCCGGCAGGTGCCGCAGGGGTGATAGGCGCTTTCGGCATGCTCGAGGATGAACGCGTCGAGCTCGTCGTCACTCTGAACATGCGCGCCGGGAGAAATCTCCTTGCCGCGATATGAAGCAAAAGCCGGCTGGCCGAAGATTTCCCGCGTCAGCCGGATGCAGTGGCGGAAATCAACCCAGTCGTCCGGGTGCGACATGTAGTTGAAGCGGATTTCCGGCTTGGCCCATGGATCGTTCGAGCGAAGCTTGACCGTGCCGCGCGACTTTGACCGCATCGGTCCAACATGGGCCTGGAAGCCATGCGACTTGGCCGCTGCCCTGCCGTCGTAACGGACGGCGGCCGGCAGGAAATGGTACTGGATGTCGGGATAGTCTATGCCGGCTTTCGAGCGGACGAAGGCCGCCGCCTCGAAGTGGTTGGTGGCGCCGAGGCCGGTCTTGAAAAACATCCATTCAGCGCCGATGAGCGCCTTCGAAAACGGGTTCAGCACCGAATAGAGCGTGATCGGCTGGATCGATTCCTGCTGGATATAGAGTTCCATATGATCCTGCAGGTTTTGGCCGACGCCTGGCCGGTCGACGATCACCTCTATCCCGTGCTGGCGCAGATGCTCGGCCGGACCGATGCCCGACAGCATCAGAAGTTTGGGCGAGTTGATCGACGAGGCAGCTATGATCACTTCACGCCGCGCTTTAACGACTTGAATCTGTTTGCGAGCTTCGATCTCCACGCCGACGGCGCGTTGATTCTCGATGGCGACCTTTCGCGCCAAGCCTTTGACGAGACTCACGTTCTGACGTTTCAGCGCGGGCCGCAGATAGGCGTTTGCGGTAGACCAGCGGCGGCCGCCATGGATGGTCTGCTCCATCGCGCCGAAGCCTTCCTGCTTCGAGCCGTTGTAGTCGTCGGTAAGCTCGAACCCCGCCTGCTGGCCGGCCTCGACGAAGGCGGCGTAGAGCGGGTTCTTGCGTGGCCCGCGCTGGATGTTGAGCGGGCCGCCTTTGCCGCGCCAGCCTTCCTCTCCGCCGATCGAATTCTCCATCCGCTTGAAGTAGGGCAGCACGTCCGCATAGGACCATCCGGTGGCGCCTTGTTCCGACCAATGATCGAAGTCATGGGCATGGCCGCGAACATAGACCATACCGTTGATGGACGACGATCCGCCGAGAACCTTGCCGCGCGGGGTAGCGAGAACTCTGCCGCCGAGATGCGGCTCGGGCTCGCTGGAAAAGCCCCAGTCGTAGCGGCTCATGTTCATCGGGAAGGAAAGCGCCGACGGCATCTGGATCAGCGGGCCGAAATCGGAGCCGCCATATTCGATGACGATGACCGAATGCTTGCCGTCCTCCGACAGCCGGTAGGCGAGCGCCGCGCCGGCGGAACCGGACCCGATGATGACGAAATCGGCTTCACGCATCGGCGATGTGCTTCATGAAATCGACCAGCGAAACATTACCGCCGCTGGCGACCACCAGGACGGTCTTGCTGGTGACGTCCACGTCACCCTCCATAAGAGCTGCGAGCGAGGCGGCACCGGAGGGCTCAAGCACCAGCTTCAGGCGCTCGAAGGCGAATTTCATCGCGCGGCGCACCGAGGCGTCGGTAACCGTCAGGCCGCGCACGCCGGCTGCGTTCACCGCAGCGAACGGAGCTTCGCCGGGCCTGCGTGCCATCAGCCCGTCGCAGATCGATTTGGGCCCGAGCGGCATGGTTTCGATCGCGCCATGCGCGAGCGAACTGCCCATGCCGTTGAAGCCTTCCGGTTCGACCGCGATGATTTGCGTCGCCGGCGAGAGATGGTGGAACGCAAGCGAGACGCCGCCGATTAGCCCCCCGCCGCCGACCGGACAAAACAGGATGTCGGCTTCCGCCCCCTTGGCCGCAAGCTGGTCGAGCGCCTCGAGCCCGGCGCCGCCCTGTCCGGCGACGATCTCCGGATCGTCGAACGGATGCAGGAGCGCCAGGCCTTCATCGCTGGAGATTTGCCTGGCGCGCTCCGACGCCACTTCCTCGCGGGCGCGGTCGCCGTGGTCCGTCAAAACCATAGTCGCGCCATAGCCGGCCGTGGCTTCGCGCTTGGCCGCCGGCGCGTCGATCGGCATGACAATCGTCACCGGAATTCCAAGCGCCTGTCCGGCGGCGGCGAGCCCTTGTGCGAAATTTCCCGAAGAGTAGGCGACGACGCCTCGTTTGGCTTCGTCCGCCGAAAGCTGCTTCAGCCGCCAATAGGCGCCGCGGACCTTGAACGAGCCGGCCCATTGCAGCGATTCCGGTTTGACGAAAACTTGGCGCGCGCCGGTTTCATTGGCGAGCGCAGCCGATTCAAGTAGCGGCGTGATCTGTGTCGCCCGCGAGGTGACGGCATACGCCTTCTTCAGATGGTCGAGCGTCGGAACAGTAACGGTCATCATTCGCCTCTCGGAAACCGTTTGCTCTCTTCGAGCACGTTGAGATCCATGTGGTTGCGCATGTACCGTTCCGATGCCTTTTGCAGCGGCTGGAATTCCCACGGGTAATAGGCGCCGTTGCGCAGCGCCGGATACACCACCCAGCGCCGCGCCTGGCTCTGACGCACCGCCGCGTCGAACGCCGCCATGTCCCAGTGGGCGCGCACCTTTTCCATGAAGGACGACACCAGGCCGGCATGGTCCGGATCGCCGGCCAGATTGGTAAGTTCCAGCGGATCCGATTCAAGATCAAAGAGTTGCGGCGGATCGATCTCGCAATGGACGAACTTGAACCGTCCCTCGCGGATCGCGACCATTGGCGCGTACGAGCCCTCGGCGGCGTATTCCATCAGCACCGGCGCGGTTCGCGCTGCACCTTTGGTGAGCGGCAGCAGCGACTGGCCGTCCGTCCACGGCATGATCGCGCTCATGTCGATGCCGGCCAGGTCGCAGAGCGTCGGCGCGACGTCCAGGTTGGAGACGGGAGCGGCGATCAGGCCGGCCGGAATGCCTTTGCCGGCGATCATCAGCGGCACGCGGGCCGAGCCCTCGAAGAAGCACATCTTGAACCACAGGCCGCGCTCGCCGAGCATGTCGCCATGGTCCGAGCAAAACAGGATGATCGTATCGTCGAGCATCCGCGTCCGTTCGAGCACGGAGAGGAGTTCGCCAATTTTGTCGTCCAGGTAAGAAATATTGGCGAAATAACCCTGCCGTGACCGGCGGATATGCTCGGGCGTGATGTCGAAATTCGCGTAGTCGCTGGCGAGATAAAGCCGCTGCGAATGCGGGTCCTGCTTTTCCTCCGGTATGAAGCCGACCCGCGGTTCGAGCTCAGGGCAGCCTTCGTAGAGATCCCAATATTTGCGGCGCGCCACATAGGGATCGTGCGGGTGGGTGAAGGACACCGTCAGGCACCATGGCCGGCGCTCGGCATCGTCGGACGTGCGCGCGTAGTCGTAGAGCTTCTGCGTCGCGTGAAATGCGACCTCGTCGTCATACTCCATCTGGTTGGTGATCTCGGCGACGCCGGCGCCGGTCACCGAACCTAGATTGTGATACCACCAGTCGATGCGTTCGCCGGGCTTGCGGTAATCCGGAGTCCAGCCGAAATCGGCGGGATAGATGTCGGTTGTCAGCCTCTCCTCGTAGCCGTGCATCTGGTCCGGACCGACGAAGTGCATCTTGCCCGACAGGCAGGTGTGATAGCCGGCTGCGCGCAGATGATGCGCATAGGTCGGGATCGACGAGGCGAATTCGGCGGCGTTGTCATAGACCTCGGTGCGCGACGGCAACTGGCCGCTGGTGAAGGCGGCGCGCCCAGGCGCGCAGAGCGGCGAGGCCGTGTAATTGTTGGCGAAGCGTGCGGAGCGGGCGGCCAGCGCCTTCAAATGCGGCGCGTGGAGAAAGTCGGCCGGGCCATCGGGAAACAGCGTCCCGTTCAGCTGGTCGACCATGATGATCAGGATGTTGGGACGACGGCTCATGCAGGCTTCTTGTGCTGGAGGAATTTGGTTTCGAGATAGTCTTCGACAAGCACGACCGCGCTCGCGGCGTTGGGCGTGCCGTCTTTCAGCGCCCGGCGAATGTAGAGGCCGTCGATGAGCGCCGCGATTGCTTCGGCAACGCGCTCTGCCTCCAAACGCGGCATGAGGCCGGTCAAGCCGCTCATCAGGTTGGAATGGAGCCGCCGCGCATAGACGCGCAGCAGGCGGCGCAGCGACGGCGATTTCTGCGCCTCGACATAGAACGCGAGCCAGGCGGCGATGATTTCCGGCCGGAACTGCGTTTCGGAAAAGTTGACGGCAATGACCGCCGAGACGCGTGCTCGCGGTGTTCTGCTCGCGGCGAACGCCTTACGCATGTCCGCATTGAGTTCGGAAAGAATGTGCCGCATCGTCGCCTGCAGCAGTTCGTCCTTGGCGCCGAAATAGTGATGCGCAAGAGCCGACGACACGCCGGCTCGTCCGGCGATTTCCGACATGGTGACGTCGAGTGAACCGCGCTCGCCGATCGTCAGGATAGCGGCGTCTATGAGCGCCCTTCGGCGCAGCGGTGGCATTCCAAGCTTCGGCATTGCGATCCTCTGCCGGCAGTATTATTTTTAATTGACTGATCAATCAATGAAAATTCGCCGGCGCCGCGAACTGGACCAACGGCTTGTGCTGGATTACATATCGTTCACAATTGAACAAAAATCAGGACGTTGGATTTCGTCCGCAAATGGCGCACCATGCGCCCCGCCGAAGGAGGTTCTCAATGACTGCATGTATCGTTGGATGGGCGCATTCGCGTTTCGGCAAGCTCGAGGGCGAAACGCTGGAGAGCCTCATCACCAAGGTCGCCGCCGAGGCGCTCGATCACGCAGGCATCGGCCCAGACGATGTCGACGAGATCGTGCTCGGGCATTTTAATGCCGGTTTCTCGCCGCAGGACTTTACCGCGAGCTTGGTGCTCCAGACCGACGACCGGCTGCGCTTCAAGCCGGCAACCCGCGTGGAAAATGCCTGCGCGACAGGTTCCGCCGCAGTACGCCAGGGCATCCGCGCGATTGACGCCAGGGCGGCACGCACGGTGCTTGTGGTCGGCGCCGAGCAGATGACCGCGACGCCCGGTCCGGAGATCGGCAAGAACCTGCTGAAAGCTTCCTATCTGCCGGAGGACGGCGACACGCCTGCCGGTTTCGCTGGCGTGTTCGGCAAGATTGCGCAGGCCTATTTCCAGCGCCATGGCGACCAGTCCGATGCGCTGGCGATGATCGCCGCCAAGAACCACAAGAACGGCGTCGATAATCCCTATGCGCAGATGCGCAAGGATTTCGGCTACGAGTTCTGCCGCCAGGAGAGCGAAAAGAACCCGTTCGTCGCCGGGCCGCTGAAGCGCACCGACTGCTCGCTGGTCTCCGATGGAGCGGCCGCACTCGTGCTGACCGATTCGAGCAACGCGCTTTCGATGCGCCGCGCGATCGCCTTCCGAGCCAACGAGCATGTCCAGGACTTCCTGCCCATGTCCAAGCGCGACATCCTGCTTTTTGAGGGCTGCGAAGAGGCCTGGGGCCGCGCGCTGAAAAAGGCCGGTGTGACGCTCGACGACCTGTCCTTTGTAGAGACGCATGACTGCTTCACCATCGCCGAGCTGATCGAATACGAGGCGATGGGGCTGGCCAAGCGCGGCGAAGGCGGCAAGTTGGCGCTGAGCGGCGAAACCGCAAAGGACGGACGCTTGCCGGTCAATCCGTCGGGCGGGCTGAAGGCGAAGGGCCATCCGATCGGCGCGACCGGCGTCTCAATGCATGTACTGACGTCCATGCAGTTGACAGGGGAAGCGGGCGGCATTCAGGTTCCGGATGCGAAACTCGGCGGCATCTTCAACATGGGCGGGGCCGCGGTCGCGAACTATGTTTCGATCCTGGACCGCATCAGATGAAGCATTCGGCCATCGTCACCGGCGGCGCTTCCGGCATCGGCATGGCCGTTGTGAAGCGTCTGTTGGATGATGGCTGGCCGGTGGCGGTGATCGACGCCAACGATGTGGAACTGGCGAGGGCAGAGGACGCCTTCGCCGACGACAATGCGATCTTTCTGCAGGCCGACGTCACCGACGAGGATGAGATTTCGGCGGTGTTCGACGAGGTGGTGGATCGGCTCGGCCTGATCGGCGGCCTCGTCAATTCGGCCGGCATAGCGCGTGACATTCCGGCCGAAGAAACCAGCGCCGAGCTTTTTCGCGAAGTTCTCGACATCAACCTCGTGGGCTCGTTCATTACCGCGAAAGCTGCGCTGGAGCGGATGGGCGCCACGCTCTCCATCGTCAATATCGGCTCTGTTTCGGGGCTTCGCGCTAATCGCGGACGGCTTGCCTACGGCGCGTCGAAGGCCGGGGTGAAGATGATGTCGGAGGTGCTGGCTCTGGAATTCGGCAATCGTGGCGTCAGGGTCAACTGCGTGGCGCCCGGTCCGACCGAGACGCCGATGATCTCGAAGCTGCACGACGCCGACCAGCGCCGCCTGTGGCTTGGCCGCGTACCGCAGGGGCGCTATGGAGAGCCGGAAGAAGTTGCGGCTGCGGTTGCTTTCCTGCTGTCGCCGGAGGCCAGCTTCATCAACGGGCACACGCTCGCCGTGGACGGCGGCTTCCTCTCCGCCGGCATCATCGGCGGCGGCTGATCGAAACGCAAAATCAAGGCTCTGGATCGGAATTTTGAATCATGAAATTGCGCGTGATGTTTTCGGCCCTCTGCCTTCTGCCATGCTTCGTTGGCCAAGCCCTGGCAACTGACACGCCGCGGAGCATTGCCGAGAAGTTCTGTGCAACCAGGCTTGATGGCGACGAGAAGGCCCTGCGGCCGCTGCTAACGCCGTCGCTTGTCAAGGTGATCGAGGAGGCGGAGGCGCGCAACGACATCATCGCCAAGGCTTCGCCGGACGAGAAGCCGCCATTCGGCGACGGCATTCCCTATCAGAGCTTTCCGGATGCAGCGCCGGTCTGCGAGGTGGGCGATGAGAAGCAGGTTCCAGGCCGGACCGAGATCGAGTTGCGATACATGTTCCCGGATACGGAAGGTGCAAACTGGACGGACAAGCTCGTCCTGCTTGCCTCGGATGGCCGCCTGCTGATCGACAACGTGGTATTCGAGACATCGGTGAACGATACCGACGAGATCAGCCTGCGCAGCGTATTGTTTAACGCTTTCGACCAGTGACGCAGGCCAATTCGGAAGCGGCCTTTGCGTTGGCCAGCTGGACAGGCTATCGCGGCCGCTCATTCTTCCAATGGTGACCTCGTGACAAATCCGGTTCTCGTCGAAGTCCTGCGCGGCGGCCTTGTCGAAAGCGCCCATCGCGGCGCGCTTGCCGTATTCGAGGCAGGCGGCAAATCGGTGTGGGAGATGGGGGACACCGACCACCCTGTGTTTCCGCGCTCGGCAGTCAAAGCGATCCAGGCGCTGCCGCTGGTCGAAAGCGGTGCGGCCGACGCATTCGGTTTCGGAGACAGGGAACTGGCGCTGGCCTGCGCTTCGCACAACGGCGAAGTCGCGCACGCCGAACTTGCCCGATCGATGCTCGCGAAGGCCGGCCTGGGCGAAGCTGTGCTCGAATGTGGAGCGCACTGGCCCAGTCATCACGAAGCGACAATTGCGCTCGCCCGCGCGGGAAGGATACCAAGCAGCCTGCATAACAATTGCTCCGGGAAGCACTCCGGCTTCATTTGCACCTGCGCGCATGCGGGGATCGACCCTCGCGGCTATGTCGCCGCCGGCCACAAGCTCCAGGAGATGGTGCGCGAGGCAATGGAGGACGTGACGGGCGCATCGCACGGTCCCGACAATCGCGCCACGGACGGCTGTTCGATCCCGACTTATGCGATCCCGCTGAAAAATCTTGCCAAGGGCTTTGCCAAGATGGCTACCGGGCAGGGACTGTCCTCCGCGCGCACCAAGGCGGCGAAGCGCCTGTTTGCCGCCTGCATGGCCGAGCCGTTCTATGTCGCGGGGACTGGTCGGGCCGACACGGCGCTGATGCAAGCGGCGCCCGGCCGCATTTTCGTGAAAATCGGAGCCGAGGGCGTCTATTGTGGCGCTGTTCCGGAACTTGGCCTAGGCATTGCGCTCAAATGCGAAGACGGCGCCGGAAGGGCGGCCGAAGCCGTGATTGCAACTGTACTGGCAAAGCTGCTGCGCAGCGATGAAGTCCTCTCCGCCAGGCTGGACAGGCTGGCCAATCAGCCGATCACAAGCCGGATAGGCGCGGAGGTCGGCTCCATACGCCCGACCGCGGCCTTGCTGGGCGTTTGAACTCAGCTGACGTGATTGCGCTCGACTGTAAGGTGAGGAAAGCCAGGATTTCCCGAGGAAAGGTCGGCGGTGACCGGTTCGGACCAGCGGTGGCCTATGACCGCGCCATTTCGCGTCCCGTCAATGACATTGTCCGCGATGACGGCCGAGCCAGCGCCTTCGACCACGGAAACCGCAATGCCGGTTCCGGACTTGCGGATGACGTTGCCGGTTGCCGCCACGTTGCGCATGAACGGCCCCCAGCCGATCTTCATTCCGTACAGGGGTGCGTTCTCGACCATGTTCCCGCTGACGGCGGTATCGGCCTCGACCGTGATGCCGACGCCGAAACCCGGCGCATCCGCGGGGTAGGGGCCTTCCGTCGAAAGGTTGCGCACGATGTTGCCGGAGCACACGCCCATGCGCCCGCCTTCGTTGAAATTGACGATCGATATGCCGTTCGCTGCACTATCGACGATATTGCCGCTGATGATCGCGCCTTCAAAAGCGAATTCGGCATAAAGCGCCGTTTCGCCGCTGCGCATGCAGCGGTTGCCGGCGATCTGCAGATTGCTTGAACTGTTGGCGCGGATCGCCGAGAAAGCGCAATCCGAAACGGAATTGTTCGCAACCATCACTCCGTTGGCGCGGAACGTGTTGATGCCGTTGCCATTTTGGCCGGTCCCGCCGTTGCGCGCCGCAATGCGCTCGACGTGGTTTCCGGTCACGATCGTTCCGTCGTCCGCGATCTGCCAGCGATGCACCAGGATGCCGCCATTGGCGCAATCCGAGACGCTGTTGCCGGTGATGTCGAGACGCACGGCTTCCACCGAATAGACGCCGGCGTCTGCAGCGCCTGATATCGTCGACCGGTCGATGCGGCCGGCAACGCGTTCGAGGGCGATGCCGTTCTTGCCGCTGCCGATGACCTGGCAGTTTTCAACGACGAGATGGCCGACGCGGCGCAGATCCAACAGCCCTTGGGCATGGTCGCCGATCCACCGGTTCGCGCCATCGAGAAGGAGCCCGGAAAGCTCGATGTGTCCGGCTTCCTCGGCCAGCATCAGATGGCCGTCGCCGCCATAGATGATGCGGGTCGCGCCAGGAACGCCGCTGAGGCGGACATTGCGCGGCAGCGCAAGGTTGGAAACGATGTAGACGCCGGGCGGCAGGAACACCGGCATGTC
Organism: Pseudaminobacter sp.; assembly: GCA_035941355.1. Classification (GTDB taxonomy): domain Bacteria; phylum Pseudomonadota; class Alphaproteobacteria; order Rhizobiales; family Rhizobiaceae; genus Allomesorhizobium. The sequence goes on from DASZDZ010000001.1 coordinate 58,119, forward strand.
GCGGTTCGCGGCTTCCTTCAGCATTTTCGCGAAAGCCTTGCTCTGATCGTCAAAAGCACCGGGCCGCAGGCCGAGTTCGCCGGCGTTGATCGAACCGCGCATGGCGGCCATCCTGATCCCGGAAAGTTCCGAAGCCGCGGCGGCGAGAGGTAAGGCCAGGCCGGTCACCGAGAAGCCCGCCGTAGCGCTCAAAAAGCTGCGTCTGTTCAACATCGGCACAATTCCGGTGATATTTTGCCCCAACACGCAGGAAACGTACCAACGCAGCAGGCGGGGGTTGTGCGACGGCTAGGCCGGGCTTAGGCTCCCTTGATGAGCAGGGCTTTCACGCGCGGAGACGACAACGACAACGCTCTTTCCGACATTGGCGAGCGGCCGGTAAGTGCACACCGCAACCTGGTGACGCCGGAAGGCTTCGCCGCCATCGACAGGACGGTCGCCGGCCTGCGCGAAGAATTGGCCAGAGCTGAAAGAGAAGGTGATCGCGAGCGTATCGCGCTGGTTTCGCGCGACCTGCGCTACTGGAACGCCCGGCGTGAAAGCGCGGAGGTCTCGGTGCCCGAGCCCGACAGCAAGGTCGTTCGCTTCGGCATGACCATCACCATCGAGAACGAGGACGGAAAGAGCCATTCCTGGAAGATCGTCGGCGAGGACGAAGCCGACGCCGCGCATGGCATGATCTCGCATGTCTCGCCGATGGCGCAGGCGCTGTTCGGCAAGAAGGTAGGCGACCTCGCGGTCGTCAACGGCAAGGAATGGGAGATTGTGGAGGTTGGGTAAGGAACCTCTATTGCGAACTGGCAACCCGGTGACGCTGCAACTGCCTTTCAGGTAAGCAGGGCGACCTTAGCATACAGCCTAATCGACCAACAACCCGTCCAGCAGCCTCTCCGCAGCCTCCGGAATGACCGTGCCCGGCGGAAATATCTCGGCCGCGCCGGCTTTCCGCACCGCGTCGTAGTCCTGTGGCGGGATCACGCCGCCCGCAATGATCCTGATGTCCTCGCGGCCGAGCTTCTTCAGGGCGTCGCGAAGCTCCGGAATGAGCGTCAGGTGGCCGGCCGCGAGCGACGAAGCGCCGACCATGTGCACATCGTGGTTGGCAGCGAGCCTGGCGATCTCCTCCGGGGTCTGGAACATCGCGCCGACGGTGACCTCGAAACCCAGATCGGCGAAGGCGGAGGCAATGACCTTCTGGCCGCGGTCGTGTCCGTCCTGTCCCATTTTGGCCACGAGGATGCGCGGCTTTGTGCCCGCCTTTTTCTCGAAGGCTGCAATCTTGTCCTGGACGCGGTCGACGGCTGCGTTTTGGCCGATCTCCTTGCGGTAGACGCCGGAGATCGTCTGGACCGAAGCGACGTGCCGCCCGAACGCCTTTTCGAGAGCCAGCGAGATTTCACCGACGGTCGCCTTGGCGCGGGCGGCGCGGATGGCAAATTCCAGCAGATTACCGTCCGATCGAGCTGCATTTGTCAGCGCGTCGAGCGCCGCTTCCACCGCCGCGACGTCACGCGTGCCTTTCAGCTGCTGGAGCTTCGAGAGTTGGCGCGCCCGCACTTCGGCATTGTCGATCTTGAGGACGTTGACGTCGATGTCTTTCTCCGGTCGGTAGGCGTTCACCCCGACAAGCGCCTGCTGGCCGGAGTCGATGCGGGCCTGGGTCCGCGCCGCCGCCTCCTCGATGCGTAGTTTGGGGAGCCCCTTTTCGACCGCGGCCGCCATGCCGCCGAGGCTCTCCACCTCCTCGATGTGCCCCAGCGCTTTTGCCGCCAGATTGTGCGTCAAGCGCTCGACGAATGCCGATCCGCCCCATGGGTCGATGATGCGGGTCGTGCCTGACTCCTTCTGCAGGATCAGTTGCGTGTTGCGGGCGATGCGGGCCGAGTGATCTGTCGGCAGCGCCAGCGCCTCATCGAAGGAATTGGTGTGCAGCGACTGCGTGTGGCCCTGGGTGGCGGCCATGGCTTCGATCATGGTGCGCATGATGTTGTTGTAGGGATCCTGCGCGGTGAGCGACCAGCCGGAGGTCTGGCAGTGGGTGCGCAGCGACAGCGAGCGGGGATCCTTGGGCGAAAAGTTCTTCTGGATGAGCTCCGCCCAGAGCAGGCGCGCCGCCCGCATCTTGGCGACTTCCATGAAGAAATTCATGCCGACCGCCCAGAAGAAGGACAGGCGCGGCGCGAAGCGGTCGATGTCGAGACCCGCCGCCACGCCGGCGCGGGCGTATTCGATGCCGTCGGCGATCGTGTAGGCAAGTTCGAGGTCGGCTGTCGCCCCGGCCTCCTGCATGTGGTAGCCGGAAATCGAGATCGAGTTGAACTTCGGCATATGCGTCGAAGTGTATGAAAAGATGTCGGAAACGATCCGCATCGAAGGCTTCGGCGGATAGATGTAGGTGTTGCGAACCATGAACTCCTTCAGAATGTCGTTCTGGATGGTTCCGGCCAGATCCTTCTGCGCCACGCCCTGTTCTTCAGCAGCGACGATGTAGAGCGCCATGATCGGCAACACGGCGCCGTTCATCGTCATCGACACGGTCATCTGGTCGAGCGGAATGCCGTCGAACAGTTGTCGCATGTCGAGGATCGAATCGATCGCTACGCCGGCCATGCCTACGTCGCCAGCCACGCGCGGATGATCGCTGTCGTAGCCGCGATGCGTCGCAAGGTCGAAGGCGACCGAGAGGCCCTTCTGGCCGCCGGCCAGATTGCGCCGGTAGAAGGCGTTGGATTCCTCGGCGGTCGAGAAGCCTGCGTACTGGCGGATCGTCCAGGGCTGCTGGACATACATTGTCGGATAGGGGCCGCGAATAAAGGGCGCCGCACCCGGATAGGTGTCGAGATAGGGTAGCCCGGCAACATCGTTTTTGCCGTAGGTGCGCTTGACGGTGATCCCTTCGGGCGTGAGCCACGTCTCGGCGTCGTTCGACGACGCGCCGGCCTTGGGCTCGGACCAAGCAATCCGGGTGAAGTCCGGGATCATCCGGCAGCCTCTAGCAATTCGTCTATGCGCATGGCGTCCAGGCGCTGGCAGAACGCCGCTCCGTCGGTGGGCAGTGGGCGTCGCTCCGCTTCCAGCGTCCGGACCGGCACCTCCTGTTTCGCCGGATAGAGCGTGGTCCCGACCAGCACCCGCTTGCCATCACGGTATTCTTGGGTGCGCGCCTCGCGGGCAGCCAGGACGCGGTTCTGGATGTGGCCTTCGGACAGGCTGGCCAGTATGCCGCCTTCGGCCTCGATCCTCTGGAACTCCTTCCACGCCGCGTCGCAGAGCGCTGTCGTCAGAGCCTCGATGCCTCCCGACCCGCAGGCGGGGTCGGCGACGAAATCGACATGGCTTTCTCCCGCCAGGATGAGCTGCGTGTTGCGCGCGATTCGGCGGGCAAACTGGTCCGGCAGACCGAGCGCGATCGTGTGCGGGAGAACCGAGATCGAATCCGCGCCCCCGGCCGCAGCCGCAAACCCGGCCAGCGTGGTGCGCAATATGTTGGTTTCAGGATCCTTTGCAGTCATCATCCGGTAAGACGTTTCGGCATGGACGGCCGCCGCCGAGGGTGGGATGGAGCAGGCCTGCTGCGCCCGCTCCCAGAGCCTTCGCAACGCCCGGATCTTTGCCATCGACAGCAACTGATCCTGATCGACGCTGAGCGAAAAGCCGATATGCGGCGCGGCGTAGATCAGCGCCTGCCGCGCCTGCTCGAACAGCTTGAGGTGCGACACCGCCGCGGCGAGCACGATGCCGAGTTCCTGCGCCTCGGTGGCGCCGGCATTGTGGAACACCCGGCCGTCCGCCTCGAGCAGGACGCCCGGCACGCCGAGCGCGAAGAAGTGAGCCAGCGATTGCGGCATCGACGCCTGCAGCGCTTCGATCGACATGCGCAAGCGGCCGGTGCCGGCAAAGATGGCGGCGGAATCGATGCCGAACGACAGGCGCAATTTGGCCGGATCGGCGCGGCGCTTGGTCAAAAGCGCCACGAGCCAGTCCGCCATCGCCCGGCTCGCCGGATGAACGTCGATCCTGAGATGGGTGCGGTTGAGGGCAACGTTCTCAAGAACGGCCTGCAGCGCTTCCGCCGTTCCGGGCAAGCCGTAGCCGAAAGCGTTGGGAGCGCCCTCGAACACCAGCGACAGGCCGGTAGCGCCTTGCGCGATGTCCTCCAGCGCCTGCGCGTTGGCGCGGGCGGGATCGGGATCGTCGACACGCTGCACGATAGTCCACGGCGCCTGCGGATTCTTTCGCGTCAGCGGCTTGAACTGGGCGGCGCGCTCGTAGAGCGGCTCGATCAGAATGCCGTCGTCGGTGTGCGAAACCAGGGCTTCCTCGAAAGACATGCCGGCCAGGGCCTTTGCGGCGAGCGCCAGCCATTGTTCTTTATCGACCGCCGGGAACTTGACAGTGCCGATCGCATCTTCGGCGTCCATGCGCATTCCTTCTTCCTGCCGCCTGCCTCGCCCCAAATCGAATCTTATGGCCGGAAGCGGTGCGCGGCAATGCGCTCCGAACCCGCCTGTCATTGTTGCCCGCGGATCGCGGCCAAAATTAGCGTTGGGATCCGAATTCTGGATTGCCAAACCCCGCCGCGCTCCGCAACCCTTGATCAGGCATTTTATCCGAACGGCATTGTGGCGCTGCAACCGCGCCACTATACCGGTTCGGACGCTGCAACGTCGCAAGTCCCTTTTAGGCCGCTTCCGGAGACCGAATTCATGGCGGGAGAAGACACCATCTTTATCGGCGCGAGCCGAAAGCCGGACGACAGCTACCAGCAGCCGGAACAGCTTCTTTTAAAGTATGGCAATCGCCACGGCCTGGTGACCGGTGCTACCGGCACCGGCAAGACGGTGACGCTGCAGATCCTGGCCGAGGGCTTTTCCAATGCCGGTGTGCCGGTCTTCTGCGCCGACATAAAAGGCGACCTTTCGGGCATCGCCATGATGGGCGAAGCGAAGGATTTCCTGGTGGCGCGCGCCGAGGCGATAAAACTCGACCCTTATGAGTTTCAGGAATTCCCGGTCATCTTCTGGGATCTGTTCGGAGAGCAGGGCCATCCAATCCGGGCGACCGTTTCGGAAATGGGGCCGCTGCTCCTGTCGCGGCTGATGAACCTGTCCGAAGCGCAGGAAGGCATCATGAACATCGCCTTCCGGATCGCCGACGAAGAAGGGCTTTTGCTGCTCGACATGAAGGACCTGCAGTCGCTGCTGGCCAATATCGCCGATCGGGCCGGCGAGATCGGCCCGCGCTACGGCAATGTGACCAAGCCGTCCGTGGGCGCCATTCAGCGGTCGCTGCTGGTGCTGGAACAGCAGGGCGCGACGCACTTCTTCGGCGAGCCGGCGTTGAAGATCGCCGACATCATGCGCACGACGCGCGACGGTCGCGGCGCGATCAATGTGCTCGCCGCCGACAAGCTGATGATGAACCCGCGGCTCTACGCGACATTCCTGCTCTGGCTCATGTCGGAACTTTTCGAGGAATTGCCGGAAGTAGGCGACCCCGACCAGCCGAAACTGGTGTTCTTCTTCGACGAGGCGCATTTGCTTTTCGACGAGGCGCCGAAGGCGCTGGTCGACCGCGTCGAGCAGGTGGTGCGGCTGATCCGGTCGAAGGGCGTCGGCGTGTATTTCGTCACGCAGAACCCGCTGGACATACCGGAGACGGTGCTCGCCCAACTCGGCAACCGCGTCCAGCACGCGCTGCGCGCCTACACGCCGCGCGAGCAGAAGGCGGTCAAGACTGCCGCGGACACCTTCCGGCCAAATCCGGATTTCGATTGCGCCAAGGCGATCACGCAGCTTGGAGTCGGCGAAGCGCTGGTCTCGACCCTCGAGGCCAAAGCCGCTCCGTCCATGGTGCAGCGGACGCTGATTCGCCCGCCTGCTTCGCGTCTCGGGCCGATCACGCCTGAAGAGCGCAGAAAGCTTGTAGCCGAAAGCCCGGTGTCGGGGCAGTACGACAAGACGATCGACCGCGAATCCGCTTTCGAACTGCTGCAGAAGCGGGCCGCCGACGCCGTGAAGGCGGAGGAGGAAGCACAAGGGCGCGAGCAGGAGGATACGGGCCGCTCGCGCTGGACCATTCCCGGATTCGGCGACGACGATGACGGCGACTACGCGCCGTCGCGCAATTCGCGATCCCGATCAGCGCCGCGGCCCCGCGCATCCAACCGCCAGACGGTCGCCGAAGCGGCGATCAAGTCGGTCGTGCGCTCGGTAGGCTCGTCCGTCGGGCGGGCGCTGGTTCGCGGCATTCTCGGCAGCCTGAAAAAGGGTTTTTGAAGCCGCGAAGCCGCTGATCCTAGCGGTGAAAATCTGACGCTTGGTACCCGACACAAACTCCGCTTTGGGCGGAAAGCTGCCGTCCGTTTTGCCTCGGCGGGTGCCAGGTCTTGGGCGACGGTGTCACCCTGGATGCCATAGTGGTCTTACTTGTTCGGCGCATCAGCGCTGAGTAGTGAACGCACCAAAGCAGCCTGGGTGCGCACGCCGGTCTTGTCGAAAATGCGCTGGAGCTGCGTGCGCAGCGTATTGATGCTAACGGAAAGAAGGTTGGCGGCGCCGGCGAGGTCGTGGCCATCGACGATCAAGCGGGCAAGCCTGACTTGCGCCGGAGAGAGGCGGTAAACTTCCTGCGCCCCCGCAATCCGGCGCTCGACCGTCTCGGCATTCTCGAACGATACCAGCGCCTTGCCATCCTCCAGCAGAACCCAGCAATAGAGGGGCACCCCGTTCGTGTTTTCGCCGAGCGCCACTGCCCAGGTCTGCTTCGGCGCAACGGCCAGCGGTCTCTGGCTTTGCAGCTCTTCGAACGCGAGGCGCACGGCGTCACGAAGCGCAGCGTCGCACTCGCGATGCCGGGCCCTCAGCCGGCCAGCGGCGACAACGAGGCCCTCATGGCCGCGCATCCGCTCCCGTGCCAAGTGGTTTGTCCACAGGACGCGCGCTTCCGCATCGATCTCGATCAATGGACAATTCGCCTGCTGGACGGTGCTCTCCATCATCACCAAGCAGGCGATCTTCCAGACACCGTCGACCCGGTGCATGATTTTGAGCAGGCGCTTCAGATCGGCGCCGGTATCGGTGCCGATCTGGTCGTAGGTGACCCAGGCCATGTCCGCGGCGACGATGACGTTGACGTTCTCCCAGCTAACGCGTTCTTCGAAGGGCTGTTTTTCCGGGAAGCGCTCCACGATCTTTTTCAGTCGTGCGGCGATCGCATCCCAGCCTTGGTCCACCCGGATACCCAGTGAGGCGAAGGCTTCCATCCGCCTGGTCTGCGGCGACTGCACCCAGTGGCTCGCCATGGCCTCGAAGTCCCGCTGCAGCCAAGCCTCGGTCTCGCCGCGGATCGCTGCCAGGATCGCGGCCTTGTCAGCCTCGCTTTCGTCCATCCCGCGATCTCCGGTGACGCCGGGTTGCAGCATAACACGGCTGACATATGGTGGCATGAGGCTGGATCAAATCAGGCTTGTGCCGAGGAACAGGATTACGCCAGCCATCATTGCGATCGATCCAAGCAGCCCGGGGCGCCAGAGCGGCAGGGCGATCTGGTTGGCGTAGTAGCGGTCCTCGGCTCGGGCTTTCATCGGCGCCGGTCGAGGCTGGGCGTGAACGTGCGCGGCAGCCAGACTCCGTCCTGATGCTCCCATCTCAAACACTGACACGGAGAGGCGCCCTTGCCTGTCATGCGCGCGGACGACAGCGGACAGGCTGAGCCGGGGGGTGCGGACGGCAATGGGCATGCCTAGTAGGACGCCGTGCACCCACTACCGGCTGCCTTGGCGCAAGGGCGATTCCGCGTTGTCGGCCGGCAAGATCTGCTCTTGAGGTACAGCGCCGGGGCGCGCTAGGGCCGACATGGGGCGCACAGCGGTCGTTCGTGAGGCATGGCGGGAATGACTGGACCGGGTCAGAATAGCTGGTTCAGGGGAACGTCCGCTTCCGCGCCGCCAGATCGATCCCGGAAGGTCTCGAAAGGGTCATGAGCATGAATTCGACCAAGCCCAAACGAATTTCCGCAAAGGGTCGAAAACAGGTATTTCGGCTCCGGTACCAGGCGTCAGATTTTCACAAATAGTTGGCGGCGATGGCGCCAACTGCTTGACCCGATAGCCTCTCAGGCCATCGGAATGCCGGACGTGACCAGGATCGGCGTCTTGTTGGGCACGCGGTCGTAGAGATCGATGATGTCCTGGTTCATCAGCCGGACGCAGCCTGACGAAACCGATTTGCCGATCGAGTTCCATTCCGGCGAGCCGTGCACGCGGTAAAGCGTGTCCACGCCGTCCTGAAAGATGTAGAGGGCGCGGGCGCCGAGCGGGTTCATGAGCCCCGGCTGCATGCCGCCATTGGCGGCGCTGTAGATTTCCAGCTTGGGATCGCGCCCGATCATTTCGGCGGGCGGCGTCCATTTCGGCCATTTACGCTTCCACTGGATGACCGCCCGGCCGGACCATTCGAAGCCGGCGCGGCCGAGGCCGACGCCATAGCGCATCGCCTGTCCGCCTTCCCGGACGAGGTAAAGGAAGTGGTTCGCCGTATCGACCACCACCGTCCCTGGCTGTTCGCCGGTCGGATCCTGGACGATTTGGCGGTAGTAGCGCTCGTCGACCTTCTCAATGGGTATTCCTGGGATCTCGTACCCTTCGTCCACCATGGGGCCGTACATCGTCGCATAGCTTCCGAGCGCGGGCTCGATTTCGGGCGTGGGCGCTATCTGTACCGGGTCGAACCCGGCGTAGTGGGGCATGCTGGTGCATGCCGAAACCGTCAGCGCCGCTGCGCCGGTCGCGGCTGCGCCGAGAAACCGCCGACGAGTAAACTGGGAGGAAGAAACTGAAGTGATGCTCATGATGCCCTTTTAATTCCCGAGACCGGGATGGATAGGTTCCGACCTCGCAACAATGCGTGAACGCGTTCCTCCCGTTCGGGGGCGATAGGCGGTTCCGAATCTGTCGCGAGGGTGAAAAAAGAAGGGCAAAGATGTGTCTGCCAACCGCTGTTGCAATTCAGCAACGAGCGTCAGGCGCCGGCGAGCAATCCTTCGAGCGAAGGCAGGATAAGCGCCGGCGGGTGGTCGCGGTATTCGTCGGGCTGGCCCGAGCGGTTGACCCAGACGGTGCGGAAACCGAACTTCGCCGCGCCGGCGATGTCCCAGCGGTTGGAAGACTGGAAAGATATCGAGGCTGGGTAGAGACGCCAGTTCGTGGCTACCAGATCGTAGACGGACGGGTCGGTCTTGAACTTTCGGACCTGGTCGACGGAGAAGATGTCGTCGAGCACGGTGTCGAGCGCTGCCGAACGGACCGCAGCCTCGAGCATCGCCGGTGAGCCGTTGGACAAAATGGCGAGCCGCGCGCCTTCCGCCTTGAGCGCCTTCAGCACCGCCGGCACCTCCGGATAACAGTCGAGTCGCCAATACGCGTCGAGCAGGTCCTGCCGCAGCGACCGGTCGGCCGAAGGCACCTTGTCGAAGGCGAAGTCGAGCGCCTGTTCGGTCAATTGCCAGAAATCGGCATAGGAGCCCATCAGGCTGCGGACCCAGGAATATTCGAGCTGCTTCGCCCGCCAGACGTCGGACAGCAATTGACCCTCGGGGCCGATTGCGGCTGCATGCCGGCGCACCGCTGCGTGGACGTCGAACAGCGTGCCATAGGCGTCGAATACGAAGGCGGCGTAGCGCATTCCAAATTCGTCCATCATTACCGGTCGGGGCGCAAGACCCGTGGCCCGGACGCCGGCTCTGGCCCCAACAATTCCTCCGGCTCAGCGGTTGACGGCACGGGACAAAGCGTCTTCCATTGCGCCGCACAGATTTGGGACTTCACATGAGCTTATCGACGCCCGCGCAATCGACCACCTGGACCTATGTCGACGGAGACTGGCACGAGGGCAATGTCGCCCTCATCGGTCCGCGCAGCCACGCAATGTGGCTGGGCACCAGCGTGTTCGATGGCGGCAGGTGGTTCGAGGGCGTGTCGCCCGATCTCGACCGGCATTGCGCGCGCGTCAATGCATCGGCGGTCTCGCTCGGCCTGAACCCGACGACGGCCACCGAGGAGATCGTCGGCCTGGCATGGGACGGCTTGAAAAAGTTCGACGGCAAGACGGCCGTCTATGTCCGGCCGATGTATTGGGCCGAGCATGGCGGCTATATGGGCGTCCCGGCCGACCCGGAATCGACCCGCTTCTGCCTTTGCCTCTATGAAGCGCCGATGATCCCGCCAACGGGTTTTTCGGTGACGGTTTCGCCGTTCCGCCGCCCGACGCTGGAAACCATGCCGACCAACGCCAAGGCAGGTTGCCTTTATCCGAACAATGGCCGGGCCATCCTCGAAGCCAAGCAGCGTGGTTTCGACAACGCGCTGGTGCGCGACCTGCTCGGCAATGTAGCCGAAACCGGTACGTCGAACATTTTCCTGGTCAAGGACGGTCACGTCTTCACGCCGGCGCCGAACGGAACTTTTCTCTCGGGAATCACGCGTGCGCGTACGATTGCGCTGCTGGCGGATTACGGCTTCCGCACCACCGAGACCACGCTTTCGGTGCGCGATTTCATGGAAGCCGACGAGATTTTTTCCACCGGCAACCACTCCAAGGTGGTTCCCGTGACCAGGATCGAGGATCGCGACCTGCAGCCCGGCCCGGTAGCCAAGAAGGCGCGGGAACTCTATTGGGAGTGGGCGCATTCGGCTCCCATCGGCTAAGCCGATAAAAAAGAGGCGAGGGCGCCTGTCGCGGAGTTGTCGCAGTAATATTCCAGCCTATCTCAAATCCGGCGGCTGCGCCGGAAACATTGCCACCGAGGAGTTACGACCATGGCTTTTGAACTGCCCGCATTGCCCTACGACTACGAGGCGCTCCAGCCTTACATGTCCAAGGAAACGCTCGAATACCACCACGACAAGCATCACAAGGCCTATGTCGACAATGGCAACAAGCTGGCTGCCGAAGCCGGCATGGAAGGCCTGTCGGTGGAAGAGATCGTCAAGCAGTCCTTCGGCAAGAACGCCGGCCTCTTCAACAATGCCGGCCAGCACTACAACCACATCCATTTCTGGAAATGGATGAAGAAGGGCGGCGGCGGCAACAAGCTTCCAGGCGCCCTGCAGAAGGCTGTCGACAGCGATCTCGGCGGCTATGACAAGTTCAAGGCGGATTTCATCGCCGCCGGCACCACACAGTTCGGCTCGGGCTGGGCCTGGCTTTCGGTGAAGGACGGGAAGCTCGCCATCTCCAAGACCCCGAATGGCGAGAACCCGCTCGTTCACGGCGCGTCGCCGATTCTCGGCGTCGATGTATGGGAGCACTCCTATTACATCGACTACCGTAACGCGCGGCCGAAATACCTGGAAGCGTTCGTCGACAGCCTGATCAACTGGGACTACGTCCTGGAGATGTACGAGAAGGCCAGCGCGTAAACGAAAAGAAAACCCCGGCAAGTCCGGGGTTTTCTTTTTCCGGGCGCGCTCTCGATCACGTGGAAATCACGGAAGCGTGACGGGCAGGCTGGAAGTTTTTCGGGCAGTTTTCGTTTTCCCAAGGCAGTCCTTTTGCAACCCAGGGGTCACTCCATGAAGAAATTTATTATTGCCGTTTCCGCAATTGCGTTCGCCACCACCGCCGCGTTCGCCGACGTGATCGCCGACCGCAAGGCGGTCATGAAGGAGAACGGAAAGCAGGTCGGCGTGCTGGTGAAGATGGTCCAGGGCGAGGCCGATTTCGACGCCGCAGCGGTCATGGCCGCCTTGACCAGGCTCAACGAAAATGTGCAGGCGATAGATGTCGCGGCTTCGTTCCCGCCGGGCAGCGACAAGGGCGACACCACAGCTTCTCCAAAAATCTGGGAAGACATGGCCGGCTTCCAGGCCGCTGTGGACAAGTTCAAGGCCGTCACGGCCGAGGCCGCCGCCGCTCCGGCCCAGGATCTCGAGGCGCTGAAGCCGCAGGTCGCCGCGATCGGGCAAAGCTGCTCGAGCTGTCACGAAGCGTTCCGGATCAAGAAGGGCTGACGCCAGCCTATGAATTTGCCTGGAAAGCTCGCCGTCGCCGCCGTGATTGCGGCCGGCGTTGGCGGGCTGGCGTTTTGGTACCTGACCGAGCCTGCTCGCATGGATGCCGAGACCGCGGCAGCGCTTGAAACCGGCGATGCGGCGAGGGGAGAGCGCATATTCTGGGCGGGCGGCTGCACCTCGTGTCACGCCAAGCCAAAATCCGAAGGCGAAGCGCGCCTCCAACTGGTCGGAGGCGTGCAGCTTAAAACGCAGTTCGGCACGTTCGTCGCGCCGAATATTTCCCAAGACGTCAATGACGGCATCGGCGAGTGGTCGGAAGAAGATTTCGCCAACGCCATGCTGAAAGGCGTTTCGCCGTCGGGGGATCATTATTACCCGGCTTTTCCCTATGCATCCTATGCACGGATGAGGCCGGAAGACGTGAGCGATCTCTACGCGTTCATGAAGACGCTGCCCGCGGTCGCCGGCCGGGCGCCGGATCATACGCTCAGCTTTCCGTTCAGCTTCCGGCGCGGCATCGGCCTGTGGAAGCTGCTTTACGTCAGCAAGAATCCGGTCATCGCTATGCCAGAGGGCACGCCGGAGAATGTCCTGCTCGGCCGCTATCTGGTCGAGGGGCCCGGCCATTGCGGCGAGTGCCATACGCCGCGTTCGATCACAGGCGGCGCGGACAAGGGGCGGTGGCTTGCCGGAGCTGTCGCCGCCGAAGGCAGGGGCGTCATTCCCAACATCACTTCGGGCGAGGGCGGCCTCGGCGGCTGGTCCGAAGGCGATATCGCCAGCTTTCTCGAGACCGGCTTTACGCCCGATTTCGATTCGGTCGGCGGCTCCATGGTCGAGGTGCAGAAGAACATCGCCCAACTCACGCCCGACGACCGGGCGGCGATCGCGGCTTATCTCAAGGCCGTCCCGCCGCGTCCCAACGGCTATCCGGCGCGGCAACCCTCCAACTGATCAAGACCGGGCTGTACGGCCGAACGGCACGGCATCAGCCCTTCCGACCACTTTCAGCGCGAAGGCGTAGTTGAACGCGATCTCCTCCAGCCGCGAAAAGCGTCCGGATGCTCCGGCGTGGCCGGAATCCATGTTGATCTTGAAGAGCACCGGATTGTCGCCCTTCTTGCGGGCCCGCAGCCTCGCGACCCATTTTGCGGGCTCCCAGTAGGTTACGCGCGGATCCGTGAGGCCGGCGACGGCGAGGATGGGCGGGTAATCATGCGCGCCGACATTGTCGTAGGGAGAATAAGCGGCGATCGTCCGGTAATCTTCGGCTGATGCGATCGGGTTACCCCATTCCGGCCATTCCGGCGGGGTGAGCGGCAAGGTGTCGTCCAGCATGGTCGTCAGCACGTCGACGAAGGCGACTTCCGCAATGACGCCGCCGAAAGCGTCTGGCGCCATATTGGCGACGGCGCCCATAAGCATGCCGCCCGCCGACCCGCCTTGGGCTACAATCCGGTCATGTGCGGTATAGCGCTCGGCGACCAGATGGTTGGCGGCAGCGATGAAGTCGAGAAACGTATTCTGCTTCTTCGCCCGCTTGCCGTCCTCGTACCAGGCATAGCCCTTGTCCTTGCCGCCGCGGATATGTGCGATCGCATAGACGAAGCCGCGATCGACAAGCGACAGGCAATTGGTGTTGAACGATGCGGGGATGGCGATGCCGTAGGAGCCGTAGCCATAGAGCAGGCAGGGCGCCGTGCCGTCCAGCGGCGTGTCGCGATGATGGATGAGCGAGATCGGCACCAATTCGCCGTCATGGGAAGGCGCCATAAGCCGGCGTGTCACATAGTCAGCGGCGTCGTGGCCGGAGGGGACTTCCTGCGTCTTCAAGAGCGTGCGTTCGCGGGTGCGCATATTGTAATCGAAGAGCTGTGCGGGGGTCGTCATTGACGAATACGAGAACCGCATAGTGTCGGTGTCGTATTCGTAGGAGCCGGACAGGCCTAGCGAAAAGGCCTCCTCCTCGAACGAGATCATGTGCTCCTCGCCGCTGGCGCGGTCGCGCACGACGATGCGAGGCAGGCCGTCCTTGCGTTCCAGACGCACCAGGAAATCCTTGAAGCTGAGCAGGGACAATATCAGCCGGCCGGGTTCGTGAACGACGAGTTCGGTCCAGTTCGCGCGGCCGGGGTCGCTCGCGGGAGCCGTCATGATCTTGAAATCCTTGGCGCCGTCGGCATTGGTCAGAATGAAGAAAACGTCGCCGCCTTCCTCGAGATCGTATTGCAGCCCGGTCTCACGCGGCTGCACCAGGCGCGGCGTGGCCAACGGATCCTTCGCGCTCAGCAGGCGGTATTCCGTGGTCTCGTGGTCGTTGATGCCGATGAGTATCCATTCGTTGCTGCGCGTGCCCCCGACGCTCATGAAGAAGCCCGGATCGGATTCTTCATAGACGAGGCGGTCGCCGGCATGCTCCGAGCCCAGCGCATGGAAGAATATCTTCGACGGACGGTGGTTCTGGTCGAGACGGGTATAGAAAAAGCCGTCGCTGCCCGCATTCCACACGCCGGAGCCGCCAGTGTCCGGGATGGTTTCGGCAAGATCCGTCCCGTCCGACAGTTCGCGCACACGCAGCGTGAAGAACTCTGAGCCCTTGTCGTCGAAGGCCCACAGGAGCCGGCGGTGGTCGGCCGAATGATCGACGCCGCCGATGCGGAAATATGGCTTGCCCTCGGCTTCTGCGTCGCCGTCGAGGATGATGTCTTCCTCGCCGCCGTCGCGCGGGGTGCGGAAGTAGCGCGGCTGCTCGCCGCCCTTCTTGAATGACGAGCCGTAGGCAAACGGTCCGTCTTTCATCGGTACCGAAGAATCGTCCTCCTTGATACGGCCCTTCATCTCCTGGAACAGAACCTGTCGCAGTTCGGCGGTGTCGGCCATAAGGGCCTTCTGGTAGTCGTTCTCGGCGTTCAGATGGTCGCGGATGGCGGGATGGAGCACCGACGGGTCGCGAAACACCTCCTGCCAATTTTCGGCGCGAAGCCAGGCGAATTCATCGACCCGGGTGAAGCCGTGCCTTGTGTCGGAGACCGGACGCTCGTCCGTGGCGGGAGGAGCGCTCTTCGGGAATGTGCTGTTCATTGCAACTCGCTTCGGAACATTCTTGAATGGCAAATGAATACGCCCGTCACGGCGCGTTCAAGAGCAGGAATATAGGGTTCAGCGTGTCCGGTTTAGCCGGTTCGCCAGAGGAGGGATAGATGAATAGGCTTTTGAGGGGTACCGCGGCGCTCGCCGCATGTTTCACTGTCGCCGTCAGCGCAAGCCAGTCCGGGGCGACGGTTTTCGCAGCCTGGGAAGTCGCGAATGTCGAGTTTGGCGATACGTTGAATGTCCGGAAATATCCCGCCGGCACCTCGCAGAAGCAATCCGCCTATCCCAACGGAACCGTCCTGCAGATGACGGGCAAATGCACCGGCGGGATCAACCTGCTCGAAATTTCCGATCAGCCTGCATGGAAGCAGGAACAGGCGGTCCGTTATCGCTGGTGTGAAATCTGGCATGATCCGGCCCAGAACGGCAATTTCGTCACCGGTTGGGTCTACGGAAAGTACATCTCGCCGCACTGAAGCGCAGGGCACAGTCGGTCTCGAAGTTTCAGCGGAAATCGCGCGATGGACGAATCCGGCTGGTCCCGCCCGTCCGAATCGGGCATTTATCACCGCTTGCAAGAACGTCGGACCAGCACGGCTGGCGGCTGAATCCACGGCAGGGAAATATATAGCGCTGTGGTGACGCAACGTGATGTTGCTGCAATGAGTGAAATTCGGCTTTTGTCTAACCGGTTGCCGCACTACAACTGGCTGGTGAATATCTGGAATGACTAGAGCTGTCGCTAATATATACGAAAATTATGAATTGACTTACTTCGGGATGTGTCCGATAAGACATGTCAGCGCGAATCGTGGGGAATTTGCCCGCGCCAAGCAGCGCAAACTGCCCCGCTATCATAAAGGGGCGCGACAATCTAGCTTAACTGGGGCCCGAGTAATATGGACACTGTGGAATCGCCTGCCCGAAATCATGAGATGCTGATCGAGCTCACCGCCGATGTTGTCGCTGCCTATGTGAGCAACAATCCGGTTCCGGTCGGCGAACTGCCCAATCTTATCGCTGACGTGCATTCGGCGCTCGGCCGCGTCGGCGGCGGCGCGGAGCAGCCGCCTGCCGATAAGCAGAAGCCGGCGGTCAACCCGAAGAGGTCCGTTCACGACGAGTACATCGTCTGTCTCGAAGACGGCAAGAAGTTCAAGTCGCTCAAGCGGCATCTGATGACCCACTACGGCCTGACGCCCGACCAGTACCGGGAGAAGTGGTCGCTCGACGCCAGCTATCCGATGGTTGCCCCGAGCTACGCGGCAGCCCGCTCGCAGCTGGCCAAGAAGATGGGCCTCGGACGCAAGCGCAAGGCGGCCAGATAACCGGCTCTAGTCCGGCAGAATCTTGCGACGGCGCCTTTGGGCGCCGTTTTGCTTTCCGGCCCGTGCCCGGCGCGGCGCGGCCTCTGTACCTCGCAGCCGATCCAGCCCCTGCTTCAACGCTATGTGCCGGTTAAGGTCGTAGCTCCAGTGGCGGCGGAGCCCCTTCAGGCGCTCGCGCTCGATCGCCCTTTCAAGACGGGCGGCAAGCCTGAGTTTTTCGGCAGGCCCGGCGCTGAGCGCCTCCGACAGATCGATGCCGCAGGCAAGGTGCAGCGCGGCGATCTGCCTCGCTTGCGCCGTTTCCTGCGATTTCCGTGTTTTGAAGTCTTCGGTTTCCTGGCGAAAGCCGTGCATGGCGTGTGTTTCCCGTTGGCGTCGATGCGTTCAGGCTAGGCGCGCCGCTGGGGGTGGGGACAAAATAAGCGCCTCTGTCACGACACGGAACGAAAAATCGCTGTCATTCCAGAGGCTTGGTATTTTCAGTGCGGAATATTAGTTCCCTGTTTGTTCACAAGGTGCTCGTCAGTCGATATAAGAACTTATTCCTATCATGCGGGGAGGATAAGTTCAGTGCAATTGACATCGGCGACAGTCAGGAAAGCGATCATCGAAGAGGAGCGGCGGCCAGGGCGCGTTCCGGTCCGGTCTGTCGAGCCCATCAGAGGCTCCCGTGGCGAGCGCGCCGTCGAACTGTGCGAGGCCATGATCGACATCACGGCGGCATTGTTCAATGTGCCGGGCAAGGAGCTCCGCCGAGGCGGCCGCACCGAAATGGGCGTCTCGCGCGTTCGCCAGATCGCGATGTATGTCAGCCATGTGGTCCTGCGGCTCAGCATGAACGAGGTCGGCCTTGGCTTTGGGCGCGACCGCACGACGGTGCTCCATGCCTGCCATCTGGTAGAGGATCTGCGCGACGACGAGGACTTCGACAGGCTCGTCGCCAAAACCGAGCGGGTGGCGTTTGCCGCATTCCGCACGCGGCTGGGGCTCTGAAATGGCCAATAGGGCAAGGCAACGGATATTGGCATTTCTGTCGAGCGGCCCGGCGGTGGTGCGGGATGCGGCCAATGCCGGCAAGGTGCTGCTGGACGCCGGCGAGCGCGGGACGATCGCGGTCGACGCGGCTGTGCTGGCGGCGCTGGCCAAGGAAGGCGTTCTGTTCCGGAAGGGCGCCCGTCTTTCGGTCGCGCCAGAGGACACAAGAACTGCAGACCGGGGCAGGACGGACCGGAACCGCTTCCAGGACCAGCATCGCCACCTGGAGATCAGGCAGGTCGACGCCGGCGGCGAGCCGGGACTGGCGATGGTGAACCTCTCGGAATCTCCGCTCGGGCAATTGATGCGCCGGCGCGGGCCGGACGGCAGGCCATTTCTGAGCGCGGCCGAATTCGGCGCCGGAGAGCGCCTGCGCGCCGACTACACGCGGGGCAGAATCATGCCGAGGCTCGGCGCGAATTGGGAAGCGAGCGTGGCCTCCGGCTCGCGCGCCCAAGGCGGCGGACTGGCCGACCTGACCGACGCAGCACTTGCGGCGCGCCAGCGCGTCGACGCGGCGATCACTGCGGTCGGCCCAGAGCTTTCCGGCGTATTGATAGATGTGTGCTGTTTTCTCAAGGGCCTGGAACTGGTGGAGCGCGAGCGTGGCTGGCCGGTGCGCTCCGCCAAGATCATCTTGAAAACCGCGCTCGGCGTGTTGAGCCGGCACTACAGCCCGCCGGCATCCAGATACTCAAGGCAGACGCTTCATTGGGGAAGCGAAGGGTACCGGCCGAAGATGTCGCTTTAGGCCGTGCCGATATTCGGATGATGCCGGCCTGCAAATGACGCTTTCTGCACATCCGGTACTCGCAATGGCTAAATCCTCCAAACCCCGTTGACGAATAATTGGGAAATCGGCACTGTAACGTTGCTGCATGTAGGGCGCATCGGCGGACGGCCGAAGGGGCAATGCCCACCTACGTAACGTCAATCGTAGTGCGCCCATGCCGAATCTCGAAAACCTCCGAAAGCAGGCCAAACTCATCTTGCGCTGGCATCGTGACCGCTATTACCCGGTGGCGGCGCAGATCAGATCGGGATTGCCTCGCTATGGCCGGATGGCCGATTCCGAAATTCTCGCGCAGAGCTTCAAATTAAGCGATGCACAGGAACTGGTCGCAAGGCAGCAGGGGTTCGAGAGCTGGCAGGCGCTCAAGACAGGATTAGAAACCATGTCGGACCATGCAGAAACTATTGTCGCCAAGGCTGTCATCGTCGACGCCGAACCACAACTATTCGTCGCCGATATCAAAGCTTCGTGCGCGTTCTTCATCAGCAAGCTCGGTTTTGCCACCGTATTTATTTATGGTGAGCCGCCGTTCTATGCGCAAATCAAACGCGATGGCGCACGTGTCAACCTACGATGCGTTGCGGGGCCAGTGATCGAAGCCGACTTGCGCAACTGCGAGCAATTGCTTTCCGCCTCGTTTACCGTCGCGACGACGGATGAAATCAAGAAACTCTTCCTCGAGTTTCAGGCGTCGGGCGTTACCTTCTTTCAGTCGCTCAAAAGCGAGCCGTGGGGCGCGCGAGATTTCATCATTACCGATCCTGACGGCAATCTGCTGCTTTTTGCAGGCCCAGGTGACTAGGCGAAATGCCCGCCTGTCGAATCTCAACACACCGGGAAAAATCAGGCCGGTTCGGCGAGGGCGGCCTGGGCGTCGCCCTTCATGCGCTTGACCATCGAGCGCAGGCCGTTGGCGCGCTGCGGCGTCAGGTGCTCGTCGAGGCCGAGCGAGCGCATGAGCGCCTCGGCGTCGGTCGCCATGATGTCGCTGGCGCGCCTGCCGGAAAACAGCGCCAGCATGATGGCGACAAGGCCGCGGACGATATGAGCGTCTGAATCACCCTGGAAGATGACCACGGGATCCGGGCCGGAGCCCTTGTGCGTCACCAGCCAGACCTGGCTGACGCAACCCTGCACCTTGTGGGCAGAGTCGCGCGCCTCGTCGGGGAAGGGCGGCAGCGCCTCGCCGAGTTCGATGATGTAGCGATAACGCTCCTCCCATTCGTCAAGGAAGGAGAAGTCGTCGCGTATGGTTTCGATCGTGGTCGTCATTTGCCGTGGATATAGTGATTGGGCGCGGCCGCGTCACGGAAAAAGACAAAGAGACGCGGGCGTAGGCAGCGCAAGACGACGAAAATCCAGATGCGATCTATCCGCAAGATAGGGGTTTGGCAGCTCAGTTCGAGGCCGCAACGTCTGCCTTGGGCGTCGGAATGCCGCCGGTCGTCGTGGCGGTGTCGGGCTCGCCGAAATTATCGTCGAGCATTTCGAAGGCGATGCGGGCAGCCTCGCGGGCCCTGACGCCGACAGTATGCATGGCCGACTTTCCGGTCTCGCACACGTCGGGCTTGCGCTCGCAGATGCCGGTAACGTCGCCGACGGCCTCGCGCGCGGCGAGAAATGCCTGAATGGGGCTGACGTTGGTGACGCCGTTCGCCGTACCGCCCGGGTCAAGCGGGAGGACGAGCAGCACCAGCGAAAACCAGAATGCCATGCGAACCAGAAAACCCATCCGACTGCCCTCATCCGCGGGGCCGCCTTGGCGGGCGGCCTCTTTCCTTATGCCATCATGATGACACGCGCATGCAAACCGGCGCTTGCGCCTTCAGTTGGCATTTTTGGAAAATTTCATTTAAATTTTAAGCGTCAGCCGTC
Source organism: Pseudaminobacter sp. (assembly GCA_035941355.1). Classification (GTDB taxonomy): domain Bacteria; phylum Pseudomonadota; class Alphaproteobacteria; order Rhizobiales; family Rhizobiaceae; genus Allomesorhizobium. The sequence goes on from DASZDZ010000001.1 coordinate 78,256, forward strand.
ACCGACAATTCGATTTGGACCTTAACGGAGCAGTTAAGGTTCGGTTAACCATCGAACCAGCTGATCTTGTTGAAGTTTTCCGCCAGGCAAGCTCGTTTTTTCCGGCGCGGGCCGCGTTCCGTTTCGCCCTGCAAGGCTAAACCCTCTGTTTACCATGGAAGCAATTCGCCCTGTGTTTATGCGCCGGCGCTCCAATATTTCGGTTTGAGCAGGGGTGGTCCGGCGATGCGCTTATCCATTCCTTAAACGCTCAATGCGAGTTTCGAACTCAACCAGAACCGGCCGGTGAACCCGGCTAATGCGAGTGCGTCGAGTGAGTTTTTTGGCGGCCAGATACAGCGACGTGCTCGGCGCAATCGCCGCCGGTTGCGACAGGCTGGTCCACCCGTCGGCGGCGGGTGAAGGCGAACGCCAACGCCATGGCCGCCTGATCGGCGTGCTGCTCGCCTCTCCCTTTCTTGCGGCTGCCGCGGCAAGCCTGCTTTTGCCGCCGTATCTCGGCGTTGCAGTCACGCTGGCATTCATATGCGCGGCCTGCGGGACGGCGTGGCTCGCCGCGCTGCTGGCGGCGGCGACGGGCAGGGACAAGGCGGCCGGGATCGTCGCGCTTTTCGCCGGCATCGCGGCAATCGCGGCATTGACGGCGGCTGCCGGCGGTCTTGCTTCGCCGATGGCGCTCATCGTGCTGGCCCTGCCGTTCGAGGCATATTGGACAGGGCGGACCGCGAAAGCGGCGGTTTGGGGAGGGGCAGCGGCCGTGGCGGCTCTCGTGCTGCAGACCGCGCTTTCGTTTGGTGGCGCTACGCCCGCCCTTTGGCACTGGTTGGTTCCGATGGCGTATGCGGCAACGCTCCTGGCGCGGCTCGCCCCGGCTGCCGGCAAGACGGTGGCCGCTCGCGACGAGGTCGCCGCGCCGAGGATCGAGGACATTATCGACGCCGTGGTGCTGAGGATCGCTCCGGGCGGCGACATTTTCGACGCCACCGAAAAATCCCGCCAGATCCTGAAACTGCCGCCGGAACTCCTTCTGGGCACCGGCCTGTTCGATCGCATCCATATCGCCGACCGGGTCGGCTACCTTTGCGCGCTTGCCGATCTGCGCGAAGGCAGGGAAAGCCGGAAAGTGGAGGTCCGCATTCGGCTGCCGCAAAAGGGCGGCAACCTGCCCGGCGACAACCACCGGCATTTCATCATCGAACTGCGCCGGGATCCGGGCGGACAGGCGTTCGTGGCCCTGTTGCGCGACAATGAGGAAATGGCGCAACTGCGGCAGGCGCTGGCCGAGGCGGTGGACGCCAATGATGGGATCGACCTCGCCAAGGGCCGCTTCCTGGCGGCTGTCAGCCACGAGCTGCGCACGCCGCTCAACGCGATCATAGGCTTTTCCGACATGCTCCTGCACGAGATGTTCGGGCCGTTCGGCGACCCGCGACAAAAGGAATATGTCGGTCTTGTCCGCGATTCGGGGCAGCACCTGCTCGAAGTCGTGAACTCGATCCTCGACGTGTCGAAGATCGAGGCCGGCTCCTATGCGATGTATCCCGAGCCTTTCCGGTTTCGCGAAGCCGTCGAGATGTGCCGCTCGATGATGAGCCTGCAGGCCAAGGACAAGAAGATCGGGCTTCATGCCGAGGTGGCTGCCGAAACCGGCGAGATCCATGCCGACAAGCGCGCCGTGCAGCAGATGCTGATCAATCTGGTCTCGAACGCGGTCAAGTTCACGCCGGAGGGCGGCCGCGTGGTGATAGGCGGCAAGAGGATCGGGTCGCGCCTGCATTTCTGGGTCAGCGACACCGGTATCGGCATTGCCGAGCAGGACCTTTCCACGATCGGCAAGCCGTTCTCGCAGGTCCAGAACGACTATACGCGCCAGTATGAAGGTACGGGCCTCGGGCTTTCGCTGGTGAAGGGGCTGGTGGGGCTGCACGACGGCACGATGTCGATCGAAAGCGCGCTCGGCGAGGGCACCACGGTGACGATAAGCCTGCCGGTCGATGGTCCGGCCGGCGAGAGCGGCGGCGAGGCGGAATTGCTGCCGATGCCCGGCAGAACGAAAGAGAAGGCCGATGGCACGCTCCGCAAAGCAAGCTAAACGAAGCGGCGGCCGGGGCTACGCGCTCAACAGCGGCGTCGCTGCCCTGGGCGGGCTGATCTCGCGCAACCCGGTATTCGTGGGCGGCTCGACGGCGTTCCTGGTGGCGCTGCTCTACGTCTCGGCGAATGCGCTATGGTATCAGCCGCACCCGCATCCCGGCGCATTCTTCGCCACGCGCGATTTCGACCCGGCCGACTGGCCGCGCGACGACACGGACCAGGGGACGACGATCCATCTCGTGCGCCCGGACGAGGCCGCGGCCCGCCCGAAGGGCGATCCGCAGGTCGAGCAGGTGCAGGCGATCCTGAAGGAGCTGGGCTTCTATGACGGCACGGTCGACGGCCTAGCCGGCCCGAACACCGGCAAGGCGATCGAGGATTACCGGCGCAAGATGGGCCTCGAAGTTTCCGCGAGCGTCGACGCTGAGCTTCTGGAATTGCTCGGCGCCCCATCGACGACGGCAGGCATTGCGCCGACGCCAGCGCCGCGCGAAAGCGCCGTACCCAAGCCCGCGCCTCGCGAGGAAGTCGCGACGGCGCCCAAGGACATGGTCGTCAGGATCCAGGCTGGCCTGAAAGCCTTCGGCAATGACGAGATGGAGATTGACGGGGTGATCGGCGCGCGCACCAAGGCGGCGATCCGGGAGTTCCAGTCCTTGTTCGGATTGCCGGAAACCGGCGAGCCGGACCAGGCGGTTTATGCCAAGATGAAGGAAATCGGGCTGACGAATTGAGGGGCTTGCCGCCGGTCATCGTGCCTTCAAGACCTTGTTCCCCTTGCTGAACCGGCTCTGATGTCCTCTCTGTTGAGGTATGGATTCCCGACACTCTCCGCTTGTTCCTCGCTCGGGAATGACGCACTTCATGGGAGCTTTTTTGCAACTCGCCGGGGTTAGAGACTAAACGGATCGATCAACGCAATTCGCGGTTCTTGCCGCCAGCGACCGTGCCTTCAAGCCGCTCGTTCCTCGCTCACGAGGTCGGGAATGACGAGCTTCATGGGGTGTTTTTAACAACTGCCGGGGGTTGGAGACTAAACGGAGCAATCAAAGCAATTCATCATTCCCGACCTCTTGAGCGAGCGCAGCGAGCGGAGAGTGTCGGAAATCCATGCCTCAGCGGTTTCCATAATCGGCTATGGAAGGGGTCCCAGGTCTTTCTGCTTTTGCCCGTCACCCGGATGAGCTTGGTCGCTACCCCTTTCCCGTTCCGGCGGTGAGAGGGTAAGGGTGAGGGATTGATCACCCGACGGAAAGTTCCCTGAAACGATGCGCGTCACCACCGATCTGTTCGTATCGGCGCTTATGCGCCGGATTTTCGCAGCTGGCGGGTTCGCAGCGGTGGTCAAGCGCGGCGCGGCGGAGGCGGGCGCGATGTTCGTCGTTTCGCGCGACCGGTTCGGCGAGGCCAGCCTTTTTGGCCCGGCGCCCCAGACGAGCTACGATCCGGGCCGGCCCGAAGAGCGCCGGTTCATGCGGCTGAACGAGGGAGAGGATAATGCGGCGCTGGATCGGCGGCTGGAGAAGGAGGCGCGCTTCGATCCGGATGTCTGGATCGTGGAGGTCGAGGCCGGCCAGACGCCCGTCGAGGAATTGATCGCGGTGATCACGGCCTAGGGAACTCTTACTCCACGATCTTCCAATATGAGTCCTTGCGGATCACCTTGCCGTTGCGGAATGTGTAGAAATCGCAGCCTTGGACCTCCTTTTTCGTCCCCTCTCGGGTCGTGCCTGTGAGCGTCCATTTCGAGATGCCGGTTTCGGCAGTCGAATCCACGAAATGCTCGTCCTTGCCGTAGTGGACATCAGGCAGGCCTTCAAAGCGTGTCGCCAGCGCCTCTCGTACGTTTCGTTTGCCCTCGAAACGGGAACCCCAAGGCTGGCTTCCCCTTGGCATCTCCAAGACGCAATCGTCGGAAAAGAACGTCATGATGCGATCGAGATCGTGCGCGTTGAAGGCCTCGCATAGCTCCGTCAGGGTCGATCGAATGTCCATTGCCGTCTCGTCCAGTCGGATAATCGACATGTTGTTCGTATGCGTTCGATGTCCGAAATAGGTCACTAACGACCGGGCCGGTCAAGGCCATAGCCTCTTCACCTTCGGGCTGGCGACAGACGCGCCTAGCGATAGACCGTGGCGCCGCTGGCGGGACTGCATTGATCCACTTCCACCCCAAACGCCATGAGCAGGAATTTGCCCTTTTCCCGGTGCACGACCTGGATGCCTGGCCCGCCGAAGCCGCTTTTCGTCTCCGTGTTGTCGACAAGATAGACATCGGAGAGTTCGGTGGTGGCCAGTTCCTTGATGTACAGCTCGTGCTTGCTTTTCGTTATCTCCGCAACGTTCCAGAAGGAGCAATCGGCGCTGCGAACAAAAAAGGCGAGTGCGACGGGATGCATGCCGAGAATATCTTTGGCCCTTGTGGCAAGTGCATCCCTGGCCTTGGTCAACTCATCGGCGGAATTTATGGTCAAGTTCACGTCGATTTTATCTATCTGCTGCACCAAGGTTATGCCGTTCTTGTCTATCGCAGATATTCTCTTGATCATCGCCGAGAGATCAGCCTTGAAGATGAACATCCCACCGATCGCGCATACGATAAGCGCTACCGGCCATATCAGCTTTTCCATATTGCGCCCCCGCCAAGGGTCATAACCCTGAGTTGCACTATATCATATCATGTATACTCTTGGTAGCGTCATGTTGCGGAAGCGGTCAGCGTCCGAGGCGCGGCTGAACGCGGGCGTTCACCGGCGTGTTTCCGCGGACGGCGAGTGCGGCGGCTTCCATCTGCCAGCAGCGGACGCGCTCGACCGCGGTCTCCCGGTCGAGGGCGCGGTAGCGCTCGAGAAACAGGCGGATGGCTTCCGGATGCGGGAAATGCGCCGGGAACGTCGCAGCGACGATGAGAAAGGCGCATTCTTCGGCAAGGTCGAGAGAGCGCAGGCCCGCTAGCAACGCGGAGTGGCTGGACATGCCGGCGACCGACCGTGCGGTCGCGGCGTCGACGCCGAGCGCGTCGGCCAGCGCGGCATGGAAGAACGCCGGATTGCCAGTGAGCGCCGCGGCGCGCAGCCGCGAATAGCTGCGTTCCGGAAAAGCTGCCTCCTCCCGGTCGGCATCGGCGTTGCCGACAGGACGCATCATGGACCGCAGGCGCCGGCGTACGTTGTCGGCGGCGGACGCCGATGATGAACCGGGCACAGCCGCCGCTTCTTCGGCCGGCTGCGGCGTGGGGTCGGCGCCGGGCGGGGCTTTGCGTTCGAGCGCCCGGATCAGGTGGCCGATCGTGGGATTGAGGCCGGGCCGGCGCGCGATGGCGCGGGCATGCGGCAGACCGTGCCGGCCGATCAGGGCGATGAGGTCGATGTCAGCCAGCGCTTTCGAGCGGACGAGCAGCGGCGCGGCGATGTCGACCGTTTCGGCACAGAGACGATCGATCAGCGCCTTGGGCGCCTGCTCGCATTCCGAGAGGGCGGCGGCAACGAAACGGCGCGACTCCACCGAGACCATTTCGAAGAGCGGCAGGGCGAGATCTTCGAGTTGCGCGATCTCGCGGCGCGACGGACGGGTCAGCGAGCAGAAGGCGGAAACCGCGGCGCGAAACAGCTGTTCGGCCTTGCGCGCCTCGCCCTTGATGGCGATCTGCCTGAAATCGGATGCTGACACGAATTACGCCTGACACGGATACACGCCGCGCTGCCGCCCGCTTTTGAACCGCGGGACGGAACGCAAAGCTAAAGTTAGCGCCGATCCGTTAGCAGACTGTTAACTCTCTGCTGGCCTTAATCGAGGTGGAGGCGTTGCGTGGTTGCTCCGGTTCAACCGAGAGGGAATTCGCAAGTCATGGGCAGCATAGTTTCCTTCGTGCAGAAGAGAGCGGGAGCGCCCCGGTCCGACCGGACCGCCGGAGCGCCCGCGACAGTCATCATCTTTCCCGGTGTGCGCTACGAGCGTCCTGGTTCTCCAGTCGCAGTTTCGGCAGCGGGCAGCAGCCTGCCGCCGCAGCGGACGAAGCCGCAGCATTGAAGTCGCCGGCAGGCATCAGAGCGCGCGCGTCCTCTTGGACGTGTTGCGCTAGCCCTGCGTGCAGGAAACGCCGCCGAGATAACGGCTAACGACTTCCTCCCAGCTTTCGTCCGGCACGAAGGCGCGAACGACGACGATGCCTTCATCGAGCGGCGCTTCCACGAAGATGGACTGCTGCAGCTCTTCGGGCAGGTCCTTGCGCAGTTCGATCATCTGCGTCGGCGTCAGGATCACGAAATCGAGAAGCCCGGTGGCCGCCGTGCGGTCGTTGAAACTGTAGATATTCTGGCCGCCGCGATTGTAGACCGATACCGACCAGAACGGAACGTTGCCGGGCGCGCTGACCTGGACGACGCCATCCGAGAGGTCGAAGCGGCAGGCGGCCGCATGAAAGAGCGGGTCGACCGAGCCGACCAGCGCGGAACCGCCGCCGTCGGGGTCGATGCGTATCATGCGGTACGGGCCGGCCACTGCGGAAAGCCGGGACCAGGCATCCCGCTCCGACAGTTCGGGCACCAGAAGCAGGATGACGATGTGGACGATGCCGGCGCCAAACAGGCCGAGCGCAATGGCATAGGCGATCCTAAGCATCGCACCCCACGTTCACCACCGTCGGCATTTCCACGTCGGCGACGCCGGTGCTGCCGGCGACCGGAGTGTCGTAGAGCGTCAACACGAACCGCATGGGGCCGGCGCCCGGCACGCCGAACCAGTTGCCCGGAGCGGGCCTGCGGCTGACGGCGATGGAGAAGGAATTGTCCGGCTGGCGCAGGAGTTCGAGCGAATGGAGCGCGGTTTTGCGCTGGTTGGCCATGATGACATTGCGCGCCGCGTCGGCTGCATAAAGCGTCCAGAAGCGAGCCGGCGGGGCGGCGCCTTCGATCCGGTAGGAGCACTCGCGCCGGAGCGGCCGGCCGCCGGCATCGTGCGTGGCAGCAAAGGCCAGGCCTTCGGCGCGGCCGAGAGCCAGGATGCCCTGGCGCGAGACGCGAGCCTTCGAATAGGGGTCGGCGTCGGGCGTGCCAATGTCGGGAAACGCCGTCCAGCCGCCGATGGCGACCGCGCCTACGCCGTCGCGCGCATCCAGAACATACCAAAGGCTGGCAGCGCCCCCGCCGATCGCGATGGCAAGCGTTAAAAGAGCGAGGAAGGCAGTCTTGAGCATGAGGCGCGCCGGCGGGAGGAGATGCGTCGTTCGAGTATCGCGTTATGCGAGTATCGCGTTACGGGCGGGCGGCGCAAGCCGTGTGACTTCGGCGGGAAGGCTGCGCGGTTTTATAGCCTCGGCGGACAGGTTCACATGGCAGACAGGGTTTCGGGCTCGGCGGGGGCTTCGATGACCGGCGCGGTGCGGAACGTGCTGCTCATCTGGCGCAGGAGGCGTGTCGTCGTGCTGGACAACAGCGGAGGCCGTCCGATGTCGGCGACCGGCGCTGCGCCGCCATCCTGCGTTTCTGCCGCGGCCTTGGCCGCCGCTGCAATTGCCTTGGCTGCGACCTTCGGATCGACAAAGGGGTTCTCGATACCCGGGATCGGCTTCAAGTCGACATTTTGGTGTGCGTAAGCCATCAGCCTCTGCCAGACCATCGCCGGCAGCGATCCGCCGGTCATGTCGTTGGTGGGCGAAAAGTCGTCATTGCCGAGCCAGACGGCGGCCGTGTAGTTGCCGGTGTAGCCGACATACCAGGCATCGCGATAGGACTGCGTCGTGCCGGTCTTGCCGGCGGAGCGGATCGACGGCAGGGCCGCGCGGCGGCCGGTGCCGCGCTCGGGTATCTGGACCATGATGGAATTCATGGCCGTCACCGCCTGTTGCGACAGAACCCGCCTGGGATTGGGGGCGTCCTTTCCCTGGTCGTAGATGACCTCGCCCGAATGGGTGAGAAGCTGGGTTATGCCATGCCGCGTGCCGGCATAGCCGCCATTGGCGAACACGTTGTAGCCGGTCACCTGGTCCATGACGGTCATGCCCGACGTGCCGAGAACCGTCGTCTTGAACACTTCGAGCGGCGATTCCACGCCCATCGCATGCGCCAGCTCGACGACCGGCTTGACGCCGAAATGATCCTTGGCCAACCGCACCGGCACAGTGTTGATCGACCTGACCAGCGCGTCCGTCAAGCTTACGCGGCCCGAATAGCCGCGCGAATAGTTCTTCGGCGACCAGGCGCCCCACCAGATCGGGCCGTCGGAAATGATCGATTTCGGCTCGAAGCCGTGTTCCATGGCGGTTGCATAGACATATGGCTTGAACGACGAGCCTGCCTGGCGAAGCGCACGCGTCGCGCGGTTGAACTGGCTCGTGCCGTAATCCCTGCCGCCGACCATGGCGCGCACCGCGCCGTCGTTTTCCATGACCACGACCGCACCTTCGGCCACACGATATGCCTTGCCGTGCTGGCGCAGGTGGAACTCGACGGATTCTTCCGCCGCCTTCTGGAGGTTCATGTCGATCGTGGTGCGCGCCACGACCGAATGGACGCCGGATTTCGCGGCAATGCGCTTGACCTCCTCGAAGGCCCAGTCGAGGAAATAGTCCGGGCTCTGCAGATCGCCCCGGTCGACGATGTCGGCGGGCCTCAGCCGGGCCGAGAGAACCTGGCCTTCGGTCATGAATCCGCCCTGCACCAGGGTGTTCAAGACGGTGTTTGCGCGGGCGCGCGCGGCGGGAAGGTTGATGTGCGGCGCGTATTTGGCCGGCGCCTTGAACAGGCCGGCGAGCATGGCCGCCTCGGCGAGATTCAGATCCTTGACCGTCTTGCCGAAGTAGAAATCGGCCGCGGCCGCAATGCCGAACGTGCCGCCGCCCATATAGGCGCGGTCGAGGTAGAGCTGCAGGATCTCTTCCTTCGACAGGTTCATCTCGAGCCAGACCGCCAGGAAAGCCTCCTTGACCTTGCGTTCGATCGTGCGTTCGTTGGTCAGGAAAAGGTTCTTGGCGAGCTGCTGGGTGATGCTGGACCCTCCCTGGACGACCGAGTTGGCGCGGACGTTTTCCGACATGGCCCGGACGAGGCCGAGAAAATCGATCCCGTAATGCTCGAAAAACCGGCGGTCCTCGATCGCCAGGACGGCCTTGACGACATGGTCGGGCATTTCGTCGACCGGCACGGAATCGCGCTGGATGATGCCGCGCTGGCCGATCTCGTTGCCGTAGCGGTCGGTGAAGGTGACGGCGAAATCGTCCTGGGCGCGCCAGTCGCCGTATGTCTCCTCGAAGGCGGGCAGCGCCAGCGCCAGCATCACCACCGAGCCGGCCGCGCCGAGCGTAAAACCTTCGCTCAGCAGTTCGACGACGCCGCGCCGCCAGCCCGAGACACGAAAGCGGCGAAAGAAGACAGTGAGGTTTTCCCAGAATTCCCGCGCCGCGAAACTAGACTCGTAGAGGGTGGAGTCGATCCATGCGTCGATGGCGAGCAGCCGCCCCGCCTTCGGGCTTGTCGATTTCTTCGGTTTGTACGGGTCGTCCATTCGGGCGGCATCCGAAAGTTGCTGCGCTCGAAACCGAACGCATGAATGCTTCATCTGGACGCAAACGCCCATACTATCATTTTAGGAGTGCGGCGGTGCGAAATCCAGTTCCGGCGAGGCTGGGCGCGAAATATCGTAAAGATGGGACACGACTTCCGCGCCTGCGCCAGCCAGTCAAAACCAAATCGAGCCCGGCAGGATCGGCGTGAGGGGAGCGATCTGCCGGGACTCGATTCACCCGTCCTGTGGAAAACGGGCTGCCCGTTAACGGGTGGAATAATTGTTGGTTCCGTACAATTCTCGACCGCGCCGCGATTCCAAGGGCGTATTTTTCGCCATTGCGAGTCTCGCCACCCAAATTCAAACCGAAACACTACCGACAGCGCGGTAGTGTCTCAGTTTGAAATATGCGGAAACGCTTATCGCGTTTGATCCCATAGGCCAAAGCGCCTATATGCCGGGGAAGCGCGGGCCGTACAAGAAGAGGATGAACAATGATCGTGCCTAGCCAGCATCGTTGGCTTCACTTCTTCATGTCCACTGCTGTTGTCGCGCCTCTTGCTCTATGGCCTAGCCAGGTACATGGCTTTGATCTGTGCGATAACCAAATCGAGAACGGAGAGCCAACGGGACCGTTCTTCGGGTTAGAATACTCCCTAATAGCGCACTTTCTGGCTGAGAAGTTCTGCGGAGCGCCGCTCCTACCCATGTCTACCAAGTTTCTGGGGTACGTCGCGGAAAGGGGATGCGGCTCCGATACCCCGTTTATTTGGAACTGAGCGAAGATATAACAAGATTGCAGAGCGCCGATCTCAAGACTCTAGCCGAAGGTGGCGATGACACCGGCATCAACCTATCTGAAGAACAAAGTTAGGGAATGGGCTGAAAAGACGACCGATGTATTTGGTGGATGCCAGAATCTCATGAAGCTCCATGATGACCCTTTGCGATAGCGCTCAAATTTCAAACTGAGACACTACCCGACAGCGCGTATAACTGGACATCATGCGCAAACAGGATAGCATGAACGTCATGAACAGGCTTGCCCGCATCCTTGCAATCGTCCTGCTCGCGGTGTTCGCCGCGGGCACGGTTGCGCACGCCACACAGGCGACGAGCATGTCGTTGGCGATGTCGGTCTCCACGATGGGCGACGGAGATATGGGCGATTGCGATGCCTGCCCGCCGGAGGGCGGCAAGGCCCCGGTGTGCGGCCAGGCCTGTCTGGCGCCCTTTGCCGCAATTCCAGCGGATGCGGGAATTGAATTGCCCTTCGTGGCCGCCGGTATCGCGAGTTCTCCGCTGAAAGCGCCGGACGGCCTTATCCATTCGCCGGATACGTCTCCTCCACGAACCATCTTCCTGAACTGACACGGACCGGGCATGCCCGGCTGCGGTGTCGTCGATCGCTGGCGAACTTGCCGCCGGTGATCGCAATTTTCGCATGGGGCGTCTTTCCGACGCTGCCGTGCGAATGAACGACCGACTTTTCAGGATGATTGATCCATGTCGAGATTTCTCAAGCCGACGCTGACGCGTCGGGGCTTTCTTGCATCGGCCGCCGCGGGCGCGGCGGGTGTGATGCTCCCCCTCTACCAACAATCGCCAGCCAATGCTGCGGCTATGCGCGAGGTCCGGTTGCGGGCAGCGCCCGGTCGAGTGCGGCTGGTGCCGGAGCCGTTCGGCGAGACTGCTATCTGGGGCTACAACGGCGCCGTTCCCGGTCCCGAGATCCGCATCCGCCAGGGCGAGCGGCTGCGCGTCGTGGTCGAAAACGGCCTTGCCGAAGAAACGACCGTGCACTGGCATGGCGTGCGCGTGCCGAACGCAATGGACGGCGTGCCGCACCTGACCCAGCCGCCGATCGGAGCGGGCGAACGCTTCGTCTACGAATTTGACGCGGTGGACGCCGGCACCTTCTGGTATCACCCGCACCAGCGCGGTTTCGAGCAGGTCGGGCGCGGGCTTTACGGCCCGCTGATCGTCGAGGAGCCGGAGCCGATCCGGGTCGACCGCGACGTGACCTGGGTGCTCGGCGACTGGCGGCTGAAGAAATCGGGCGAAGTCAGCGAGGATTTCGGCAACCGGCATGACATCCACCATAACGGTCGCGTCGGAAACACGGTGACCATCAACGGGCGCGTGCCGGACAGTTTTGCGGTCAAGAAGGGCGAGCGCATCCGCCTGCGGCTCATCAACGCCGCCAATGCCCGCATCTTCAGCCTCGACTTCGCCGGCCATGAGCCGGTCGTGATCGCGCTCGACGGCCAGCCGGTGACGCCGCACGCGCCGGACGGAGGGCGGGTCGTGCTGGGCCCGGCGATGCGCGCCGATCTGGTCATCGACATGACGGGCGAGCCCGGCAGCCGGTCTTCGATCATGGACCGGTTCTATGAAGGGCTCGAATTCCCGTTCGTCGATTTCGTCTATGCCGATGCCTCCCTGAGAGAACGCGCGCCGGACTGGCCGATGGCCCTGCCGGCCAATCCGCTGCCGGAGCCGGATCTCGAAAACGCGTCCCGCAACGAGGTCCTCTTCAACGGCGGCATGATGGGCGAAATGATCGCCGCCGAGATGGGCGCGAAGATGGGGCCGGGCGCGGCTGGAGGCAGGATGGGCGGCATGCATTCGATGATGGAGATGATGAACTCCAGCAGCGCCTGGTTCATCAATGGCGTGGCCGCCGACGAAACCAGCCATGTCATGAAGCCCATGCTGACGCTCGCGCGGGTCAGGAGCCACGTCATCGCCATGACCAATGCGACGGCCTGGCATCACCCGATGCATCTGCACGGCCATTCGTTCCGGGTGATTTCCCGCAACGGCCAGCCTACCCGGCACCGGGAGTGGCAGGACACAGTGCTGATTTCGCCGCGCGAAAAGGTCGAGATCGCCTTCGTCGCCGACAATCCAGGCAACTGGATGTTTCACTGCCACGTTCTCGAACACCAGGCCGGCGGCATGATGGGCGTCATCCGCGTCGCCTGAACGTCAATACAAATGGAGAAACGAACATGTCCAACATCTTGAAAGCTCTCGTCCTAGCCTCCCTGCTCTCAAGCGCCGGTCTGGCTTTGGCGGGTGAAAAGGACGTTACGCTCTACAAGAACCCGCAATGCGGCTGCTGCGAGGGTTATGCCGACTATCTCCGGGACAACGGCTTTGCCGTTACGGTGAAACCGACGCACGACCTTTCCGGCATGAGCCGGGAGGCCGGCATTCCGGAGGAGGCCGAGGGCTGCCATCTCTCCTTCATCGACGGCTATGTGGTCAGCGGTCATGTGCCGGTCGGCACGGTCAACAAGCTCCTGACCGAGCGGCCCGACATCAAGGGCGTGACGCTGCCCGGCATGCCGATGGGTTCGCCCGGCATGAGCGGCACCAAGGAAGCACCGTTCGAGATTCTGGAAATTCCGAAATCGGGCGGCGTGGGCGGCATCTACGCGAAGGAATAGGAGCGGTCCGATGATGATGGAAGGTATGAGCGGCACGATGATGTTCGGCATGGGCCTGGTGTGGCTGCTTGGCGTCGTCGTGCTCGTCCTGGCGGCTGCCGCACTGGTCAAATATCTGTTCTTCAGCGGCGGCAGATGAGGAGGACGGCCGTTCTCTTCTCGATGTTCGGCGTTGCCGCGGCTGGCCTTGGGCTGGCCTGGACATGGCCCTGGCTCGCCGATCGGCTAGGGGGCGATGCCGCCACGATTGCGCGAGGTGAGACGCTTTATGTCGAGCGCTGCGCGTCCTGCCACGGCGCAAAGCTCGAAGGGCAGCCGAACTGGAAGAGCCCGCTGCCTTCCGGGCGAATGCCGGCGCCGCCGCACGACGCTTCCGGCCACACCTGGCACCATCCGGACGGCGTGCTCTTCCGCATCACCAAAGAGGGCCCGGCCGCTGTCGTCGGCGGCGGTTACGAAAGCGATATGCAGGGTTTCGGAGGCATTCTCGGCGACGAGGACATCCGGGCGGTCCTTGCTTTCATCAAGAGCAAATGGCCGGAGCGGGAACGCGCCTATCAGGCGGAGATGAGCCTCCGGGAACGGGAGAAGACACAGTGAGAGCAGTTTTGACCGCACGTGCGTTAACCGGCGCAGCCGGAAAGGATCGGCCATGAAAGCGAAGCCGTTGCTTCTTGCGCTGTCTCTCCTGCTGGGCTTTGCCTTGCCTGCGCATGCTCACCATCCGGGCGCCGATCTCGATAAGATCATGGGCAGCGAGGAGAAATTCTTCCAGGCGATCGACGAGCCCGCCGCGCCAGCTTTCGAACTGGCCGATGCCGATGGCAAGACGGTTCGGCTTTCCGATTTTTCCGACAAGATCGTCGTGCTCAACTTCATCTTCGCCAGCTGCACGGATTTCTGTCCGATCCATTCGGAGGTGATCGCCGACATTCAGGAAAAGATCAACGCGACGCCGATGAAGGACAGGGTGCAGTTCCTGACCGTCACCACCGATCCGGCCAAGGATACGGCCCAGGTGCTCAAGGATTATGGACCGGCGCACGGGCTGGACGCGGAGAACTGGATGTTCCTGACCAAGCTTCCCGGCCAGCCTGAGGATGCGACGCAAAAGCTGTCCGAGGAATACGACGTCCGTTTCGAGCCGCTCGAGGATGGGCAACAGATGCACGGAGCCGTCACGCACGTCATCGATCGCGGCGGGCGCTTCGCCGCCAAATTCCACGGCCTGCGCTTCGACCCGCTGAACATGGTTGTCTATATCAACGGCCTCACCAACAATGTCCGGAAACCGGCGAAGCCTGAGCCCGGCTGGTGGGAAAGGTTGAAGGCCATGTTTCGATGAGCATCGGCTGAAACAGGCAAGGCCGCCTGCGGTGCTGCTGCCGTCCGTTTGCGCGCACGTTCCAGTACGCAGCGAGCTACCAACGGGCGAGACGGCTGGCGCTGGCGGCGCCGACAAGGGCAAGCCCGGCGATGGCGATCGTGTACCAGATGGCCACGAAAAGCGGAGAATCGTCGGTGCAATGGACTACGTAGATCGTCGCGGCAATTCCGCCGGCAAGAAGTCCGGCGACCGCCCCTGCAACTCCCGGATTGGATGGCGCTCCGCGGCGCAACGCCAGCAACAGGATCGAAAGCGGCGCGAGGCCGATCATCATTACAAGGAGCGAGCAAAAGACGTTGCTGTCGCCGATCATTCTTTCCGGCCAGGTCTCCGGGGGAACAGCCAACAGTTCCGCAGCGACTGCCGCAGCCAGCAGGGCTGGCGCTGCAGTCAACAGCAGCAGCGCCGTGCGCAAATTTCCTTCCGGCCGGGAAAGAGCACGCAGGGCGCCGAAAGCGCCGCATGCCAGGGTCAGCATCACCACGATTTTGAAAAGGAAGCGCGCTGTGCCGGCGGCAGCGGCGATATCGGGCCGCGGGCCGAGCGTGGCGAGGAAGACGGCGGCGGCGACGGCTACCGCGAGTGCTGCGGCACCCCACCAAACGGTCGAAAGCGACGCTGAGCGCGGCCGTGCGTCGGCCGCCAGCGCCTTGATCAGTTCGTTTGTATCCATCTCAGCCCCGCCCGAACCGCCTGGCGATTGCCGCCAGGCCGCGATGCAGAGCGACCCGGACCGCCGTTTCGCTCATGCCTAGATTGCTTGCCGTCTCGCTGATCGAACGGCCATCCACGGAAACCGCCGCGACCACGGATCGCTGGCCCGGCGCCAGGCTCTCGAGCGCACGGTCGATCTCCCATTCCCGCGCCGATTCCGCCTGAGGTTCGGCGGCCGCTTCCGCGATCTCGCCGATATCGATCTCCATCCGGCGCCCCCGGCGGCGAAACGCGTCGATGAGCTTGAAGCGCGCGATCGCATAGAGCCATGGCGTCACGGGCGCATCGTCCCGCCACGTATGGCGCTTGATGTGGATCGCAAGCAATGTCTCCTGCACGATATCCTCCGGGTCGATCCCACCCTTCACGATCTTTCGCCGGGCAAAACCGCGCACGAGGCAGGCCGCCCGCCGGAGGAAATCGCCATAGGCCCTTTCATCTCCCGCGATCGCCGCGCGCATCAGCCGGGCAAGTTCGCTTTCGTCGCTGCTGTTCAAGCCTGCTCTATCCCCGAATTACGTTTGCGGGCGGTCCTTTGTTACGGCGTCGGCAAAATTTTGTCCAAGCCGCGGCAGGTGGCGATCACGAATTTGTGTGGCCGAGGGGACGTAACACGCGGCCTGCCGGGATCGAAGTGACCACTGCGCGTACGAGATGCGGCGCGCTGACCAACCCAACGGGAGAAGAAAACATGCAGATGAAATCAACCGTGAGCGTTGCGATGCTGGCCGGCGCAGTTGCGTCCGCGCTTGCATCGTTTGCCACTGCTGCCCCCTTGTCTGAAGCGGAAGTGAAGGCGGCGATGGATGCAGGCAAGGAGAAGTGCTTCGGCGTCGCCTTGAAGGGGCAGAACGACTGCAAGGCCGGCCCGGGCACCACCTGCCAGGGCACCTCGACCGTCGACTATCAGGGCAACGCCTGGAAGTTCGTCGACGGCGGCACGTGCATGACGATGGAATTGCCGGGAGACCGCAAGGGATCGGCCACCGAACTGACGCGCGACGTTCCGTCTTAAGCAACGCAATTGCCGGAAAGCGGAGACCAAGATGAACGGACTGGCCATTCACCCAGCATCCCGCGTGTCGGAAATCTCGCGCTTTCCGGCGCACCCCGTCGCCGGCCTTGCCGGCACCAGCTTCAAGCATGAGCATCTCGGCGCGATCCTCTCCGACACCGTCGATCGTGGCTTCTTCGAGGTGCATGCGGAGAATTACATGGACGCCGGCGGTCCGCCGCACGATGCGCTGACCAGAATCCGCCGCGACCATCCCGTCTCGCTGCACGGCGTGTGCATGTCGATCGGCGGGCCGCGGCCGCTCGACAAGGCGCATCTTCAACGCTTCAAGGCGCTCGTCGACCGCTACGAGCCGGCGCTCGTTTCCGAGCATCTCGCGTGGTCGACCCACGACACCACCTACTTCAACGACCTGCTTCCGCTGCCCTACACGCCGGCAACGGTTTCGCGCGTCGCCGATCATATCGACGAGGTGCAGGAGACGATCGGCCGTCCGCTCCTGCTCGAAAATCCCTCGACCTACGTCCTTTTCCCGGAATCGACGATGAGCGAGACGGCGTTCATCCGCGAACTGGTGCGGCGCACCGGTTGCGGCCTGCTGCTCGACATCAACAATGTCTTTGTTTCGGCCACCAATCACGGCTATTCGGCACTTTCCTATCTCGCGGATTTCCCGCTCGGACATGTCGGCGAGATCCATCTGGCCGGCCACGCCGAGCAGGAGGACGACGAGGGCGACCTGCTGCTCATCGACAGCCACGACGGCCCGGTCGCCGATGCGGTGTGGAAACTCTTCGATGTCGTGATCAGCCAGTGCGGGCCGATCCCGACGCTGGTCGAGTGGGACAGCGACATTCCCGAATGGCCGGTGCTTGCGGCCGAGGCAACAGCGGCCCAGGCGATCCTCGACCGTCATGCCGGCGGCACTATGCTCGGAAAAGCCCATGCCGGGTGAACTCCAGCGGGAAGATGGCAGGTTCGGCTATGCGGCGGCGTTCACCGCCGGGCTGCTCGATCCCGAGCGCGGCGTGCCCGATGCTGTTTCGGGGCCGAACGGCAAGGCTGCGGTCAAGCGGTATGCCGTCTACCGCAACAACGTCACCGTCAGCCTGGTGGATGCACTCGCCGCGACCTTCCCCGCGACGCAGCGCATCACCGGTCGGGATTTTTTCCGCGCGATGGCGCGGTTCCATATTCGCGAAACGCCGCCGTCCTCGCCGCTGCTCTTCGAGTATGGCCGCGACTTTCCCGATTTCATCGAGCGCTACGAATACGCCCAGGCGATGCCGTGGCTGGCCGATGTCGCGCGGATAGAGCGGGCCTGGCTGGACGGCTATCATGCCGCCGATGCGGAACCGCTGGCTTCCGGAGCGATGGCGTCGATCCCGCCCGAACGGCTGGCCGATACCGTGTTCGCGCCGCATCCGGCAACGCGCGTCCTGCGCTCGCGCTTTCCGGCGGTGACGATCTTTGCGGCCAACCGGGGCGACGGTCCTGTCGGACGGATAGAGGCGAGCGAGCCGGAAGATGCGCTGGTCACGCGGCCCGGCCTCGAGGTCTTTGTCCGCCACCTGCCGCCCGGCGGCGCGGTGTTCATTTCGCATCTGACCGCGGGCGAGCCGCTAGGCGCGGTGGCCGCGGCGGCATTTGCGGAGAGCGCCGAATTCGATCTTTCAGCCAATATTGCCGGCGTGCTGGAGGCGGGCGCCTTCACAGCGGCGCGCCAGGGAGGTTCCGCATGATGAACAGTGAGCGAAATGCGGGCAGTGACGCCGGGCCGCGAGGCATCGCCGCCCTCGCTGGGAAGGTGAACGCCGCGCTGCGCATGATAGCGGCGCCGTCGCTGACCCAGCTTGCCCTGCGCTGCGGGCTGGCCGTTCCCTTCTGGCGATCCGGCGTCAACAAATGGGACGGTTTTCTGCAGCTGAACGACGTCGCCGTGCTGCTTTTCAGCTCGGAGTTCAAGCTGCACCTGCCGGGCGGGCCTTACGATTTTCCCGCACCCGGGGTCGTGGCGTTCGCCGCCGGTTCGGCGGAAATCCTGTTCCCGATTCTCCTCGTTTTCGGCCTGGCGACACGATTGGCGGCTTTCGGGCTGCTTTTGATGACGCTGGTCGTACAGCTCACCGTGCCGGACGGCTGGCCGCTGCACCTCACCTGGGCGGCAATGGCGCTCGGCGTCATGGCGTGGGGACCCGGGCGGATTTCGCTCGATCACTTGATCGGCGCCGACAAAGGCTGAGTGGTTACGTTCTCGCCCGCCGTGCCCCTACCGCCCGTTCACCAGGTTGAGGATGAGCTGGTGGACGGCGCCGCCGTCGCTGAGTTCGACCCGGTCGAAATCCCGGCTTTTCTGGCGTTGGGCCAGCGACAGCGCCGACAGGCGTTTTGTCATCTCGGTCCTGATCTTGCGGCACTCCGGATCGTCGGGGACGGAGAGGCCGACGGTGGCGGCCTCGATCGCCTTGACCATGTCGACGATGAATTCGCCATGCACCTTTTCATGGGCGCTGACGCCGGCTGAAAATTTCTCCCAGAGTTCTTTCGTGGCGGCCGGCAGCTTTTCGGCGGGTTTTGGCAGCCTGTAGGTGATGATGAGCTTCGGCCGCGCCGAGACAAGCGTGCAGGCGCCGTCTTGCGGCTCGTATTTGCGCTGCCAGGTCAGCTTGAAATCGGTGTAGGCGATGGCGCGGCCGATGCTGGCTTTCGGTCCGCGCTCGCCGATCGAGGCGTAGAGCTCGGGGCCGGATTTGCCGGAAATCGCGTAGGGTTTTACCGTCTCCACCGCCTGCCATTCCGCGAAAGCGGCGGTCGGCGGGGAGGTGAGGGCGATTGCCAGGAGCAGAAGCTGGATGGTGGATTTCAAGCGATTCCCCGCAAGTTGGTTCGGGCGGCAGGGTAGGGGGAGCGCCGAGGGGTTTCAACCGGGTGCGGGATGCACCGGCCGCCAGCGCCCGGCAGGGGCATCAGGCTGACCGGCCGGCGCGCGCCAGCCCGTGCGTCACCAGCCGGTCGATGATCTCGGAATAGCTGACGCCGCTTGCCGCCATCGCCTTGGAATACATGCTGATATCGGTGAAACCGGGAATGGTGTTGAGCTCGTTGACGAGGAAGCGCATGTCCGGCGTCACGAAGAAATCAACGCGCGCCATGCTGTCGCAGCCGACCGCCCGGAAGGCCCTTGCCGCCATCGCGCGGATGCTGGCTTCGACCTCTTCCGGCAGCTCTGCCGGCACTTGCAGGGCCGCGCCCTTCTCGTCGATATATTTGGCGTCGTAGCTGTAGAAGCCGTGGCTCTCAGCCGGCACGATCTCGCCGGGACGGGAAACGAAGAGGCCGCCTTCCGGATCCTCCAGCACGCTGCATTCGATCTCGCGGCCCCGGATGAATTCTTCGGCCAAGAGCTTGCGGTCGTGCCTGAAACCTTCGGCGAGCGCCGTCTCATATTCCGCTTCGGTCGAAACCTTGCTCACGCCGACGGAGGAGCCCTGCCGGGCGGGCTTGATGAAAAGCGGAAGCCCGAGCGCGCCCTGCAGCCCTGCAAAGGCCGGTGCGGCGGCGTGGTGGATCGTGACGGAGCGCGCGGTGGGCAGGCCCGCTTCGTTCAGCAGGCGTTTTGCAATGTCCTTGTCGAGTGCGGTCGCGGAACCGAGGATGCCGCAGCCGGCCAGCGGAACGCGCGCCACCTCCGCGAGCCCCTGCACCGCGCCGTCCTCGCCATGCAGGCCGTGCAGCACAGGGAAGAGGATTTTTATCCTCGGCAGCTCGTAGGGCGCGCCTTCGGCCGGGATCGCCATCATCCGCCCCTGTCCGCCCGGCACGAGGCAGACTTCCGTGCCGCTCGAAGGTTTCGCCAGCGCGCCGTCCTCGAAGCTGCTCAGCAGCCATTGTCCTTCGCGGGTGATGAAGACGGGAACGGCATCGTATTTCGCGGGCTCCAGCGCACGCATCACATTGGTTGCGGAAAGCACCGAAACATCATGCTCGGCGGAGCGCCCGCCAAAGAGCACGGCGATACGAGTTCTGTTTGAAGTGGCCATGAAAGGCTCCAAGAGGATCTGGTTTTAAACGGGTCGGAAGTCGATGGCGAGGCGCGGGCGGGAGACCAAGGGAGCGCAGCGGGGTTCAATTGGATGATATCTGCGCGGCATGGTCGGCGTCCATCAGCATTGCGGCGAAGCGCATCTGCACCTTGCCGAGTTCTGTACAGTCACTGCACGGCGGCGCTCAAGGTAACTGACGCCGAACGCGCCGAAGATTTGCTTCGCGGCGCACGCGACAAGCGCCTCACCTATCGGCGGATTGAGGGAGCCGATCGCGCCTAAGCAGAAGGCGCGCCCACTCCTACACTTGCGCAAAAAGAAGTAACTTCCACCGATTCCAATAGGGAGTTTCGAAGAATGGCAAATGGTCCTGTAATTAAATTCCCGGATGGGAGCGCTGTCGAAATAGTTGACCCTGACAACACCGTCCCTGCCTACGTGGATCTGATTACGGAATTTCGCGAGGTAGACGGGGTTATCTATCTTTCGCTCGGAAGCTTCATCATTGACGGAGATGAGGGCGGGAAAAAAGTGCGCGTGATTGCCCGATTGCGGCTTAGCAAAAGCCGCGCAGCATCCCTTTACGGGCTGCTGGGCAACATGCTTGGAGGTCCACAGGATGAAGCGGCTAAGGGCGCGATGAATTAGCCCTGGGCTTCTCATCCGCTTTGTCCTTCTTCGATTGCTTGTCGCCCTTCCCGTCTTGTGATCGGGAGGGGTTTTCAGAAGGCGGCGCAATGCCTCGTCGCCCCCCTTTTCTTGGTCTTTGTCTCTGGGAGTATCTGGTATGAAACCCTCTCCAAGCATCTATTCGGTCAGGGTCGTTAGGATGGCGAAGAACCTTCCGGCCAATATCACTTTGTTGTTTACCGGTATGCCTGAACCGGAACCGGCCGGGCCTCAACACATCGTGGTTCGCGTCGAATTTCCAGACATGACTCCATACCACACGTGCATTGGTCGATTTATGGACCAGTGGAGCAAGCTAGAAATACAGCTGCGAGCACTTTTCACCCGACTACTCGGTGCAGACGCCGAGAAGGGCAACGCACTAGCCAGCACAATGTCCGGCAAGGCAATGATCGAAGCCCTGACGGTCCTATCCGAGGCTACGTTGCCGGCAGGTGCCCATAAGTCGTTTATCAACCTTATGGAAAGACTGAGCGCGATCAACACAAAACGGAACTACATCGTTCATGGGTATTGGTCCGCCGAGATCATCGTTTTCAATCAACGCAACGGCGACGTTACCATGAAGATGAAGGTGCTTCGTGAATACCCAGCCCCATCGCCCCGCACCCAGCAAGCCCTAGCCGATCCAAAAAACCAACGAGAGCGAACCAAATACCTTTTCCAGACTAAGTGGCCGTTCCAAAAAGAGTTGAGTGATTTCAGCAGGTTGTGATTCCGTCGGATTTGCGAGATTCGATGGAGATCACGATGGCCTGGACTGAAATCACCCGTGCGCATTATGAGCGGCGTTGCGCCCGTTACGCAA
>DASZDZ010000002.1:0-17711 GCA_035941355.1 Pseudaminobacter sp.
CATGGCTCAAGACGCCCGTCGCCCGCCTTTGCCTGACTAGGCAGGATACGGAAAAACGTGACACAGCTTTCCGAAGCGCTCATCGAACACCACGATCGCTAGTGATCACGACCGAATCACACCTATCCGACACAGGCGCCGACCGTTCAAAAAAGACCAAGCGCGTCCGGACGCTCTGGCCGGCAAAGCCACGCTCCGAATTTTCGAGACGGGCTCTAAGACTTTATGATCCTTTCCGAAAACCGATTTCGGTTTTCGGGGTCATGCGCGAAGGCCCGCTGTTTCCCCGATGCGAAAAGCCTCCTATACCTGACGCTCCTTCAGTCAACAGGCACATGATTCCATGCGGATACTCGTCGTCGAGGATGACAAGGACCTGAACCGGCAGCTCACCGAGGCGCTGGCGGATGCGGGCTACGTCGTCGACAAGGCCTTCGATGGCGAGGAGGGGCACTTCCTCGGCGACACGGAGCCCTATGACGCCGTCGTTCTCGACATCGGCCTGCCGCAGATGGACGGGATCAGCGTGGTCGAGCGCTGGCGCCGCGCCGGCCGCAAGATGCCGGTGCTGATCCTGACGGCGCGCGATCGCTGGAGCGACAAGGTGTCGGGCATCGACGCCGGCGCCGACGACTACGTGACCAAGCCTTTCCACATCGAGGAAGTGCTGGCGCGGGTGAGGGCGCTGATCCGCCGCGCCGCCGGCCATGCTTCGTCGGAACTGTCCTGCGGGCCGCTGCGGCTCGACACCAAGGCTTCGAAGGCCGACGTCAACGGCGTGCCACTAAAACTCACCTCGCACGAATTCCGGCTGCTCGCCTATCTGATGCATCATATGGGCGAGGTGGTGTCGCGCACGGAACTGGTCGAGCATCTCTACGACCAGGATTTCGACCGCGATTCCAACACGATCGAGGTTTTCGTCGGCCGCCTGCGCCGCAAGATGGGCATCGACATGATCGAGACGGTGCGGGGCATGGGCTACCGCATGCGCGAGCCGGAGGCGTGACGCGGAGGCGTTCCAGCAAAGACCCAGCCGGCGGAAACGGCCGATGACCTTCGTGCCGCGCTCGCTGACCTTCCGGGTCATCGCCTTTTCGACCTTGTGGGCGATCCTGGCCCTGGTCGTCATCTACACGGTCATCGCGACGCTCTACCGCCAGACCAGCGAGCGCGGCTTTGACAGCCTGCTTTCGGCGCATCT
Source organism: Pseudaminobacter sp. (assembly GCA_035941355.1). GTDB lineage: Bacteria > Pseudomonadota > Alphaproteobacteria > Rhizobiales > Rhizobiaceae > Allomesorhizobium. The sequence goes on from DASZDZ010000002.1 coordinate 1,205, forward strand.
CTTCAACCTGATCGGATCCGTCGGTGTTTCGGCTGGCGGCGAGCTGACCGGCGGCCCCAATCTGGGCGACCTTCGCTTTTCGCAGCCGAATTCGGGCTGGTACTGGGCGGTCGAGCCGGTCTCCCGCGGCCTGACTGGCGAGCTTCGCTCTCCATCGATGACCGAGGCCATTCCCTCGCCGAGCGCGGCAGAGGCGCCCTTCAATGCTTCGTTCCAGCGCAATTATGCGATGGAGGGCATAGACGGGGAGGATCTGGAGGTTCTCGAAAGCGAGTTCGTGCTCGATGCGCAAAATCGGGTCGGCCGGTTCAGGGTGATGGGCAACCGCAGCGAACTGGAAGACGAGATCGGCATCTTCGAGTGGCGCCTGTTCACCTACCTGTCGCTGTTCGGCATCGGCATGATCGCCATCAATGCCGCCGCCATCCTGCTCGGCCTGCGACCGCTCAGCAGGGTCCGCGCCTCGCTCGCCCTTGTCCGGCAGGGAGCGGCGCAGCGGCTGGACGGGCGCTTTCCCGCCGAGATCGAGCCGCTGGTGAACGAAACCAACGCGCTGATCGAGAACAACCGACGTATTGTCGAGCGCTCGCGCACGCAGGTCGGCAACCTGGCCCATTCACTGAAGACACCGCTGGCGGTGCTGCTGAACGAAGGCCGCGCTCTGGGCGGCGACAAGGGCAGGCTGATCGTGGACCAAGCGGCGTCGATGCAGAGCCAGGTCGATCACTATCTGCGGCGCGCCCGCGTCGCAGCCCAACGCGACAGCGTTGTCTACCGCACCCCGGTCGCGCCCCTCGTGAGGCGCATCGTGCGTGTCATGGAGAAGCTCAATCCGGGAACGCGGGTGTCGTTGCGTCTGCCGCCGGCCGACATCGTCTTTGCCGGCGAACGCGAAGACCTCGAGGAGATCGTCGGCAACCTGCTCGAGAATGCGATGAAATGGGCGCGCGGCATGGTGACCGTAAGCCTTGCGCCGGCTTCCGACGCACCGGGACGGTTCGCGATCACGATCGACGACGACGGGCCGGGCATACCCGAGGAGAAGGCGCGCGAGGCGCTGAAGCGCGGCAGGCGTCTCGACGAAACCAAGCCGGGAACCGGACTGGGCCTGGCGATCGTCGCCGACCTGGTCAACGAGTATAATGGCGTGCTGGAGCTTGAACGTTCGGCGCTGGGCGGATTGAAAGCGGTTGTCCAGCTTCGCAGCGTTCAGTAGAAGCTTTGTGTCGTCCGTTCGGCCAAATTTCGGCCAAACATCGAAACTATCGCAGCGCCGCGACTGGCGGCAATTTATCGGTGAATCAGCATGAACATTCGCGCGGCGTTGGTTGCCGGACTGCTCGCCATATCCGGCTGCACGACGACGGGCCTGGGCAACACCAAGATCGGCTCAGCCGCGGGCGCGCTTGCCGGCACAATCACCGGCGACGATGGCGGCAGCGGCAAGGTGGCGGCTGCGATCATCGCCGAGATGAACGGCGGCCTTGTCGGCGGTCAGATCGGCGCCGGGATGGATGAGCGCGACCGGCGCATTGCGCTCGAAGCCGAATACCGAGCCCTCGAACACACGCAAAGCGGCCAGCCGGTGACCTGGAAAAGCGACCGGTCGGGCCTGTATGGCACGGTGGTCGCGGCGCAGCCCTACCGCGTCGGCTCGCAAGATTGCCGCCAGTACAGCCATACGGTGTTCGCGTCGGGCCAGTCGCGCAACGCGCGCGGCACAGCCTGCCGCAATGCTGACGGAAGCTGGACGCCGCTGACGTGATTCAGGTGAGGCCGGCCTGCAAATGGCGGCTTTCTGCGCTTCCGGTGCTCGCGTACTGTACGCTCCGCTCCGGTTCTCGAAATCCGTCATTGGTCGCTACGCGGCCATCGTCGATTCCGCCTCGGCCTGACCTGAATCCTGTCGCACTCTGGATTGACGGCCGGCCTAGCCGTCAATCAGCCGCAGGCCCGCAATGTTGGCAGGCGGGGCGGCGCTGGTTATTGAGATGGATATGCTGTTCTGGATCGTTGCCGCATTGTTGACGCTGGGCGCCAGCCTGGCGGTCCTGCTGCCGCTGGCGAGCCGGCGCACGCGGAACGATTCGGCCAATGCCCATGATTTCGAGGTTTACCGGGACCAGCTTGGCGAGATCGACCGCGACGCCGCACGCGGCCTGATCGGCGACGCCGAGGCCGAGCAGGCCCGCGCCGAGATTGCGCGGCGCATCCTGCGCCTGGAGCCCGGCGGCCAACAGCTTGCTGCTCCGCGCTTTGCCGGGGCGGGACGCGTGATCGGCGCCGCCGCAGTCCTGGCCGTCCCGCTGGTAAGCTGGGGCCTCTATGTCGCGCTCGGGTCGCCCGGACTTCCTTCCCAGCCGCTGGCGCAAAGACTGGCACAGAATCCGGCCGAAAGCTCGGTCGAGGAGCTCGTGGCGCGCGCCGAGGCGCATCTTGCCGCCAACCCGTCGGACGGGCGAGGCTGGGACGTGCTCGCGCCGATCTACCTGCGCACCGGCCGCTCCGCCGAGGCGGTGACCGCGTATCGCAACGCGATCCGCTTGGAAGGAGCGACCGCCGACAGGCAAGCCGGTCTCGGCGAGGCGATCGCCAGCGCAGGCGGCGGCATTGTGACGGCCGACGCGCGGGCGGCTTTCGAACAGGCGCTGAAACTAGAGAGCGGCCATCCCAAGGCGCGCTACTATCTGGCGACCGCGCTCGCCCAGGAGGGCCGGACCGCCGAAGCGGTTTCGGCCTGGCGGGCCATGTCCGAAAGCCTTCCGGAGGGTTCGCCCTGGCGGCAGGTTGCCGGGGAGGCGATCGCTGCGGCCGAGAGCCGCGCGGCAGGCGATGACACGAAGCCGGCTGCCGGTCCAAGCCGGGAAGAGATGGATGCAGCGGCGGAGATGCCGGCTGGCGACAGAACTGCGATGATCGAAAGCATGGTCGCCGGGCTTGACCAGAGGCTGCGGCAAAATCCCAACGACCCGGAAGGTTGGTCGCGGCTGGTGCGTTCCTATATGGTCCTCGGCAAGCCCGCCGAGGCAAAGGATGCGCTCGATCGCGGCTTGAAGGCGTTGGGGCCGTCGACCGACGAGGGCAAAAAATTCGCCGAATTTGCCGCCACGCTCGGCGTGGCGGCAACGGAGTAGCGACGCGATGACGCGAAAGCAGAAACGACTGTCAGTGATCGCCGGCGCGCTCGCCTTCCTTGGCGCGGCGACGGCGCTGACGTTCTATGCGCTCGGCCAGAAGGCGTCGTTCTTCTACATGCCGGCCGAACTGCAGGCGGCGACGCTCGAGCCCGGCCAGCGCATCAGGCTGGGCGGCCTGGTCGAAAAGGGCACGATCGTGCGCGGCCAGGGCACAAAGGTCGCCTTCTCCGTGACGGACATGGAAGGTTCGGTGCCCGTGACCTATGTCGGCATTCTGCCGGACCTGTTTCGCGAGGAGCAGGGCGTCATCGCCGAAGGCAGCTTCGGGCCGGACGGCGTCTTCATCGCGGACTCGGTGCTGGCCAAGCACGACGAGACCTACATGCCCAAGGAGGTCGCCGACAGCCTGAAGGCCAAGGGCGTCAGGCAGGAAACAAAATGAGGCCGCGCCGCGATGGTTGAAACCGGACATTTCGCGCTCGTTCTCGCCTTCGCCATGGCGCTGGTGCAGTCGGTCGTGCCGCTGTTTGGCGCGCGCACCGGCAACGAGCGAATGATGGCCGTCGGCGAGCCGGTCGCGATCGCAGGCTTCGCGCTGACGGCGCTGTCGTTTACGGCCCTGACCGCGGCTTATGTGCAATCCGATTTCTCGGTCGCCAACGTCTGGGAGAACTCGCATTCGCTGAAGCCACTGCTCTACAAATTCACTGGCACCTGGGGCAACCACGAAGGCTCGATGCTGCTCTGGGTGTTGATCCTGACGCTTTTCGGGGCGCTGGTCGCGGTGTTCGGCTCGAACCTGCCGGCGACGCTGCGCGCCAATGTGCTGGCCGTGCAAGGCTGGATCGGCGCAGCGTTCCTTCTTTTCATCCTGGCGACGTCGAACCCGTTCGCGCGGCTGGTCCCGGCGCCGATCGAAGGCCGCGATCTCAACCCCATCCTGCAGGACATCGGCCTCGCGGTGCATCCGCCGATGCTCTACCTCGGCTATGTCGGCTTTTCGGTCTGTTTTTCGTTTGCCGTGGCCGCCCTGATCGAGGGCAGGATCGACGCCGCCTGGGCGCGCTGGGTGCGGCCATGGACGCTGGCCGCATGGATGTTTCTGACCGGTGGCATCGCCATGGGCTCGTACTGGGCCTATTACGAGCTCGGCTGGGGCGGCTTCTGGTTCTGGGATCCGGTCGAGAACGCCTCCTTCATGCCCTGGTTGGCCGGCACCGCGCTCCTTCATTCGGCAATCGTGATGGAAAAGCGCTCGGCTCTGAAGATCTGGACGCTGCTGCTCGCCATCCTCACGTTCTCGCTGTCGCTTCTCGGCACCTTTCTCGTCCGCTCCGGCGTGCTGACTTCGGTGCACGCCTTTGCTACCGACCCGAGCCGCGGCGTCTTCATTCTCTGCATCCTGACGCTGTTCATCGGCGGCTCGCTGGCGCTTTTTGCGCTGCGTGCGGGAAGCCTGACGGCCGGCGGTGTGTTCCATCCGGTCTCGCGCGAGGGTGCGCTGGTCCTCAACAATCTCTTCCTGACCACCGCCACCGCGACCGTACTGGTCGGCACTTTGTATCCGCTCGTCGTGGAGGCGGTGACCGGCGACAAGATCTCGGTCGGCGCGCCGTTCTTCAACTTAACCTTCGGACCGCTGATGGTCCCGCTGCTGGCGGTCGTGCCGTTCGGTCCGGTGCTGGCCTGGAAGCGCGGCGACCTCTACGGCGCGGCGCAGCGGCTGATGGCGGCGTTCGCCGGCGCGCTGCTGGCGGTGCTGGCGGTCATGATGTTCGTCGACGGTGCTTCGGTGTTCGCGGCGCTGGGCACGGGGCTGGCGGTGTGGCTGATCCTCGGGGCGCTGACCGACATAGCGTTGAAGTCGGGCTTCGGCAGCGTTTCGGGCGGCATCATGCTGCGGCGCTTCGCCGGCCTGCCGCGATCGGTTTTCGGGACGGCTCTGGCGCATCTCGGCGTCGGGCTGACAACACTCGGCCTCGTCGGCGTCCTGTCGTTCGAGCAGGAGAAGATCCTCGCCATGCGCCCCGGCGAGACGATGGAAATCGCAGGCTACACGTTGCGCTTCGACGGCCTGACGCCTGCGCGCGGGCCGAACTACACGGAAGATCGCGGCCGGTTCGAGCTGATCGGCGCGGACGGCGCCGCGCAAAGCGAACTGGTCTCGTCGAAGCGCTTCTACACCGCGCGCGGGATGCCGACGACCGAAGCCGGCATCAGGACGATGGGGTTCAGCCAGCTCTATGTTTCGCTGGGCGATGAGACCGCCGATGGCGGCGTGGTCGTCAGGGTCTGGTGGAAGCCGCTGGTGACGCTGATCTGGATCGGCGGACTGGTGATGATGGCGGCGGGCGCCGTCTCGCTCATGGATCGTCGGCTCCGCGTTGGCGCTCCGTCGCGGCGAACGCGCGCTGCATCGCAAAACCCGGCTCCGGACGTGCCGGTATGAAACGGGTGCTTGCCGGCTTCTGGGTGGTTTGCGCGCTGCTTCTGGCGAGCCCGGCCGCTGCCGTCCAGCCCGACGAGGTGCTGTCAGACGCGGCGCTTGAAAGCCGGGCGCGAGATCTGTCGGCGCACTTACGCTGCATGGTCTGCCAGAACCAGTCGATCGACGAATCCGACGCCGAACTCGCGCGCGACCTGCGGGTTCTGGTGCGCGAGCGGCTGATGGCCGGAGACAGTGACGAGCAAGTCATCGACTACGTCGTTTCCCGCTATGGCGAGTTCGTGCTGCTGAAACCCCGCTTCAGCCTGCAAAACGCGCTGCTGTGGGGAACGCCGCTCATCCTGCTCATAGGCGGCGCTGTCTTTGCGGTGATCTCCGTCCGGTCCCGGAGACGAACGGAGACCAAACTGTCGGAAGAGGAAGAGGCGGCGCTGCGCCGGATTCTCGGAGAGACCGGGAAATAGCAGCGCGTTTCGGCCGGGGCGAACTGTTCAGGCGCCAGGATCTTGGAAAGCTTTACCCCTCCGCAGCCATCGGGTCAGGGAACTATGCCCCGGCAGGCCCAGGCAACGTTCGCGAAAGACCTCGGGCCGTCGGGCCGGCCGGCCTCGTAGGCGTCGCGCACGGCGGCACCGGTGCGCGTCCGCTCCGCGGCATCGAGCGTGGCCACATACTTGCCGAGCGGCCCTTCGCCTGCGGCAATCGGCGTCCAGTAGTCGTCGAAGTTTTGATAATCCATGCGGATCATCAGCTGGGTTTCCTCGACGTCGACCAGCCCCTGCTCGACAAAGGTCCGTTTCATTTCACCCGGCTGCATCATCGGCTGGAAGCAATAGCGGGCGCGCAACTGGCGCCCGCTTTCGCTGAGTGCCGCCACCGTGTCGACCATCATGCGCATGCCGGGCATGCCGCCGAGATGGTCCCACACGGCCGCCGCGACCACACCGCCCGGCCGCACGACGCGGCGCATCTCGGCCACTGCCTTGCCGGCTTCGGGCACGAAATGGAGCACGAGCAGCGCCAGGGCGCGATCGAACGTGCCGCCCTCGAAGGGCAAGGCGCAGGCGTCCGCCTGCCGGATGTTTATGCGCGGGTCCGTATTGCGCCGGATCGCCTCCGCGACAAAGACGGGCGAGTAGTCGATCGCGGCGATCTCGCCGAGATCGGCGGCCCTGGCGAGCGCGAAGGTCAAGCTGCCGGTGCCGCAGCCGACGTCGAGAATCTTTTCGCCGGCCGCAACCCCCGCGAAGTCGATGAACAGGGGCGCGAGTTTTTGGCTCCAGCGGCCCATGAGTTGCTCATAGCCGGTCGCATCGTTGACATTGAAGCTTGAGGTCATCGAAGTCTCCCATACCTGCGTATGCTATGCCCTCGACAGGGCGGTTGCCAAGGAGGGAGAGCGATCATAGCGAATGTCGATAAACCCATGTCGGCAGCAAGTCGGATGGGCAGCCGATTCCGTGTGGTTCAGTTATTGTTCGGCTATCTTAATCTCAAACACCGCCTGCGGGTCGGCAAATCCCTTGAGCGTGTGCCGGCCGAGATCGCGGATCATGTCCGGCGGCAGCACCGAGGCGACTTCTTTTGAGCAGACGGCTTTCTTGTCGAGCAGTTTGGCCGCGGTTTCGAGGCGGCTGAGATAGTTCACGGTCGGGCCGACGACGGTAAAGTCGAGGCGATCGAGGCTGCCGATATTGCCGTAGACGACGGGGCCGACATGCACCGCGGCGACGAAGGGTTTTTCCGAAACGGCTGGCTGTCCAAAGGCTCGGGTGATGCTGCGGACAGCACGCATGCATGCCTCCTCGCGGCCGTGCTCCTCGGCCGAGAAGACGGAAAGCACGCCGTCGCCGATAAATTTCAGCACATCGCCGCCCTCTGACCGCACTGCGTCAACGACGACCTCGAAGTAGCTTCCCAGGTTCTCCAGCAGATCGCCCGGCGGCAATCGTTCCGACAGCCCGGTAAAATCGCGCAGATCCGTGACCAGCACCGCCGCCTCGATCTCGGTTGTCTGTCCGCGCCGGAAAGCGCCTTTGCCGATGCGGTCGGCGGGGCCGGCGCCAAGGTAGACCTCGAGCAGGCTTGCCATCGAATGGCGCATGGCGGCGGGCTCCAGCGCCGCGGCAATTGCCGGCGCCAGCGCCTCAATCAGCGCCACCTCGCGGTCGGAAAAGCCGCCGGGGCGGTCGGTAGTGAACGCCCCGACTTGCACCGACCCGTCGCCATATTCGATGGGCAGCGCGAGATAGTCAGTGCTGCCCGCCGCCGCCAGTTCGAACAGAACCGGGTGGTCGCGTGCCTCGACCAGCCGTTCGAGCGAGTGGTGAAAACTCGTCCGCGAGACGACAACGTGCTCGAACGGGCTGCCCTTGTAAGAGCCCGTAGCGAGCATGCCGCGCGGCACCGTGTAGCGCTCAGCCCCGCCATCGCTGGTCCATATCACGCCCCAGGCGCTGATCAGCGGATTTGCGACCGTCTGGCCGATCCGCACGCGCCGCAGCGGGACGCCGGCCCCAACGAGCCGTACTGCCAAACCCCCGACGATCTCCTCCGGAGTGCCGTGGTGCCGGGCCGGGCCGATCAGCCAGAACGCGATCTCGGCCTGAACCGCCGCAATGTCTTCCGCTTCAGCCAATTGTCTTCATCCTGCGACCGCCCTCGACATTACCAAAAATTCATCCCTCGGAAATGGCGCGGTAATGTGCCGCTCCTTATCTCTTTTGCCAGTGATGCCGCTCCCCGGCATCCCGGAATCCGCAGAAGAGGACACGAGATACGATGAATAGTTCACAAAATCCCGTTTCAGGCACCCGCAAGCGGCTTCTGGCCGCCGTCGCCTCCGTGGCGATTGCCGGGGCCGTCGGCATTGGCGCCGTCGCGTCCGGCTCGGCGCCGGTACTGGCCGAGGCCGTGCGCGTCGAAGCCCCAACCCAGGCGCCCGGTTTTGCCGACGTCGTCGAGCGCGTTTCGCCGGCGGTCGTGGGCGTTCAGGTAAAGGCCAAGTTCGAACCTGCCGCCGAAAGAGGCGGAGAACTCTTCCAGGGGCCGGAAGGCTTCGAAGACCTGCCAGACGACCACCCGCTGAAGCGGTTTTTCCGTGAGTTCCGCGGCGATCGTGACCAGGATCGCGGCCGGCGCTTCGAACGTCGCGGTGGCCGCGCCGAGCCCCGCCCGATGGCCCAGGGTTCCGGCTTCTTCATCTCCGAAGACGGCTACCTGGTCACCAACAACCATGTGGTCCAGGGCGGCTCCGATTTCGTCGTCGTGATGGACAATGGCGATGAACTCGACGCCAAGCTGATCGGCGCCGATCCGCGTACCGACCTGGCGGTCCTCAAGGTCGAGGAAAACGGCCGCAAGTTCACCTATGTCGATTTCGCCGACGACGCGAAGGTTCGTGTCGGCGACTGGGTCGTCGCCGTCGGCAATCCGTTCGGCCTCGGCGGCACCGTCACGGCGGGCATCGTCTCGGCCCGCGGCCGCGACATCGGTGCAGGTCCGTACGACGACTTCATCCAGATCGACGCGGCGGTAAACCGCGGCAATTCCGGCGGTCCGGCCTTCAACCTGAACGGCGAAGTCGTCGGCATCAACACCGCCATCTTCTCGCCCTCGGGCGGCAATGTCGGCATCGCCTTCGCTATCCCCGCTTCGACCGCGAAGCTGGTGGTCGGTGAGCTGATGAAGGACGGCAGCGTCTCGCGCGGTTGGCTCGGCGTCCAGATCCAGCCGGTGACCGACGAGATCGGCGAATCGCTTGGCCTGGCCAATGCGAAGGGCGCGCTGGTGTCCGAAGCCCAGCCCGACGGCCCTGCAAAAGATGCCGGCATCGTCGCCGGCGACGTGATCACCAAGGTCGACGGCAAGGACGTTGCCTCGCCGCGCGAACTCGCCCGCCTCATTGCCGGCTACGAGCCCGGCAAGACGGTCGACGTTACTGTGTGGCGCAACGGCAAGAACGAGACCGTGAAGCTCGAACTCGGTGAATTGCCGGGCGAGGAGCAGCAGGCGTCGATTGATCCGCAGGCTCCGGCGCAGCAGGAGACGGGCACGCTTGCCGATCTCGGCCTGACCGTCACCACCGCGGATGACGGCAAGGGCCTTGTCGTCACCGATGTCGATCCCGACAGCGACGCGGCGGAGCGCGGCATCCAGGCGGGCGACGTCATCACCTCCGTCAATTCGGCGGCAGTGAACGGCGCCGACGATGTCGCCAAGGCGATGCAGGACGCGGCCAAGGCCGGCCGCAAGTCGGTCCTGGTGCAGGTATCGCGCGAGGACAGCAACCTGTTCGTCGCACTGCCCGTCGCCAAGAGCTGATGGACTTTCCGGCGCGCGCGGTCTCAACACCCCCGAGCCGCCGCGCCGGTAAGGATGGAACCGGTCAGTATCCTCGTTCTCAGTACCGGCTCCAGCGGCAGCAGGCTCCCATCGCCTGCTGCCGTTAACTCTGGAGACCGCAATGAAGAACGCAGCCGTTGCCCATGAAGAAATTGCGTATAGTGACCGAATGAAGATTCTGGTCATCGAAGACGACCGCGAGGCAGCCGATTATCTGCAGAAGGCGCTGGCCGAGGCCGGCCATACGGCGCATGTCGCCGGAGACGGCGAAACCGGCTTCGCGCTTGCCGACACCGGCGACTACGACGTGATGATCGTGGACCGCATGATGCCGAGGCGCGACGGGCTCTCCCTGATTGCGGGGCTGAGGTCGCGCGGCAACACGACGCCGGTGCTGATCCTGTCGGCGCTGGGCGAGGTAGACGACCGCGTGACGGGCCTGCGGGCCGGCGGCGACGACTATCTGACCAAACCTTATGCGTTTACCGAACTCCTGGCGCGCGTCGAAGTTCTATATCGTCGGGCGAGCTTCAAGGAAGCCGAAACCGTCTATCGGATCGGCGATCTCGAACTCGACCGGCTGTCGCACACGGTGCGCCGCGGCGGGCGCGAGATCGCGCTGCAGCCGCGCGAATTCAAGCTGCTCGAATATCTGATGCGCCACGCCGGCCAGGTCGTGACGCGGACCATGCTGCTCGAAAATGTCTGGGATTATCATTTCGATCCGCAGACCAACGTGATCGACGTCCACGTCTCGCGATTGCGGAGCAAGATCGAGAAGGGCTTCGACAGCCCTATCCTGCACACGGTGCGGGGGGCCGGCTACATGCTCAAGGCCGCCTGACCGATGGCGCTGCCGACGGTCATGAAGACGACGGCGGCGCGCCTGTCGGCGATGTACCTGCTGCTGTTCACGATCTGCGCGGTGATGCTGGTCTTCTACATGACCTCGCTTTCGGTCCGCATGTTGACCGCGCAGACGCAGGAGACCATCAACGAGGAAGTCCAGGGCCTCGGCCGCGCCTACCAGCGCGGCGGCCTGCCGCTCTTGGTGCGGACGATCGAACGGCGCGCGCGCCAGCCCGGCGCCAACCTCTATCTGATCGCAGACGCCAACGGGCGCATCCTTTCCGGCAATGTCGAAAGTCTCGAGCCCGGCGTGCTGGAGGTCGAAGGCTGGACCGAGAGCCCCTTTGCCTACGAGCGTTTCGGCGAAAGCAATCCGGAACGCCGCACGGGAACCGGGCAGGAGCAGGCCGGCGGGCGCAGCGAGACACATGAAGCCATAGCGCTCGTGCTGCGCCTGCCGAACCAGATGATCGTGCTGGTCGGACGCGATCTCGGCGAGCCCGAACGCTTCCGCATCGTCGTGCGCCGGGCGTTGATGGTGGCGCTCGGCATGATGGCCCTGGGCGGTCTGCTGATCTGGTATTTCGTCGGTCGCCGCGCCCTGAAGCGCATCGACAACGTTTCCAAGGCTTCGCGCCGCATCATGGGCGGCGATCTCTCCGGCCGGCTGCCGGTGACCGGCGCCGGCGACGAGTTCGACCGGCTTTCCGAGAACCTCAACGCCATGCTGGCCAGGATCGCCAATCTGAACGAGGGGCTGAAGCAGGTTTCCGACAACATCGCGCACGACCTGAAAACGCCGCTGACGCGGCTCAGGAACCGCGCGGAAGCGGCCCTTTCGGGCAAGGCGAAAACCGCCGAGTACCGGGAAGCGCTGGAAGGCACGATCGCCGAATCCGACCAGCTGATCAAAACCTTCAACGCCATACTGATGATTTCGCGGCTGGAGGCCGGTTATTCGGCCGAATCCGTATCGAAGGTCGATCTTGCGGACGCGGTGCGCGACGTGGTCGAACTCTACGAGCCGGCGGCCGAGGAGGTCGGCGTGACGCTTGAGACCGCGGTTTCCGGCGAGTTCGTCATCGAGGGCAACCGCGAACTGATCGGCCAGGCGCTTTCCAACGTCGTCGACAACGCGATCAAATATTCAGCGGGCGCGACGGAGAAGCCGACCGTGCGCGTCACGCTCGAAAAGGTCGCGGGCGAGGTCCGGCTCCGCGTGACCGACAACGGCCCGGGCATTACCGACGAGGTCGACCGGCAGCGCGCCACCGAACGCTTCGTGCGCCTCGAGCACAGCCGGACGCAGCCCGGCTCCGGGCTCGGCCTGAGCCTCGCCAAGGCTGTCATGACATTCCATGGCGGGCGGCTTGATCTTTTGCCCGCCGATCCCGGATTATCCGTCGTGATGAGTTTCCCGAGCGGAGCGGACAAATGACGGCTGGTGCGGCGGCGAAGGCAGGGATGGCGGAACTGCTGATCAGGCCGACGCAGGCTCTGAAGCCGCTCGACAAGGTCGGCGCGCGGCGCGAACTTTCCGAGATCGCCGATGCTGCAGGCGAGGCCGGTCTTCAGCGGCTCGCGGCATTTCTGGCCGGAAAGGGGGCGCAGCAGGACCTGCTTGCTGCGGTCTTCGACTTGTCTCCCTTCATGCGCGACTGCACGCGCCGCCGCCCGGAAATTATCGAAGCTCTTTTCGATCAGCCCGTCGAGGAGCGGCTTGCCGCGATCCGCGCCGCAATAGCGCAATCCGCGCGTGCGGAATCGGTGTCGGAAAAGAGCCTGATGATGGATCTGCGCCGGCTGAAGCTGGAGGCGCATTTCCTGATCGCGCTGGCCGAACTGGCCGGCGAGGGCGATACCGAGACGACGGTCGGCAGGTTGAGCGATCTCGCCGACGCCTGCATCACCGCCGCGGCGGATTTCCTGCTTCGCGAGGCGCACTTCCAGGGCAAGCTGAAACTGCCCGATTCCGACCGCCCGGCCGGAGGTTCGGGCTGGATCCTGCTCGGCATGGGCAAGCTCGGCGCGCACGAACTCAATTTTTCGTCGGATATCGACCTGATCGTCTTCTTCGATCCCGAAGCGCCGGCGATCATCGATTCATATGAGGCATCCGAACTCTTCGCCCGGCTGACGCGCCGGCTGGTGCGCATCCTTCAGGACCGCACGGAGCACGGCTATGTCTTCCGGACCGATCTGCGCCTGCGCCCCGATCCGGGCTCGACGCCGCTAGCGATTCCGGTTCGGGCGGCGCTCAACTACTATGAGAGCCGCGGCCAGAACTGGGAACGCGCCGCCATGATCAAGGCGCGGCCGGTGGCGGGCGACTTGGCGGCGGGCGCCGCCTTCCTGCGCGAACTCCAGCCCTATGTCTGGCGCAAATACATGGACTTCGCCGCGATCGCCGACGTCCATTCGATCAAGCGCCAGATCCACGCCCATAGGGGGCACGGCGAGATCGCCGTGAAGGGCCACAACGTCAAGCTCGGGCGCGGCGGCATTCGCGAGATCGAGTTCTTCGTGCAGACACAGCAGCTGATCGCGGGCGGGCGCTTTCCGGAATTGCGCGGCCGCCAGACCGTGCCGATGCTGGGCGAGCTTGCGGCGCGCGGCTGGATCACCGCCGAGGCGCGCGACGCCCTGATCAGCCAGTACTGGTTCCTGCGGCGGGTCGAGCATGCGCTCCAGATGGTCGCCGACGAGCAGACACACATCCTGCCGGACGACGATGAGGGGCTGGAGCGGATCGCCCATATGCTGGGTTTCGCGGACGCGGATGCATTTTCGGCGCGCTTTCGTGCCTCGCTGCACGAGGTCGAACGCCACTATGCGGCTCTGTTCGAGACCGCGCCGGAACTCTCCTCCGGCATCGGCAATCTGGTGTTCACCGGCGACGTCGACGATCCCGACACGCTGCAGACGCTGCACCGCCTGGGTTTCCAGCGGCCGAGCGACATCTGCCGTGTTATCCGCACCTGGCATTTCGGACGCTACCGCGCCACGCAATCGGCCGAGGCGCGCGAAAGGCTGACGGAACTGACGCCGGCGCTGCTCGAGGCCTTCGGCTCCACGAAGCGCGCCGACGAGGCGCTGATGCGCTTCGACGAATTCCTGGCCGGCCTGCCGGCGGGCATCCAGTTGTTTTCGCTGCTGCAATCCAACCCGGCGCTGCTGCAGCTTCTGGCGACCATCATGGGTGCGGCGCCGCGGCTAGCCGCCATCATCACCCGCCGTCCGCATGTCTTCGACGGGCTGCTCGATCCGGCGCTTCTGGCGGAACTGCCCAACAAGGCCTATTTGGCCGGCCGGCTTTCAGCCTTTCTCGAAGGGGTGAAAATCCACGAGGAAGTGCTCGACCGGCTGCGCATTTTCGCCGCCGAACAGAAGTTCCTGATCGGCGTGCGCCTGCTTGCAGGCTCTATCGACGCGTCACGCGCCGGCAAGGCGTTTTCCGACCTCGCCGATCTGACGATCGGGGCAGCGCTCGACGCGGTGATTGTTGAATTCGCGCGGCGTCACGGCAGGATAGCGGGGGGCAGGGCGGCGATCGTGGGCATGGGTAAGCTCGGCAGCCGGGAACTGACGGCCGGCTCGGATGTCGATCTCATCCTGCTCTACGACCATGATGACGACGCGGAGGAATCGGACGGCGAAAAGCCGCTCGCGCCCTCGCATTATTTCGCGCGCATGACACAGCGCCTGATCGCAGCAGTTTCCGCTCCGACGGCCGAAGGGGTGCTCTACGAACTCGATCTGCGCCTGCGGCCCTCGGGCAACAAGGGGCCCGTCGCGACCCACATAGATGCTTTCAGGAAATATCAGCGCGAGAACGCCTGGACCTGGGAACATTTGGCGCTGACGCGGGCGAGGGCAGTCGCCGGCGATCCATCGCTCCGTCTCGAAGCCGAGACCGAGGTGGCGGCAGTGCTGGACCTGCCGCGCGACCGCGCCAAGATCGCCAGGGATGCGCTGGAGATGCGCAAGCTGCTCGAGGAGGAAAAGCCGCCTCGCGACCAGTGGGACATCAAGCTGATCCCAGGCGGACTGATCGACTTGGAATTCATCGCGCAGTTCGCCGTGCTGACGCATCAGGTCGAATCGGGAAGCCGCACGACGGGCACGGCGGAGATACTGTCACGGCTTGCTCCGGAGTTCGCGGACCAGCAGACGAGGCAGGATCTTTGCGAGGCCTATGCGCTGTATCTCGCGCTGACGCAGATGATGCGGCTCTGCCTGACCGGAGCATTCGACCGCAAAGACGTGCCGCCGGGTCTGTCGGACCTCATGCTGCGCGCGACCGACCTGCCAGAATTCGGCGTGCTTGAAGCGCACGTCAACGAGACGGCGCAAAAGGTGCGAAGCCATTTCGACCTTTTGCTTCGAGCGAAACGGAAATGAAGGCGATGGGAAGCCCGACAATCCGTTTCGAACCGCATCGGGGGTGACGATGCAACAGGAGAAGACCATGAAGAAATCGACCAGACTAGCGATCGCGTTTCTCGCGCTTGCCGGAACCGCGGGTTCCGTCGCCGTTGCCGCGGATGGCCAGGGCCGTCGCGGCATGGGTCAACGTGGCATGCACTTCGAACAGACCGATGCCGACAAAAGCGGCGACGTCACCTTCGAGGAGTTCGCGGCGGCTATGAAGGCCCGCATCGGCACCGCCGACGCCGATGGCGACGGCAAGATGACGGTGGCCGAAATCGCCTCCGAGATCGAGCGCATGCGGGCAGAACGCCGCGCGCAGCGCATCGTCGAGCGCTTCGACACGGACGGCGACGGCATGCTTACGCTTGCGGAAATCGAGGCGCGCCAGAAGAAGATGTTCGCCCTGATGGACCGCAACGACGACGGCAAGGTGGTCAAGGAGGAGATGCCGGACCGCATGCATGGGCGCAGAGGCCGCCACTAGCCTAAGCAATAGCGCCGGCGGGGGGAAGAATCCTCGCCGGCGTCCGCCGAAGCGCTTCAGGCGGCGGCTTTGGTCGCCGCCGAGCCCTTGCGGACGGGGATACGCACCGACACGATGGTGCCGACGCCTTCGGTCGAGCGTATCTTCAGCGCGCCGCCATGCAGCTCGGCGAGCGACCTGGAAATTGCCAGGCCGAGGCCGGAACCGGCATGGCTCTTGGAGAACTGGTTCTGCACCTGCTCGAATGGCCGGCCGAGTTTGCCCAGCGCGTCCCTTGGAATGCCGCAGCCGGTGTCTTCGATGGTCAGCATCAGCGCGCCAGAAACGTTGCGCGCCCTGACCGAGATGTGGCCGCCCTGGCCGGTGAATTTCACCGCGTTCGACAGGAGGTTGATGACGATCTGCTTGATCGCCCGGCGGTCGGCGACGAGCCGCATCGACTCGGCGATCTGCGTCTCGACCGCGATGGACTTTTCCGCCGCCTGTAGAGAGACCACGCGCACGGTTTCGCGGATCAGCGGACAGAGGTCGATCTCCTCGCGCTCCATCGAGAACTGCCCCGCCTCGATCTTCGACATGTCGAGAATGTCGTTGATGACGCCGAGCAGGTATTTGCCGCTGTTGGCGATGTCGCTGGCGTATTCCTCGTAGCGGTCGGAGCCGAGCGGTCCGAACAGGCCGGATTCCATCAGTTCCGAAAAGCCGATGATGGCGTTGAGCGGCGTGCGCAGCTCATGCGACATGTTGGCCAGGAATTCGGACTTGGCGCGGTTCGCGGCTTCGGCGCGCTCGGTTTCGCGCATGTATTTGCGGTTG
>DASZDZ010000003.1:0-36031 GCA_035941355.1 Pseudaminobacter sp.
CGTTGACCCAATCGAGTAGAATGTTGTTTCGCCAGCGAGTAGATAGTGAATCTTCATTCCTAAGAACATTCATCCAGAGAACTGCGTTTCTACTTTGAGCAGCTGTTTCCGGGAGCGCCAGATTTTTTCAACACTATCGGGCCGATAGTTGTCATTCCGCTATCGGGTCAGAATGACCCACAAGCTGCCATTCCGCTGACGACCCACTCCCAGTCGCGGCTGTCTTCGCGCGCAGCTGCCGTTTCCGGTCGGGTGCCGGCCTGGCGGAGGAGTTGATCCTTGCCGAGCCGAAACTCTTTCTTGCGGTGGCGGAAAAGGAGGTGAGGTCGGCTGCTCCGCTTCCTGGCCTCATAGCTCGTGGTCTCGTTCAAATTTGTCATGTTGCTCATCAGGCCAGCGTGAAACTTCGAAGAAACTGCTCGCCACCCAGCACGATGAAGGACAAAACGGTCATCAGCAGGCCGCGGTGGAAGCGCGCCTGCTTGATGGTCCGGACGCGCGAGGTCTTCAGCAATTCGGTGGCCAGCACCGAGGTCCAATCGGACTTCAACGCCTGGTGGACCAGGGCACGGACATCAGCGAAGGAGCCGGGGTCGACATAGTAGACCGGCGCGACGGCGGAAGCCCCGGACACCTTGCCATTGAATTCCTTTTCCGCGCGCATCCGGCTCGGATAGAGCACGTGGCCGAACTGCATGATCGGCATGATCACGATCCCCCAAACGACCGCATAAAACAGCGGTCCGATTGGCGCATGGATCGGCAAGAGATCGCCGAACCGCAGCACCAGGTTGAGGGCGAGGATGTAGCCCACGCCGACGATCTGCGCCCTCGTGTCGTAGGAGCGCGCCGCCGATTGCGCTTCCTGCAATGCTGAGAGCAGCATCTTGTCGACATACTCGCGGGTGATCTCACCTGGTCCGGCGTACATCGTGGCATCCGATCCGAAGAAGCGATGAGCGAGAGAGGGCGACGTTTCCGGCATGCCGATCCCCTTCTCAGTGCTGAGGTGCGAGCATTGGCGCCGCAATCCCATCCGGTTCGGCCGATGCTGTCGGCTCGCCTTTTTCCCGGATACGGTTGACGGCGACATAGAGGGCCGGCAGGAACACCAGGGTCAGCACCGTGGCCACGGCGAGCCCGCCGACAATGGCGTAGGCCATCGGCCCCCAGAACACGTCGTGCATGATGGGGATCATGCCAAGGATGGCTGCAGCCGCGGTCAGCATGATCGGCCGGAACCTGTGCGTGGTCGCGTCGATCACCGCCTGCCACGGGTCGATGCCGCGCGCCCGCTCATGCTCGATTTGATCGACGAGGATCACGGAGTTGCGGATGATCATCCCTGCAAGTGCGATGATCCCGAGGATGGCGATGAAGCCCATCGGCGTGCTCGTGGTCAGCAGCGCGATCGCGACCCCGATGAGGCCGAGCGGCGCCACGCTGATCACCATCGCCATCCGGCGGAAGCTGCCTAGCTGCACGATGAGTACAGTAAGCATCAGCGTGATCATCAGCGGAAACTGGGCCAGTAGCGCGGCGTTGCTTTGGCCGCTCTTCTCGACCGTACCGCCGGTCTCAATCAGGGTGCCCGCCGGCATCGACTTGTGCAGCCCCTCGATCGCGCCTGCGAGTTGCTCGTGAACGGAGGCGGGCTGCAGCCCCGGCAGCGGTTCCGCCTGGACTGTGATGGTGGGCAGGCGGCCGCGACGCCAGACATAGCCCTCGTCGAGATCATACTGGAACTCGGCAAGCTCGCGCAGGGGCACTGAGGCGCCTGTCGCGGTGGGGATCTGAAGATTGCGCAAGGCCTCAACGCTTGAGCGCTCGCTGCTCTCGGCCCGCGCAACGACATCGACCAGATAGATCGAGTCGCGAAGCTGAGTGACCGTCGAGCCGCTGATCACGCGGTCGAGTGCCTGGGCGAGCTGTTCCGAGCTCAGGCCAGCCTGACGCACGCGATCCTGATCGACCACGATGCGCAGCTCCTTGCTCTTCTCCGCCCAGTCGTAGTTGACGTTGCGCAGGAGTCCGGATGACCGCAGCACCTTTGCGAGTTCCTCCGCGTGCTCCCTCGCCTCGTCGGCCGTCGGCGCGCTCACCCGGTATTGCACCGGCCAGCCGACGGGCGGCCCGAGCTCCAGGCGCGAGATGCGGGCCTTCACGTCCGGGAAGCTGTCGGCAAACAGTGTCTCGAGCCTCACCAGAACGCGGTCGCGCGCCTCGAGGTCCTTCGCGACGACCACGGTCTCCGCCATGAAGTCGTTGTCGAGCTGGACGTCGAGCGGCAGGTAGAATCGGATGGCGCCGCCGCCCACATAGGAAGAAAAGCCGGCGATGTCCGGGTCGCTGGCAAGCCACTCTTCCAGCCGTTTCGTCTCCGTCTCGGTCGCGGCGATCGAGGCATTCTTCGGCAGCGTCATCGTTACCACAAGCTCAGGCCGGTTCGACGCTGGGAAGAACTGCTGCTGCACGAAACCCATGCCGTAGAGGGAGGCACCGAAGGCGGCAAGCGAGGCGGCGATGGTGAGCCAGCGGTGCCGCATGCTGAAACCGAGCAAGCCGATGAAAGCGCGCATGAAGCGGCCGGGCCCATGAGCGTGCGCCTTCATGCGGGAAGGCAGTAGCGAAAGCCCGATTACCGGCGCGAAGATCACGGCCACGAACCAGGACGCAACCAGCGCAACCGCAATGACCGCAAACAGCGAAAACGTATACTGTCCGGTGTTGTTGTCCGCGAAGCCGATTGGCAGGAAGCCGAGGATCGTGATCAGAGTTCCCGATAACATGGGGAAGGCGGTGGAAGTATAGGCGAAGGTAGCCGCCTTGATTTTTTCCATGCCTTCCTCGATCTTCGAGATCATCATTTCGATGGTTATCATGGCATCGTCTACCAAAAGGCCGAGCGCGATGATGAGCGCGCCGAGCGAGATGCGCTGCAGGCTAATGCCCATCGCTTCCATGGCGACAAAGACGATGGCGAGCACCAGCGGGATCGACAGGGCAACCACGAGCCCAGCCCTGAAGCCGAGGCTGAGGAAGCTGACAGCGAGCACAATGACGATCGCCTCGAACAGCGCCTTGGTGAATTCGCCGATGGCCTCACGCACGACCTCGGGCTGGTCCGAAACCAGGTTGAGCTCAATTCCGACGGGGAAGCGCTGCATCAGATGCTCGGCCGCCTCGTGCAGGCCTTCGCCGAAGTCGAGGTTGTTGCCGCCCTCGCGCATGTTCACTCCGATGCCGATCGCCGGCTTGCCGTTGACGCGGAACATCTTGGTGGGCGGGTCGCTGTAGCCGCGCTCAACCTTGGCGATGTCGGTAAGCTTGTAGAAGCGTCCATCGATCCAGAGGTTGAGGCCGGCAACGCTCTCCGGCTTCAGGAGAGAGCCGGTAACGTCGACAAGCATGTTCTCGTGCGGCGTGTTGATGACGCCGGACGGCACAACCGCGTTCTGCCGGGCGATCGCCGTCAGCACTTCGTCGAGGCTGAGCTTGAGATTGGCGAGCTTCTGGGGCGAGAAGCTGAGATAGACCTTCTCGTCCTGGTCGCCAAAGATTTCGACCTTGCCGACATCGGGCGAACGCAGGAACTCGGTCCGTGCCGTCTCGGCGAAGTCGCGCGCCTCGCGCGGCGTGAAGCCGTCGTAGGTGATCCCGTAGATGATGCCGAAGACGTCGCCAAACTCGTCGTTGAAGAAAGGACCGACCACGCCGGGCGGCAGCGTCGCCTGGACGTCACTGACCTTCTTACGGACCTGGTACCAGATGTCGTCGAGGTCGCGCTTGGGCGTCGACTCCTTGAGGTAGACGAAAATGGTGGCCTGGCCGGGTTTGGTATAGCTCTTGATGTAATCGAGCTCAGGAGTTTCCTCGAGCTTCTTCTCGAGCCTGTCGGTCACCTGTGTGAGCATGTCGGCCGCGGTGGCCCCCGGCCAGATCGCCTGAACCACCATGGTTTGCACGGTGAAATCCGGATCCTCCTGCCGGCCGAGCCGCTCATAAGAGCTGATGCCACCGATGACGCAGACGAGCATGAGGAATACGACGATGGCCCGGTTGTGTACGGCCCATTCCGAAAGATTGAACCGTGTCATCACTCGACCTCCATCTCAGGGTTCACCAACTCACCGTCTGCCAGCGAATTGACGCCGGCAGTCACGACCTTCTCTCCAGCGGACAGCCCGTGGCTGACGACGACGGAGTCGGTATCGAATTGAAGCAGCTGGACCTTCCGGCGCTGCACCTTGCCATCACCGCCAATCACCCAGACCTGCGGCTCGTCTCCGGACTGCAGCAGCGCGGTCGGGGGTAAAGTCGTGACCTCCTGGCCTTCTTCGCTTTCGACGCGGCCTACGACGACCGCCCCCAACCGCATCTCTGGCGGCGGCGAAGCCAGTGCGACCCTCACCTGGTAGGTGCCGGTCGTGCTATCGGCCTCGGGGGAGATCTCGCGGATCGTGCCGGTGACCGCGATGTCGGGCCGGCCTTGGATCGAAACGTTCACCGCCATGCCGAGCTTTGCCCCGGTGATGTCGTCGCCGGCGACAGCGAAGACCGCCTCGCGTGCGTCATTGCGGGAGACTTCGACGACCATTTGGCCCGCGACGACGACCTGACCGGGGTCCGCCCCCGTCGCCGTCACGATGCCGTCGTCGGGTGCAAGCAGCTGCGTGTAACCGAGCTGGTTTTGAGCGATACGGAGATTGGCTTCGGCCGCCTGGACGGCAGCTTGTGCGCTCTGCAGCGACTTCAGCGCCTCATCGTACTGAGAACGTGTGGTAAAGCCCTTGCCGAGCAGAATGCGGAAGCGTTCTTCCTGGGCCACGGCCTGGACGCGCGCGGCGTTGGCCGCCGTGAGGTCGGCCTCTGCGGCAGTCATCTTGTTGCGGTAATCGACGGCACTGAGCTCCGCGAGCTTCTGACCTTTCTTGACGACTGCGCCTATGTCGACATCGCGCGAGATGACTCGGCCACCGACCTCGAAGCCGACCTCGCTGACATATCGCGACTGGACGCGACCGGCGCCCTCCGCCACCGTGGTGAGCTTGTGAGGCGTCACCACCGCGGAACGTGCCTGCCGCGGTGCTGCTAATGCTGTCTTCTCCTCTTCGGAACAGCCGGCAAGACAAAGGCCGGCGAGACAGACACAAAGGAATTTGCCGTACGATAGGCGCATGAAAGCCTCCGCTCGAAAGGATCGAGGTTGCAGGAACTGATGATTGATGAAGGAACTCCGGCCTAGCGGCCGAGGCTCGATTTCATTTTGCACTTTTACGTCAAACCGACTATATCGTCAATATGAGAATCGTACAATTGTGCTATGCAAAAAGGTATGACGAGTAGCGGAGATCGATCCTAGATAGTGACGGAGATCGCGCGCGATGAGACGCGCGTCTCCGAACCCGCTACTGCATGAACCATCCATGGCTCACCACCATGGACTGGCCAGTCAGCGCGTTCGATGGGAAGGCCGCCAGGAACAGCGCTGCTTCCGCAACGTCCTGGACAGTCGTGAACTCGCCGTCGACCGTCTCCTTCAGCATCACGGTCTTGATCACGTCCGCCTCGGAGATCCCAAGCTCGCGCGCCTGCTGCGGAATCTGTTTCTCGACTAGCGGCGTGCGCACAAAGCCTGGGCAGATCACGTTGGCGCGCACCCCGTGGGCGGCACCCTCCTTGGCCACTACCTTCGCCAAGCCGATCAGGCCGTGTTTGGCGGTTACGTAAGGAGCCTTGAGCGGCGACGCCTCCTTTGAATGCACGGACCCCATGTAGATGATGCTGCCGCTCTTCTGGCTATACATCCGGCGCAAGGCGGCGCGGGTCGTCAGGAAGGCGCCGTCCAAGTGGATGGAAAGCATCATCTTCCATTTGTCGAAATCGAAGTCGACAAGCGGCGCCACGATCTGGACGCCGGCGTTGCTGACCAGGATGTCGAGGCGCCCGAAGGTTTCGATCGCCTGCGCCATTCCGCTTTCCACCTGCTCCTCGTTGCTAACGTCCATGCCAACCCCGAGCGCGCGTTTGCCCATCGGATCGATCTCGGACGCGGCTTTTTGCGCCGCGTGCTGATCAATATCCGCGATGACCACCTTTGCTCCCTCGCGGGCGAAGCTGAGCGCAATCTCCTTGCCGATGCCGCTCGCGGCTCCGGTGATCACAGCCACCTTGTCGAGAAGCCGATCACCGGCACTACCGGCCCGCTGGTTCGACAGGACTTCACTCTGCAAATTCATGGATTCTTCCTTTCCGATGGTGGGGCTCGGCTTCCGCGAGGTAGTCGTGCACGACCTTCCCGAGCGCGAGCGTCAGGTCGGCGACGATGTGTACGGCCGAGACAATTTCCAGCACCGGCAGCTCGGCAACCGGGGCCAGCGCGTGTGACCAAAGGTTCAGAGCTGCCGGGCCGCTCCAGGCGCCCCTGAGATCGATTTCCTCCAGGTGGTACTCGACGAGCTCACAGATGCGCGGCGTGCCGTCGACATGCGGGATGATTTTGAGAAGGAAGTTCGGTTCGGCGAGCGAGGCCTTCACGCTTGCGAGGTCGGCGGCTCGGTGCTTATACCCCATGGTACCCGTCGCGACGCGGACGGGGCCGTAGTCCAGCGTGCCAACAAGGGTATCCGTCTCCGTTCGGAGCGTTGGGCTGGCGAGCTTCTTGGGAAAGCCCCACAACTCGCGTCCGCCGGCAATCGGCGGATGGTCATTGAGAAACATGCAGTGGGTGTAGCTGCCCTTGCGTCCGCGGAAGGAGACAGGGATGACCTGTCCGCTTTCCGTGTAGTCGCCGAAGCCGGTCGAGTCCGGCATGCGAATGAACTCGAATTTCACGAGCGGGTCGCGGACCTGAAGTGGCTCTGGCACGAGGTCGCGCAGCTTCTGCGGATCGGTCCGATATGTGATGATCAGATACTCCCGATTTCGGAAGCGATATGGCCGGATAGGCCGGGCTGGTCAGGGGCATGGCGAAAGCGCTCGCCCGGACTGTGTGTTGGTGCATGTCTGAAATTCCTGGGGCTGGATCAAGCGGCTCGCTTGCGTTCGGGGGGATCCGCGACGGGGGACGTCAGTCGCTTGCGTGACTGACCTCTATTCCTGTCCGTCGACAGCAAGGTCATAGGTGCTAACCCCGTCCAGATTGTCCGGCCGATTCAGTGCCTCAGGATGGCGCAACGTGCGCACGGCATCGAAGTAACCAGCCCGCCAATGCTCTTCCATCGACAGCCGTGAGAATTCGTAGTCCTTCGAGTGGGTTTCATACTGCTTCGAGCCGTAGATCAGATGGACCAGCTTGTAGACCTTGTGGTCTGCAATTGAGCTCAGCATTCTCGCCTCCTCGCTACCCAAAAGGTCCGCGGGCAGTTTTGCCAGAAGGTTCGCGAGCGTGTGTCGGGCGCGCTGGTACAGCTTGAACTGGTCGGTATGGGCGCGCGTGCGGCTCGAATACTGGATTTCCTTTTGCCGTGCCGCGACGTCGGCCAGATTGCGGGGAAGCTCGCCGCGCTCGCTCCAGAGGTCGACCTGGAAGGCAATCGTGTCCTGCCGCGTCCCGTGCTCGACCACCCACTGCAGCGGCGTGTTGGAAACGAGGCCGCCGTCCCAGTAGAGCTCACCCTCGATCTCGACCGCGGGGAACCCGGGCGGAAGCGAGCCGCTGGCCATCACGTGCTCGGGCCGGATCGTATGCGTCTCATTGTCGAAGTAGACGAGATTTCCTGTCCGCACGTTCACCGCGCCGACACTGAAACGCATGCCGCCCGCGTTGATCCGGTCGAAGTCCACAAGCCGCTCCAGAGTACTCTTGAGGCGGTTGGTTTCGTAAAAGCTCGTGCTTTCAATTGAGCCATTCGGGTACAGCCAGGGAACGGGCTGTCGCAGGCTGAAGAAGCCTGGGGCACCGGCGACGAGCGCGCAGGCTGCACTGAATTGATTGAAGAGCGCGCGCGGCAGATTGCCCTTCGGAGCGAAAGCGTCTGCGGCGGCAGTCCAGTCGAGAAGTGGATTGGCGGTGATCTCCCGCCAGAAGGTCCGCAGTTTCTCAACCCGTTCGGCCGGCTCGTTTCCAGCAATGATCGCCGAGTTGATGGCTCCAATGGAGACGCCGGCAACCCAATCTGGATGAATGTCGGCTTCCGCAAGGGCTTCGTAGACGCCGGCCTGGTAGGCTCCGAGCGCACCGCCGCCTTGCAACACCAACGCAATGCATTCGAAAGGGAGACGCCGTTCTGCCGTTCGGAAATCCTTCTGGGACTGAAAGTTCATCGAATGCTTTCCTTCTCACCGAGGGTGACCTGGCGGCCCTTCACCGTCCGCATGGGACCGGCTTCAAATTTCAATTTGCACATATAGGTCAAAACGACTATATCGTCAATATGACAATCGCATAATGGTGCAATGCAAAAAGGGCATGACTAATGGCAAAAGTCGATTTGGCGCGCAGGGCGGAGTTAGGGCGTGAAAAGCGGGCGCGAACGCGTGCGCAGATCGTGGAAGCAGGCGCGACGCTCTTTGGAGGGCGTTCGCACGAGGCGCCTACGGTGGATGCTGTTGTTGAGGCAGCAGGTGTTGCCAAAGGGACGTTTTACTATCATTTCAAGGGAATCGGAGAGCTGGCCGCTGCGGTGGGTGCGGGACTCAGTCAGAGCTTTGATGAGCTGCTGACGCCTGCTAGGCTCGAGCGGCGAGATCCGGTCGAGCGCCTCTCTTTCGCGTTCATGGAATTCCTGGAGAAAGCGAGTGCGGACACAGACTGGGCCCGCCTAGTAATTCAGAGCTCGCAATCACCCATTGAGTTCGGCTTGGGGGTCCGCGCGAATCTCAAGGCGGACATCGGGGAAGCGATTACCCAGGGCCGGCCTAAGGTACGCGACGTAGAGTTGGCAGCCGACATCGTAATTGGAATATGGCTGGAGGTGACGCGCGGAATTATTGAGCGAGGTCCTCGACCCGGAACGACCGGCCAAGCGCTCGACGCGACGCTTCGAGCTCTCGGTCTCAGTCAGCGCTAACTGGTGTGGATAAGCAGTCAGCAGGCAGCGCGTTTCGATGCACAGCACACCTTGCGAACGCCGGGGGTACGCCCCGTCGGAACGGACCCAGCGTTTCGACTGTGAGTGTCAAGGCAGCAGAAGCGCGCGCCCCGGCTGTCTTTTCCTGACGTGGTCGAAAGCCTCGCCTACTCCGGAGAACTGCTTGCACAGGCCGATCGGGAGGCTAACATGGTTGTGTTCGACGAACTGGCGCAAATCAGCCAGTGCTGCCGTGTCCGGCTTGAAGAGGACCCATGCGTAATTGCTGGCGCCCTTAGGCAGCGCGCGTCGGTGATGTTTCTTTTGCGAGATTGTCGTTAGCATACCGCGCAGCCAGCCAAGCCGGTCGAAGTTCCCTAACATTGGGTGCACGGTGGTCGCGTGACCGAGCGCACCGTCGCGCAGACAGCTTAGCAATGCACGATCATCTTCCCAGGTGGCGAAGTTGAGAGTTGCGTCGAAAGAGCGCGACAGGGAGACGAACAGCTCGTCTGTTCGCTCGACCACCTCGGTGGCACCCGCCTCAAGACACACCTTGCTGTTTGACTTCCGGGCAATCGCCGTAACTCTCGCGCCCCATGCGGAGAGCATCTGCGTTGCTAACGTCCCCAGTCCGCCGGCAGCGCCGTGGACCAGCACGTTCTTTCCGGGGGCATTCTCCCGGGAAAGGCCCGCGCCGCGTACAGCCAGCCACATTGTCGTGAAGCTGCAGGGAATTGCAGCGAGCGTGTGAACGTCAAGGCCTTCCGGAACGGCCAGCACGTGGACAGCCTTGACCAGCACATGGCTGGCGTGGGTCCCTTCGGTTGAAGCAGGCTTTACTCCATAAACTCGATCGCCGATCTTGAAAGTCGCCACACGGGAGCCCGCCGCAGTAACCGTACCCGCGAGATCGTTGCCAAGCACTAGCGGAAACGTGCCCGCTCCGATCAGCGATAGCAGCCTCCGGCCGTAGCCTTCGGACCGGCGCACATCAATCGGGTTGACCGAAGCGGCGGCCACAGCGACTTCGATTTCATCTGCCGCCGGCGTTCGCCTGGTAAATTGCCGAACTGTAAACCCGCCTGAGCCGCCAGGCCCGAGGCACAGAGCTGCAGTGCCTGATGTCATGTCCTAGACCCCCTGCTTTGCTGAGGTTGGCGCCGCGCACTCCAACACCTCCGATTTGAATGCATACCGTTCGAGGGCGCGCTGCAACGCAGCTGCGAGCCCCCCGCGGCACCGGAGGCGGAGCACGTGCGGCTCTGGAGTTTCAAATACGCCTGTCATTAGCCTTTCCTCCTGTCCGGCAAAGGGCCCGCCGATGCTGATTTTTACACAGTATGGTCAAAACGACTAAATAGTCAATATGAAATTATGCAGCGGCGTGAATTCAGTGACTGCGCGGGACCAAGCGCACCGCTTCGAGAGAAACGGGAAGCCGAATGCGACCAACCTCCCGGCTTCGAGGCAGGGTCGAGCGCAACGAGGCGTGTGCGCTGGGTACACGCATCGCGCTGCTTATGGATGATAGCTCCAGCTCACGATGACGGAACGGTGCGACTGCGCGACAAAACTTGAGCTGTCGTGTTCAAGCCTGCCGAGGCAATCTCGGAATTGTCCACCTTCGCCAACGTCGATCTCGGAGATGTACTCTTGACCGTCACGCCGGAGCGGCTGTGCGCTGCGAGTGCCGCCCGCGCACTGCGGCGCTTACTTTTGCTTCAGCCGCTGCTCGAGCGCCCGCTTAGAACACAAGCGCGCCAGCCGCATTCTGGGGACCGGATCAACGCTCGGATCCGGAGACAAAGCACTCAATCTCGGCAGGCAGATGGCGGAAATCGCCGCGCGAGGGCGGCAGTCCAAGGTCAGGCCGCGCTGCTCGCCGTACCTGGCCGCTGAGACTTCCGGGGCCGCGGTCCGTCGGGCATTGCGCCGTCGGCAGATGTAGGCAAGCGCGCAAAGACCGACTTCGCCTGCTGCGCATTGAGGCCGATAGCACGTAGGATCGCGCTGATGGCCGCATCACGATCGAGCGATGACAGCCTGCGCTCGCCGAACGCGCGCATGAGCTGGAGCATGATCCCAACGACGATCTCCAAGTTCAGCTCCGCGGATGCCCCGCTGTCCGGCAAGCTCTTCGAGAATTGTTGCAGGTCTTCGAAAAGCCGGCCGCGGAGGAGCTCGCCACCCTTCGGGGCTGCGGCCGCCATTCTGGCGACAAGGCTGGCCCATCGAGGATCATTGAGGGCCTTGTCGATGAATGAGCTGCACCCGAACGCAATCCGAACGGCAGGATCAGCCAGTGAGAGCCGGTCGGCCTGCAGCATTTCGTCGAAGGACTGGACCAGTTCCTCCGCGACTGCCGCGGTCAATCCATCCAGACCATCGAAATGAACGTAGAACGTACCCTTGGCGACGCCGGCCTCTCTGACTACGTCGTCGACTGTTACCGATTCTACGGCCTGTTTGGCAAACAACGAGTTGGCTGCGGCAACGAGTTCTGCCCTGGTTCGCGCGCGCTTCTCACGGCCAATTTCAGCTCGCCGAATAGGATTGATCTTCGCCATCGTTGCTCCACTCTCAAACAACAAATTGCACAATAGGTCATATTGACCAGAACGTCCAGACTAAGCTCGCTGTCCTTTGAGCACCACTGTCGTACGTTTTGGTCTGAGCCCGTCTACACAGATATCTTAGTACGAGATCTGACCATCAACGATCTGTCCGGTCGACGTGGCAGGCTCGTGTTTCAACAATTTGCGTGCCTCGCTGCTGTCTACTGGGGCAGTCGCGGTTTTGCGCGTCATCGACCGGCCACGACCAGCCGTCGCCGCCGCTACGCGTTCCGCGAACTTAGCCTCGCCTGCCGTCACCAATCGACCGCCTAGGCGCTGCGCCAGCAGCCGGACAATCTCCGGGCTGTCGGCATACGCATTGTGGCCCAGCGGATCTCCCGATGCGATTGCGCTCGTGTCGATAACCGTAACTCCGAGTTCTTCAAGAACCGCCTTGTATGGCGTGAGATCGGCACCGCCGACACGCGAAATTCCACCCGACAACAATCGCGAGAACTCAAGAGCCTTGTCCCGCGTCGACGTGAAGATTGTGAAACGCGGCTTGCCAGCTCCCATTTCGACAAATTGACGGCGAAACACGTCGATGTCGATATCCGGAGACGCCAAGACGACATTCCTGACCTTAGCCGGGATCGAGTTTTTACGCATGGCAACACCGCGTAACGCCTCCGCGGCAAGCCAAGTCCCCATCGAATGAGCGAGAATGGTGACGTCGTCGACGTCGGGACTCATGGAGGCCTGGAGGATCAAGTCTTCCAGGGCCCGGCGCGAATAGTTGGCGCTCTCCTTGTCGTAAAGATAGTCGAAGACCTTGGCCCGCGATGGCCAAGCGAAGAGAATAGGCGCTGCGTCGGTTCCCGCGTCATGAACGATCTGGGCGAAACGAAAGACCGCGTCGGCATACGAGTTGTTGTAGCCGTGCACGAAAATGAGCACCTGCCGCTTTTCGTTACGGTTCTTGCGGAACCAATCGAAGACCTGCCTTTCCGTTGCGACTTTGTCGACCCCGGCGACGGCAAACTCCCGATCAGGATCAGGGGGAAGGCGTGAAGGCCACTGGATCTGACCGATCTTCCGGTTTCGATCCGGAGGTATGGTGACAGTGACGCTGTCTAACGAGATCGCTGTTCCGCGCTCGCCTGAATAAAGTCGGCCGGCGTCCTTTGACGGCTTGCGTGTTGTGGCGACCAGTAGATTAACCCGCGTGGCTCCGCTCGCGGCGACTGCGTGAGGTTGGAGCACGTTCTCCGCTCGGGTCGCGCAGCCGTTTGCGACCAAGCAAAGGGTCACTAAAATCGAAAGCACCAAGCGAGAGCTTTCGAATTTCCCCGGCTGACGTCGGCAGGCACAGGTTGGCATTGTGGATCTGACCTATTTCTATATGCGCGCAGCCAGGCCGTTTCATCGCCAAGAAACTGTCAATCCCGATACCCTGGAAGACGCGGTCGTCGACGCACTGCGTACACCATAGTCAAAACGACCACAAAGTCAATATGAACCTATGTTCTGTGACTAAGAGGGTGCGAGCCGTGCAAACCTGCCGATTCCTAGCGCTTGCATTATCCGGATTTGCTCACCGGGGCGCAGGGATAACATCTTAGGGAATTGGGCGATTAGAACTGCAGAAACCGTCAGAAGCTGACAACCCGCAAGGTTTGAATCCGCCCTGTTCAAACCGTGCGTGTGCAACATCGAACAACCGCTTTTGGCGCAAAGCCCGTGGCGTGTGCACCATCGACGTCCGCTTATGGGCGCGGACAGGGCCGCCGTGAACGACCGAGATTGAGGCGCAAAGCTGCCGTCCACTCGCGGTAGACGTTAGTCGTCTTTGGGTCACAGGCGTGAATTCGACCTGGCCCAAACGAATTTCCGCAAAGGGTCGGAACAGGTATTCCGCATCGGGTACCGAGCGTCAGATTTCACCACTAGCGGCTAAGCATTTTCCCCAGAGCCTAAGAAGTGCCGCTCGTTGGATGTTTCCACGACGGCAAGACACCGTGTTTTAAGTCAAGTAGTTAGTCGCCCGATGCCGTCAATCCATGCCGTAATTGCTCGCCGATACGCCAATTGAGACGCATGGGGACGCATGGGATTCACATAAAAATTGAAAGCAAAAACAATGGTTTATAGGCATGACGCGTGGTATTGTGAGGCATCTGAAACGAACCCCGCCGCGGCTGCGAACCGGGCGGGCTTCAAATCCTCGAAAGGACAAGTTTTGCCCCCCATTTATACCGGCACGGCCGGATTTGCACAAGCCGTAAATCCGCGCGACTTCGCCGACTTGCTAGGCAACAATGGCCATCTCGGCCCCGCGGTAGCGCTGACCAACCGCCGCCTTTGCGCGCTTCACCCTTCCTCGTCACGCTTGGATTCGAGTTGCCGCACAAGCCCCGCCCCCGCACTTGAAAGCGTGCTGGATGTCGTCCGCCCCCTGATCCAGGCCGGCGCGTCCCTTCACTGGTTGGTGCCGTTCGAGAAGCGCCCGATTGCTGACGAATGGTCGAAAGCACCATTCCAGTCGGAAACCGCGCTGCGCGCATCGTACAGGACGAACGCCAACATCGGCATCCGGCTCGGTGAGCCGTCGAAAACAGCCGCCGGCTACCTGCATCTGATCGATCTGGACATCCGAAAGCCCGAGCTTGCCGCGGAAGCCTGGGCAGTTGTCGAATCACTGTGGGCAGGCGCTCGATCGCTCCCCTCAGTCATCAGCGGTTCGGGCGGCGAAAGCCGCCATCTGTATTTCGTCGCCGAGAAGCCCCTGCGCAAGAAAACCCTCGCCAAGTCCGAGGGCTTTGAGGAAATTTGGGACGAGCGGCTGCAGAAAATAGTCGTCAAACATGACTGGATGGTCGACCTGTTCGGAACAGGCGTGCAGGCCGTTCTACCACCCTCGATCCACCCCGATTCGCGGCTGCCCTATCGCTGGGAGCGTCCGCTTGACCTGGACATGATTGAGTTCGGTGTCGGTCCAATCATTCCGTCTGACGTGATCGAGACTTGGGGCGTCCGCGCCTCAGTGACCGACGAAGTTGAGGACGAGGATGACCTGTTCGGTGTCCTGCGCTCCGAGCCGATGGACCTGAGCGACGCGCAGATCAAAGACATTCTCGATCACGTCCCCAACAACGGCGCGGGCGCCCATTACGACGACTACGTGCAGGTCGGCATGGCGCTGCACCACCAGTTCCGCGGCACCAATGAGGGCTTCGAGCGCTGGTGTGCGTGGGCGAAGCAGTCATCCAAGTTTGATGCCAAGAACGCAGCCGTCCGGTGGCGATCCTTCAAGCAGGACTCGAAAAACCCGGTTCGCATGGCGACGCTCATCTCGATCGCCAACTCAAACCGGCTCGCCAACGATCTCGATTTCGAGTTGGACGCCCCTGTTTCGAATCTGCCTGCGGTCGTTTCAGAGATGGACCTTTCCGACCTGCTCGGCGGGGATACCCAACCTGCCGCGAAAGCGGAAAAAAGCGAGGTTGTAGACCCTGATTGGGTGCAGAAGCTGCACCGCAACGAGGAAGGCGAGCTAAAGAGCACGCTGCCGAACATCGCCCTCATTTTCGATTGCGATCCGCGCACCCATACCGTCGCCGCTTTCAACGAGTTCAAGCAGGAAGTGGTCCTTCGGGCGCCGCCGCGGCAGGCGAAGAAGAAGCGCGAGTCGGCCCACGATCCCGTCAACCTCACCGGCCGCCTGTGGCAGGTCAAAGATCCGCTCAACGGCGACAACTGGACCGACAGTCACGATGCGGCCGTGCGAGCGATGATCGAGAGCAAGACGCAGCTCAAGGGCTACGGGATCAAGGTCAGCGACCGCGACCTACGCGCCGGCATCGACATGAGCGCGCAGAAGCGCTCCTTCCACCCCGTCAAAGAGCGTCTTGAATCAACCACCTGGGACGGTCAGCCGCGCGTCGAGACCCTGTTCATCGACTACCTCGGCTGTGATGACAACGACTATTATCGCCAGGCTGCGCTGATGACCCTGGTGGGCGCAGTCGCCCGTCTCTATCGGCCCGGCCACAAGTTCGACTTCGTGCCGATCCTCGAAGGCGTCCAAGGCAAAGGCAAGTCCACCTTCATCGAAATCCTCGGCCTGCAATGGTACAACGAGCTGACTGGCGACATCAGCGATCCTAAGCAGATGGTCGAAGTCATGCAGGGCTCGTGGATACTGGAAATCGGCGAGCTTTCGGCCATGCAGCGCTCCGAAGTCAACGACCTGAAGGCGTTCGTCAGCCGGACGGTCGACAAGGTGCGTCTCGCCTGGGAGAAGCGGGCTCGGGACTTCCCCCGCCAGTGCATCTTCATCGGATCGACCAACGACCGCGAGTACCTTCGCGACCAGACCGGCGGTCGCCGCTTCTGGCCCATCGTCTGCAAGATCATCGGGCAAATCGACAATCCCCGGCTGCGCCGGGAAATTATGCAGGTTTGGTCCGAAGCACTGCACATCTTTCGGACAATGGAGAAGCAGTACCACGGCGCCGACCTGCCGCTCTTCCTGACGGACAAGGCCGGTGAGATGGCCGTCGAGATGCAGGAGAGCCGCCGCGTCGAGACGGCCGAAGAGATGCTGGCAGGCAAGATAACGGCTTGGCTGGACACCCCGATCGGCACCGATGAGCGCTTCGACGACCTGGACCCGGCTGCCCCGAAACAGTACCGGAATGAGACGTGCGTGAACCAGATTTGGGAAGAGATGATGGGCCGCGACGGCTCGGTTCCGCACACCGAAGCAGCTAAGATCGGCCGCGCGATGGGCCACGTTGGCTGGCCGCGATCGGCCGGTTCCATGACTGGCTACGCCGTCAACAAAAAGTACGGAAAATGCCGTGTCTATCAGCGACCGGAAGATTGAATACAATCGATCATCGAACATATTCCATTTGGCCCGCTTCGGCGGGCTTTTTCTTTGGAAATGGGCTGTATGCGATGATCGATTCTACAGCATTTGGCCCGCCACGCTGGAAATGGGCTGTATTCCATTTCCTCCCCAATTTCTCACCTTCTCACCCCTCTCACCGTGATTCCCATATAGTTTAAAACGGGGGTACTACCACTTGCCTTGCCGCATGGCCCTTCTACTGCACTACCCTTATTCTCTTAACTATATACTTTTAGGGTGAGAAAGGTGAGAAGGTGAGAATAGGTTGAAAAACAAGGGGTTACCGTCTCACCATGCAACATGCGAGGGTGAGACAGGTGAGAACCCGTTTCTCTGTTCGATTTATTTCCACTTCCTCCCCGATACCGGGTCCGAGAAGTCGTTTCGCTGCCGTAACATTCAAATTTTGCGTGAATCGCGCTCGGCGTCCCCCGCCCCCTCCGCACCTCACCAGCAAGGACCCAAAGCCAAACTTGCGCACGCGGAAAGCAGGTCAGGCACCCAGGCGCATATGCGCCATGAGCCGACCTTGGATATCGTGATCCTCGACGATTTGTCTCACCTCGATAGCGGACGAGATCATTGTTGATGGTCGCGAGCCCGGATTACGACCGCGAAGCGGTCAGAAATCCAAATCCATATCGTGATGATGATGCTCGTGACCGGGAAGCTCCGGCGGCGGCGGGCCAGGCACTTCGGCCACCATGGCCTCCGTCATGATGAGGAGGCCCGCCACCGAGGCTGCGCCCTGGAGCGCCGTTCGCACCACCTTGGCCGGGTCGATGATGCCCTTTGATACCAGATCCCCGTACACGCCCGATTGGGCATCGTAGCCGTAGGCGTTGTCGTCGTTTTCGAGGATCCCGGCGATGACGACCGAGCCTTCCAGGCCGGCATTGATCGCGATCTGCCGAGCCGGCCAGGTGATCGCCTTCCTGACGATCGCTATGCCGACCTGCTGGTCCTCGTTGCCGCCCTTGAGGTTCTTGAGCGTCCTGCCGGCGCGCAGCAAGGCGACCCCGCCGCCCGGGAGAATGCCCTCTGCGACCGCGGCCCTTGTCGCGTTCATCGCGTCATCGATGCGATCCTTCTTCTCCCTGACCTCGACTTCGGTGGCACCGCCGACCCGGATCACGGCGACGCCACCGGCGAGCCTGGCCAGCCGCTCCTGGAGCTTCTCGCGGTCGTAATCGGAGGTGGTTTTTGCAAGCTCGAGCTTAATCTCAGCGATGCGGGTCTCGATGCTTGCCCGCTTGCCGGCGCCGCCGACGATCGTGGTGTTTGCCTTGTCGATCATCACCTTCTTGGTGCGCCCGAGCATATCGAGGGAAGTATGCTCGAGCTTGATGCCCAAATCCTCCGAGATCACCGTTCCGCCGGTCATCAGCGCGAGATCCTGCAGCATCGCCTTGCGGCGGTTTCCGTAGGCCGGTGCCTTCACGGCTGCAACCTTGAGAGCGCCGCGCAACTTGTTAACCACCAGCGCCGTAATCACCTCACCCTCGACATCCTCAGCGATGATGAGCAGCGGCTTGCCGGCCTGCACCATCTTCTCCAGCAGCGGCAGTATTTCGTTCAGGCTCGACAGTTTCTTCTCGCTGATGAGGACATAGGCATCCTGCATCTCGACCCGCATCTTTGCGCGATTGGTGATGAAACGGGGCGAGATATAGCCGCGGTCGAACTGCATGCCCTCAACGAATTCGAGTTCGGTTTCGAGCGACGTCCCGTCCTCGACAGTGATCACGCCGTCATTGCCGACCCTCTTCATGGCGTCGGCTAGGCAGCGGCCGATCTCCCTATCGCCGTTGGCCGAGATGGTGCCGATTTGCGCAATCTCGACGTTCGAGGTCACCTTCGTGGCGTTGTTCTTGAGTTCCGCGACGACGGCTTCGACCGCGAGATCGATGCCGCGCTTCAGGTCCATGGGATTCATGCCGGCCGCCACCGCCTTGGCGCCCTCCCGGGCGATCGCATGCGCGAGCACGACGGCGGTGGTCGTGCCGTCGCCGGCCTGATAGGAGGTTTTTGTTGCTATCTCGCGCACCATCTGGGCGCCCATGTTTTCGAACTTGTTGTCGAGTTCGATTTCCCTGGCGACGGTCACGCCGTCCTTCGTGACCCGCGGCGCGCCGTGCTCCCTGCCGATCGCGACGTTGCGCCCCCGCGGGCCAAGCGTGACGCTCACCGCATTCGCCAGGGTGTCAATGCCGCGCAGCATTCTGTCGCGAGCCTCGAACGAGAACATGATTTCCTTGGCAGCCATTTCCTTGATCCTTAAGACCTAATCTTCGGGGAACGGCGAAGCTTCATTCTACCGCTCAGGCGAGATTGTCCGTGGCAGCCCGAGCCGATTCCAAACATCGAACAGAGCTGCCGCGAGCCGATCAATCATGATGTCCTCATGACAGGGTGTCGGCGTGATGCGCAGCCGCTCAGTTCCCTTCGCCACGGTCGGATAATTGATCGGCTGGATATAGATGTCGTGCTCGCTCAGCAGCAGGTCGCTCGCCGCTTTGCAATGCGCCGGATCGCCGACTGCCACCGGAACGATATGAGTGTCGCTCGAGATGACCGGCAGCGCAGCGGCACCCAGCGCCGCCTTGACCCGCCGGACGCGGTCCTGCTGGCGCTTGCGCTCCCACTGCGAGGTTTTCAGATGCCGGATCGCCGCTGTGGCCGCGGCGCAGATCGCCGGCGGCAACGCGGTGGTGAAGATAAAACCCGGAGCATAGGAACGAACCGCATCGATCAGCACAGCACTTCCCGTGATATAGCCGCCGAGGCAGCCGAAGGCCTTGGCGAGCGTGCCTTCGATCACATCGACCCGGTTCATGGCGCCTTCGCGCGCGGCGATGCCGGCGCCGCAAGGGCCGTACATGCCCACAGCATGGACCTCGTCGAGATAGGTCATTGCGCCGTAACGATCGGCGATATCGCAAATGCGATTGATTGGCGCGACGTCGCCGCCCATCGAATAGAGACTTTCGAAGACGATGAGTTTTGGCCGATCCGGACCCGCCGCCTTCAACAATTCCTCGAGATGATCGACGTCGTTGTGGCGGAAGATGCTCTTCTCCGTACCGGGTTGGCGGATGCCCTCGATCATCGAATTGTGGTTGAGCGCATCGGACAGGATCAGACAACCGGGGATCAGTTTGGCGATGGTCGAGATGCCGGTCTGGTTCGAAACATAGCCGGACGTGAAGACCAGTGCCGCCTCCTTGCCGTGGAGATCGGCAAGCTCGCCCTCGAGCCCTACGAGCGGATGGCTGGTGCCGGAGATATTGCGCGTCCCGCCGGCCCCCGTTCCCAGGCGGGTAGCAGTCTCCACCATGGCGGCGACCACCTTTGGGTGTTGTCCCATCCCGAGATAGTCGTTGGAGCACCAGATCACGACGTCCTTCGGTCCATGCGGGGAATGCCACACGGCATTGGGAAAGCGTCCGGCGATGCGCTCAAGGTCCGCGAACACACGGTAGCGCCGTTCCTCCTGCAGACGCGCGATCGCATCCGCAAAGAAACCGTCATAACTCGTAATTCCTGGCTCCGAGATACTGCCTTGCCCATCGGCCATATCGCCCGCATCTCCGGTCATCGGAGGTCCAAATCGCCGCAGCGCAATGACGTTCTTTACGCCGACAGGTTTGCCGGTGTGCAACGCTGTGGGTTCCGCCATCGCCCGATTCCCCTGCTTGCATACGAATTATGTCGAAGCGCGATGCGCGCCGATCCCGCTCGCATTGTTCCTCACGACCCGCGTTCTGGAAGGTCGAAGTTGAGCTGCAACATTCGCGCGATGTTTATCAGAATCGTCTCGCAGACCTTATCTTGATTAGGATCCAGATACTTGACAGTCCAGTTTGCCCCGTTCTCCTTGGTTTCGAGCCGCTGAATCACAAAATCGGTGACGTGCCCGCATCCCGGCTCCTTATGAAGATCCGCGAGGATCAATGCCTTAAGCTCCGAAGCTTCCTTTGTATGTCTTTGCATGGCCGCTCTCCTTCCGGATGACAACTTGTCTATGCATCGATCAACTGTATAATCGTGATCTCCGTCATCCCAGGGCTCGTGTCATCGCACCAGTTCGGCCAACGTAGCGGCAATGCCGCTGCTTGGTGTGTCAGAGTCTAGCCCCTCCACGAATTGCCCCTGTGGGTTCATGATGTAGATGTGGGTGCCGTGATCCATTAGGTAGTCGTCACCGCCCGCCTCGGCTTGGCGCGCCACACTATAGGCGCCATATGCCTCCGAAACCGCAGCGATCTGTTGCGGGCTGCCGGTCAGTCCCACGATGCGCGGATCGAACGCCGCGGTAAAGCTTCCCATCACCTCAGGCGTGTCGCGTTCGGGATCGACGGTGATGAAGAGCGGTTGCAGTTTTGCGGCGTCGGGGCCGAGTTCCTCGATTGCGGCGGCGATTGAGGACAGCGTCGTCGGACAGATGTCGGGACAAGAAGTATAGCCGAAGAAAACCAGCAGCCATTTGCCGCGATAAGTCTCGTCGGTGACCGTCGTTCCGTCCGGCGCCGTAAGCGTGAATGAGCCGCCGACCGTCACGGGCGTGTCAGCCTGTGCGAGCGGTTGGCAGATCGACAGGGCCGCTGCGAATATGATGCAGAAGCGGGATATGGGGAACCGTAGGCCCGGAGCGAGGAGTTCATGCCGTCGGCTCATCAAGTACCTCCGGTACTTCGAGAATGACGCGTCAAAACCCCCGCGTGTGTTTGTGATTAACAAACTCGCCTAAACTACGAACCTTTATCACATTTTGCCGCTGAATGGCTAGACATGGAACTGGTTTGGCTCTAATTTTAAATGTTGCCCCTCAATCCCTCATGAAGGAGGTGGCTTCTATGACGATTCGCGAATTGATGAGCGGGCTAGCGGCGATCACTTTCGTTGCGACAATGTCCGCGCCTGCGCAAGCATACGAAGTGGGTCCGGTCACGGGAGGCGGAACGATCGAGGGTACGATCGTCTACCGCGGCGACGTGCCGACAACAAAGATCATCCCCACCAAGGATATCGAGGTGTGCGGCGACCCCCGCGAGGAGCCGCTGATCGAAGTCGGCAGCGATCAGGCCGTGCTGAACGCGGCGGTGCAGCTGGTCGACGTGGCACAGGGAAAGGCCTGGCCGGAACCCGGAAAGCTGCCTGAGCTTAACAACCTCAAATGTCGCTTTGAGCCCGCGGTTCAGATGATACCGGCCGGTTCGCTGGACGTGGTCAACAGCGACCCAATGCTCCACAACACCCACGGCTATTATGGCAAGCGTACGGCCTTCAACCTGGCGCTGCCCAATAAGGGCCAGCGCATACCCGTCGAACTGAAGCGTGCCGGCACTGTCCGCATCGACTGCGACGCGCATGGCTGGATGGAAGGCTGGGTCTATGTGGTGGACAATCCCTACTACGCGGTCACCGGCGCCGATGGCAAGTTCAGCATAACCGATGTTCCGCCGGGGGACTACAAGCTCGTGGCGATCCACCCCTTCACCGGGCCCATCGAGCAGCCCGTAACGGTAGAGGAAAATAAGGCCACCAGTCTGACGATCGAACTGAAAAAATAAGAAAATCGGCGACCCACTCATTCAACAGGGTCGCGTTCCTGCGAGAAGACCGACGCTTTAAGAAACGGTCTGCACTGAGGAGGAACACTGATGTCTGACGAGCTTGACCGCATTCGGCGCGAAATGCATGCGGTGCTGCAGCCGCCTGGAGTACGGCCCGACGACTCGCTCCAAATCACCCGCCGCACTTTCATTCACAGATCGCTGCTGTTCGGCGCTGCTTCCGTCGGCCAGACCTTCGCGTGGTGGCCGCTGCTCAACACCATCGACGTCGCTCACGCCGCCGAAGCGCCCTTCAAGTTTGCCTGGATTTCAGACACCCATCTCTACGAGAGATCCCTCAACACGCGCTTCGTCGACAAGGTGGTGCGCGCCGTGCAAGAGGTCCAGGCCATGGATCCGCCGGCCGACTTCCTGATCTTCGGCGGCGACCTGGCCCAGCTCGGAAAGATCGAGGAACTTGAGCTTGGCGTTGAGCTCCTCAAGGATCTGACGATCAAGAAGTACTACATCCCGGGCGAGCATGACTGGTATCTGGATATGGGCAAGAAGTGGGGCGAGTTGTTCGGCCAACCCAACTGGACTTTCGATCACAAAGGCGTGCGCTTCATCGGGCTCGATACGGTCAGCCGGGGACCGGACTACTGGACAGCGAAGAAGATGACGCCAGAGGAGCGCATGGGCCACATGGCTACCCTCGACGGCACGGTTGCCGGCGCGTGGGCCGGCGTCGGCCGCGACCAACTCGACTGGATGCAGAAGACACTGGCCGACTGGGATAAGTCCAAACCGATAGTCATCTTCAGCCATAATCCGCTGTACGAGTACTACCCGCCCTGGAACTTTTGGGTGCGCGACTGGCGCGAAGTGAATGACGTGCTGAAACCTTATGCCAAGGTCACCAACATCCACGGTCACGTGCACCAGGTGCTCTACAACGAGATAGGCAGCATGCGCTCGATCGGCATGCTGGCGACCTCCTGGCCGTGGCCGTATGCGCCGGAAGGCGTGCCCAAGCTGACCAAGCCGATGATCCGTGTCGATCCGGGCGATCTCTTCGACGGGGTCGGTTGGGAAACCGTGAGCGTCAACGCCGACGACAAGGTCGATGTCGAGTACATCATGTGGGGCCGCAAGGAGGTGTTCGTCCAGTCGCCGGAGGACCACGACAAGAGCATTGAGGAGGTCATACGGCCACGCATCGCCGACAATCAGTACCCGTGGGCAAATCCATAAGGGGGTGGCTATGACAAACACATCGACATTCCTCTGCATTCTGAGGCGTTCCACCGTCGCCGGAGCAGTCGCCGCAGCAGCCGTCGTCGTCGGGCCGGCCAGTGCCAACAAGGACCCGGTGACGCCAAAGCAGCTGAAACTCTATGAAGAGGCGTTCATGGAGGAGGTCAGGAAGGGAGACCTCCTGTTCCACGGTGATGCGGCGATGGCGGAGCAGTTGGGCGTCAAGCTGTCGACCACCGGGTGGGCCTGCGCCATGTGCCATCCGATGGCCTCCGATACCCACCCGCACGCGTTCCCGAAGTTCCAGGCGTCGATGGCCAAATTCGCGACACTGCGCGACATGATCAACTGGTGCATCGAGAAACCGAACCAGGGCGAGAAGATCGATCCCGAATCGGAGGCGATGAAGGCGCTCGAGGCGTACATCACGTGGTCGAACACCGGCTCGGTGTTGGTGCCAGGCAAGTACTAGTCTCGTCGATAGCCGGGCCACCGGCTTCACGGGAGCGCGAAGCGCGTCCGCCATCGAGGTGACACCTCGATGGGTGGGGTTGAAGCAGTTGTGCGGCCCGGGAACCGCGCGGGGAGGTCTATGCGTTGGCAGAGACTGGGATGGAGCTGCGCGGCAACTTCGCGAATGTGGACTTGGATGCGCTGGTCGACAACCGGGTCGTGCGGACTTGGCTTTATTTCGGAATGTTCTGGCTGATGGTGACGCCATCCGTCGGCGTCCTGATCTCGAGCACCTTCAACTACCCCGACTATCTCGGATCGGGGAACCTCGAGCTCACCTTCGGCCGGCTGCGCCCGGTCCACGTCAACGGTGTCATCTTCGGCGCCTTCTCGACGCTTTTCATCGGCCTTTGCTACTATCTTGTGCCGCGTCTGTCGGGGGTGCGGGTGATATGGTCAGAGTGGTCGGTTCTTCTCGCATGGGTCTGGAACGTCGCAACGCTCGCCGGTTTGGTCGGCTTGCTGATCGGCGACAGTGACGGTTTGGAAGCCGGAGAGTTTCCGCTCTACGCGAAGGTCGCATTCTTCATCGTGGTGGCTGTTGCTACCGCGCAGTTCCTGATCACGATCAGTCGAAGGCTCGAGCCGGCGATCTATGTCGCGCTATGGTACCTGATCGCCACTTTCGTGTGGACGACGATGAACTTCGTGCTTGGAAGCTTCATCCTGCCGTACACGATCTCGGGCATCAACAGCGCCGCCTTCCATGGCCTCTATCTCCACTACATCGTCGGGCTGTGGATAACGCCCGCGGGCTACGTGATCATCTACTATTTCCTGCCGATCAGCGCGCGAAATCCGCTCTATGCCCATAAGCTCTCGCTGGTAGGCTTCTGGTCCCTGGCACTGTTCTACCCGTTCGTCGGCATCCACCATTACCTCTACAGCCCGATCGCGGACTGGGCCGAGACCTTGGCCGTCGTCACGTCGATGCTGCTGATCATTCCGGTGTGGACGGTGCTGGTGAACTTCTTCGGCACCATGATGGGCAAGTGGCATGAGTTCGGCAGGAACTTGCCGGCGAAGTTCCTGATCATGGGCTCGCTCATGTATCTCGTCGGCTGTTTCCAGGGCTCGACCGAGGCGCTGCGGCAGCTGCAGCAGCCGACCCATTTCACCGATTTCGTCATCTCGCATTCGCATCTCACCGTGTTCGGCACCTTCGTCGTCTGGGCGATGGGGGGCCTCATCTATACTTGGCCGCGGCTGTTCGGGCGCGAACTCTGGTCCTTCAAGCTCGGCAACTGGTCGTTCTGGCTGATCACCGTCGGCATCACGACCATGGGCCTGGTCCTCACAGCGGGCGGGCTGCAGCAGGGTTATCAATGGATGAATGG
The DNA here is from genome assembly GCA_035941355.1 of Pseudaminobacter sp. GTDB lineage: Bacteria > Pseudomonadota > Alphaproteobacteria > Rhizobiales > Rhizobiaceae > Allomesorhizobium. The sequence continues at coordinate 25,147 of DASZDZ010000003.1, forward strand.
GGTCGAATGGCTCGACTCGCTCGTCTGGGTGAAGCCCTACTGGTTGGCGCGGACCCTGGCAGGCATCAGCATGGATATCGGTATGTCGCTGCTGGTGGTGAATCTGATGCTGACCGCGCTGACCAGCCCGGCGGCTGAGGCGCGACGCGTCCGCGGGCCGGCGGAGGCGCCTATCCCTGCCCCGGCGGGAGGGCCCGCGCAGTGAACGTTCGCTTCTTCGCGCTGTTCGCCGGCGTCTTCTGCATCACCCTTGCGGTGATCACGCAGGGCGTGCTGCCCTTCGTGGAGCCGTCCTCGCGAACTGCGCGCGTGACCTCGGTGGTGCGCACGGATTTCGGCCAGCTGAAATGGACGGTTTCAGAGGCGACGGACTACACCGAGCAGCAGCTTCGCGGCCGCAACATTTACCTGCGCGAAGGCTGCTGGTACTGCCATTCGCAATTCGTGCGGCCGGTGACCGGCGAGACCCGCCGCTGGGGACCGGTCAGCGAGGCGGGCGAATACGCCTATGACGTGCCGCACCTGTTAGGCACACGCCGGATCGGGCCAGACCTGACGCGCGTCGGCCTGAAATACAGCGACGAATGGCATCTGGCGCACTTCTACAATCCGCGGATGCTGGTGCCGGACTCGATAATGGCGCCGTATCGCGGCCTCTTCCACGAGCCCGATGCAGCCGTCCGTATCGTTGACGACGGCGCTGGCAATCGGACCCTGGAAAGGACAGAGGTCACCAAAGGCCTGTTCGACTTCGACAGCCAGCAAGCGATCCAGCTGACGCCGAATGCGTACGGGTTGCTGTTCGTGCCGCTGAAGGCGCGCGAAAGAAAGCCGATCATCCTGACGCCGAACGACGAATACACAGGAGAAACCGTCAGCATCGCGGCGGAGACGGAATCGGTGGCGGCGCTCGTTTCCTACGTCCAGAAGCTCGGCACGAACCGGGGTAAATGGCGCGATCTTTTCGAGCCGCAAAGCCTGGAGGTCATGGATGCGACGATGCCGCGCTCCGAGGAATGGATTGCTTATGGCAAGGAAGTCTATGAGCGCCGCTGCGTCGGTTGCCACGGTGCCAAAGGCGACGGCAACGGGCCGGCGGCCACCTTTATGTTTAACCAGCGGCCCAGGGATTTCACGTCCGCAGTCTTCAAGTTCAGGTTGACAAAGGAGCCCCTGCCCACGGACGGCGACATGCTGCGCACCATTACTCGCGGCATCCGCGGCACGGCAATGCCCCCTTGGTACGAACTGCCGCTCAACGATCGGCTGGCGGTGATCCAGTACATCAAGTATGAACTAGCGGTTGACCGTTCCGATCCCGCCAGTCCTTACGCTTTCTTCGTCGAGGAACCGCCTGGCCCACCGTTGTATATCGGGCGCCCGCCGACCCCGTCCCAAACGATGCTGAACCGTGGCAAGGAGGTTTGGCAGGTGGCGAAGTGCTGGGAGTGCCACGGCCAAGGCGGCAAGGGCGACGGCGAGAAGGCTGCCGGCCTCAAGGATGATCTCGGGTTCGCCACCGTGCCGGCCGACCTCACCAGCGGCCAGTTCAAGTCTGGCCCGGCCGTCGAAGACATCTTCCGGACGATAACTACCGGCCTCAGCGGCACGCCGATGCCGTCCTATCGGGATTCCGTTCCGGACGAGGACCGGTGGGCGATTTCCTATTTCGTGGTGGCGCTTTCCGCCTATAAAGACCCGCTCTCGCTGCAGCCGCTCTCGATCAAGAAGGAGGCCCGCGCGGCGCTGAATGATCTGGAACTGGTCGCTGACAAGCCTGAGCGAGCCTATGTGCCCGATCCGTCGGTGCCGGCGTCCGGCCCGCCAGCGCCGCCTGGCGAGGAACAGGCGCCCGCCGGAGGTTAGCGCATGCTCGGTTTTGAAGTCACCGGACCCTATGTCGGCGCCATGATGATGAGCCTGGCGGCCCTGTTCTTGTTCATCTGGGGCGTCCTATCCGGCGCGTTGAGCGGCACCGACAAAGCCGCCAACGGTTTTTTTGAAAGGGAGATGGAGAATGAGCGATCTGCAGAGCAGCGATCCGGAGAGCCCGACGCACCCTGAACTGGATGTGCGTCAAAGCTCGCACCCTGAACTGGAGGACTATGCCGGCGGCCTGATACAGGCGCGTGTGGGATTCATTCCGCTATGGCTTCTCGTCGTCTACGTACTGCTGTTCGGTTGGGGGCTGTATTACATGTATGTTTATTGGGGCGGGCTCGGCCCCGGCCGTCTGTTCTAAGAAGACTGTCGCAAGGGCTGGTAAGGCAGGAGTGATGGAGATGTTGGTAGCCAAAATTCTCCTTGGGGTCGCCGCATTGAACCTCCTTTTCCTGGCCTTCGAGGTGGCGATAAACGTGCTTCGTCTTTATTTCGGCTGACATAGGAGCAGCGGATGCTACAGGACACGGTTTTCAAGCTCGCTGACGCCGGCTGGCCGCAGATGCTCGGCTTCGTCATCTATGGCGGCTGCACCGTCGGCTTTATCGTCTATCTTGTCTATCTTGTGCGGCAATAGCGGCGCGGACGCGGCGCTGCGAAAACGCCAATGATCTACTACCTCGTGATCTTCGCCGCTGGATTTGCAGGCAGCTTTCATTGCATCGGCATGTGCGGCGGCTTTGCCTGCGCGCTGGGCCGCGATCAGCGAGGCGGAGGCGCAACCGTCCTTCGCCACCTGCTCTATAATTCCGGCCGATTGACAACCTATTGCTTTCTGGGCGGGCTCGCGGGAGCGATCGGTCAGGTCATCTGCACCACGCAAGGTCTAACGGCGGCGCCGCTCTTGAACGGCTCCCTCGACATCGCCCAACGAATTCTCGCGATCGTCGCTGGCCTGCTCATGATTGCCATGGCGTTGCAGTTCTTCGGCTTGCTCCAGGTCTTTCATCGCCTTGCGATCGGATTTGGCGGCAGCACATTTGCATTGTCCCTGCGCGGTCTGTTGACGGCCCGGAGCAGCGCCGCACCGCTCGCCTTTGGCGTTTTCAATGGCTTCCTGCCATGTCCCCTGGTCTATGCCTTCGCCGCCCAGGCGGCGAGCACCGCCGGAGCGCTCCCCGGGTTTCTCGTCATGGCATCGTTCGGACTGGGGACCTTCCCCGCGATGTTGATGATGGGCGGCGTTGGCCGGATACTCGGGCCAGTCTGGCGGCGGCGCGGCGTGCGGCTGGCTGGTGGCTTTATTCTTTTGCTCGGTCTCATCACGCTCGGCCGTGGTCTGCTGCCTTCCGACGCGCATATCGGCCTTGCCTGGCTGGGCGGACATCCCGCATGACTGCGCAGGGCGATATCCTCTGTAGCCATTGTTCGCTGCCCGTCGGCCTGCGCCCGATGGAGCGCAGGCTCAACGGCGAGGCTTGCGCGTTCTGCTGCTACGGCTGTTGTATCGCCTTTCAGGTGAAGAGCGGCAGACACGAAGAGTGGGAAGCCGCCTGGCTTTTGATCCAGCTCGGCGTGGGCGGCTTTCTCTCCATGAATATCATGATGTTCAGCCTCCTCCTCTATTCGGACGCGTTCACCGGCGTCGATGCGGGCGTGCTGCCGTGGATTCACCTTTTGCTCTGGATCTTCGCGACGCCGGCGGTGGTTATTCTCGGCGGACCCTATCTGCGTGAAATGTGGCTCAATGGCATTCAGGGACGAGTGACGTCGTCGGCACTCATCGTGCTTGGCGTCGCTGCCGCTTACCTCTATTCGGCATTTGCCGTGTTCGAGGGCAGCACGCATGTCTATTTCGACACCGCCGTGATGGTGCTGATGCTATTCACCGTTGGCCGCTATCTCGAGGCTGTTGGCCGCGCCAGGGCGGCGCGCGACCTCGAACCTCTTCTGGCCGCAGAAAGCGAGAGCGCGACCGTGGTCGATGGCGCGGTAGAGATCCGCCGTCCAGTGCGGGAGGTGTCGGCCGGCATGCAGGTGCGGGTCCGGCCAGGCGAGCGCATTCCGGTCGACGGCGTGGTTGTCGAGGGGGAATCGAACACCGATGAAGCCGTGATTACCGGAGAAAGCCGGCAAGTGACAAAGGGCGCCGGCTCCAAGGTGATTGCCGGCAGTATCAATATCGACGGCCCGCTCCTGATCCAAAGCAGCGGTGACGGAACTGCAACCCGCTGGGCGCGGATTTGCCGGTCGGTGCGCGAAGCGCTGGGCCGTCGCAGTCCAACCCAGCGCCTTGCCGATCGCGTCGTTGGCGTGTCCGTGCCGCTCGTCCTCGCCCTCGGCGGGCTGACGATCGTTTACTGGGCGCAGTCAATGCCGTTCGATCGGGCGTTGCTGATTGGCCTCTCGGTACTGGTGGTTGCCTGTCCTTGTGCCGTCGGCCTCGCTGCTCCGATGGCGACATCACTCGGCATCGGCCGGCTGGCGCGGCACGGCTGCCTCGTCCGCGACCCCGGCGTGCTCGAGACCCTCGCGCGTGTCCGGTTGCTCGCCTTCGACAAGACCGGCACTCTGACGGCGGGCAAAGCGCGTCTCGTCGGCGTCGACCGCGAGGAGGTCGGCATCGACGAAGTACTGGCGCGCGCCGCCGGTCTGGAGCGCCTTTCCGAGCATGGTCTGGCGCGGGCCATCGCGGCAGCCGCCGCTCAGCGGGACATCACGCCGCTCGTCACCCGCGATGTCCGGACGGTTCCCGGCCGTGGCATCCGCGGCAGCGCCGAAGGCCGGCCCGTGGCGGCAGGGAACGGCAGATTGATGAATGATCTGGGCTGGCCGCTTCCCCCTTCGCTGGTCGAGCGTGCGCGGTCGCTGGAGGCGAGCGGTCATTCGGTGGTCTATGTCGGTTGGGGCGAGCGGGTTCACGCCGTGCTGTCGCTCGATGATTCACCGCTTCCCGAGGCGCAGGCCGCGATCGCGGCCCTGCGTGAGCGCGGGCTCGACGCCACGCTGTTGACCGGCGACTTGGCGCAAGCGGCGGAGCGGGTCGCGGCCCTGGTCGGGATCAAGGACGTCCAAGCGGGCCTTTCGCCGGAGGCCAAACGGCTGGTCCTGGATCGGCTCCGCCATGACCACGGTTCGGTGGCGATGGTCGGCGATGGACTGAATGACGGGCCGGTCCTGGCCGCCGCAGATGTCGGTATCGCCGTCGGCTCCGCCACCGATCTCGCCCGCGAGACTGCGGCGCTCGTGCTGCCTGCGGACGGATTGTGGATGCTGCCCTGGATCGTCGACGTGGCTCGCGCGGTCCGCAGGACCATCTTGACCAACCTTATGTGGGCGTTCGGCTACAACCTCGTCGCGCTGACGTTCGCAGCATTCGGACTTCTGCAGCCAATCCTTGCGGCGGCGGTCATGGCCGGTTCGAGCATCCTCGTGGTGGTGAATTCGCTGCGGCTGGAGCGGCTGCCCGATCCTGTTCCAGCGCTGATCCCGGAGCAACGATCCGGCACCAAGGCGGAGCGTACCCACAATGGCGCCGGCATTTCCGCAATGGCCGGCCCGGCCGTCGAGCGAAGTTGAGTTTCGTTTCAGCCAAACACGTCGTGCGTGAAGGCGTCATACCACCCTTCCGCCGCGCGCGCAGCCTGCCGGCGGACCTCGGAGCTTTCCTCGACCTTGCTGACGAAGCTGATGACGCTCTTGAACTTCCCGTCGACGGGCTTGAAGCTGATGGCGTTGCTGAACGCATCGTCGGGGGCGAGATAGGTGTAGCAGGTGTTGAACAAATGCGCCGGGAAACGCGCTGATCCGGTGAGATCGGCCGCGATGGCAAAGGCGCAGGCTTTGGCCTGGCTGTTGGCGCAGAAGGCGGATTTCGGCATATCCCCGCCGATGATCGCGTCGCCGACCAGATGGACGCCGGGCTGCAGCGCCGATTCGAAGGTGACCGGATCGACCGGACACCAGCCCGACTGATTGGCGAGCCCTGCCTGCTGCGCCAAGCGCCCGGCCATTTGCGCCGGGATGACATTGGCCACCGCGGCCTTGAATGTTGCTCCCGCGGTGATCACTGACCGGGTCTTCGCGTCGATCGCCGTGACCCCGCCGGTGAACTGGGCCGGTAGCCATTCGATCATTCCCGGATAGTGACGGTTCCAAGCGTCCTGGAACAGGTCCTGCGCGTTGAAGCTGTCTTTCGCATCGAGGATCAGAATTTTGGCCTTGGGCTTGCGGCGCTGGAAATAGGATGCGACGAGCGAAGCGCGCTCGTAGGGGGCGGGCGGGCAGCGAAACGGATTCGGCGGAGCAACGAGCACGAACAGCCCGCCGTCCTCCATGCTTTCCAGTTGCTGGCGCAACAGCTTGGTTTGCTGCCCTGCATTCCAGGCGTGCGGCATGATCTCCATCGCCGCTTCGTCATAGCCCTCAAGCGCGGCATCCCTGAATGCGATGCCCGGAGCAACAATGAGACGATCGTAGCTGAGCGTCGAACCGTTGTTCAGCGTGACGGTCTTCGCCGCCGGGTCAATCGCTTCGGCGGACTCATGAACGACGGTGATGCCGTATTGTCGTGTCAGCGCTTCATAACCATGGGTGAACTGTTCCAACGGACGAAGCCCGGCGAGATGGAGATTGCTGAAGAAGCAGGTCGTGTAGACCTGCCGCGGCTCGACCAGGGTCACGTCGATGGTCGTGGCGCTGGCGGCGAGATATTTGGCGACCGTTGCGCCGCCGATGCCGCCGCCGATCACGACGACACGCGCCTTGGTCTTGCCTAGTGCCATCCGCGGACGCAGCGCCGTCAGCAACGCTGCTCCCGTTAAGCAGCCGAACTCGCGACGCGTCCAGGATTTCATTGCGGGTTACTTTCCCTGCGCTGCGACATAGCGCGCGACGCTCGCGATCTCCTCGTCGCTAAGCGAGAGCGCGATAGCGTGCATGATGTGACTGGGGCTCTGGCTAGCCCGGTAGGCAAGCATGGCGCTGGTGAGCCTCTCCTCGCCGAGCCCGATGATGGGGGGAATGCCTTTGTCGTGGCCATCGAGGCGATGGCAGGACGTACAGTTCGCGGCGAGTTGAGCGCCTTGATCGGCGCCCACCGCCGCGCCGGATTGGCTGAAGAGCAGCACGAGGGCCGTGGCAATCGCAGATCTCGCGACGGGGCGCGTGCTGAATACCCGTCTGTTTCGCAGTTTTCCGGTCACGCTCCCACTCAACTTGTCACGCCATAATTCGCGCAGCTCGATTGCGTCGCCACCTCAACCGACCGTGAACTGGTGCGACAACGTATAGACGGCACCGCCGTCTTCTTCCCAGACAAAATCGAGCCGGCCGCTCTCCGTCGCGCGCAAAGAAAATTCGAAGAACGGGTTGGCCGAAATCGCCTCGTGAAGATCGACACTGAACGCCACGGTTTCGTTGTAGCGGCAGATAAACTTGTTGATGATCTTGCGCGGGATTACATTGCCTCGATCATCATGGCGTAGCCCCGTTTCCATCTCATGGCTGATGATGGTCTTGACCTGAAAAATCTCCCCCTTCGCCGCAGCATTTGGCACGATCACGCGTGGTGTCGGGGTGGTCACTGTCTCTCTCCGATCTCAGGCACAGCCATCCGTGGCGACACGGACCCACGTGTTGGTCATCAGCAAGACGCCGTCATTCATTTCAGCGACAGCGACGACGTGTTGCGGTTTGGCAAGCCGGATGCGTGTCGACACGCGGGGCAGACTGCGTTGCGGGACGAAGTGGAAACTGGCCACTTCGATGATCGGGTTCCGCGGCGCGAACACTCGCATCTGCCTCACATGGTCGGCCTCGGTCATGGGGCTGTCGATGTAAAGACTCATGGGCACGGTGTAGCCGGTCGGGAAGTCCGTCGGCATTATCAGGTGAAGGCGATCCGACACCGTGGCCGTCCGTCCGGTGAGCTGCTTGACGAGATCCAGCGCTTCATCGTTAGCACGCGCGCTCCGCGGCGAGAAGAGCGCGACCCCGGCAAACCCCACACTCCCGGCGATCAACACATCGCGGCGCGTCAAGCTCATCGTCCCGGTCTCCAAACCCTGCCACCTCTTTAGGCCACTCCAAGAACACATCGGCGGCAGCAGGCGGCGCACTCGGACACATCAGTGCGGCAGCTTCTGCGAAATTTAGCACCGACAACCGCTGGGAGCAATCTCGCGGAAGTGCCCAGGACGCCCCTTGAAATCAATGCATTCCGTTTTACCGGCCGTTGGGAGCACGCCGGCGGATTCTGCGGCTACCTAACTTCGGTTGCCGGCCTGATCGCTGGAGCCGTTTTTGCGGCACCGCTGTCGGGATAGATGGTCAAGGCATTGCGGGAAAGGACGCTCTTGCGGGTTGTCGGATCTCTGATCACACTCTTGGCCGGCTATCAGATGCTCGAATTAACTGGAGCGCTCGAACCGCGCCAGCGCAATGTCTGATTTACAAGCATGCGCGACACAAGGCTGAAAAAGGACGTGTTAGGGTCAATTCTTCTGGTTGTCGAACAGGAAGGTTGCGCCGCATATCGGCCATTTAGGTGACTGTTGCCACTGCGTGAAAGCAGACATTGTTGCGACCATTCTGCAGGTCGCGGTTGCGCCATTTCGCGACATTCATGGCCCTTCTCAAAAGCTGCCCTTCGCGCAACGACTCGAGTCGACTCGTTCCGGAAGTTCGGGTGCGGAGCGCACTATGGCGCAAGGCGGCCGCATTGCCGACCTTCCGCACCCGATATTCCTTGCGAAGGATGATCCTACTTTGAGGGCAACCATCGCCCATGACACAAAGGCTTCAACGCAGCGGCCAATCGGACTTCTGCCGGGTCGCATACGGTCAGCCGTCACTCCGGCAACCCCGCGATCCGCATGTGTTCGATCCAGCGGTCGAGGCTTCCGGGGGCGATGTAGTTCTTCTCCCACTGCCTTCGTTGTTTGCTGATGGAGTCGCCGGGCGAGTTTTGGAGGAAAACCGCAAGCGCTTCCTTTGCCTCCCGCTCGTTTCCCAGACAAGCGTGGATCCCCGCAAGCATTCGGTGTGCGCCGATCTGGATTCTGGACATTTTCCGCATCGCCGTCAGCGCAGCCCCGCAATCGTTCTTTTCGTAGAGCGCCCAGCCCATCTGCCAGTGGAACCAGTCAGGGTGGAAAGGATCGATGCCCTTGGCCTGCTCGATCCTATCGATCGCGTCGTCCGTGCGGCCAGTATTCAGCAGCACGCCCGCACTGTGGACGAGGATATTCGGGTCGCTGGGGTTCAGGGCTATCGCCAGGTCGAACCGTGCAAGGGCCAGCTCGACCTCTCCGGCTTCGGAGTGGATGCTGGCGCGGATTTCATGCGCTTCAGCGTCATCAGGAGCGAGTAGGATGGCCTTGTCGGCGTACTCGGCGGCGCGCTTCAACGCCTCCTCGTGGTTATTTTCCTGCTTGTGCCAGAATACTGCGTCATTGCGATAGGACCAGGCCATCCCGATATAGCCGAACTGGGAGTTCGGATCCGCTTCGATCGCCTTGAGGCTGAACTGCCGTAGCAACTCGTTCCCCTCGGCAGAGAAGTCCTCTTCGATCTCGGCCTTCCCCGTCAGATAATAGCTGAGCGCGCTGACCTGCGCGGCGTCGCTCTTTGGCACGGGGCGCTCGATGCTCGACCCGACCCGATCCGCAAGCGTGCGGATGATTTCCTCCTGGACGACGAACAGATCGCCAATCTCCCGGTTGTAGCTGTTGGCCCAGACATGCGATCCGTCATGCGCATTCAGCAACTGGGCGGTCACTTTCAGCCGGTCTCCGATCTTCTGCTGGCTGCCTTCGAGCACGTAATCGACGCCGAGTTCATCTCCGATCTGCCTGATGTCAGCCGGTTGGTCGCGGTACCTGAAGCTCGAGTTCCGGGCGATGACGGCATAAGTCTTGCTCTGCGCAAGCTCGGTGATGATCCCCTCGGCGACGGCATCGCTGAGATATCCCTTATCCCCACCTGCACTGAAGTCGTCGAAGGGAAGGATCGCAATCCTCGGCATGTCGCTCGAACGAACCGGAGCGGCTCGCCATATTTCCGCGCCGTAGTGTGCGCCGATGGCTGCCGCAACGAGAACGAGTGCACCAAGAATGAAGCTGCGTCGCGGGGATCGGACCTGCGAAGGTTCTACCCCGGCAATGGTGGTCGAGCCTGCTGCGTCCGATGGATCGGCATTCAGCCGGTAACCTCTCTTTGGGAGGGTTTCCACGATCACGTGCCTGTCGTCCCCCAACGCGCGGCGAATATCGGCAATGCATTGAGTAAGGCTGTCGTCGGTGACGAAGGTATCGGGCCAAACGGCCTGCATCAGCGCATCCTTGGATACGATTTCGCCCGGTCGCGCCGCGAGCGCGGAGAGCACCTCAGCGGACTGACTGCGAAGGTCAACCGCCTTGCCTTCAACAGTTCGGAGTTCTTTGCTTTTGGTCAGGAAGACAAAACCGCCGAACGTGATCGTTTCAGCAGATTTCGGCTCAATTTCAGATGCCGTTCGGGACATTTCACCCTCCTGGCGCGCTCCCTAGCCTAGCCCATTCGGCCGTCGCATCCAAGCGATCCTGGCGGCACAGGATTGGACAGGAGGCTGACATGAAACGGACCAGGTTCATCATCGCTCTCGCTCTTCTCTTGGCGGCGCAAACGGCTGCAAAAGCGGATCCGCGCACCACGAGATTCTGTGGCCCTGACGATGTCAACGAGGTTGCCTCAGACGACGTCCGTCCCAATTCCGGCGGTCATTATGTCGCCAGCCTTAAGTCGATGGATGACCGCGCCATGTTCACCGCCTTCGCTGTCACAATCCATCTGACCAACCAGTGGGAGCTAATCAGGCTCCCCCACGTGAAACCCATGACCTCCATGGCCGAATGCAGAGCTTGGACCCATCAACAGGAGTTCATGCGCGTACTCCCCGGCTATCTCGCCACCTTCCATTACTGCGACTGCGCATCAGAACCATGATGTTGCAAGGTTCTGTGTT
>DASZDZ010000004.1:0-12488 GCA_035941355.1 Pseudaminobacter sp.
GGTCGCGGTCGTGGTGCCGTCGCCGGCGATGTCGTTGGTCTTCGAAGCGACTTCGCGGACCATCTGCGCGCCCATGTTCTCGAACTTGTCCTCAAGCTCGATTTCCTTGGCGACGGTGACGCCGTCCTTGGTGATGCGCGGTGCGCCGAACGACTTGTCGATGACGACGTTGCGGCCCTTGGGTCCGAGCGTCACCTTCACCGCGTCGGCGAGGATGTTGACGCCGCGCAACATGCGCTCACGGGCGTCGCGGGAGAATTTTACTTCCTTGGCCATTTTTTAGCTCCGAAGGTCTGTGGAAGAGGCGAACTGGATTTCGGCGGTCAGAATGATGCCCATAATGTCGGATTCCTTCATGATCAGAAGGTCTTCGCCATTGAGCTTCACTTCGGTGCCGGACCACTTGCCGAACAGGATGCGGTCGCCAGCCTTCACGTCGAGCGGAACAAGCTTGCCCGCCTCGTCGCGCGCGCCGGAGCCGACGGCGATGATCTCGCCTTCCTGCGGCTTTTCCTTTGCTGTGTCGGGAATGATGATCCCGCCGGCGGTCTTTGCTTCGGACTCGACGCGGCGAACGACCACGCGGTCATGCAGCGGCCGGAAATTCGAATTTGCCATTTTTTAGATGTCCTGGTGCGGATGTTGAACGGTGCTCCGTTGCCGGAGCATGCGAGTGCTAACGTCGCGCTGAGATAGGCGGTCGGCTGCGTCCCCATCTTCCCCGCCTGTGGGAGCAGGTGGATCGGTGGGCAGCGTCGAGATGGCTTCTTCATGTTGCCAAGCCTTTACTCGAGCGCCATCTTTGATGGGTCCGGGAGACCCCGCGGCGGTATGTTTTGGTGAGGTGATCAGGGACGTCTTCTCCTTGGTGGGCCAGGTGTTTGCGGATGACGGCGAGGCTGGGCTGGAGGCATGGGCCGGCCTATTTGCACAACCACGCCAGGGAAATGGACGAATTGGCCAGTAAGCCTTTCCGACTATCGCCCCTCTTTAGCTTCCTCCTTGGCCGCCGCTTGGACCTTTTGGGAGGAATCCTTTCGCGGAGCCGCACACAGATCGCCGTAACAAACCTTCTCACCCTTGTAGTTGGCGAGGAACTGCAGCAAATACGGTAGTATGTGCTGCTTCAGTCCGTCCGCCACAGGCTCCGGACCGTCCAGCGACTTCAGTGCCAGCTCGATCAACTCGATCGCCCGATCTTTGTTGCCGCTCTCATGATAGTAACGAGCGACCGCCGGATAAGACCAGAACTTTGGGCCTTCGCCTTGCGGGGGATTAAGTGCCAGGATGTGTTCGGACAGCTCTTTGCCCATCGCCAAGCGTTCAGCAGACGGAAAGTGCGAATGGTCAAGGTTCGGAGAGAAGAGTTCGTCTAGCGCCACAGTCATCCAATCCTCGGAGTTTCTGTTGATCGCGTCGCGAACGAATTGGCGCATGACGGGCAAGCCGGCCTGCATGTCGCGCATGTTGTGAAGCAACAGATTCACCTGAAGCTGGCGGAAATTGAGGTTGTCCGGCAACACGGCGATGCCTTCTTCGACAGCCGAGAGCGCCGTCTTCCAATCCTCGGCCTGCATTGCCGGCCGAAGTTTGTTGTATATGGGCTTCGTCAGCGCTTGTTCGCGCGCTATGGTTTCGCCTTCCGCGATCCGCTCCCTGTCGGCGGCTTTCGCTTGATCGCTGGCGCGCCAGCTGCCGTTGAGCACCTTCGGCAAAACCTCATCGAGTTTCGTCGGACAACCGATGAAGGCGATGTGGCCGTCTCGGTCGACCACGAACGAGCGCGGAATCCCGAAAGAAAGGCTGAGCTCCATCCAAAGCTTTTTCATTTCGCCTGTGGAGTCGAACGCCATCCGATAGTTCAGATTCGAGAACTTTTCGGTCAACCAAGCGTCCAGATTGCTTCTGGCCTCATCGGCCGTTGGAGCGCGTTCATATGCCGCGACTCCGACGATCTCAACGCCACTCTTCCTGTATTTCTCCTGCAGCTGGATCAGATGGGGCATCCCGTCCACACATGGGCCGCACGAAGTTGCCCAAAATTCGACGATGTACACTTTTCCGGGCTCGAAGCTGGTGAGCGGCTTGCCACGCAGCCAGGTTTCCACTTGAATCGAAGGAGCCGGAGACTCCATCTGCAAGACCACGGTATTCGGCACGAGCTGGTTTCCTTTTTAGAGACGGCACACGGGTTCAGGGGAGAGAGCATCCTCTCTTGCTTGCAAGGGCCATGCCAGCGAGCTCAGAGCGCATAAGCGCATGAATATGCTTTGAAAAACCGCCGCAGGGCCCAAGATGGCCGGTTGTAATGAACCTGACATTTTTGCCAGTGTTTGTTCTGAACCTGTCATATTGTCTGCCGCTGTCAGGCTTTGGACACGCTTCGCACCGCTCAGAAAAGCGTGGCCCATCCGCACGGTCCCAAAGCGCCAGGGCCAGGAGGGCGCGTGCGGCGCGCAGCCTCTGCCGGTTTTTCCGAGGCAATTCGCCTCGGTGACATTGGTGGGGCTGGCTCGCCGCTAACAGTTTTGAAGAGGAGGATGAACAAGCCGCCAGTGAAGTATGAGCCAGCCTGATCGACCGACACTGCGGGTATGCTCCAAGCTACACAGTGATGTAAAGGGCGCTACGCGCTTGGAGCTACACACATGACGCTGAACATTCGCAATCCGGACGCCGATACTCTCGCTCGGGAGCTTGCGCGCATTGACCGCACAAGCATCACCGATGCTGTGATTGTCGCCCTGCGGGAAACCATCCGCAACCGGATGAACAAGGAAAGCCCGAGAGAAACGGCGCAAAAGATTCTGGCTAAGCACGGCCTGTCTTTTCAGCCAGGTCGAAAGCCGGTTCCACCGGACGCCTATTACGAGCTCGACCATGATCTCAACAGGTGGTGACGAATAATGTTCGTCGATGCATGCGCGATCGTCTCGATGATGCCGAGGGAGGACACGGCCGACACCTATGAAGGAGCGCCGCTCGATGTGGCATGGCCGTTCACATGACACTTGCTGCCTGGGAAGCCATCATCGTCCTTTCACGGCCGGATCAGTTGAATTGCGCCTACAAAGCGGCTGAGGCGGTTGTCGTCGAATGGCTCGCAGCACGAAAGATTCGGCTCTGCGAGCCCGGTTCGGCCCGACCGCCTCCTGTCCTACGCGGTCGCTGTCGCCGGACAGCACGGCATAGCAAAGCGGCGCCTCAGCAAGTTCGATTGCCACTACGGCCTATTCCAAGGCGATGCGCTCGCCGCTGCTCACGCTGGACCAGCTTTTGCTTCAGACAGACGTGGCAACCTTGCCGAAAGGATCGGATGAATGACCGTCTTCGAGAAATTGACTGAACTGCCGGAGTTGACCGGGGGCGTTGCCGAGCAGGTAAGCGAGGATATGGCCTTGATCGCGCGCGGCGAGGAGCTCGACCTTCCATGGCGTAGACTTCGCGTCCTTATCGACTATGAGCTTGTGGACATAGTAACGCCGGCGCTCTTGGGCGGTTCTCTTCGGGGGAGTCGGACAAGCCTTGGCTGGTCAGAGAAAGGAACGCAGTTTATGCGCGGTTCAGCGGAGCCGAAGGCCAGAAAAGGGGGCCTGGGCGGGCGTGAGCCTAGGCCCCTTGCGGCGGGTCGGCATCGGCTAACAGCTTCATCATGACGTCACCTCGGAGGACGAGAAGCGATTGTTGACGCACGGGTACGAGCTGCCTCGGTCGTTCGCTCGATCGAAAGGACTGTGTGTGGAGGAAGCTCTCCATAATGCAAGGCGAGAAGCTGCTGGGTTGCTTCCTTGTCCGCTGCCGTGAGCCGATGATTCAGGCGAAGAAAGTCCATCCAGGTTGGCGTGCGAAATGTCTCTGTCCAAAGTGAAGGCGTTTGGAGGTTGCGCTGGAGCGTCCAGTTTCGCGCACCGGCGCGGCTAAGAGCGTGGCGCTTTGCACGCATGCAGGCCAGAAAGGCGTCGGTATTCTTTTCGGATATGCAATAGTCGATTTTGGCAACGATAGGGCCACTCCTTGGCTTCAGATCGAGTGCCAGCTCCGGTGCGCGAAAATCCGAACTTTCCTGGTCCGTTTCTTCCCATGGACGTATCGGCAACACCATTCCCGCTGCTGCAACCAGCAACAGACCCCCGGCGGCGCCCTCCAAAGCCGAGGTCAGGGAGTAATTCTGCGCGACGGAACCCCAAATCCAGCTGCCGGCAGCCATACCGCCAGCGCTCAAGGCGTAGTAGATGGAGAGTGTACGGCCGACTACCCACCGTGGGCTTGCGAGTTGCACCGCCACGTCAATGCCGGTCCAGGTGATAAGCCAACCCGCGCCGCCCAAGGCAAGCGCGACTGCCGCCACAGGGACCGACGATGTTAGTGCAAGGGAAACGCAACATACTGCACAAGCGACAGAGGCGAACGCCACCAGCCTGTTTTGAGACGTGATCCGCCTAAGGAAGCCGTTGCTCATGCCCGCGATGAAAGCCCCGGTGCCGAAGCCGGCCAATAAAATGCCGTAGACGATCGGGCCGCTCTTCAACTGATCCCGAACGACGAGAGGCAGCAGCGCGAGGATGGCAATGCTGGCCAAGCCGAAAAGAGTTCCGCGGGCGATCGCCGCCCTGATTTCCAGGGACATCGCCGTAAAGCGCACGCCGTCATGAATCGCCGTCATCATTCTCTCGCGGGGGAGAGGCGAAGAGCGAACCTTCCATTTGGTGCGCCATATTGCGCTCAGAGGCGCGAGATCGCTCAGCGCGGCCAAGCCGAAAGCGGCCAGCGGACCAAAGAAGGCCAGAATCGTCCCACCCAGAGCGGGTCCTATGCTGCGTACGATGTTGTATCCGACGGACATCAGCGTCACCGCGGCCGGTATGTCGCGCTTGTCGAGGATATCGCCGACGGAGGCATGCCAGGCCGGATCATTCAAAGCAAAGCCGCAGCCGGCCAGGAAACCCAGTCCGAGTATCAGCCAAGGATGGACAAATCCAGACCGACAAAAATCATCAGCGTCGTTGATGCCAATGCTATCAAGCAGTGCCCCGCAAACATCACCCATCGGCGGCTGAAGTTGTCGGCGATGGCTCCGGCGAGAATTGAGAGGAAAAACACCGGCAATGTCGATGCGGCCTGAACGAGTGCGACCATGAGGTCGGAAGCTGAAATGGTGGCCATCAGCCAACTGATGGCGACCGTCTGCACGAGCCACCCGAGGCTGGATATTTGTGTGGCTGTCCAGATCGAGCGAAATACCGGATTGCGAAGCGGGGCAAGCGTCGTTGGAGCGGACGGCTGAGGATCTTCGTGCTGCACGTTTTTTGCCTTCGACGAGCCGATCGTTAACTCACGGCTGCCAGTACTGACTTTTTGTCTCTAGATTTGTGTAATCGGTCAGTACATCCAGAGCATGACCCAGCAGCCGCTTCCGCATGCTCCACAATCAACTTTGGGGCGGCAGCGGAACCGGGCCGGGTGAAGACCGCAGCTTCACCCCACTTGTTCACAGACGGGAGACAACGAACCCTAACAGGAGAGGTGCCACAATCTCGTCCTCGCCATGGTTGAAGAGTGCTCAGGGATGGCTTCCCTAAGCCGATGATGATCGGCATTCGCGATGACCCCTCGTGAATGCGCGTTTTGTGATGGCAAGGGATTAGAGTTCGACTGGCCGACTTGCCGGGGCCAGTATTCGGTCCTTGTTCACAGATTTAGAACGAAGCGGTATTCGCATGGCTGTCAACGCGGACATTGAAGAGCATTCGCCCGCCTGATTTATCGGCGCAGACGCCTAGAACGGAATCGAAGCTGTCCGCCGGGAAGTCCGCAGCCTCAACCATCATCTCGATCAAAACCGTCCCTAGTCGTGGCATACTACCCATCCGGCGAGGCTCTCGCATCAAGACAAGCCAGCGCCCTGGTGTTCTCCCGGATCATCAGCGATTTAAATCAAATCCGCCTGTGGATATTAACGATTGCGCGTCCCTCACCTCGTAGACGGCTAATGCGGGCGGTAACTGAGAGGGTCATATGACAAGCGATTTTTCCGCCGCGCGGGTGCATTTAGATCGAGCGTATCACTACCTGCGTGGCGATGACCCGATAAGTCGGAGGGGGCGCGAAGCCTTGGACCTGCTACTTGAGGCGGTTGCCGTCGAAGAGTTTAAGCAGCCACGCCAAAACGCGGAGGTGCTAATGTTTCCGATTGGGCGCCGCTTCAGAGTCGGCCACCATGAACATGGTGCGCAGACACCCTCAGAATACAGCCCGTCCCAGCATGAGCCGAGTCGGGCGATCGAATGGGAGTCCGAAGCGTGTCGCTCACAACGATCCGAACTGAGCCGCCCTGACTGAAGCTTCAATGCAATCCGACGTCGAGTTGCTCACGCCCGACGCCGGGTTCTTGTGATCGACGCCGGGCTGCGGCGGAGCCATTTCGCCACCCATTCGCTTGGTTTCCCGTCCCAGGACGGCGTTGGACGGGCCGAGATCGCGAAACGGTCGCGTGAGCAGCTTTCGCGCTACGAGACGCTCGCCTGGTACGACGGAACGGCCGAACGGGTAGGGGGGCCCGCGACGCTTTCGGCGTCCTACTCGCCGACGGGGCGCTCGGCGGAGGGCCGGCTTTTTCGCTACCGGCG
Organism: Pseudaminobacter sp.; assembly: GCA_035941355.1. Lineage (GTDB taxonomy): Bacteria > Pseudomonadota > Alphaproteobacteria > Rhizobiales > Rhizobiaceae > Allomesorhizobium. The sequence goes on from DASZDZ010000004.1 coordinate 6,627, forward strand.
TTTCAGATACGCTGCCAACGTTGAGGGGCTGGCGGAGAGATGGGGCAAGAGCGTTTTTCAACTGGACCCCCTACTGTCTTGGCTATGAACTCGACCGGGGACTGCTCGGCGTGATTGCCACCGGATCCTGCTCGCTGCAGCAGGCCCTTTGTCTGCCCGAATGGGGAGACGTGAGCGCCCACTGCTTTTGCCCTGTGGGACGAATATCCATTTCCATAATCCTTGCATATATGCGTGCTACGAACGTCCGAATTGGGAAACGAAAACAAATCGGGCGAGGCTTGATCATGTCGACCGCTAGCCGAGGGAAATCGCCGGCGCAGCTTTTCCGCCATCTATCGGCAAAGTGGCCTGCGGCATTCAATCCGAAAGCGCCCAGGCCGCTCAAGATCGGCATCCATCATGACATTCGGGTGCTTGACGGCGAACTGTCTGATGATGAAGTGAGGAGAGCCCTGCTCGCCTACACCAGGATGGCCAAATATTTGGCGAGACTGGGTGCCGGCGCCGCACGGGTCGATCTCGATGGCAAGCCGGTCGGCGAGGTCTCGGATGCGGACGCAGCGACCGCCAAGGCTTTGCTTTGCGCCCGCAAGGACAGGCAAGAGACTAAGCAATCGCCGGAGCCGAGGGCGGAGCCTGAAGCGCCATACAAACTGAAACCGAAGCAAACGGCCGTGTTCAAGGCGAAGAATACGGCCGACAGCCCGAGCGGCATAATCGTTGAGACGAAGAGTCGCCGGTCATTCCGGAAGCCGATGACTTGACCGCCGCTGAGCGATGGGTCTTGCGCCGACCGGGGCAGCCCCTGAGGTCAGAGCACATGGCGCCCCGTGCCGATCCGAATTGCCGCGATCGCATCGCATTGCCCATTCAAGCTGCTGGTGCGACGGTCGGGCTACTTTGTATTGTACAGCCTGTCTTCTCTTGCAGTTGCCCGCCATAGCCGGCTGTCGCGTATCATCATCAACGAGGCGCTTTGTCGGCTGCGCAAGGGCAGGCGGACCAATGGCGATGGCCGCAATCAGCGCAAACCGAAGTTCGTCGCCCATGTCATCGAGGCGGTTGAGTACCGAAGATCCGTTGTTTGCAATCCTCTGAAATGGGTGAAGCATCCCTTGCCGCTCGCGAGTAACAAAAGCGTTGGAAACACATGCCGATCAGCAGCTCACGCCAGCTCCGCACATTCTCGCGCACGCCGACCTGGAAACCGATCAGTTCCTTCTTGACTTCGGCGTGTCGCGCTGATCAGCCACTTAACCGCACGCAGCAGCACGCCATGCGAGGTGTATGCGAACGGCACCGAGATCGTCTTACCCTTCAGTTGCGAGAGCGAATGGATCGGCAGGACGTCGGCACCACGATGCCTTTGCCACTGCCGAGGTGCATCTCAACCTGGCGTACCGTTGGTTTTGCCGCCTCGATTTGACGGATGCCGTTCCAGACCATTCGACTTTGCCCAAGAACCGGCATGGCCGCTTTCGCGAGATCGATCTGATCCGGCAGTTGTTCGAGAGCGTCGTCGAGCTCTGCATTGCCGAAGGTCTGGTCGGTGGTGAACGCTTTGCCGTCGATGCCAGCCTGATCCGCGCCGACGCCAACAAACAAAACGCAACGCCGATCGACGACTGGCCAGCCGAACGGCTCGACCCGAAGGACGCTCCGCGTGCTGCGCGAGTACCTCGACACGCTGGACGATGCCGCCTTCGGTGCCGCGACGGAGGTGAAACCAAAGTTCACCTCCCATGCCGATCCTGCCTTGCAATGAACCGGCGCGCAGAAGGGTCCGGCCTGCTTCGCCTATGCCGACAACTATCTGATCGACACGGACCACGCGATCATCGTCGACGTGGAAGCTACGCGTGCCGTTCGCCAGGCCGAAACCGGTGCGGCGAGAACGATGATCGATCGGACGCTCCCGCGCTTCGGTCTATATCCCGAGGCACTTGTCGCCGACACGGCCTACGGTTCGGCCGACGTTACGCTGGTAGAGGCCTCGATCCGCTCCGCCTCGTCATCCGTTAGAGCGGCGAATTCCCTTTCACGGGCGCGGTTCGAGAGACGGCCGCCGTTCTGATGAAGGAAGCGAAAGAGCAGATCGGTCAGACGCTCGGGCATGTCGATGAAGGCATCAACCTGATGCCGGAACTGATCGTAGCGGCGCAGGAAGGCGGTCTCGTCGGGAAGATCCTGTTCTATCGTCCGCCGGACGCAAGCGTAGAGAAACTCGGCGTGGGGCGTCGCGTCGAAGAAGCGGTAGAAATCCCCAGTGTCGTTCAGGACGCGGACGTTGAACTGCGGCGTCGGTTCCCATTCGATCAGCGGCAGCAGGCGCTGCGAATAACTCTCAAACACGACCCGGTACTCGTCGATTTTCTCCAGTATCGCAGCCGAAACAGGGAACACTATTCCGGGCGGGTTGAAGCCGCGCGCGGCAAGGACATGATGGATCAGGTAGCGGTGAATGCGGCCGTTTCCATCTTCGAATGGGTGGATGTAGACGAAGCCGAACGCGAGGATTGCCGCGACGATGACCGGATCGAGGCCTTGGGCGGGGCCGCGGTCGAACGCGACCATGCCGTCGATCAGCGACGCCAGGTCCTCCGGCCGGGCGCTGATGTGATCGGGCAGCGGCATGCGGTTGTCCCGGTCATGCTCGCCGACGAACCCGCCCTCCTGTCGAAAGCCGAGCTTCACGAAGCGGGCATCGCCGAGCACGATCCTTTGCAGGCGCAGCAGCTCATCGCGATCAAGCGGCTGACGACCGGCCTCGCCGATGGCGCGGCTCCAGCGCTGGATCCGGTCCTGCGGCGCACGCTCGCCCTCTATCGCATAGCTTGATTGGGAGTCCTTGAGCAGAAGGAAGGCGGCTGTCCGCGCAAGCAGGTCGCGCGGCACATCCGCGACGATCGCCTGCGCGCGCCGAGGCAGGTCGAGACCGATGAATTCTTCAAGGACCTTGGTGCGGAACACGAGCGGGCAGAAATTCGGCGTGCCGGGCAGGTTATCCTTGACGCGGTAGCGCGGAGCGGTCTTACCCTGCGCCGCCCATTGCAGTACGGGTCGACAACAGGAACATAGCGTCCGGCGGTCGCGTCGGGGAGATCGAGGCGCGTGTCCGTCAGCCACTCATAGAGAAACCAGATCCGGCGGGCGTAGCTGCCGGTCGGGCTTTCGCGAACAAGCGCTTCGATCGATGCGGTTCCGGTCGCCAGAAACAACCGCTTGAGGATTGCAAGGTCCAGTCCCTCGTACTTGAGAGCGAAGGTCAGGTGGCCTTCAAGGGTTGGATGCGGCGCATGCCGAGGCGTCATAATGCGCCAGCCGTCCCGCTCGGTGATGCGGTGATGCTCGCCGGTGGCAGACAAAGTGCGCGGCAGGGGCACGGCAAGCCCATAGGCCCCGATTAGCGCGCTGTAGCCGGCGAGAGTCGCGGTTTCAGGAAGGCGTATTTCCTGAAAAACGTTCACCGGCCCTGAAAATTGATGCTGCTGCGGACCAGCCATGAAAACCGTGCCTTGCTTTCTGAATTTTGGTGCGATCTACCCAAAATACCTGAAAATTGATTCTAACCTATGAAAAACAACACGTGAAAAGGCATTGTCACGAAAGGATTCTAAAACAGTAACCAAATCAACGAAGGCCTCCGCCACGATCGAGATGAGAACAATCGAGATCGATATTCACGTTCACAAGCTGATCGAAACTAACCGCATGGGTTTTGCGGAGACGCCGAATGCCTTTTCTGCGGCGGCTCGGCGCACCCAGCGAATCCCGCCCCGATTCAAACGGCGCAAAACTGTACGACAGCGCCTGGACCGGCAAAGGAGTAACCCTTCCGGCCGGAACGGAGCTGCGGATGGAGTATCGCGGACGGGAGCATCTCGGGGTGATTGAGAACGCGGCCTGGGTCGTTGAGAGCCGGCGCTTCAAAAGCCCGTCCGCTGCGGCAGGCGCGCGTGGCCGTTACCAAGAGCGGCAGCCGACCGAGCCTGGACGGCTGGAAGTGCTGGCAGGCCAAGCGTCCCAGCGATGCCGGCTGGAGCAGCCTTGCTATGCTGCGGTAGCCCTCAATTTATGCAACCCACCGCTGAGGGACTTGTGAGGCAATGACGGTGCTGCCCCCCAACATGACGGAAGAAGAAGCGCGATCGATCGTGGCAGCCGGGCACAGCTCGTTGGCCTTCCTCGCCGAACAGACGAATGTTGTGGTCGTAGCGTCCAGGGAGTGCTTTCATCCCCAGCCTTCCAGCGAACGTTCGTCGGTGTCAGGAGCTGGTCGCCTGCCAGTATGCCGTCCAGCGGATGGGGCTGTACGGCTTATTTTCGCGGCAGAGTCGCGACCGGCCAGGAACTGAACGCTCTTCTCGATTGGGTGTGTGAGAGAGGCGGAGGAGCGCTGCTCGGCAAGCCTGATCCTTACGGGGCGACCATGTAGCCCATTCGATTTCGCCTAGAACGCAGGTGAGGGCAGTGCAGTCAGAGCCGAAACGCTCTACGCGGCGGCTTGGACCGCCGCCGATCGCTTGCGGACCGGAATGCGCGCCGAGACGATGGTGCCGATGCCTTCGGTCGAGCGAATCTTCAGCGCGCCGCCATGCAGCTCGGCGAGCGACCTGGAAATCGCGAGGCCGAGGCCGGAGCCGGGGTGGCTCTTGGAGAACTGGTTCTCCACCTGTTCGAACGGCCGTCCGAGCTTACTCAGCGCGTCCTTGGGAATGCCGCAGCCGGTGTCCTCGATGGTGAGCATGAGCGCGCCCGAGACATTGCGCGCCCGGACCGAGATGTGGCCGCCCTGGCCGGTAAATTTCACCGCGTTCGACAGAAGGTTGATCACGATCTGCTTGATCGCCCGGCGGTCGGCGACGATCGTCATCGCTTCGGCGATCTGGGTCTCGACGGTAATGGACTTTTCCGCCGCCTGCAGCGAAACGACGCGCACGGTCTCGCGGATCAGCGGGCAGAGGTCTATCTCCTCGCGCTCCATCGAGAATTGCCCCGCCTCGATTTTCGACATGTCGAGTATGTCGTTGATGACGCCGAGCAGATATTTGCCGCTGCCGGCGATGTCGCTGGCATATTCCTCGTGGCGGTCCGAACCGAGCGGCCCGAACAGGCCGGATTCCATCAGCTCCGAGAAGCCGATGATGGTGTTGAGCGGGGTGCGCAGCTCGTGGGACATATTGGCCAGGAACTCGGACTTGGCGCGGTTCGCGGCTTCGGCGCGCTCTGTCTCGCGCATGTATTTGCGGTTGAGCTCGACCAGCTCGCGCCCCCGCTCTTCCTCGGCGCGCCGCGCAATGCTCAGATCGTGGATGGTCGCCATCAGCCGCCGTTCGCTGTCGACCAGCTTTTCCTGATGCTGCTTGATGAGCGTGATGTCGGAGCCGACCGACATAGCGGTCGACGCGTGCTGGGTAATGTGGAACTGAAAGGTCGGTTCCTGCACCTGTCGGCCAATTCCTCCGCGCGCGCGGAGATAGGAACGGCTCTCATTCGGCACGCTCTCGGTGATCTTTTACGCGCGCCGCTCACCGAAATCCGCACCGTCGAGCAGATGATGGCCGATAGGTCGGACAAGGACGGCGAAGCTCTCTCATCGGATGTGCCGCCGGACATCGCTGAACAGCTCGTCCACCAATTCCTGGACCGCCAATATCGCGGAACGCTTGATCAGCCTGTCGGAATGCTTGGGAACAAGACCCCGCGACAGGCCGTGAAATCATCGGCCGGTCGCCAGAAGGTCGCCGAGTGGCTCAAATACCTCGAAAACCAGTCCGCCAGGCAGCCGGACCCCACCGATCCCATGGCGACCTACAACTTCGAATGGATGTGGAGGGAACTCGGCGTCCAAAATTTGCG
>DASZDZ010000005.1:0-162343 GCA_035941355.1 Pseudaminobacter sp.
GACCTCGTCAAGATGGGCTGGACCTCGCAGGCCCGGATCGACGAGATCGTCGACCGCACCCGCAACGGCGGCGCCGAGATCGTCAACCTGCTGAAGACCGGTTCCGCGTTCTACGCCCCGGCTGCGTCCGCGATCGCGATGGCAGAGAGCTACCTGCGCGACAAGAAGCGTGTGCTGCCCTGCGCCGCTTACCTCAACGGTGAATACGGCGTGAAGGACATGTATGTCGGCGTGCCCGTGGTCATCGGCTCGAAGGGCGTCGAACGCATCGTCGAGATCGAGCTGGCCGGCAAGGACCGCGAAGCTTTCGACAAATCGGTCGGCGCGGTTCAGGGTCTGGTTGACGCCTGCAAGAAGATCGCGCCCGATCTGCTCGGACGTTGATTTTACTCGGCTTTCCGCCCGGAAACGGGCGGAAGTCTTTTTCGGGTTGCAGTTCAATTGGTATATGGTATGCCAACTACCAGTGTAGGTGAACTGTAGAACTCGCCGCATCGGGTTTTGGGGAGCGTCCAGATGAATATCCATGAATACCAGGCCAAGGCTCTGCTGCATGAATTCGGCGTGCCGATTTCGCGCGGCGTGCCTGTGTTGAAGGCCTCGGATTCTGAAGCCGCCGCCAAGCAGCTCCCCGGCCCGATCTGGGTGGTGAAAAGCCAGATCCATGCCGGCGGCCGCGGCAAGGGCAAGTTCAAGGAGCTTTCGCCCGACGCCAAGGGCGGCGTCCGGCTGGCTAAGTCGGTCGAAGAGGTTGTCGCCAACGTCAAGGAGATGCTCGGCAACACACTCGTCACCAAGCAGACCGGCCCGGCCGGCAAACAGGTCAACCGCCTCTACATCGAGGACGGCGCCGACATCGACCGCGAGCTTTACCTGTCGATCCTGGTCGACCGCTCGGTCGGCCGCGTCGCTTTCGTCGTCTCGACCGAAGGCGGAATGGACATCGAGGCGGTCGCGCACGACACGCCGGAGAAGATCGTCACGGTGGCGATCGATCCGGAAAAGGGCGTCACCGCCGACGATCTGAGGGCGCTGAATGGAGCGCTGAAACTCGACGGCGCCGCAGCAAAGGACGGCGAAATGCTGTTCCCGCTGCTCTATAATGCCTTTGTGAACAAAGATATGAGCCTTTTGGAAGTCAATCCGCTCATAGTGATGAAAAATCAAAGGCTTCGCGTACTCGACGCCAAGGTGTCCTTCGATAATAATGCACTCTTCCGTCATCCCGATATAATGGAGTTGCGGGATACGACCGAAGAGGACGAGAAGGAGATCGAGGCGTCGAAGCACGACCTCGCCTATGTCGCGCTCGACGGCAACATCGGCTGCATGGTCAACGGCGCCGGGCTCGCCATGGCGACAATGGACATCATCAAGCTCTACGGCGCCGAGCCCGCCAATTTCCTCGATGTCGGTGGCGGCGCGTCCAAGGAAAAGGTCACCGCGGCCTTCAAGATCATCACCGCCGACCCCGCGGTCAAAGGTATCCTTGTCAACATCTTCGGCGGCATCATGCGCTGCGATGTGATCGCCGAGGGCGTGATCGCCGCGGTCAAGGAAGTCGGGCTGAAAGTGCCTCTGGTCGTACGGCTCGAAGGCACCAACGTCGAACTCGGCAAGAAGATAATCAACGAGAGCGGGCTGAACGTGATTTCCGCCGATGATCTTGATGACGCGGCTAAGAAGATCGTGGCGGCGGTGAAGGGGTGAGGCCATGCCCCCCCGCAAGATAAACCTCGTCGAGGCGGCGGATCGGACGATCACGAAAGTGTTCGATCCGCACGTTGCCGGCGACATCAACGATTCGCAGGCCAAGGTCGCCAAGTTCGGCGCAATGTTCGATTGGCATGCGCATGAGCAGGAAGACGAAGCCTTCCTCGTCCTGCGCGGAAGAATCGCCATCGATTTCCGCGACGGACCGGTCGAACTCGGCGAAGGCGACTTCATCGTCGTGCCGCGCGGCGTTGAGCATCGGCCGCGCTCGCTGACCAAGGAGCCAATCGTGCTGATGTTCGAACCGGCGACAACGCTAAACACCGGTAACGCCAAGAGTGACCTCACGGTCGCCGACCTCAAGAGACTCTAGGGAACTCCATGTCCATTCTCATCGACAAGAACACAAAGGTCCTGGTGCAGGGTCTGACCGGCAAGACCGGAACTTTCCACACCGAGCAGGCGCTTGCCTATCACGGCACGAAAATGGTCGGGGGCATCCATCCGAAGAAGGGCGGAGAGACCTGGGGCTCGGTCGAAAGCGGCGCCCAACTGCCGATCTTCGCGTCGGTCGCGGAGGGCAAGGAAAAGACGGGCGCCAACGCGTCGGTTATCTACGTGCCGCCGGCGGGCGCCGCGGCTGCGATCATCGAGGCGATCGAGGCCGAGATCCCGCTGATCGTCTGCATCACGGAAGGCATTCCGGTGATGGACATGATCAAGGTCAAGGCGCGCCTCGACCGGTCGAGTTCACGGCTGATCGGCCCGAACTGCCCGGGCATCGTGACGCCCGACGAGTGCAAGATCGGCATCATGCCCGGCAACATTTTTCGCAAAGGCTCGGTCGGCGTTGTGTCGCGCTCTGGCACGCTTACCTATGAGGCAGTGTTCCAGACGACAAATGCCGGGCTCGGCCAGTCGACCGCCGTCGGCATTGGCGGCGATCCGGTGAAAGGCACCGAGTTCATCGATATGCTCGAGATGTTCCTGGCCGATAACGAGACCAAGTCGATCATCATGATCGGCGAGATCGGCGGTTCGGCCGAAGAGGATGCGGCGCAGTTCATCATCGACGAGGCCAAGCGCGGCCGCAGGAAGCCGATGGCTGGGTTCATCGCCGGACGCACGGCGCCGGCGGGACGCACCATGGGCCATGCCGGCGCGGTGATTTCCGGCGGCAAGGGCGGTGCCGAGGACAAGATCGCAGCGATGGAAGCGGCAGGCATCCGCGTATCGCCGTCGCCGGCCCGGCTCGGCACCACGCTGGTCGAAGCGATCAAGGGATAAGGGTCCATAGGCCATGCGAATGGAAAACATTCCCTTCGGTACGACGGACTGGTCCACGGTCGAACCGACGGTGCACAAGGGCGAGAGCGGCGAAGCGACCTGGCGGACGCGGCACTTCGGGCCGGACGACAACCGGATCAGGGTGCGCATGGTCGAGTATTCACCGGGCTACGTGTCTGACCACTGGTGCCGCAAGGGACACGTACTTCTCTGCCTCGAAGGCGACCTTGCAACGACGCTGGAGGATGGTCGCGAGTTCATCCTCAAGCCCGGAATGAGCTATCAGGTCGCCGACGAGGCTGAAGCGCACCGCTCGCAAACTTCCATCGGCGCACGACTGTTCGTCGTCGACTAAGAAAGGCTAGTGCGATGGCACGACAAGATCAGGCCAACGACCAATTTTCCCTCACTTCGTTCCTTTATGGTGGCAATGCCGACTATATCGAGCAGCTGCACGCCGCGTATGAGGACGATCCGTCGTCGGTAGACGCCCAGTGGCGCGATTTCTTCGGCGCGCTGAAGGATGACGCCGGCGATGTGAAAAAGAACGCCAAGGGTGCGTCGTGGGCGCGGCCGAGCTGGCCGCTTCAGGCCAATGGCGAGCTGGTGTCGGCGCTGGACGGCGATTGGGGCCTGGTCGAGAAACATCTGGAAAAGAAGGTAAAGGACAAGGCGGTTGCCGGCGGGACAGTTCTTTCCGACGCCGACGTGCTGCAGGCGACGCGCGATTCCGTTCGCGCCATCATGATGATCCGCGCTTATCGCATGCGCGGCCATCTGCACGCCAATCTCGATCCGCTCGGCATCGCCAAGCCGATGGAGGACTACAACGAACTGTCGCCGGAAGCCTATGGCTTCACGGAAGCGGACTACGACCGCAAGATCTTCATCGACCGCGTTCTCGGCCTCGAATATGCGACCATCCGCGAGATGCTCGACATATTGAAGCGGACCTACTGCTCGACGCTCGGCGTCGAGTTCATGCACATGTCCGACCCGGAAGAGAAGGCGTGGGTGCAGGAGCGCATCGAGGGTCCGGATAAGGGCATCGCCTTCACCCCGGCCGGCAAGAAGGCGATCCTGCAGAAGCTGGTCGAGGCGGAAGGCTTCGAGCAGTTCATCGACGTCAAATACAAGGGCACCAAGCGTTTTGGCCTCGACGGCGGCGAATCACTGATTCCGGCGCTGGAGCAGATCGTCAAGCGCGGCGGCGCGCTCGGCATGCAGGACATCGTGCTCGGCATGGCGCATCGCGGCCGCCTCAACGTGCTTTCCCAGGTGATGGCCAAGCCGCACCGGGCGATATTCCACGAATTCAAGGGCGGCTCCTACACGCCGGATGACGTGGAAGGCTCCGGCGACGTGAAATACCATCTCGGTGCATCGTCGGACCGCGAATTCGATGGCAACAAGGTGCATCTGTCGCTGACCGCCAACCCGTCGCATCTCGAGATCGTCGATCCTGTGGTGATGGGCAAGGCGCGCGCCAAGCAGGACCTGCTCTACGGCCGCGGCCGAGACGAGATCATCCCGCTCGAGGATCGCGCCAAGGTGCTGCCTCTTTTGCTGCATGGCGACGCCGCCTTCGCCGGCCAGGGCGTGATCGCGGAAATCCTCGGGCTATCCGGGCTGCGCGGCCATCGCGTGGCGGGCACGTTGCATTTCATCATCAACAACCAGATAGGCTTCACCACAAATCCGCGCTTCTCGCGCTCTTCGCCATATCCGTCGGATGTGGCCAAGATGATCGAGGCGCCGATCCTGCACGTTAACGGGGACGATCCGGAGGCGGTTGTCTATGCTGCCAAGGTGGCGATCGAGTTCCGGATGAAATTCCACAAGCCGGTCGTCATCGACATGTTCTGCTATAGGCGCTTCGGCCACAATGAGGGCGACGAGCCTGCGTTCACGCAGCCAATCATGTATCGCAGCATCCGCTCGCACAAGACGACGGTGCAGATCTACGGCCAGAAGCTCATTGACGAAGGGCACCTGACCGAGGATGAATTCGAGAAGATGAAGGCAGACTGGCGCGCCCATCTCGAAAGCGAGTGGGAAGTCGGGCAGTCCTACAAGCCCAACAAGGCCGATTGGCTGGACGGCGCCTGGACGGGTCTCCGGACCGCCGACAATCAGGACGAGCAGCGGCGCGGCAAGACCGCCATGCCGCTCAAGACGCTCAAGGAAATCGGCAAGAAGCTGACCGAGGTGCCAGAGGACTTCGAGGCGCACAGGACGATCAGCCGCTTCCTCGAGACGCGTCGCAAGATGATCGATTCCGGCGAAGGCATCGACTGGTCGACCGCGGAGGCGCTGGCTTTCGGCTCCATACTACTCGACGGCAATCCGGTGCGGCTCTCCGGCCAGGATTCCGAGCGCGGCACCTTCTCCCAGCGCCATTCGGTGCTCTACGACCAGAGGGACGAGAACCGCTACATCCCGTTGAACAATTTGAGCGCGGCGCAGGCGAAATACGAAGTCGTCAATTCGATGCTTTCGGAAGAGGCGGTGCTCGGCTTCGAATACGGTTATTCGCTGGCGGATCCCAAAGCGCTGACGCTCTGGGAGGCGCAGTTCGGCGACTTCGCCAACGGCGCGCAGGTGGTGTTCGACCAGTTCATCTCGTCCGGTGAACGCAAGTGGCTGCGCATGTCCGGTCTCGTCTGCCTGCTTCCGCACGGTTATGAAGGCCAAGGCCCCGAGCATTCCTCGGCACGGCTCGAGCGCTTCCTGCAGCTCTGCGCCGAAGACAACATGCAGGTCGCCTACTGCACCACGCCTGCGAATTACTTCCACATTCTGCGCCGGCAGCTGAAACGCGACTTCCGCAAGCCGCTGATCCTGATGACGCCGAAGTCGCTGCTGCGCCACAAACGCGCCGTGTCGACGCTGGCGGAGATGTCGGGCGAAAGCGCCTTCCACCGGTTGCTGTGGGACGACGCGCAGCTTCTGCCCGACCAGCCGATCAAGCTGGTCAAGGATTCGAAGATCCGCCGCGTCGTGCTCTGCTCGGGCAAGGTTTATTACGACCTCTACGAGGAGCGCGAGAAACGCGGCATCAACGACATCTATCTGCTGCGCGTCGAGCAGCTCTATCCCTTCCCGGCCAAGGCGCTGATCAACGAGCTGTCGCGCTTCCGCAACGCGGAAATGACCTGGTGCCAGGAAGAGCCCAAGAACATGGGTGCGTGGTCGTTCATCGATCCCTATCTGGAGTGGGTGCTTGCGCATATCGACGCCAAGCACCAGCGCGTGCGTTACACGGGACGGCCGGCTGCGGCATCGCCCGCGACCGGCATGATGTCGAAGCATCTGGCGCAGCTGCAGGCATTCCTTGAGGACGCGCTCGGCGAGTAGCGAAGTGGTTTCGGACGACCATGGCAACCAAGACATTCAGAAACGGACAGGCATAAAATGGCTACCGAAATCCGCGTTCCTACGCTCGGCGAATCCGTCACCGAGGCGACCATCGGCAAATGGTTCAAGAAGGCAGGCGACGCGATCGCGGCCGACGAGCCGCTGGTCGAACTCGAAACCGACAAGGTGACGATCGAGGTGCCGGCGCCTGCAGCCGGCACGCTGGCCGAAATCTCGGCGAAGGACGGCGAGACGGTCGGCGTCGGCGCGTTACTCGGCACGATCTCGGCAGGCGCAGGCGCAAAGCCTGCTGCCAAGGAACCGGCGAAAGCGGAGCCTGCGAAAGACACGGCCAGGCCCGAGGCAGTCGCGCAGGCAGCGGGCAAGGCGGGCGCCGACTCGGCCCAGGAAGCAGTCGAGAAGGCTAGCGTGGTCGCCGGCGATACGCCGATTGCCGACCGCAAGATGCCGCCGGCGCCGGCGGCGGCCAAGCTGCTTGCCGAAAGCAATGTCGCCGTCGATCAGATCGAGGGCACCGGCAAGCGCGGCCAAGTTCTGAAGGGCGACGTGCTCGAAGCCTTGGCCAAGGGGATTTCGGCCCCGCAGGCCGCACCCGCCGCGCCGGCCGCCGCCCGCGCGCCATCTTCGGCCGGCGACGAAGCGCGCGAAGAGCGCGTGAAGATGACTCGTCTGCGCCAGACCATCGCGCGCCGGCTGAAGGACGCGCAGAACACCGCCGCCATGCTGACGACCTTCAACGAGGTCGACATGAAGGCGGTGATGGACATGCGGACCAAATACAAGGATTTGTTTGAGAAGAAGCATGGCGTGAAGCTCGGCTTCATGGGTTTCTTCACCAAGGCTGTCACGCATGCGCTCAAGGAAATCCCCGCGGTCAATGCCGAGATCGACGGCACGGACATCGTCTACAAGAACTACGCCCATATCGGCGTGGCTGTCGGCACCGAAAAGGGCCTCGTCGTGCCGGTGGTGCGGGACGCCGACCAGATGAGCATCGCCGAGATCGAGAAGGAGATCGGCCGGCTGGGTCTCGCCGCACGGGACGGGAAGCTGTCGGTGGCAGACATGCAGGGCGGCACCTTCACCATCTCGAACGGCGGCGTCTATGGCTCGCTGATGTCGACGCCGATCCTCAACGCCCCGCAATCGGGCATTCTCGGCATGCACAAGATCCAGGAGCGGCCGGTCGCGGTCGGCGGCCAGATCGTCATCCGGCCGATGATGTATCTGGCGCTCAGCTACGATCACCGCGTCGTCGACGGCAAGGAAGCGGTGACGTTCCTGGTGCGGGTCAAGGAGAGCCTTGAGGATCCGGAGCGGCTGGTGCTGGACCTTTAGACGCGGCTCGCCGATCCTGTAGCCGCGGTTTGCGATAGCGCCCTTCGGAAGCAATTCCGCTTCCGGAAACATGCGACCGGGGGAGATTTTCCATGGAAGCCGCTGCTGCATCGACCGAGATTGCCGTTCTTGCGTGGAGCGTCGTGTTGCTGTTGCTGCAGATCGTCGTTCAGGGGACCGCGACGATGGACCTCGGGCCGAAATACCTGTTCAGTCCGCGCGACGAGAACCGTGTTTCGCGTAGTGTGGTGGCCGGTCGGCTCGGTCGGGCGTTGAAGAACCTGCTCGAAACCTATCCGGCCTTCATCGCCCTGGCACTGGCGCTGGTGGTCACGGGAAAAGCGGGCGGCATTGGTGCAACCGGAGCCTGGCTGTGGCTGATCGCCCGCGTGTTTTACCTGGTGCTTTACGCATCGGGCATTCCGGTGGCCCGGACGATCGCCTGGTTCGCGTCGATCTTGGGTCTTCTGCTGATGCTGATCAGGCTAATGTCTTGACCCGTCTGCTCAACGAAGCGTTGCTTTTGATGGCGCGAGCGGTTGCTGCGCTCGGCATTTTGGCGGCATCGTCAGCGGCGGCGTTCGCGGCCTGCCCGATGGAACTCGCTGTCTATGGCGAACGCGACGGCGTGGCCGAGATCAACTTCACGCCCACTCACAACCCGGCGGTCGTAACCAACACATTCCGCATGCTTCTCGAAGATAATTTGGCGCTCGACGGCATCGTGATGTGGACGGAAGACGTGCCGCGGCCCAACGGCATGCTGATGTACAAGTGCCCGAAAGGCGACGTGACCGGGGCTGAGCTTGCGATTTGCACGGTCTGGCAGGGCGTCATCTATACGTCCGATGACAGGGGCAACATCGACCTTCTGCCGGCCGAGGGGGCCGATGCTCCAGCCAGGCTGATCTTCCCGGATCTCGGCCATTCGCTGGAGAGATCAGCGGCATTTGGCGCGGATGGGCTTTCGAAGCTGCCGTGGGATGTTTTTGCATTGAAGGGTTGCCAGGAGTGAGCGGCTCTGCCGTGGCAAACGGCCACGCCGGATCATAATTTCAGTGAGCGGGCGAGGCCGCTCAAATGCATAAGGATGGAAAATGGCTTACGATGTCGTGGTGATAGGAACCGGCCCGGGCGGCTATGTCTGCGCGATCAAGGCGGCGCAACTCGGCCTCAAGACCGCGGTGGTCGAAAAGCGCCCCACCCATGGCGGCACCTGCGTCAATGTCGGCTGCATCCCCTCCAAGGCCCTGCTGCATGCGTCGGAAATGTTCATGGAGGCGGGGCATTCCTTCGCGGCGCTGGGCGTTGAAGTCGGCACGCCGAAGCTCAATTTGAAGAACATGCTGGCCCACAAGGACCAGACGGTCGAGCAGAACGTCAAGGGCCTCGATTTCCTGATGAAGAAGAACAAGATCGACGTGTTCCGGGGGACGGGTAAGGTGCTCGGCGCAGGCAAGGTCGCGGTCGCCGGCGAGGACGGCAAGATCGAAGAGATCGAGACGAAGAACATCGTCATCGCCACCGGGTCCGACGTTGCCGGCATTCCGGGCGTCGAGGTCGATTTCGATGAGAAGGTGATCGTTTCGTCGACCGGTGCCCTGGAGTTGGAAAAGGTGCCCGGCCATCTTGTGGTGGTTGGCGGCGGCGTGATCGGGCTCGAACTTGGTTCGGTCTGGGCCCGGCTCGGTTCGAAAGTCACGGTCGTCGAGTTCCTCGACACCATCCTCGGCGGCATGGACGGCGAGGTTGCAAAACAGTTCCAGCGCATGCTGGCCAAGCAGGGTTTTGACATAAAGCCAAGCTCGAAAGTCACGGCCGTCGCGAAGACGAAGAAGGGCGCTTCGGTGACCTTCGAACCGGTCAAGGGCGGCGATGCCGAAACGATCGAGGCGGATGTCGTGCTGATCTCGACGGGACGCCGGCCCTATACGGATGGGCTCGGGCTGGCCGAAGCGGGAGTCGAACTCGACGACCGCGGCCGGGTCAAGACCGACGGGCATCTGAGAACCAATGTCGCCGGCATTTTTGCTATCGGCGACGTCATCGCCGGCCCGATGCTCGCGCACAAGTCGGAGGAAGAGGGCGTGGCGGTGGCCGAGATCATCGCCGGGCAGGCTGGGCACGTGAATTACGACGTGATTCCGGGCGTCGTCTATACGACCCCCGAAATTGCCGCGGTCGGCAAGACCGAGGAAGAGCTGAAGAAGGCGGGCGTCGAATACAAGGCGGGAAAATTCCCGTTCAGCGCGAATGGCCGCGCACGCGCCAGCCTGCACACCGACGGTTTCGTGAAAGTCCTCGCCGACAAGGCATCGGACCGGGTGCTCGGCGTTCACATCGTCGGCTTCGGTGCCGGCGAGATGATCCACGAAGCCGCGGTGCTGATGGAATTCGGCGGCTCGTCCGAAGACCTCGCCCGAACCTGCCACGCCCACCCGACCATGTCGGAAGCGGTCAAGGAGGCGGCTCTGGCCACCTTCTCCAAGCCGATCCACATGTGAGTGTCTTCCTCGCCTAAGCCGGCGTGCAAGCATGACAAAACGGCCCGCTCGAAAGCGGGCCGTTTTTTATTTCAACTATTACTGCGCAGGCGCGGGGGCCGGAGCAGGAGCTGGCTCGGCAGGAGCCGGTGCCGGTTCAGCTGGAGCGGTCGCATCGGGAGCCGGCGTTGCCGGCGCCGTTGCGTCGGGCGCAGGAGCGGTTACATCCGGGGCAGGCGTTGCAGGAGCGGTCGCATCAGGCGCCGGCGTTGCCGGTTCGGTGGTCGTCGTGTCGCCCGTCGGGGTCACGGCCGTGTCGGTGCCGGGCGCGAATACGAAATAAGCAATGATGGCGAGTACAAGCACCACTGCGGCGATCAGAACGCCGCTACCAGCGCCTCTTGACTGCACGACGTTGCGATTGTCGACAACTCGTGGATCTTGCGAGTTGGCGGGATTCAGCCGCGGGTCAGAGCTTAGCGGATCGGCTCCGACTGGCGTGGACGGGTTCTCCGGATCGTTCAGGCGGGGATCCGGTATACGTGATGGGTTGGCCATTGTCGGTACTCCGTCTGGTTAAGCTGACGGGACAACGCACAATGGCGGATTCGGTTTCATTTCTTGAAATGGAGCAGGTGCGGACGCCGATCCATGCATCGCCGTCCGCAGGTCCGAGGGCTTGGCGGCGCCGGCTACTCGGCTTCTTCCTCCTGGGAAGGCTGTTCCTTCACGACCACCGGCTTAGTCGCCGGCGTTGACTGCGGTGCGGCCGGCGAGACGCTCGCGACAACGGTGGCGTCTACCTTGGCAGACCTTTGGAATTCGCATGCAAAAGCGGTGGAGGTTGAGAGGCCAAGGGCAGCAGCCAGCAAAAGCGCTTTTGTCATCATCGTCATCCTTCCAGAAGATTGGACAGCAGCAAGACTAACAGAGGCCCGGCAACGCGCAAAATCACGCTTTGTGTGAATGCGTGCGTGCGAACCCAAAGGCGCGGCATTCTTCATCTCGGCCGATGCCGGGCCGGCCAGAACTTCGGAAGGCGAAGGCAGAAATCAGGTCCAGTCTCCCCGCACCGTACCGTCGAAGCGCTTCCTCAATCCTGCCCAGCAGTCGATGTAATCGTGTTGCAGCGTGTCCGTTTCGGCGGCGTAGCGGGTCAGCATCTGCGGGAACCTGGTCTCGAACATGAAGGCCATGGTGTTTTCGAGCTTCATCGGCTTGAGATCCACCTTCGAGGCCTTCTCGAAGCCGGAAGCGTCGGGTCCGTGCGCCAGCATCATGTTGTGAAGGCTTATGCCGCCCGGCACGAAGCCCTCCTCCTTTGCGTCGTACTGGCCGCGGATGAGGCCCATGAACTCGCTCATGATGTTGCGGTGGTACCAAGGGGGACGGAAGGTGTCCTCCGCCACCAGCCAGCGCGGCGGGAAGATGACGAAATCGATATTGGCCGTGCCTTCCTCGCCCGACGGCGCCGTCAGCACCGTGAAGATCGAAGGATCGGGATGATCGAACAGGATCGCGCCGACCGGCGAGTAGGTCGACAGATCATATTTGTAGGGCGCGTAATTGCCGTGCCAGGCGACGACGTCCAGGGGCGAATGGCCGATCTCGGTGGCATGGAACGAGCCGCACCATTTCACAACCAGCCGGCAAGGCTTTTCCTTTTCCTCGAACCAGGCGACCGGTGTCTTGAAATCCCGCGGATTGGCGAGGCAATTGGCCCCGATGGGACCGCGGTCGGGCAGCGTGAATTTGGCGCCGTAGTTTTCGCACATATAGCCGCGTACCGGGCCGTCGATCAGTTCCACCTTGAAGGTGAGGCCGCGCGGCAGAACGGCGATTTCGCCCGGCTGCACCTCAATGACGCCCATTTCCGTGACGAAGCGCACGCCTCCTTCCTGCGGCACCACGAGCAATTCGCCGTCGGCGTTGAAAAAATGGTCGTCGACCATCGAGACATTGGCCGCGTACACATGGGCGGCCATGCCGACTTGGGTATAAATGTCGCCGGCGGTCGTCATCGTGCGGATTCCCGAGATGAAATCGGTCTCGACGTTCGGCATTGGTGTCGGATTCCACCGAAGCTGTCCGATCGCCAGTTCGTTGTCCCCGATATTGGGCGCTGACTTCCACTCGGGATAAGCTGTCGCCTTGAAGCGTCCGTGATGCCTGACGCTCGGCCGTATCCGATAGAGCCATGAGCGCTCGTTGGCACCGCGCGGCGCGGTGAAGGGCGAACCGGAAAACTGTTCTGCGTAGAGACCGTAAGCCGGCTGCTGCGGCGAGTTGCGGCCTTGTGGCAGCGCGCCGGGCAGGCTCTCCGTCTCGAAGTCGTTGCCGAAGCCGGGCATGTAGGACAGGGGCATGGCGTCCTCCAATGTTGACACTATTCGTTGCTTTTGTAATGGTTGATTTTGTAACTATCAACGGCAGTTCCGTGACCGACGACGTTCTTCCGCTCGAAGATTTCCTGCCCTACCGGCTGAACCGCCTGGCCGATGCCGTGAGCCGCGAGTTCTCGAAGATCTACAGAGATCGCGATGGGTTGACCCGTCCGGAATGGCGAACGCTCGCAACGCTAGGGCAGTTTGGAACGATAACGGCGACGGAGATCGGGCGGCATTCGGCCATGCACAAGACGAAGGTGAGCCGAGCCGTGCAGGAACTCGACAGACGGAACTGGCTGACGCGCGCGCCGGATCCGAACGACAGGCGCATCGAGCGGCTGAAACTCACATCCGCTGGAGCGAGAATCTATCAGGATCTGGTGCCCCTCGCGCGTGGGTTCGAAGCACGATTCCTCAGCTCAATGGACGCGGGCGAAAGGAAGGCGGTTCTTCAGGCGCTTGCGCTGCTGGAGAATGCGGCCGCGCTTCAGCCGAACCTGCTACGGAACTTGGGTTAACGGCGCGGGCGTATCGGCGTCGCCTATGCGCCGTGCCGCATATCAGCGAATCGCGGAAACGGTATAGCCGTCCTTGCGCAGCAATTCGACCAACCCGTTGGGGCCGGGAAGATGCAGCGCGCCCACCGCGATGAAGGCGTCGCCTTCGTCGAGTATCGATGCGGCCTTCGCCACCATGTTCCGGTTGCGGGCCGTGACCATGGTTTCCTCGAAAGCCGCGTAGCCCGCCTCGTCCTCGCCGCCCGGTGGCAGCACGGCGCGGAACAGAGGCCAGAACATGCCCGTCTGGCCGCTCTGGTAGAGGACGATCATCGTTTCGATCATGTCGTCGGCACGGTCGCCAAGCTTCAGCGTGTCGACCAGGCCGCGTATGTGGAAATCGATAGGCAGCGAGGCCATGGCCCCAAGCTGGTCGGCCACAGTTTCGAGGCCTTCGAGCTTCTTGCCGGCCGCTTTCGCGTCTTCCGCGAGCTTGACGTCGAGAACCGAAGCGCCGGCCGCTTTGCGCGCCAGTTCGCAGGCGGGCAGCGCAAGCATCGCCGTCAGCATCCAGGGCTTCATCTTGGCGACGGTGGCCGGGGGAACGCCGCGCTCGTCAAGCGCCTTCTCGACCGCATCGGCGTCCTCGGGCGACATCAGCGACATCAGCGTCGTACCGTCGGTGAACATCGTCAGTTCAGGGTTCTTCATCATGCCGGCAAGCATTTTGGCCGGGTCCAGGATTTCCGTCGTTTCGATGACAACGGTTCGCGAGGATTCGAAGGCCTGCTCGGCCGCCGGCGTCAGGCTGGTGACCCGCGGATCCGTCATGTGCATCGTGCCGAACAGGAAGGACGGCGCCTGTCCCGCCCTTTCAAGTTTCCACAGAAGCCCGTCGCCATTCAGCGTGGCGGCGGCTTCAGTCCTTATCCTCGCCAGCAGCGCCGGATCGTCCCGTTCGATGGCGGCCAGCATGTCGATGCCTGTGCAGGCCGGAATTTCGCCGCGCGCCTTGCCGGTTGCGAGCGTGAGCATGAACGCGAAGGAAATCAGGAACAGCAGATTGACCGCTGCAAGAAGCTTCAGGGCCGGCAGGGCCGTTCGATCGGCGAGGGCAATTACGCGTTTCATAGGCGCATCGTTAGCCTCCAAAAGAGGCGAAACGGTTAACCGGCGCGCGAAAATTGTTGAATCAATGGCGTGGTCAGGCCCGAGGGTGAGCGGCTTCGTAGATCTCGAGCAGGCGCGCCGTGTCGACGCCCGTATATACCTGCGTGGTCGACAGGCTGGCGTGCCCGAGCAACTCCTGGATGGTGCGGAGATCGCCGCCACGGCCGAGCAGATGCGTGGCGAAAGAATGACGCAGGGCATGAGGCGTAGCCGTGTCGGGCAGGTTGAGCGCGCCGCGCAATTTCTGCATCTCGCGCTGGATAATGGCCGGATTGAGCGGCCCTCCGCGCGCACCGCGAAACAGCAGCGCTTTCCGATCGAGATCGTAGGGGCACAGTCTGCGATATTCGGCGACGGCCTGCATGGCTATTGGCAGCACGGGAACCAGCCTGGTCTTGCCGCCCTTGCCGGTGATGCGAAGCACCGTATTGCCATCGCCGGAAAGATCGCCGCCGTGAAGGCCGAGCGCCTCGGAGATGCGAAGGCCGGACCCGTAGAGCAAGGTCAGCACCGCCGAGTTGCGGGCAGCAATCCAGGGTTCCTCCGCGAGTTGCTCGCCGCTTGAGACGACACGCCTTGCATCCGAAGCCGTCAGTGGCTTGGGCAGCGACTTCGGTTGTCTCGGCGCGCGAAGGGCGGCGGCGCCGGCGGCGTTGACCAGGCCGCGCCTTTCGAGATAGCGCAGGAAGGACCGGATGGCCGCAAGACCGCGGCCAAGGGTGCGTGCGCCGGCTCCGCCGGATCGCCGGAAAGCCATGAAGGCGCGCAGGTCGGCAGGGCGGAGCTCGCGTATGTCGGAAATGCCGGGCGCGCCGCCGCAATGTCCAGTCAAAAACTGGAAAAACTGTCGCGTATCGCGTTCGTAGGCCTCGACCGTCAGCGCCGAAAGCCGGCGCTCGCGGGCCAGCATCTTCAGCCAGGCTTCCCGGGCTGCCTGGAGGTCGGGTTTGGCCGAGATGAGAAATTCCTGCATGGCGAGCTTTTCCGGCGATTCGCCGCATGCTGATACGCCGAGGTTAGCAAGCGGTGAAGAATGGCGCGATTGAAATGCGCTGAAGCGGCGAGTAGGGAATGAAAATGTCCAAGCTCAAGAACCCGGTCCAGGTGGCCGTCATCGGCGCTCCGCATGGCATCAAGGGCGAATTGCGCGTCAAGACCTTCACCGCCGACCCGCTGTCGCTGGGCGACTACGGTCCGCTGTTCACCAAGGATGGACGATCCTTCGACATCACCGATATCAGGCCTGCAAGCACCGTCGTCGTGGTGCGTTTCAAGCAAGTCAGAGACCGCAATGCGGCCGAAGCGCTTACCGGCACGGAGCTGTTCGTCGACCGCTCGGCACTGCCCGAGGAGGGCGATGAGGGTGAATTCT
The DNA here is from genome assembly GCA_035941355.1 of Pseudaminobacter sp. Taxonomy (GTDB): domain Bacteria; phylum Pseudomonadota; class Alphaproteobacteria; order Rhizobiales; family Rhizobiaceae; genus Allomesorhizobium. Next base: position 15,626 of record DASZDZ010000005.1, read on the forward strand.
ACCACGCCGACCTTGTCGGCCTGACCGTCAGGGACGAGACGGGAGCCGAAATCGGCAAGGTCACGGCAGTGCAGAATTTCGGCGGCGGCGACATTCTGGAGCTTGCGCTGGGCGGCAGAAAGGGCGTGCTGATTCCGTTCACGCACGCCGCCGTGCCGCTGGTCGAATTGGAAGGCGGTTATATCGGCATCGACACCATTGCCGCCGGATTGGTCGACACCGAGGATGACGAGGAGGCCGGCGACGGCTTCGATCCGGATAAGCGACCGCACGGACCGAAAGATGCGGGAGGCAACCGGTGACATTCCGCGCGACGGTGCTGACGCTCTACCCCGAAATGTTTCCGGGCGCGCTCGGCCTGTCGCTTGCCGGCAGGGCGATGGAGGCCGGAACTTGGGCGCTCGATGCTGTGCAGATACGTGACTTTGCCACCGACAAGCACCGAACGGTGGACGATACGCCCGCCGGTGGCGGCGCCGGCATGGTGATGCGCGCCGACGTGCTGGCGCGGGCCATCGATCACGCAGCGCCCGAAGGTGATCCCCGGCCGAAACTCTTGATGAGCCCGCGCGGGAAGCCGTTGACTCAAACTCGGGTGCGCGAACTGGCCGCCGGTCCAGGCGCGGTTATCCTGTGCGGAAGGTTCGAGGGCGTCGACCAACGGGTGATCGAAGCGCGTGCTCTCGAGGAAGTCTCGATCGGCGATTTCATCCTCTCCGGCGGCGAGCCGGCTGCACTTGTGCTGCTCGACGCGGTGGTGCGGCTGCTGCCGGGCGTGATGGGCAACGAAGTTTCGGGCGACGACGAAAGCTTCGAGAATGGCCTGCTAGAACACCCGCACTATACGCGGCCGCAGGATTTCGAAGGCCGGACGATCCCCGAAGTGCTGACCTCGGGCAATCACGCGAGGGTGGCGGCGTGGCGGCGGGAGCAGGCGGAGCGGCTGACCAGAGAGCGCCGGCCCAATCTTGTTTCGGCGAAAGATCAGCTTTTGCCTAAACCGTAGCATGTACGGGCGGACATGGTTCGAACGGGCATTTGCGCCCCATGCGGCAAAAAAGACGGATACGAGACGTGACAAACATGCGGGAAGCGTGTATGCGCGCAGCCCAACCGGCAATGTATCGACCGGGACCCGTCAACAAGGACGGTGAATTCGCCCCTGCCTCGCTTTCACGGGAAAGAAAGGCATAGCCGAGCGGTCAGATGGACTGCAAGGCAAGCGCCGGGCGCTCTGGCTGTTGAGAACAAAGAAGAGGTAATGGCGATGGACATCATCCGTCAGCTCGAGGCCGAGCAGGCCGCGAAAATCGAAGCAAAGCGCACGCTTCCCGAATTCCAGCCGGGCGACACCGTTCGCGTACAGGTGCGCGTGACCGAAGGCACCCGCACCCGTATCCAGGCTTATGAAGGCGTGGTCATCGCCCGCTCGGGCGCCGGCTTCCAGGAAAGCTTCACCGTGCGCAAGATTTCCTACGGCGAAGGCGTGGAGCGCGTGTTCCCCGTGTACTCGCCGATGGTCGAGGGCGTCGAGATCGTCCGCCGTGGCAAGGTGCGCCGCGCCAAGCTCTACTATCTGCGCGACCGTCGCGGCAAGTCGGCCCGCATTTCGGAAAACACCGGCGTTCGCGCCCGCAAGCTCAATGACGCGGAGCGCGATGCGCTGAACGCCGAAAAGGCGCGTATCGAGGCCGAGAAGGTCGCCGCCGCCGAGGCGCTGGCCGCCGAGAAGGCAGCTCAGGAAGCCGCGGAAAAGAAGGCAGCCGCTGAGGCTGCAGCCGCGGCCGAACAGGCAGCGGCAGCCGAGCCCGCAAGCGAATAGGCTAGACAATATCGTCGGGGGACGGCTGGAGCGCGGGAGCAATACCCGCGCTCTTTTGCATTTCGGAGGGTGGGGATGGACGAGTTTTTCCGGGCTAATCTGCTCAGTTGGGACGATCGCGCCGAACTCCATTCGACGGGCGTGTCGAGCGATTACCCGATCGCCAAGGTGATCGCCGGCGGCTCCTGCCTGCACGAACTGGAAACGCAGGAAATCGGCGACATTCGCGGCAAGGACATCGTCCATCTGCAATGCCATATCGGCCTCGACACCCTCAGCCTGAAGCATCTCGGCGCCCGCAGCGCCACCGGCCTGGACTTTTCTCCCAAGGCGATAGAGGCGGCGCGCCGGTTTGCGGCGGACGCCGGTACCGAGGCCCGCTTCGTCGAGGCGCCGGTGTATGATGCGGTGGAGGCGCTGGGCGACACCTACGACATGGTCTTCGTCAGCTGGGGAGCGATCATCTGGCTGCATGACATTTTCCGCTGGGCGCGCGTGGCGTCAGCGCTGCTGCGGCCGGGCGGCAAAGTCTATCTTCTCGATTTCCATCCGCAGATGCGCCAGTACGCCGTCGTCGACGGCAAGGCGGTGCCGAGCTTTCAATGGCGCACGAACGCCTTCGTGCCGATCTCATTCGACGAGGACGTGACCTATACCGGCGACGCGCGCCCGCTGACGCACACCAGAATCTATGAGTGGATCCATCCACTGAGCGACATCGTGAACGGGCTTATCCGTGCAGGGCTTCGGATCGATTTCCTGAACGAGCACGACATCGTCGCCTGGAAGGCGTTTCCCGATATGCGGGAAGTCGATGAAGGCGTCTACGTCCTGCCCGAGGGCCATGTCAGCATGCCGCTATCGTTCTCTATCGGTGCGACGAAGAGGTAATCGGGCGTGATCACGCTGCCTTCCGATATCGTCATCAGGCCGCTGGCTGAGGCCGATGCCGATCTGTATCGCGCGCTGAGGCTGGAGGCCCTGCGCGACAGCCCGGATTCCTTCAGCGCGAGCATCGCGGAGGAGGAAGCAATTTCCGATGAGGAGATGGTCAGACGCGCCGCGCCGGATGCCCCCAGCGTCACGTTTGGCGCTTTCGCGGGCGAAAGGCTCGTCGGCATGGCGACTTATATCCAGAACACACGCGAGAAGACCCGGCACAAGGGGGCGATGGTGGCGGTCTATGTTGCGCCCGATTGGCGTGCGGCCAAGCTGGGAAGAAAGCTCGTCGAAAGGGTCATTGCCCATGCGCAGGCGCTGGGTGTCATGCTTCAATGCACGGTGACGGCCGAAAATGTCGCCGCGCGCCGACTCTACCATTCGCTCGGTTTTCTGCCCTACGGTCTTGAGCGGGATGCTTTATGCGTGGACGGCCGCTTTCTCGATGAGGAATTGCTGGTGCTGGATCTGCGGCGCACCGTAAAATAGCAGACTGTATGGCTTGTCTGCCGGAGGGCGGTGACTAAACTCCGCCAAACCAATTCTGTTTCCGCAAAGCTTCGGAGCAAAACAATGACCTCGAAACTCACTCTGGCCGGATTGCTGGCTGTGCTTCTGATGCCGGCCTTGGCCTTCGCGCAGGCGCTGCCCGATCTGGGTGGGAAGTCGGTGGTGGTGGTGACGGAAAATGCCTATCCGCCGCTGCAGTTCGTGGATCCCAAGACCGGACAGCAGATCGGCTGGGAATACGATGCGATGAACGAGATCGCCAAGCGGCTGAACTTCAAGGTCGAGTACCAGAACACATCCTGGGACGCGATGATCCAGGCGGTCTCCGACGGCCAGTACCAGATCGGCATGACCGGCATCACTATCAAGGATGAGCGCAAGGAGAAGGTGGACTTTTCCGATCCCTATATGCGTTCGGAAATGCGCATGCTGGTGCGCGCCGACGAGAACCGCTTCACCGACCCGAAAAGCTTCGCGGCGATGACGGACGGCCTGATCGCCACGCAGGCCGGCACGACGCCGTTCTATGTCGCGGTCTACGAGGTGCTGGACGGCAACGAGCAGAACCCGCGCATCAAGCTGTTCGAGACCTTCGGCGCTTCCGTGCAGGCGCTGAAATCGGGCGATGTCGACCTCGTGCTCACCGACGGCGTTGCGGCGAACGGCTATGTCGAAGCCTCGGAAGGCAAGCTCAAGGTGATCGGCGGGCCGCTCGGCACCGAGGATTTCGGCTTCATCTTCGCCAAGGGTTCCGATCTGGTCGCGCCGGTCAACGCCGCTATCGCCGCCATGAAAGCGGACGGCACCATCGATGCGCTCAACAAGAAGTGGTTCCTCGACTACAAAATGGGCCAGTGAGCCGATCTTGCGATCGGCCGTGCGCCATACTGTAACCGCGACGGCCGCCCAACGCCGGCGCGAAAAGCCCGTCGCAGTCTTTGCGCGGCCTTGCTGAAGCGATGCCCCCACCTTCCCGGCCCGCGAAGGAATTTCCCTGGTGGCTTGCCGCCGCCGGGGCAATCGCGATCGTCGCCACCATTTCGATAGCGGCCAGCGATCTCTATTCGCAGGTGTTTTCCATTGTCGCCAAAGGCATCAGCGTAACGGTGTTCGTCACGCTGGTCGGCTATACGCTCGCGTCGGCGCTTGGCCTCGCGATAGCGCTTCTCGGACTGTCTGGATCGATTTGGCTCCGCCAGGCCGCGCGCTTCTATGTCGAGATCATCCGTGGCATTCCGATCCTCGTCCTCTTGTTCTGGATCGCCTTCGTGGGCGCGCCGGCTTTTGTCGTCCTGTGGAATTGGCTTTCCTATCCACTGCAAGCCGCCGGGATAATCGAGCCGATGCAGGTGCGGGACGTCTCGCTGATGTGGCGCGCGATCATTGCACTCACCATCGCCTATTCGTCCTTCATCGCTGAAATCTTCAGGGCCGGCATCCAGGCGGTCGATGCGGGACAGATAGAGGCCGCCAAGGCGCTCGGCCTGTCGCGCTACCGGCGTTTCCGCCACATTATTTGGCCGCAGGCGTTCCGCACCATACTGCCGCCTTACGGCAACGACTTCATCGCCATGGTCAAAGACAGTTCGCTGGTTTCGGTGCTTGGAGTGGCCGATATCACGCAGATGGGCAAGGTCTACGCTTCCGGCTCGTTCCGATTCTTCGAGACCTATTCGATCGTCGCCTACATATACCTGATCCTGACTGTCGGCCTGTCGCTGTCGCTCCGGTCGCTGGAACAGCGCCTGCGAAAGGGGCGCACCACATGACCGCCAATCACGACAAATCGGCGCTCGAACACGTCTATGCTGCGCGGACTGCGGACGAATTGGCGCAAGCCTATGCGGCCTGGTCGAACGCCTACGACCGAGAGACGGCGGCAGCCGGCTATTGCCTGCCCTTCACGATCACAGGCTGGGTTGCGCGTTATGTCTCTCGGAACGCAGGCGCCCTGCTCGATGCCGGTTGCGGCACCGGCCTGTCTGGTCCCTATCTGCGGGCGCTGGGCTACACGAATATCGACGGGCTCGATTTTTCCGAAGAAATGCTGGCCCTTGCCGCTGCGCGCGGCGCGTATCGAGAACTTCGGCGTGCGACGCTCGGGAAGACGCTGCCGTGGCCGGACAGCCATTTCGCCGCGTTCTTCTCGACCGGCGTCTTCACCGAAGGCCATGCACCAGCTTCGAGCCTCCTCGAACTGGTGCGCATAACGCGGGCCGGCGGCCACGCGATCTTCACCGTCCGCGACACGGTTTTGCAGAGCGGAAGCTTTCGCGAGCAATTCTCGGCGCTAGAGCAGAGAGGCCGCTGGCGGCTCCTGGAGGAGAGCCCGCCGTTCCGTGCCTTTGCAGTGGCCGAGCCGGAAGTGCTGGTGCAGGCGTTCGTCTTCGAAGTGGCCTGATCGGAAATCGGCGGAACAGACGCGGACTCCATGCGTTGACAGCCGGCTATCGCTGATGGGGTCCCATGGAAGCACTCGTCGAGGAATTCGGACACCCGACCTACACATCGTTCCCAGTCATTGTGGCGCGGCTGCTTCTGGCGGCGGCCTTCGGAGCGGCGATCGGCTTTGAGCGCGAGTGGCGTAATCGACCGGCGGGGCTGCGAACGCATATTCTCGTTTGTGTCGCCGCGGCGACATTCGCAATCCTCACCATCGAGATCGTCCATGCGCCGATGTTCTTAATGGATATCTCGCGTTTCGACCCGATCCGCGTCGTCGAAGCGGTCACAGCCGGCGTCGCCTTCCTTGCCGCCGGCACTATCCTTTTCGCGCGCGGCGAGGTCCAAGGCTTGACCACTGGCGCGGGCATGTGGCTCGCCGGCGCCATCGGCGTGGCCTGTGGGCTAGGGCTCTGGCAGATCGCACTTTTCGTGTCGTTCCTCGCGCTCATCGTGCTCGGCCTGCTTCATATGTTCGAGACAAAGCTCGACCTGAAAGGCCAACCACGGACGGACGGCGATGCGGATCGAAAGATCACCGCGAAAAAGGACGATCCGGGCAAGGTCGAGCCGGCGAAATAGTCACTGCGCGCCGCCAAAATCCGCGCGTCCGCCGTCAATGCAAGAATTGCCGTGACTTCATGTTGCTGATATGAACGTCGCGATGGAAAGGCTGTTCGGCGATCCGAGCTACAAGCATTTCACGCTGCAGGACAGGAAGCGCCTGCCGGCGCGTTTTTTCGCGCGTGTGTGCGGCGCGACCACCAGCCTGCTCGGCTGACGCGTTTTGCGGCGTAGTGGCCGCACACGAATTGCCTTTTCCCGCTCCAGCCACGGACCAAAGCCATGAGCGCACCGCGCACCCTCTACGACAAGATATTCGACGATCACGTTGTCGACCGCCAGGACGACGGCACCTGCCTGCTCTATATCGACCGTCATCTGGTCCACGAGGTGACCAGCCCGCAGGCTTTCGAAGGACTGCGTTTGACCGGCCGAACCGTTCGCCATCCGGAAAAGACCCTCGCCGTCGTCGATCACAATGTGCCGACCTCGCCCGACCGCAAGCTCGGCATCAAGAATGAGGAAAGCCGCATCCAGGTAGAGGCGCTGGCGAAGAATGCCGCCGATTTCGGCGTTGAGTATTATTCCGAGACCGATCGCCGCCAGGGCATCGTTCACATCATCGGTCCGGAGCAGGGTTTCACGCTGCCGGGCATGACCATCGTCTGCGGCGACAGCCACACTTCGACGCACGGCGCCTTCGGCGCGCTGGCGCACGGCATCGGCACGTCCGAAGTCGAGCACGTGCTGGCCACCCAGACGCTGATCCAGCGCAAGGCCAAGAACATGCTTGTCCGCGTCGACGGGAAGCTGCCGCACGGCGTTACCGCCAAGGACATCATCCTGGCCATCATCGGCGAGATCGGCACGGCCGGCGGCACCGGCTACGTCATCGAATATGCTGGCGAGGCGATCCGCGCGCTTTCCATGGAAGGCCGCATGACGATCTGCAACATGTCGATCGAGGGTGGCGCCCGCGCCGGCCTGATCGCGCCGGACGAAACCACCTACGCCTATGTCAAGGACAAGCCGCGCGCTCCCAAGGGCAAGGCTTGGGACATGGCGCTTGAATACTGGAAGACGCTGAAATCCGACGAGAGCGCGCACTTCGACAAGGTCGTGGTGCTCAACGCCGCCAATTTGCCGCCGATCGTCTCGTGGGGTTCGTCGCCGGAAGATGTCGTGTCGGTCCAGGGCGTCGTGCCCGACCCGGCGGAAATCTCCGACGAGAACAAGCGCACGTCAAAGCAGCGGGCGCTGGACTATATGGGCCTGAAGGCCGGAACGAAGATCACCGATATCGAACTCGACCGGGTCTTCATCGGCTCCTGCACCAATGGCCGCATCGAGGATCTGCGCGAAGTCGCCAAGGTCGTCGAGGGAAAGACGGTCAATCCGCGCGTCAACGCCATGATCGTGCCCGGGTCGGGACTGGTCAAGGAACAGGCGGAGGCCGAAGGACTCGACAAGATCTTCATCGCCGCCGGCTTCGACTGGCGCGAGCCGGGCTGCTCGATGTGCCTGGCGATGAACGACGACCGGCTGAAGCCGCACGAACGCTGCGCCTCGACCTCGAACCGCAATTTCGAGGGCAGGCAAGGTTTCAAGGGCCGTACCCATCTGGTCTCGCCGGCGATGGCTGCTGCGGCGGCTATTGCCGGTCATTTCGTCGACATCCGAGACTGGAAATAGATAATTCTGCTCCGGCGAGCATCGCTTGCCGCATGATCCTTCCCGAAAAGTCTGCAACTTTTCGGGGTCATGCCTGAACGCGATTTTCTCCGCTTCCTGTGCTCGAAAACCACCGGCATCTACCTCGCCGGACGAGTATCAAAGGAAGTGGCCTGCACCTGCGGGAGAGATTTCCGTCCCGCGGATCGGGCTTAACCGCTTGTTTGCGCCTTGCCGCTAAAGGTTCCGCTGGGGAAGACGGGCAGGGAAGCGGTCTTGGACACTCGCCTATTCATAGCGCTGCTGAATCCTGGGATAGCCCTTGTTCTCGCATCGGCGTTCCTTATGTTGTGGCTTCACCAGCGGCACAGGCTCTATCTGGCGGTGCTGGTGCTGGCCTATTCCGCCTCTGCGGCCGGCTTCCTTCTCCAGTACTTTACCTTGCCCGTCGGACAGGAACCGACCAAGCTGCTGTCCAATCTGTTCTTCACGCTTGCCGCCAGTTGTCTCGCCGGCGCCGTCGTGGCGCGCTACGGCCGGCGGGTGCCGTATGTCGCTCTCGCCATACTGTGCCTCGGCGGCCTCAGCGCCTTTTGCTGGTTCCTGTTCGTCCAGCCCGATCTCATATGGCGGATCTACGCGATCAATTTTGCCTTTGGCGGCATCAGTCTCGTCGTTGCGGCTGAATTGCGCACTGTTCGAGGAAACGGCCCGACGGAAGCGATTCTGTTCGTGCTGTCGCTGCTTTCCGCGCTGAACTTCTTCGTACGCACGCTGATCGCTCTCAAGATGAGCGGGCCTTCGTATCGTATGAGGGGCTTTACGACTCGATCTACTGGACCACCGCGCTTCTGTCGCATGCGCTTCTATCGCTCTTGATTGCGCTCAGCCTGTTCACCGCGGCAGCGCTCGACGTCCTCAAGGGACTGAAGGCGGAATCGCATACCGACCCGCTGTCGGGCCTGCTCAACCGGCGCGGCTTCGAGGAACGGGCGGTGGCGATGCTGAAGCGGTCGCATGACAGCGGCCTGCCTGCCGCGCTCGTGATCGCCGACCTCGACCATTTCAAGGCTGTGAACGACACTTTCGGTCATGCCGTCGGCGACCAGGTCATTGCAGCGTTTGCCTCGCGATTGCGTTCGATGGCCGGGAAAGGCGCAATCGCAGGCCGGCTCGGCGGCGAGGAATTCGCGGTCCTGCTTCCAGCAAGCGACCTGGCGGCAGCGCGCCTGTTCGCCGAGGACGTGAGGACCTCGTTTTCACGGGGCGGCCCGCACAACCTGCCGGCCAAGCTAAGGGTCACCGCGAGTTTTGGCGTCGCAGCCGGCGAGGAAGACCTCTCCAAACTGCTCCGCCAGGCAGACGAGGCGCTCTACCAGGCCAAGAGGAACGGCCGAGACAGCGTGCGCATCTCATATCGGCGGCCGCAACAGAAGCCGATCGTCCCCACAGCCATCCGCTACGCCTGACGATCTCGGAACTATCCTCAATCGCCGGGGGAGAAGCGCCGCACGAGTTCGTGGAACTCGTCGCGCACCCCCGGCATATCCTCCGCAACGATGAGAGCCAGCTCGTTCTCCTCGAACAGCTTGAACCAGTCGTCCCATTCGACCAGCTCGAAGCCGCCGGCATTGACCGGACGTTCGGCCTGGTCCTGGTCCTCGTAAGCATTCTGGCCGAATACGATCCGTAGCATCGGCTGTGTACCGCCCGCCGGAGAGACATCCACGATGGCCGGCGCGCCGGCACGGGCGGCGGCCCAGTCGCGGATGGCTTCGTGATCGGTCAGCATGATCGTGTTGGCCATGGTAATCTCTCCGTGTCGCTTATCCGAAACGAAGACTCAGGGCTCGCGGTTCCAAGCTGCTCCGGCAAGCAGAGCGTCAAAATCGTCCGTGCATTCCGCAGCCTGACTGACGCTGCGGAATATACGATCGCGTTAACGTCTTTTTGGCTCAATCGTGGTTGAGTCCGCGCCGATCGGAGCATGCAGTTGAAATGAGCGGGGCGGGATTCATCCTGGCAATCAACGTGATGGTGGCCGCCCTGCTGGCGGCTGCTTTCCTCATGGTCGCGGCCTACGACAAGAAGGGTGGATTCAACCGGTCGTCGCAACACCGGCATCATACTGTCCCATAAGGAACTGGTCGAGGACTTCGGCAGGTGTTTTCCAACCGAGCGTTTTGCGCGGTCTTGTGTTCACCGCATGCGCTACCGCATCCAGTTCTTTGGCCGTGTTCCGGCTGAGATCCGTGCCCTTTGGAAAATACTGTCGTAGCAGGCCGTTGGTATTTTCGTTCGAGCCTCGCTGCCACGGGCTTTGGGGATCGCAGAAGTAAATCTCCAGCCCGGTGTCGATGCGCAGGTCGGCGTGCTGCGCCATTTCCGCTCCTTGGTCCCAAGTCAGCGACTGACGCAATCGCTCGGGAAGTTTGCCCATGGATCGGGCGATGGCTCTACGGACGGCTTCAGCGCCGTGGCCGGCAAGTGGCGGACCGGTCTTGATGCGCAGGCTCTGCTGATAGCCATCCATGCGCGGTAGGTGAAGCAGCATTGTGAAGCGCGAACTTCGCTCCACGAGTGTGCCGATCGCCGAGCTGCCGAGGCCAAGGATGAGATCGCCTTCCCAATGACCGGGGACAGCCCGGTCGGCAATTTCGGCCGGCCGGTCGCTTATCATGACAGCGTCTCCGATGAAGGACTTATTGCGCCCTCGAGACCGTTCGCGTGGTACGCGCAGTGCTCTGCCTGAACGCAAACATGCGGTCAGTTCCCGGCGCAATGCTCCGCGTCCTTGAATGTACAAGGATTGATAGATCGCCTCGTGACTGATCCGCATGGTTTGATCCTCTGGGTAATCGATCTGAAGCCGATGAGCGATCTGCTCGGGGCTCCAGGCTGTCGACCACCGCCGGCTCTGCCGGTGAACAGCCCTTCGCTTTTTCCATACCACCTTGGGGCCTTCGAATGCGGCGCCATGCGTGTTGGTGATTTTGCCGGCCAAGCGCTCCTCCACATATTCACGCAGAGCCGGATTCACCGCCAGCTTACCAGGCCGAGGCCGCCGGGACGCACGATCGGCGTGCCATTGTGCGGCACTGGCCCGGTAATCCAGATTACCGCTGCGCGTCGCGGCATTACGCCTGACCTCCCGCGAGATCGTGCTCGGTGGCCGACCGAGCTTACGCGCAATGGCCCGGATGCCGATTCCCTTGGCAAGCTCGAGCGCAATATCCTCGCGCTCCCGAAAGGAAAGATATCGCCCCGAAGGCGGCTTCGCCCACGGCGCCAAATGCGTTGGCGGCATTCCTCCTGCACTCCGAAACCAGCGCGGACCAAGAGGCGTTGATATACCGGCATCCAGTGCGGCCTCCTCGCTCGAACGTCCCAAGGCAATAGCTTGCCAGAAGCGGAACCGATTCTCACGCTGCCAAGCAGGCGGACGTCCGGGCGAACCTAGCTTCTTTCGAGTGCACCGATCCGAAGCGCGTTGGTGAACCGTCATTGCAACCTCCAATCTCTTGGTGTTGCGACGACCGGTTGAATCCACCGAAGAACGATGCGGCGCGGTGGATGGCGTTCGGCTTTGCACTCGCAATGTCGAATTTCGGCCTCGAATTCGCCATCGCCTCGCTCGGGATCCCGGCCCGCAGTGGTCGCGTCCTTTGCCGCGTTCCTTGCAGCCATGGCTGTATTCAACGCCGGCGTCGCCCGGAAATATGAGGCCGCCGTGCCGTGGCGGCTGATGGGCGTAGTTTTCGTTGTCTCGATCGCGGCCTGTTACCTGATCCAGGACATGCCGCGGAATTCGTTCAGCCGGATGCTGCTCTACCAGTTGCCCTATTTCCTGATGCAGACGGTCGGCGTCGGCATCGTCTGGTCGGCCAAGTCAAGGCGTCCGCTCGACAATCCGTTCATGGTGGTGCTGTCGGCAAGCGCCCTCCAGTTTCTGAGCAAGGCGTTTCTGTTCCAGGCATTCGGCGGCACCGGCGCGACCGCTCAGGACTACCTGAAGACGAACTACGCATTGTTTTCCCAATCGATCGGAACTGTGTTCGCGATGGCCATTGCCTTGCTGATGCTGGTCATACTGGTGCGCGATATCTTCGCCGACGTCACCGCGAAATCGGAAACCGACGCATTGTCGGGGCTGTTGAACCGGGGCGGCTTTGAGCGCCATGCCGAGGCGGCGCTGCGCGACGCTGCTCGCATGGGCCTGCCGCTGACGCTGGTGATTTCGGATCTCGATCACTTCAAGGCGATCAACGACACGTTCGGGCACGCGGCCGGCGACCGCGTCATCGAAGCGTTTGCGGGCTTTCTGCGGAGCGCGACCAGCGGCCATCAGATAGCCGGCCGCATCGGCGGCGAGGAGTTCGCCATCGTTCTGCCTGGAACCAACCTTTCCGGCGCCAGGCTCTTTGCCGAAGGCGCCCGCGGTGCCTTCGCTGCGCTGCCGATCGAGGGCCTGCCGGACGGCAGGCGGTTCACCGCAAGCTTCGGCGTTGCCGAATTGTGCAGCGGCGAAGGGATATCGGATCTCATGCGACGGGCGGACGAAGCGCTCTACGATGCCAAGAGAAGCGGTCGCGACTGCGTCCGGATCTCCGCGCATGCCAGGCGCGACTTGCTGGCTGCAGCCGGCTGACCAGGTCCAGGCGGCTACTTGCTGGCGACGGACGACGCCTTGGTGACGAGCTTGTATTCGGCAAGCTCGTCCGGCGACAGGTAATACAGTGCGCGCGGCGGCGTATCGAGCGCGTGCAGCCAGAGGGCCGGATCGACGCCCATCTCCGTCAGATGCCGCGAGATGCGGGCGGTCGTCGCCTGCGCGTCGGCCATCGCCTGTTCCGGCGCGGTTTCGCTCAGGGTAGCGGCGTAGAACTGATGCACGCCGATTGCTGCCTTCTCGCCGGCGCTGCGCGTCTCGCCGCCGGCGAAAAACAGCGGGCAGGACGAGGCGCAGAGCGCGCCGTCGGCGACGACGGTTGCGATGCCGCGTTCCCGCACGGTCTTGGCCATGGCCATGGCGTCGTCGAGCGCACCGCCCGGCGAGTTCAACGAAACGGTCTTCACATATTCGCCGCGTTCGGCAATCTCGGCCGCGAAACGCGCCGCCGAGCCGGGTTCGATGCTGCCTTGGGCGGTGAGCACGCCGCCCGCGCCGAGCGTGAACGCCATCGGCTGGCGCAGCTTCGCCTCGTCGGTGGTGACGAATTCGCGCGGGTCGGCTGACGGCGCGGGAGCGTCGGTCTCCACTGCCGGCGGAAGGATGGGCTCGGCCGCCAGTTCGGCTTCCGGAGCGCTCCAGCCGTTCGTTTCGGCGAGGTCGCGCAGATCCATCGCCAAGACGACGATCGCGCCGATGAGCAGGCCGCGGAACGCCCAGCGGACCACCTCGCCATCGTCGAACCGCGCGAAGTAGCGCAGGACGAAATTGCGCCGCGGCGTTTGAGGAACCGCCACTGGAGAGGCGCCCGGCGTCATGGGTCGATCCGCTTGCGGTCGGACAGGGTCAGCGGCGTGACGTTTTCCGCGGCGGGCCTTTGCTCGGGCGATGCCGGATGCGATTCGGTCGCCGTATCCTCGACAACAGCTGCCTGGCGGCGGGCGAGCATCATTTCGTGCAGGTCGAGCGAACGCAGCATGTCGCCGGCGGTGACGCGATCGGCGTCCTCCATCAGATTCTCGCCGCGCCGCATGGCGCCGTGGACCACGACCATGATGCCGACCAGAACGGCCGGAAGGAGGTCGATCGAGATGGCGCCTGCCCAGCTCGGGATGAAATCCGAAGCGTAGCGCAGCACGGCCTCGGCCGAGGTGAGCGGGACATAGCGGCGCTCGGCCACTCTCGGCTGGGCGAGGATTTCGGCGGCTGCGTCCGAGAGCGCCTTCGACTGCGCTTCCACGGAGCCGCGGATGGTCGCCATGACAGCGTCCTGGCGCCCGGCGAGATCGGTTGAGCTTCCGTCCGCCACCGGTGCGATGAACCCGACGGAAAGGTCGGCGGCGGCGCGGCTGACGGATGGGGCGATCGATGTCTGTTCCAAAGAAGCGATAACGCCGGAAAGCGCCACCGCTTCTGCCGCAAACTTGTCGGAGCGCTCGGCTATCGCGCCCGGCGCCGACACGAGGCCGCGCATGGCCGCGAGATGCTTCTGGCCCTGTTGGAACCCGGTCTGGATGGTTTCGCGCGAACCTTCGATCGTCGCTTCCAGCTCCTTCATCTGCGCCGACATCTGGCTCAAGAGCTGCACCACGCTGCCAGATCCCGAGGTGCCGGTAAGGGCTCCGGAACTCTGTTCATCCTGCGCCAGCCGCGCAAAACGCTCGGAAGCGCGCTGGATGTCGGGCGCCAGCGACAGCGCACCGAGCGCGTTACCATGCGCCTGGTCGAGATCGGCGGTGTAGTCTTCGAGGGTGATGGCGAGGTGCTGTTCCACGGCGGCCGAACCGGCAAGGGCCGCTGCGTTGAGCCAAGACGACATGGCGACGATCATCAGCGAACCGACCGCCATGATGGCGACCAGCGCCAAACGAGAGGCGGCGTCGCGCATTTCCGGCAGGAAGCGGATCAGGTAGGTCCAGAAGCCGTACATGGCGACCGAGACGGAAACCGAATAGATGACGGCGGCGAAGAACACCACCGTGGCAGAACCGTCGAGCAGGCTGCGAACGCCGAGATAGGTGTAGACGCCGCTGCCGAGCGCCAGCGTGGCCAGCACGAAGCGCGTCATGGTCTCCAGGGAAGCGACGTGGTCTTTCAGCCGGCGAGACTGAAGGGCTTGGCTCATCTTGGTTCACCAATCGTTAACACCTGCCATCATTGGCGGGGAGAAAGATGACCAAATCAGGGCTGACACTGGACCAGCCCCTGCGCTCACTGGCAGGGGCCACCCTGGAAGGGGATCTCGCCCTCGTCGAAGCCGTACATGTAGCTTCTGCCCTTGAGCAGCCAAGGCGGGCGGTAGCAGCCGGCGGTTTCCACGACGCGATCGGCCTCGTCGAGGTAGACAACGTCCGGTTGGCCGGCGCTGGTGAAATCGGAAAGCTCCTTTGCCAGGTGGCCTTCGCCTACAATGATGCGCTTGTAGCCAGCCGGACTGTGGATCACGAGGTTGCCGAAGCTGTCGGCATAGACATAGTCGCCAGCGGATGCGACGGCGACATAGTCGCCGGCGGATGCAGCAGTGACGAACACCGAAGAGGCGAGTGCCACGAAAAGTTTCTGACATGTCGAACGCATAGGGCGTCTCCATTGGCCGGTGATTTGCCACCTTCCTTCACGTTAACCCTTTCTTAATCATTGTTAAGAGATTTCCCGGCCCGGGCGGAAGCAATTAACGGATATGGTTAACGCCCCGGCGGATTGATATTCGTCCGGCAAAACGGGTAGCTTGCGCCATGGGACTGATACGAATTCGCAGGCGGCGTCCGCCGCTCGTCATGCTCCTGCTGGCCGCCGGCTGCGCGCTCGCGACGGCGTCATGCCAGTCCGGCGGTGGCTCCCAGCCGACGGCCGCCGCAGCGGCCGAAACGAGCGTCAGCGAAGCGCAGCCGCGGACGGCGAGCTACAATTGCACGGACGGGGCGACGATGACGGTGGAGAATCTCGGCTCTTCCGTGCATGTGGTCGGCCCGGACGGAGAGGGCCTCGATCTTCCCGCCTCGCCGGAAACCCAGCGCAACCGATACGGCCAGGCTTCGGACGCGATAGTGCTCGAAGGGCGCGAGGCGCTGCTCATGCGCCGGGGGCATGAACCGCTCAACTGCATGCGGTGATTCGCGGCCCGGATTGGTTTATGCCGCGGCGCAGCAAGCAGCCGCCAGCTTCAATCGATTGAAGCAGGCAGCATCGGCGGAATTCCACTAAATGCGGCTGCGGAAACGGTTTTCCGGCTTTGACGCGGTGCAAAAAGAGCTTTAGAAACCGGGTTCGAAACGCCGCAATCCGAAGCATCCATGCCGCATTCGGAGCGCAATTCGCTGGAGCCGAAAGGGGAGCCATGAGCCACTCACCAGCCACCCGGCCGCAAGCGCGCCCTATGTCGCCGCATCTCACCATTTATCGCTGGCCTGCGACCATGCTGATGTCGATCCTTCACCGCATCACTGGCGGCGCGCTCTATTTCGGAACGCTGCTGATCGTCTGGTGGCTGATCGCGGCGGCGACGTCGGAGCAGTATTTCAACTTCGTCAACGGCATCTTCGGCTCCTGGCTCGGCCGCCTGGTGCTGTTCGGCTACACCTGGGCGCTGATGCACCACCTGCTGGGCGGCATCCGCCATCTCGTCTGGGACACGGGGCATGGGCTGGAAAAGGATACTTCGACCCAACTCGCCTGGGCGACCCTTGCCGGCTCGGTTCTGCTGACCGTCCTGATCTGGGCCGGCTACTTCTGGCTTGGCGCGTAGGAAGCAGCGAATGTCTGACATGCGAACTCCCTTGAGGAAGGTCCGCGGCCTCGGCTCGGCCAAGGACGGCACGGGCCATTTCTGGCGCATCCGGCTCAGCTCGATCGCGCTCATACCGCTTTCGTTCTTCCTTCTCGGCTGGATACTATCGCTGGACGGAGCGGGCTACGACGAGGTGCGCGCGGCGCTCGCCGAACCGCTCATCGCGCTCGCCGCATCGCTGTTCATCCTGATCAGCCTCGACCACATGCAACTCGGCATGCAGATCATCATAGAGGACTACGTCCACGGCGGGGGGACGAAGGTCGCACTGATCATGCTGAACATCTTCTTTGCCGTTGCAGTCGGCGCGGCGAGCGTGTTCGCCATTCTCAAAATCGCATTCGGGGGCTGACCTGTGGCCAAGGAACAACCGGGCAACGGCACGGCATCGGCCGGTAAAGGCTACACATTCGTCGACCACCAATTCGACGTGGTGGTGGTCGGCGCCGGCGGCGCCGGGTTGCGCGCCACGCTCGGCATGGCCGAGCAGGGGCTGAAGACCGCCTGCATCACCAAGGTCTTCCCGACGCGTTCGCATACGGTTGCGGCGCAGGGCGGCATCGCAGCCTCGCTGTCCAATATGGGTCCGGACAGCTGGCAATGGCACATGTACGACACCGTCAAGGGCTCCGACTGGCTCGGCGACGTCGACGCGATGGAGTATATGGTACGCCAGGCGCCCGCCGCGGTCTACGAGCTCGAGCATTACGGCGTTCCCTTCTCACGCACCGAAGAGGGAAAGATCTACCAGCGTCCATTCGGCGGCCACATGATGAATTACGGCGATGGCCCGCCCGTGCAGCGAACCTGCGCCGCGGCCGACCGAACCGGCCACGCCATTCTGCACACGCTTTACGGCCAGTCGCTGAAGCACAGTGCGCAGTTCTTCATCGAATATTTCGCGCTCGACCTGATCATGTCGGATGACGGCGTCTGCACAGGCGTCGTGGCATGGAACCTTGACGACGGCACAATCCACCGTTTTGCGGCAAAGATGGTGGTGCTGGCGACCGGCGGTTATGGCCGGGCGTATTTCTCGGCGACATCCGCCCATACCTGCACCGGCGACGGCGGCGGCATGGTCGCGCGCGCTGGCCTGCCGCTGCAGGACATGGAGTTCGTGCAGTTTCACCCGACGGGCATTTACGGCTCGGGCTGCCTGATTACCGAGGGCGCGCGCGGCGAAGGCGGCTATCTGGTCAATTCCGAGGGCGAGCGCTTCATGGAGCGCTACGCGCCTTCGGCCAAGGATCTTGCGTCACGCGACGTGGTTTCGCGCTGCATGACACTGGAAATCCGCGAAGGCCGTGGCGTCGGCAAGGACAAGGACCACATCTTCCTGCACCTCGACCATCTCGATCCGGCGGTCCTGCACGAAAGGCTGCCCGGCATTTCGGAATCGGCCAAGATTTTCGCCGGCGTCGACGTGACGCGCGAGCCGATCCCCGTGCTGCCCACCGTTCACTACAATATGGGCGGCATCCCGACCAATTACTGGGGCGAGGTGTTGCGGCCGACGCCGGAAAATCCCGACGCCGTCGCGCCGGGGCTGATGGCGGTCGGCGAGGCGGGCTGCGCTTCGGTGCACGGCGCCAACCGGCTCGGCTCCAATTCGCTGATCGATCTCGTGGTGTTCGGGCGCGCGGCCGCTATCCGGGCCGGACAGGTGGTCGACCGTGCGGCGACTGTTCCGGCCATCAACGAGGCCGCTGTCGAAAAGATCATGACGCGCTTCGACAGGCTCCGCCACGCCAATGGCGGCACCCCGACAGCGTTCCTGCGCGAAAAGATGCAGAAGACCATGCAGGAGGAAGCCGCGGTTTTCCGCACGCAGGAAACGCTCGAGCAGGGATGCCGGCGTATCTCGGAGATCTGGAACGAGTTGCCCGACCTCAAGGTCTTCGATCGGTCGATGATCTGGAATTCAGACCTCGTCGAGACGCTGGAACTGGAAAACCTGATGGCCAACGCACTTCCGACCGTCTACGGCGCCGAGGCCCGCAAGGAGAGCCGCGGTGCGCATGCGCGCGAGGACTTCTCCAGCCGCGACGATCTGAACTGGCGCAAGCACACGCTGGCATGGGTCGACGAAGCGGGAAAAGTCACACTCGGCTATCGTCCGGTGCACACCGAAACGCTGCTCGCCGAAGACGAGGGCGGCATCAGCCTGGCCAGGATCGCGCCCAAGGCGCGGGTGTATTGAGGCGTCGCGATGGTGCCGGAAATCCTTGTCATCAATCTGGACAGAAGCCCGGACCGGCTGGCGTTCATCGCATCGCAGATGCAGCGGCTCGGGCTGGAATTCACCCGGTTGAAGGCGACCGACGCCACGATGATCGGCGACGACGAGTTCAAACGCCTCGGCGGCACCTATATGCGCCCGCTTTCGCGCACCGAGCTCGCCTGCCTGCACAGCCACAGCCGCGCCTGGCGGCACTGCGTCGACAGCAACCGGCCGGTGCTGGTGCTGGAGGACGACGTCGTGCTCTCCGAAAAATTGCCGTCATGGCTGGCGGAGCTGGACGATATCGACATGCTCGACATCCTCAATCTCGAGACGCGCGGGGCAGAGAAGTGGGTTTCGCGGCGACCCTACTCTTCGGCGCCGAAAAGCGGGATCCGGCATTACCGGCTTTTCGTCGACCGTGGCGGGTCGGGTGGATATCTGGTGCGGCCGGCAGCGGCGCGCCGGCTCCTGCAGAGGGCGAAGCATTACGCGGCGCCCTCCGATGCGTTCCTCAACCTCGCCGGCATCCCGCGCCTTAGGCCGAGCCAGGGCTGGCGACGCCGCTTTATGCCTCGGCAGGCGCGCAGGACGGATTTCGCGGCGCTTTCAAGACGACGATATCCCAGCCGAGCAAGCAGTCGCGGTTCGGTGCATTTGTGCGGCGGCCGCAATTCAAGCTGCGGCGGCTTGCGGGCCATTTCGCCATGACGGCGCGTAAACTCGGCACGTTGCGCAGCGGGGTCAAACGTCCCATCGCGGTCTGCCCGACCATTCTCGATCATGCAGCCAAGCGGAGCGCCTGAGCCATGGTAGAACTCACTTTGCCCAAGAACTCGAAGATCCGCACGGGCAAGACCTGGCCCAAGCCGGAGGGCGCAACCAATCTGCGCGAATACCGGATCTACCGATGGTCTCCGGACGACGGCGAAAACCCCCGCCTCGACACCTATTTCGTCAATCTCGACGATTGCGGGCCGATGGTTCTCGATGCGCTCCTGTGGATCAAGAACAGGATCGATCCGACACTGACGCTCAGGCGCTCCTGCCGCGAAGGCATTTGCGGCTCCTGCGCCATGAACATCGACGGCGGCAACACGCTCGCCTGCACGAAGGGCATGGACGACATTTCCGGCGCGGTGAAGGTTTATCCGCTGCCGCACATGCCGGTGGTCAAGGATCTGGTGCCGGACCTTACCGTTCCTTATGCGCAGCTCACCTCGATCGACCCGTTCCTGAAGACGGTTTCGCCCGAGCCGGCCAAGGAATGGCGGCAGAGTCATGAGGACCGTCAGAAGCTCGACGGGCTCTACGAGTGCATTCTGTGCTTCTGCTGCCAGACCTCCTGTCCGAGCTACTGGTGGAACGGCGAGCGCTATCTCGGACCGGCCGTGCTGCTGCAGGCCTACCGCTGGCTGATCGACAGCCGCGACGAGGCGGCCGGAGAACGGCTGGACAATCTCGAAGACCCGTTCCGGCTCTATCGCTGCCATACGATCATGAATTGCACGCAGACCTGCCCAAAAGGCCTCAATCCGGCCAAGGCGATCGCCGAGATCAAGAAGATGATGGTCGAGCGGCGCGTCTAGCGGTCGATTTTCTTGTTGCGCGCCTGCGGCGACGCGGCATCCGAAATCAGAAGATGATCATCGGGCGCCGCGTCTGAAGACCGTCAAAGTTTCTGCAGTATGCCATGCAGATTGAATGCCTCGCCGAGATAGTAGGGTCCGAAGCACCAGACGGCCGACCATAGCACCGCTCCGAGGACGTTTGCCGCGACAAAGCTGCGCCAGGGCATCGCCACCGAGCCAGCGACCAGCCCGTTGAGCTGGCGGAGCAGGACGACGAAGCGCGCGCCGAAAACGATGATCGGGCCCTTGCGGCGGAACAGGCCTTCCAGTTTCGACAAGCGCTCCGGTGTGAGCCGGACCACCCACCCATAGCGCTGCAGCAGGGGGCGCCCGCCGATCCTGCCGATCGCATAGCCGGTGCAGTCGCCGAGGACCGCGGCTGTCCAGACCGCCAGAAACAACTGGACGATCGAAAAATCCTCCCCGCTGGCGGCCATTACCGACGACGCGATCAGCGCGCTCTCGCCGGGCAGCGGCGCTCCGAGCGATTCCAGGTAGATGATGACGAACAGGGCCGCGACACCGTACTGGGAGACGTAGGGCTCGACAAACGAAGCAGCCTCGCGAAGAAATTCCATTGCCCCTCGCCGTCTTCTAGACCTGGAGCGGGTCAGTGGCCGGCTCCCGGTCGGCGAAGACTTCGGGCCTGGCGACGGCAAACGCTTCGAGTTCCGACATCACCGAATCGATGTGAACGGCCATCGCCGCTCGCGCCGCGTCGGGGGCGGCGTTCCGCAATGCCTCGACGATTGCGCAATGCTCGGCATAGGTCAGCGCGTGGCGGCGCGGCGTGCCGAGCAGGCGGCGCACGCGGTCGAGCGCCAGTCGGGCGTGTTCCACGGTCGCGCGCATGCGCGGATAGCCGACCGCGCTGACCAGAAGGTCGTGGAATTCGAGATCGAGGCGGTGAAAGCCCGGCCGGTCGCCGGCCTCCACTGCCGATTTTTGGTAGCGCAGGTTCCTGTCGACCTCCACCAGAAGCGCAGCGTCGTTGCGGCTTGCCAGCAGCGCCACGGCCTCGCCTTCCAGCGCCCGGCGTAGGAACATGTTTTCCCTGACGTCGGCGAGGCGGATCAGGGAAGCGGTCGAGCCGCTCTGGGGCCGCACATCGACCAATCCCTCGGCTTTCAGCCGGGTGAATGCTTCCGCCACGGGAAAGCGCGAGACACCGAACCGGGCCGTCAGCACCGCCTTGTCGAGCGGGGCGCCGGGCGGGATCTCTAGGGTGACGATCGCCTCCCTCAGCGCCTCGACGACGCGCTCGGTCGCCCCGCCGTAGGAGCGCGGCGTGTTTGCTGGCCCATTCAGCGGCGAAAGCGACCGGATCGTGTGCGGCATCGGAACTCATTCCCTGGGCGGCGGACCGCGAGACCACGTTTCGAGCTTGCGGACTGTACTGACATGTTAGTATGATCACAGCGCTGATCGCGTCAACTCGGGATTTGCACCTCAACCACACCGGACCCGGGATCATGAGTTCACAACAAGCATTCGCCAGGACGCTCAGCCTGAGCAGCGAGGACAATGTCGTCGTTGCCGTGGAGAAAATCGAAAAGGATCTGCCGGTCTTGCACGGCGTGGCGGCGCGGCAGCGCATTCCGTTCGGCCACAAGGTCGCGGCCCGCAACATCGGCGTCGGCGAGCCGATCGTGAAGTTCGGCCAGATCATCGGCTTCGCCAGCAGTCCTATCGAGGCTGGTGACTGGGTTCACGAGCACAATGTCGAGATGCATGATTTCGAGCGCGACTATCAGTTCGCGATGGGCGCGCGCCCGGAAAACGTGCTGCCGGTGGAGGAACAGGCGACTTTCGAGGGATTTCACCGCGCCAACGGGCGCGTGGGCACCAGAAACTACATCGGCATCCTGACCAGCGTGAACTGCTCGGCGTCGGTTGCGCGCTTCATGGCCGAGGCCGCGACGCGGTCCGGCATTCTCGAGAAGTTCGGAAACATCGATGGCGTCGTCTCCTTTACCCACGGAACCGGCTGCGGCATGGCCGGCAGCGGCGAGGGATTCGATATCCTGAAGCGCACGCAGTGGGGCTACTCGGCCAATCCCAATCTCGGCGCGGTGCTGCTGGTCGGGCTCGGCTGCGAAGTGTTCCAGATCGGCCGCATGAAGCAGCTCTACGGCATCGAGGAGAGCGAAACCTTCCGCACCATGACGATCCAGGACACCGGCGGAACGCGCAAGTCGATCGAGCAGGGGCTAGAGCGCATCAAGGAAATGCTTCCCGTCGTCAATCGCGTGGTGCGCAGGACGACGCCGGCGTCGGAGATCACGCTGGCGCTGCAGTGCGGCGGTTCGGACGGCTATTCCGGCATCACCGCCAATCCGGCGCTGGGCGTGGCCGCCGATATCCTCGTGAAGAACGGCGGCACGGCGATCCTTTCGGAGACGCCCGAGATTTACGGCGCCGAGCACCTGCTGACGCGCCGAGCGAAGAACCGGGAGGTCGGCGAAAAGCTGGTCGAGCGCATCCACTGGTGGGAAGCCTACACCGAGCGCAACGGCGGCGAGATGAACAACAATCCTTCGCCCGGCAACAAGGCCGGCGGGCTGACCACGATCCTGGAGAAATCTTTGGGCGCAGCGGCGAAAGGCGGGTCGACGACGCTGAACGCGGTCTACGAATATGCCGAGCCGGTGACGGAGAAGGGCTTTGTCTTCATGGATACGCCCGGCTACGATCCGGTGTCGGCGACCGGCCAGGTCGCGGGCGGCGCCAATATGCTCTGCTTCACCACGGGCCGCGGCTCCGCCTATGGCTGCAAGCCGGTCCCGTCCATCAAGCTGGCGACCAACACGCCGATGTATGAGCGCATGGTCGAGGACATGGACATCAATTGCGGGGACATTCTCGGCGGCGTCACGGTCGAGGAGAAGGGCAGCCAGATATTCGACGAGATCCTCGCCGTGGCTTCGGGCAAACGAAGCAAATCGGAGGAACTCGGCTATGGCGACAATGAATTCGTTCCCTGGCAGGTCGGCGCGGTGATGTAGCGGCGAAGCTGACATAGCCAGCGCCGACAAAATTATCGTAGGCGCCCGGCCGATTGACGCTCAAATGCATTTTGACGATAGAAACATGGTTCCGGGGGCGGCTATTTTCGCCATCGTAACATCTTCCGCACGGTGCAAGGAACACAGATGAACAAGAGGCGCATAGGGCGGACTGCGCTCGATGTCACCGAAATCGGCTTTGGCGGCGCGTCGATCGGCGGCCTCTACCGCTCCTGTCCGCGCGAGGCCGCGATGGAGACGCTGCAAACTGCGTGGGATGCCGGCATCCGCTACTTCGACACCGCGCCGTTCTACGGCTTCGGATTGTCCGAACGCCGTATGGGAGATTTCCTGCGCGATAAGCCGCGGGACGAATATATGTTGTCGACCAAGGTAGGCCGGCTGCTGCGCCCGGTGCCCGATTCCGAAATTCCGGACCATGGCTATGTCGACCCGCTGCCCTTCGCGGTCGACTACGACTACAGCTACGACGCTATCATGCGCTCAGTCGAGTTCAGCTACGCAAGGCTTGGCCTGAACCGGATCGATATCCTGTTCATGCATGACATCGGCGTCTACACACACGGCGTGGAGAAGACCAAGGTCCATTTCCGCCAGTTGATGGATTCGGGCCTCAAGGCGCTGGACGAGCTCAAATCGGCGGGGGCCATCGCGGCCTACGGCCTGGGCGTCAACGAGGTTCAGATCTGCCTCGACGTGATGCGGCGGGCTCCGCTCGACTGCAACCTTCTCGCGGGGCGTTATTCGCTGCTCGACCGCTCGGCGGAGGCCGAACTGTTGGCGCTCTGCGAGAAGCAAGGGACTTCGCTGGTGATTGGTGGCGTGTTCAATTCGGGGATTCTGGCGACCGGACCCGTAGCCGGCGCGAATTTCGACTATGGCCCCGCCTCGGCGGACATCCTGGCGCGCGTGGCTGGCATGCAGAGCGTCGCGGAAGCCAAGGGCATTCCGTTGCCGGCGGCGGCGCTCGCATTTCCACTGCGCAGTCCGGCGGTCGCGTCGATCCTGCTCGGGACGGCCGCGCCGGCCAGCCTGACGCGGAACCTTGACCTCTTGTCGACAACGGTGCCCGACAGCGTCTTCGCGGATTTCGAGCCTTTCACGATCCGCTGAGGCAAACGATCCAAGCCGGGACGCGCGGGCCAGCCGACATCTTCACAATCGGCTGATTTCCAGCCGGCCGGCGATCACGCAGGTTTGTTGCGGCCTGCATTTGCAACATCGCGCCGTTGCTTTACGTCTTCCCAGGGAAGAGGAGGTTTCCGCGGATGTTTGCCAAGTTCCCTAGCATGAGCGCGTTCGCCCTCGCCGCCGGACTGCAGGTTCAGCCCGCAATGGCTGAAACGCAGACCGCCATATTCGCCGGCGGCTGCTTCTGGTGCGTCGAAAGCGATTTCGACCATGTGCCGGGCGTGATCTCGACGACTTCGGGCTATTCGGGTGGAACGCTGCAGAACCCTACTTACCAGAACCATGAAGGCCATCGCGAAGTGGTGAAGATCGAGTTTGACCCGGCCAGGACGAGTTTCGACAAGCTCGTGGACGTGTTTTTCCGTTCGGTCGACCCGACCGACGATGGCGGCCAGTTCTGCGATCGCGGCCACGCCTACACCACCGCTATCTACGTGACCGACAAGGCCCAGAAGGCCGCGGCCGAGAAATCCAAGGCGGAAGCCGAGGCCGCGCTAGGCCGGCCCATCGTCACGCCGATCGAGTCGGCTGGTGCCTTCTGGCAGGCCGAAGGCTATCACCTCGATTATTACAAGAAGAACCCGCTCCGCTACACATACTACCGCAGCGCCTGCGGCCGCGATGCGCGCCTCGAGGAGCTTTGGGGCAAGGCCGCGCATCAGGGCATTGCGAGCCACTGACGTGCCAGGATGGAAAAATAAACGGGCGCCCGTATCGAGCGCCCGTTTTCATTTGGATCTATCGCTCAGCCGAGGCGGGCATTCAGCGAAACGTTGATAGCGCCGAGCGCCTTGGACACCGGGCATTCCGCCTTGGCTTTTTCCGCCAGTTCCTTGAATTTCGCCTCGTCGATGCCGGGCACAGTGCCGACCAGCGTCAGTGCGCTTCCGGTGATGCCTGTACCCGGAACCAGCGTGACCACCGCCTTGGCGTCGAGATTTTCGGCGGGCGTGCCGTTCTCGGCCAGGAAGTGTGAAAGCTGCATGGCGTAGCAGCCGGCATGGGCAGCGGCGATCAGCTCTTCCGGATTGGTGCCCGACTTGCCGCTCTCGTCCTCGAACCGGCCCTTGAACGAATAGGGCAGCTTTGCGATTGCGCCGCTCTGGCTGTCGAGCGTGCCGGAACCATCTTTCAGTGCGCCTTTCCAGACGGCTGTTGCGTGTCGGTCCATCGAAATCTCCCTGGGCTGAGTTGGGGCCGGCGCCGCGGCCACGGGTGCAATATAACGCTTGGCTTCACGCAAGCTACAAGCGCGTTGCAATTTTCTGAGATGTGCAGGCGCCGGAGCCCGCTCGACCGCGATTGCACAGAAAGCGAAGCCCGGCGCTCCAGCCCTCCCGGAGTGGCGGGCTCGGCTCTTAGCGATGTCTCGTCTATCTGCTCCTAATAGAAGAAGCGCTCTTCGCTAATCTTACCGCCTTTGACCGTATACACGCCAACCTCATCCACCACGACACGCTCGCCGGTCGCTTTGGGCGTAATGTCGTATTTGAAACGGACGGCAAATTGCTCGCCGTTGACGAAGGGACCCTCGATCGAACCACCGTGAACCTCATGGTTGTCACGCCACCAATCGCCCTTCTGCTTTATAGCGTCCTTGCCGTGGCAGACAGCCATTGGGCCCTCCATGGCTTCATAGCTGACAATGTCGTCGGCATTGTACTTCGCGGCGGCGGCTTCGTCGTTGCCCTGCTTGAGAAGCTCCGTGAAATCCTTGGCAAGCTCTGCGGTGGTCATCGGCGTTTCTCCTTTGTTGAGACAAGCTTCAACTACAGAAGCTCTTGCCAGTTCGCCAACTACCCCTTCGCCAAGTACCTGACAGCCCGGTGTCAGGATACATTCACCCCGGCCGCCGGGTCAGATCGGCTCGCCTCTGAGCAGGCGCGGCATGCCGCCCGACAGGCCGGAAGCCTGCCGGATGAAGAAGCCCTTGATCGCCGGCATACGGTCGACCAGTCCCAGCCCGATGTCGCGAACGGTGCGCAAAGGCGCGAAGTCGTTCGAGAACAGCCGGTTCAGCACATCTGTGGTTATGCCCATCTGCACAGTGTCGAACCGGCGCCAGCGTTCATAGCGCTGCAAGACGTCGAGAGCGCCGATGTCCTGCCCAAGCCGGTCTGCCTCGACGACCGTTTCGGCGAGCGCGGCCGCGTCCTTGAAACCGAGATTGAGACCCTGCCCGGCGATCGGATGGATGCCGTGCGCGGCGTCGCCGCACAGCGCGAAGCGCGATTTCATGAAGGCTCGCGCCAGGGTCAGGCCAAGCGGCCAGGCGCGAGGCTTGTCCTCGACGCGGATTTCGCCAAGCTTCAGGCCGAAGCGCTGTTCGAGTTCGATCTCGAACACCAGTTCGTCTCCATTGATCAGCTTTTCGGCATCCGCCGTCCGCTCGGTCCAGACGATCGACGAGCGGTTGCCCTTCAGCGGCAGGATAGCGAAGGGCCCAGCCGGCAGGAAATGCTCCTCGGCGCGTCCGTTGTGCGGCCGCTCATGCGCCACGGTGCAGACGATGCCGGATTGTCCGTATTCCCACTTCACCGTCTTGATTCCGGCCATGTCGCGCAGTCGCGAATTGACGCCGTCGGCCGCAACCAGCAGCCTTGCTGCGAGGGTGATGCCGTCGGCGAGATGCACCAGAACATTGGCGATGCCGGTTTCGAAAGCGCGCACGGCCACGCCTTCGATCATGTCTATGCCGAGTTCGGCGGCTCGCCGGCGCAGCGCGCCGTTGAGGGCGCGATTGGTGACCATATGCGCGAACGGTTCGCCGGAAACGGCCTCGCCGCCGAAAGTCAGAAACACAGGCCGCACCGGATCCCCGGTACGCGAGTCGGTCACGATCATGTCGTTGATGGGCTGGGCCTCCGGCGCGATCTCGTCCCAGCAACCGAGCCGCCCCAGCATGCGGCAGGCGGCTGCGGCGATGGCCGAGGCGCGGGCGTCTTTCTCCCATGCCCCTTCGGGTGCTGCATCCACCACGGCGATCGCCAGATGCGGCCGCGCCTGCTTCATCGAAACCGCGGCCGCCAGCCCGACATAACCCGCTCCCGCCACCAGCACGTCCAGAGGCGGCCTTTCTCCTGCTGATTTTCCATGTGGCATTGCTGGTATCCTTCGTCTTTTCCGGGCCCGCTTGACTCGCCGGGTCGTTCCTGTTCGAAACCGGCTTGATTTCAAGCGGTTCCGAGGGGCCAAAAATGACGGCGGCCATGCAAGAGCTTTTGTCCATTCTCGACCTCGAGAAGCTGGAACACAACCTCTATCGTGGCCGCAGTCCCAAGCTCGACTGGCAAAGGGTGTTCGGCGGGCAGACGATCGCGCAGGCGCTGGTCGCCGCGCAACGCACCGTTACGCCAGAGCGGCATGTGCATTCGCTGCACGGCTATTTCATGCGGCCCGGCGATACCAAGGTGCCGATCATCTACGAGGTCGACCGCATCCGCGACGGCGGCAGTTTCACAACCCGCCGGGTGGTAGCCATCCAGCATGGCCACGCGATCTTTTCGCTGGAGGCCTCCTTCCAGGGTGACGAGCAAGGCCTGGAGCACCAGGTGCCGATGCCGCTCGACGTGCCGCCGCCCGACTCACTGATGACGCAACAGGAACTGATCGGAAAGTTCGGTGACGCGGTGCCGGAGGGCATCAGGCGTTATTGGGAGCGCGACCGGCCGATAGACATGAAGCCGGTGATGCTGGAGCACTATACGAGCCGCGAAAAGCTCGCGCCGGAACAGAAGATCTGGATCCGGACCGCGGGGCCGGTTCCTGCCGACAGGGCCACGCAGGCGGCCGTGCTTGCATATCTTTCCGACATGACGCTGCTCGACACTTCGACCTTCGCGCATGGCCGGGCGGTGTTCGATCCGGACATCCAGGCGGCGAGCCTCGACCATGCGATGTGGTTCCATCGTCCGCACAGGCTCGACGGCTGGATCCTCTATACGCAGGACAGCCCCTCATCGCAGGGCTCGCGTGGATTTACCCGCGGCGCACTTTATGGGCAGGACGGCACGCTGATCGCCTCCGTCGCCCAGGAAGGTCTGATACGATTGAGGCATTCGCCCGCCGAATAGGCAAATTTCAAAATTTGCCTATTTTTTAGGCAGTGAAGCCGTCGCGCCAGCCCGGTTCGGACTGGCGAAATCCCGCATCCCGTTGATTTACAATCGGTTAATGCCGCGCCACGCCAGTTGGCACGGAGCTTGAATTGCGCCCATTACTCATCGGCTGCCTCAGGCGGCTCGGCGATGTCACGCAATCGCGGGGGACCGCATCAGCAAAGGGTGAAACCTTATGAAAATCGTGATGGCAATCATCAAGCCGTTCAAGCTCGACGAGGTGCGCGAAGCGCTCACCAATGTCGGGATACAGGGCCTGACCGTCACCGAAGTCAAAGGCTACGGGCGGCAGAAGGGGCATACCGAAATTTATCGCGGGGCCGAATACGCGGTCAGCTTCCTGCCGAAGATCAAGATCGAAGTCGCGGTCGCAACCGATCTTGTCGACAAGGCCGTCGAAGCGATCACCGCCGCGGCCAAGACCGGGCAGATCGGCGACGGAAAAATCTTCGTCTTCTCTATCGATCAGGCCGTGCGCATCCGCACCGGCGAAACAGACACAGACGCGCTTTGAGCCGCCAGCAGTCATGGAGACACCAATGAAAATTTCAGAGAGTTTTGCGCCGCTGGCGCGCACCGCCGTTCTCGGCGCGCTTGCGCTGACGGCATTCGGCACGCTTGCCGCCTTCGCCCAGGAAACCGCGCCTGCCGCGCCTGCCGCCGCCGCCCCTGCTTTCACCGTCGACAAGGGCGATACCACCTGGATGATGATCTCCACGGTGCTCGTCCTCTTGATGACGATCCCGGGTCTCGCCCTCTTCTATGGCGGCCTCGTACGCGTCAAGAACATGCTTTCGGTGCTGATGCAGGTCTTTACCATCACCTGCGTGGCAATGATCATCTGGGTCACTTACGGCTACAGTCTGGCCTTCACCGCAGGCAACGCCTTCTTCGGCGGGTTCTCGAAGGTCTTTCTCGCTGGCGTCGACGTGACCACGCTGTCCGAGACCTTCACCAAGGGCGTCGCTATTCCCGAACTGGTGTTCGTCGCCTTCCAGATGACGTTCGCGGCGATCACGCCCGCCCTTATCGTCGGCGCCTTCGCCGAGCGCGTCAAATTCTCGGCCGTGGTCCTGTTCGTGATCCTGTGGTTGACATTCATCTACTTCCCCATCGCCCACATGGTCTGGTTCTGGGGCGGCCCGAGCGCCTATTCGGATCCGTCCGGATTGATCTTCGGCTTCGGCGCCATCGACTTCGCCGGCGGCACTGTCGTCCACATCAATGCCGGCATTGCCGGCCTCGTCGGCGCAATAATGATCGGCAAGCGCATCGGCTACAAGAAGGACGTCATGGCGCCGCATTCCATGACGCTCACCATGGTCGGAGCCTCGCTGCTTTGGGTCGGCTGGTTCGGCTTCAACGCCGGGTCCAACCTCGAGGCCAATGCCTATGCCGTACTGGCGATGATCAACACTTTCGTGGCGACCGCCGCCGCGGCGGTGACCTGGATAATTCTGGAAACGCTTCTGCGCGGAAAGGCCTCGATGCTGGGTGCCGTTTCCGGCGCGGTGACCGGCCTCGTGGCGGTCACGCCGGCCGCCGGCTTTGCCGGCCCGATGGGCGCCATCGTGCTCGGCATCGTCGCAACCTGCGGCTGCTACTTCTTCGTCTCGGTGGTGAAGAACACGTTCAATTACGACGACAGCCTCGACGTGTTCGGCATCCATTGCATTGGCGGCATCATCGGTGCGCTTGGCACCGGCATCCTGGTCAATCCCGCCCTCGGCGGCGCCGGCATTGTCGATTATTCGACGGCCGACTTCGCAGCGGGCTATGCCGGCGTGTCCACCCAGGTGTGGGCGCAGTTCAAGGGCGTCGCGGTCACGCTGCTTTGGTCGGGTATAGGCAGCGCGATCCTCTATAAAATCGTCGACCTCATCGTTGGACTGCGTCCGACCCCCGAGGTCGAGATGGAAGGCCTCGATCTCACCTCGCATGGCGAAGTGGCTTACCACTCGTAAGGTTCTGCGATGGGCGCGGCTGCCGCGCCCATCATTTGCGAATCCCGTCGGGCGACAATCAAGTCTCCCGCACCTGAACCCGGCTCCGGCCGGGTTCTTTTTGTCTCTCGGTTCCCTTGAAAATGTACCATGTCCCGCAGGTCCAAGGACTTCGAGGCGCGATCGTCAACACAAGGTTGACGCTGGACGCCGATTGTCGAACTATCCGGCAAGGGTGGGCATATTCGAGGAGCAGTATCATGAGATCTCGCAAGCTTGCCGTTGTAGCCTCCACCCTTCTGGCAATGTCGCTCGCCGGTTGCGCAACGAGCGAACAGCAGCAGCGCGCCGGTACGGGCGCATTGGTTGGCGCCGGCGTTGGTGCTCTCGCCGGCCAAGCCATCGGCGGCAATACCAAGTCAACGGTCGTGGGCGCCGGCGCGGGCGCACTTCTTGGTGCTGCCGTAGGTACTGCGACCACTCCACGTCCGCAGTATTGTCAATACCGGCGTTCGGACGGCTCGATCTACACCGCACCCTGCTAGGCGCCTGACCTGCCGGGCGGATCGGACGCAGCATGTTCGCGCGTTCGGCAGCCGCCCTTTCGGCAAGAAGAACCATCAAGCCGGCATCAGCGGCTTGGTGAAAATGCGCCGTTTCGTGGGCGCGAGGACGCGCCGCAGAGGCACGCGCCCACAGGGAACAATGCATGGTTAATGCGGCCTTAACCTTCACCCCGATAGGCTAGGGACCGAATCTGCCCGAGGCTTGTCGTCGGGCACCATAAATTTTGCGGACGGGGAACGGCATGCGTTCAGCCACACAATTCGCGCTGACCGATAATACGGGGCATGGCTTTCAGGCATTCGCACGCCGGCAGGTCGGCCGGGCGGCGGGTCTGGCGCTTTTGGCCGCCGTCGCCTTCGGCCTCGCCAGTCTTGGCACGTGGAGCGTCGCCGATCCCAGTTTCAGCCACGCCACCGACAACCCGGTCACCAACGCCATGGGCTATCCCGGCGCAGTGTTCTCCGATCTCGCCATGCAGTTCTACGGGCTGTCTGCCGTCGCCGCGCTCGTGCCCGCCGTGATCTGGGCGTTCTTTTTCGCCACCGCGCGCGGCGTCGATCGCATGCCGCGTCGCGCCCTGGCATGGTTCGGCGCATCCCTGCTTTATGCGGCGATCGCCGGCTGCGTGTCCGCGCCTCCGACTTGGCCGCTCCCGTCCGGGCTGGGCGGCGTTTTCGGCGACATGGTGCTGAAACTGCCTTCGCTTGCGACCGGCGGTTACCCGACCGGCTGGGTCGCAAGCCTCCTGGTGATGATCTTCGCCGGGCCTGCTGTCTGGCTTTCGGCCTATGGCTCGGGGCTGCTCTCGCGCAAGAACGGCTTCGCGCAGATGGACGAGGCTCCTGTCCGCGAGGAACGCGAGCCGGACAATCTGGCGTTCGACGACGATGACGAGGGCATCCTGGCGCTCGGCGCGATTACTCACTGGTGGCTTTCGATCCGGGCCTTCATTCGCCGCCGGGCCGCAAATCGCCGCAGGCGCGACGACGGCTTCGAAGACGTCCGGCCGCAGAGCGGCTGGCGCCGCGCCGCCGAGCGCGTCGAGTTCGCGGAAATGGCCGAAGCCCGGGTCAGCGCCAAGGGCCGTGCCAGGGTCGAGCCTGAATTCTTCGCAGCCATGGTCGCCGATGGACGCGCGCCGTCAATCGATCCGGACGATGACGATGCGTGTCTCATGCCTGAGACGGACGATGGGCATGCCGGTGGCCCGCAGGTGCAGAATTTCCGCTCGCCCTCCACGGCGAGGGTGGAAGGCCCTGCACCACGCCCGGCGCCCGGTGCGCGTGTACAGCGCGAGGCGCAGGCTTCGCTGATCGGTTCCTCTAAATTCGAGATGCCGACGCTGCATTTTCTGAGCGAGCCTAAGAACGTTGTGCGCGATGCTTCGCTGTCGAAAGACGCGCTGGAGCAGAATGCAAGGTTGCTCGAAGGCGTGCTGGAGGATTTCGGCGTCAAAGGCGAGATCATCCATGTCCGTCCGGGACCGGTGGTGACGCTCTACGAGCTGGAGCCGGCGCCGGGCATCAAATCGTCGCGTGTCATCGGCCTTGCCGACGATATCGCCCGCTCGATGAGCGCGATCGCTGCTCGCGTCGCCGTCGTACCGGGCCGCAATGCCATCGGCATCGAACTGCCCAACGCCAAGCGCGAGACCGTCTATCTGCGCGAGATCCTGGCCAGCCGCGACTTCGAGACCACCAAGGCCAAGCTTGCGCTGGCGCTCGGCAAGACGATCAACGGCGAGGCGGTTATCGTAGACATCGCCAAGATGCCGCACGTGCTCGTCGCCGGCACCACGGGCTCGGGCAAGTCGGTCGCGATCAACACCATGATCCTGTCCTTGCTCTACCGCATGACGCCGCAGGAGTGCCGGCTGATCATGATCGATCCGAAGATGCTGGAACTCTCGGTCTATGACGGCATCCCGCATCTGCTCACACCCGTCGTGACGGATCCCAAGAAGGCGGTCGTGGCGCTGAAATGGACGGTGCGGGAAATGGAGGACCGCTACCGCAAGATGTCCAAGGTCGGCGTGCGCAACATCGAGGGCTTCAATCAGCGCGTGGCGCTGGCCGAAAAGAAGGGCGAGCGCATTTCGCGCACCGTCCAGACCGGTTTCGACAAGCAGACGGGTGAGGCGATCTACGAAACGGAAAATCTCGACCTCGAGCCGATGCCGTTTATCGTCGTGATTATCGACGAGATGGCCGACCTGATGATGGTCGCTGGCAAGGACATCGAAGGCGCGGTGCAGCGCCTTGCGCAGATGGCGCGCGCCGCCGGCATCCATGTCATCATGGCGACGCAGCGTCCGTCGGTCGATGTCATCACCGGCACGATCAAGGCGAATTTTCCGACCCGCATCTCGTTCCAGGTCACCTCCAAGATCGACAGCCGCACCATCCTGGGCGAGCAGGGCGCCGAGCAACTGCTCGGCATGGGCGACATGCTCTATATGGCCGGCGGCGGACGCATCCAGCGCGTGCACGGTCCGTTCGTTGCGGACGACGAGGTCGAGAAGGTCGTCGCGCATCTGAAGCTGCAGGGCGTGCCCGAATATCTCGACGCGATCACCGAGGACGATGACGAGGACGACGAAGACGGCGGTTCGCGCTCGGGCGGCGGTTCGGGCGGCGGCAACTTCGACGATTCCGATGATCCTTACGATCAGGCGGTCTCGGTGGTGCTGCGAGACGGCAAGGCCTCTACAAGCTACATCCAGCGCCGGCTCGGTATCGGCTATAACCGCGCCGCCTCGATCATCGAGAAGATGGAGAGGGACGGCATTGTCGGCCCGGCCAATCATGCAGGCAAGCGCGAAATCCTCGTGCCGACCGAGGACGACAAGTTTTAGGCTGCCCCCCTGACATCGGAGCCCCTTGCCGCCGCCCAACTTAGGCCCAACTAGCTTCATATCGAGCATGCTATGTTGATGAACGCGAAAAGTGATACCGGCATGAAAAGCAAAAATCCGAATTCGCATCCTTCCGGCTTCGGCCGGCGTGCATTTCTTGGCCTTGCCCTTGTTGCGGCAGGCGGTATGGCCGTCCCCGGTTTGGGGCTCGTCCCGGCCCAAGCCCAGGCCGCAGCTTCCGAGACGGCGCAGAGGATCGCCGACCATTTCGCCAATGTCCGCACCATGACTGGCGAGTTTGTGCAGTTCGGGCCGCGGGGCGAGCAGACCGGCGGAAAATTCTATATCCAACGCCCCGGCAAGATCCGCTTCAACTATGATGGCTCTGCGGGCTTCAAGGTCGTCTCCGACGGTCAATCCGTCATACTCGACAACAAGAAAATGAACACGATGGACCTCTATCCATTGTCCAAGACGCCACTGAAGCTTCTGCTCGACGAGCGCATCGATCTCTCCGGCAACAAGGTCAGGAGCGTCAAGGAAGAGGACGATCTGACCACTATCCAGCTCGCCGACAGATCGGTTTTCGGAAATTCGCGCATCACCATGATGTTCGACCCGAAATCATACGATCTGCGCCAATGGACCATCACCGACGCCCAGGGCAAGGACACGACGGTGATGATCTTCAACGTGCAACAGGACGTGAAACTGGACCAGGATCTCTTCAAGATCGACTATCAGCGCAATATCGACCTGAACAAGAAGAAGAATTCGAACCGGTAGGACGCTGCCCGCGGCTAACCGTGGGAGAGTATCCCGCGGCGGCTTTAGCTGTGGAAAGCTTCGGCCGTGCCCGCCTGCTGATGCTGTGCGCTTGTAATCGTCAGGCGGCGCTGTCAGTTTCCGGCTTCGTTGCTGTCCGGATATCCCCATGACATTCACCATAGCCACCTGGAACATCAATTCCGTGCGGCTGCGCATGCCCATTGTCGAGCGGCTTCTGATCGAGCATGCGCCCGACATTCTGTGCCTCCAGGAAACAAAATGTCCCGACGATCTGTTTCCGTCGGCGGCGTTTCGAAAGCTCGGTTACGAGCATATCTCGATCAGCGGCCAGAAGGGCTATCACGGCGTGGCGACGGTGGCCCGCCGGCCGATCGAAACCATAGAGAAGCGTGATTTCTGCCTGAAGGGCGACTGCCGGCATCTTTCGGTCCGGATTGCGGCCGGAGGCAAGTCGCTGCTCGTGCACAATTTCTACATTCCCGCCGGAGGCGACGAACCCGATCCCGAGATCAACTGGAAGTTCCGCCACAAGCTTGATTTCGTAGCCGAAATGAACGCAATCCGCGCGGAACACGACGAGCTTTCCGGGTCTATTCTGGTTGGTGACTTGAATATCGCGCCGCTCGAGCACGATGTCTGGTCGCACAAGCAGCTTCTCAACGTGGTCAGCCATACGCCGATCGAAACGGAACGCTTTGAGGCGATGCGCAATTCCGGCGAGTGGATGGACCTGATGCGGCTCAACGTGCCGCTCGACCAGAAGCTCTTCACCTGGTGGAGTTATCGCGCCCAGGATTGGGAGCTTTCAAACCGCGGACGCCGGCTCGACCATATCTGGTCTTCGTCGAATCTGGTCGAGAACCTGTCCAGCATCGAGATATTGCGCGAGGCGCGCGGCTGGGAACGACCCTCCGACCATGTGCCGGTCATTGCGCGATTCGATCTTGATTAATCGGGCGCAAATCTCGGGGCGAGTTCCTCGATGCGGCGGATCATCGCCTGAAGTTCTTCGACGATGCGCTGGTGCAGGGCGATTGCCGCCTCGGGATATTCCTCGAGGATGCGGTGGAACATCTTGCGGTTTAGCCGCAGGACCTCGGCATCGGTCTCGGCCGCGGCGCTTGTCAGCCGCGTGGTATCCGCAATAAGCGCGAGTTCGCCGAGCACGGCTCCTGGTTCGACGGTGCTGACCGGAACGCGCTCGCCGTCGTTCTCGCGAAACAGGCCGATCGTTCCCTTGACCACCACATAGGCGGAATCTGCCACATCGTCTTCGCGGTAAAGTTTTCGCCCGGCGGGCAGCCGCATCGGTTCGGCTCCGAAGGCGAGCAAACGCAACTGTTCAGGCGTGAAGCCCTCAAAGAGCCGCACGCCGGACAGGATGCGAATGTCGTCATCCAGCGCCATGGTGTCCCCGATTCACGGCGCTGATTCCTCCGGCTTTTTTCGGCGGCCCCCACCTGCCGAAGATCCGATCACGGAACCAGCTTGTATCCGCCGCTTTCTGTCACAAGAATTTCCGCATTGGAAGGATCACGCTCGATCTTCTGGCGAAGCCGGTAGACATGCGTTTCGAGCGTGTGGGTGGTGACGCCGGAATTGTAGCCCCAGACCTCCTCGAGAAGGATGTCGCGCGTCACCACTTTCTGGTCGGCGCGGTAGAGATATTTGATGATCGAGGCTTCCTTTTCCGTGAGCCTCACCTTGGCGCCGCGCTGGTCGATCAGCAGTTTCTGGCTGGGCTTGAAGGTGTAAGGGCCGACCGAGAAGGTAGCGTCTTCGCTCTGCTCGTGCTGCCGCAACTGGGCGCGGATTCGGGCGAGCAGGACAGCGAAGCGAAACGGCTTGGTGACGTAATCATTGGCGCCTGCCTCCAGCCCGAGGATCGTGTCGGAATCGGTGTCGTGGCCCGTAAGCATGATGATCGGGGCCTTGTAGCCGCCTTTGCGCAAAAGCTTCACCGCCTCGCGGCCGTCCATATCCGGCAGGCCGACGTCCATCACGAGGAGATCTATCAGCCCCGCACGGGCGACCGCGATACCCTTTGCGGCGGTCGCTTCCTGCAGCACGTCGAATTCCTCATAGAGCGACAATTGTTCAACAAGCGTGGATCGCAGGTCGTCATCGTCGTCGACAATCAGGATGGTTCGGGACGTCATGGATCAATCCGTTGTTTTCTAAATGAATAATTCTGTTGACCGTTCACCGTTTATGCGGAACTTGATCGCCGCGACAGCCCAGTCACGGTGATTTGTTTCGCGATGCGATCATACTCTAAAAAACGTGAGCGCAAGGGGTCGGAAGCAAAATTGCCGTCCGGCCTTTCAGTTTTGACCGTGCGGGCAAAACCTGGCGACCGCTCCAAAGGGCTCCTGAACGCCGGCGGAACGGTGTTTCCGTGCGCTCTTGGCCGCGGCGGCATATCCTCCGCCAAACGCGAAGGCGACGGCGCGACGCCGCTTGGGCGCATGCGTATTCTCTCCGGCTATTTCCGCCGCGACCGATTTGCTCCGCGCAATTCGCGGCTGCCCATGGCCCCGATCGATTCGGCGCTCGGTTGGTGCGAAGTTCCGGACGACCGCAACTATAACCGGCCTGTCAAGCTTCCCTATGCAGCCAGCCACGAACACATGCTGCGCGACGACAGGCTCTATGATGTTTGCATCGTGCTCGACTGGAACATCTCGCCGCGCCGGCGCGGGCGCGGCAGCGCGATCTTTTTTCACCTCGCAAGACTGGGATTCACGCCGACACAGGGCTGTGTTGCGGTGACAGCCAAGGTGATGGCGCGGCTGCTGCCCAAGCTCTCACGCCGAAGCGTCTTGTGGGTCACGAGTTAGATTGTGCGTGACCCGCTCCCGAAGGTCGGCAACTTTCGCAGCGAATTAGAATCGCGAGCGGAGCTCATCGAGACGCAGCTTGCTGATCTCGCGATCGACAATCGCGGCTATATCGCGTCGCTCTACGCCGATGTCGCACAATTCGCGATCGGCAAGCCGTTCGAGATCCCGCAGCGCAAGGCGGCGCCGCTCGCGGATGCGGAAGAACGCCGCAATCCAGGCGAAGAGCGATGCCGCCGGCTTTGCCGGAGCCGTGCTGTCGACGATGTCGGTGCAGTATGCCATGGTCTCTGCCTTTCAAAACCAGTTTGAAGCTAATGCCACGACCGGATGATAGTTGATTGAAATGGCGACGAAAAACGAGTAGTTTTCATCGTATCAGATACATTTCTTTGAAGATTGGCCCATGCCTCTGCACATTCCTGGCACGCGCGCTCTAAGGACATTTGAAGTTGCTGGACGCCATCTCAATTTCACGCGTGCGGCGGCCGAACTGGGACTTACGCCCGCTGCCGTCAGCCATCAAATCAAGGAGTTCGAGGAGCGGCTTGGCGTAACGCTGTTCCAGCGCACCAGCCGTTCAATGCGGCTGACACAGCCGGGCGAAATCCTTCATGCCGCAACGACGGAGGCACTGGACGGGCTGGCCCGCGCAGCTGCACGCGCCCGGAAGAGCAGTGCGACGCAGCTCAAGGTGACGGCGCCTGCCTCCATCGCCGCCAAATGGCTGGTGCCGCGTATCGACGAGTTCATGGAGCTGTGGCCGGACATCGATGTGAGGATGGACGTTTCGCCGAATGTTCGTGATTTCGCCCGTGACGACATCGACGTGGCGATCCGCTGGGGCAAGGGTGATTATCCCGGCATGCGCGCCGACAGGCTGTTCGACGATACGATCTCGCCGGTTTGCAGCCCCAAACTCCTAGAAGCAAACCGACCGTTGAAAGAGCCGCGCGATCTCATGAATTACAGGCTGATCCACGTGTCATGGAGCGGGCAGGGCGTGACCTGGCCTGACTGGCGCATGTGGATGCTGGCGGCCGGCATAAAGGATTTCGACGAAGGGCCGGGACTGCATTTTGCCGATTCGGCGCCGGCTATCCAGGCGGCAATCGATGGCCAGGGCGTGGTGCTTGGCGATTCGTCGCTGGTGGCGGACGACCTTGCCTCGGGGCGTCTGGTTCAGCCTTTCGAACTCTCGATCAAGGGGCCGCCGCAATTTGCGTATTACATTGTCTCGCCGGCGGAGACAGCCGGCGACCCGCTTGTGCGCGCCTTCCGCGAATGGGTGCTGGAGGAAGCGGCGAAGACACCTTCGGGCACCAGGTCAATGACCGGCTGAGGTCAGACGCCGAACCAGCCGATCACGCCGCCCATGATCACGGCGACGCCAAGCCAGTGGGCGGCGTCGATGACGGTCAGGTCCCAGCCAAAGCCCTCGTAGCGCTGGTTGACGGCGGTCGATGTCGCGAGAAAGCCGAGCCAGAGGAAGAAGCCGGACACGACGCCGTTCCACAAGGTGACCTGGCCCGTGCCGAGATGGCCGATCACGCCGGCCATGACCCAGGCCATCACCAGTTCACAGATGAAACTCGTCACGAACGGAACGGCGCTCATGTTGACGGTCGTCGGATCGATGCGCGTAGCCCTGATCCATGGCTTCGACAGTGCGCTGTACCATGCCGCTCCGAACGCGAAGGCGGCGACAGCGGCGACGATGATGGCGAGATAGTTCATGCCGGCGAAATTCATGGCGATTCCCCTGTTCGCCCGAATTCAACGCCTGCCGAGGGTACCCGTCAAGCGAAGCGCCAGACCGTGGTTTTCTTCACGTCCGCGTCCTCGAGCGCCCGCGTCACCGGAACCTGATAGACGGCGAGCGCCTGCATCATGTCCTTCGGCAGATAGGAGCGACCGGGGTCGCCGATGAGGATTTCGGCGCCACGGGCATGCAGGGTGGAGAACCAGGGGACGAGCCGCTCGGCGAAGGGCCTGTCGTAGAACACGTCGCCGGCCAAGACGATATCCCAGCCGCAGTCCGTGCCTATGGCATCCGAGCCGGTAAACTCAATGGAGACGCCATTGGCGCGAGCGTTGAGGCGGACCGCTGCCGCGCAGAACGGGTCGATGTCGGCCGCCAGAATGTCGCGCGCGCCGGCTATATCAGCCGCGATCGCCACCAGACCAGAGCCGGAGGCGAAATCCAGCACGCTCCTGCCACGCACGGTCTCAGGATAGTCGAGAATATAGCGGGCCAGCCCCTGCCCGCCGGCCCAGGCAAAGGCCCAGAAGGGCGGCGGCAGGCCGATCGCGGCCAGTTCGTCCTCTGTCTTCAGCCAGAGGTCGTGTGCCTCGTCGGCGAGATGAAGCCTGATTTCGGGGACATGGGGCGGCGCCGAAAGCGAAGTGTTGGCGAGAATGAAGCCCTCGGCCTCCGCCGGCGCCAGGCTGTTCACGGCGCCGGAACGAGGCCGCCCATGCGGCAGACTTCCTTCCATTCATCCGGCGTGACCGGCTGGACCGACAGCCGGGAATTCACCACCAGCACCATCTTGGAAAGTTTTTCGTTGGCCTTGATCTGGTCGAGCGTCGGCGGGTTGGGAACATCCCTAACCGCCCGCACGTCGACGCATTCCCAGCGAGGATCGTCGGTGGTGGTGTCGTGATGCGCCAGCCCGCAGACTTCGACGATGCCGACCACGTCCAACCCTTCGTTGGAGTGGTAGAAAAAGCCGAGATCGCCGATCTGCATGGCGCGCATATTGTTGCGGGCCTGATAATTGCGCACCCCGTCCCATTGCGTGCCAGCCTTGCCCTTGGCCTTCAGCATCTCGAAGGAAAAGGTCGAAGGTTCCGATTTGAAAAGCCAGTAATTCATGTCCGCGATCCCTCTTCTCGCATCATTGCATTACGCATTTGCCGGATTGTTGAAAACCCAGCTCCAGGGCTGGATATCGACCGTCGCAAACAGCCCGGCCAGGGCGTATGGGTCGGCGGCGGCGATGGCGCGCGCCGCATCCTTGTCCGCCGCCTCGATCACCACAAGGCTGCCGCAGGGCTTGCCATCGTCGTCAAGGAACGGCCCGGCGAATTTCAGCGTGCCTTCGGCGTTGAGCCCGTTCAGGAAGGCGACGTGATCCGGGCGGTTGTCGAGCCTGACCTGCAAATGGCCGGGCTTGTCACGGCAGATGAACGCAAACAGCATTGTTTCTCCTCGAATTCCTATTCAGCCTCGGTTCGCAGCGGCCGCGACATCAGCGCCGAGACCGCTTCTCCGATAGTGATCGCCCGATCTAGAATCTGTGCGACCGCGCCGATGATCGGAGCGTCGATGCCGCGCTCGCGGGCGATGCGGGCGGCGATCGAAGCGGTGGCGACCCCCTCGGCGAGCGGACGACCCGCAAGGTCCTCGCCGCGGCCCAGCGCCAGCCCGTAGGCAAAATTTCGCGATTGCGCGGAAGAGCAGGTCAAGAGCAGGTCGCCGAGGCCGGAGAGCCCCATCAAAGTCTCCGGACGAGCGCCGAAAGCCGCGCCGACACGGCGCAGTTCGACGAAGCCACGCGTTACCATTGCCGCCTGCGCGCTCGCCCCGAGCCCCGCGCCGGTCACCGCGCCGGCGGCAATCGCGAAGACGTTCTTCAGCGCGCCGCCGATTTCGACACCGATCAGGTCGTCGGTCGAATAGCAGCGCAGGTTGGCCGCCGAGAATCGTAAGGCCAGCGTGGCGGCCAGAGCCTCGTCGCGGGCCGCCACAACCACCGCCGTTGGCAGGCCCTTGGCGACGTCCGTAGCGAAGCTCGGCCCGGAAAGTGCCGCCACCGGGTTGTTCGGCAGGATTTCGCCGGCGATTGCCGACAGTAGCGTGCCGGTTTGGCGCTCGATGCCCTTGGCGCAGAGGACGAGGGGGACGTTTTCGGGCATCCGCCCTTGGGCGAGGCTCAACACCTCGCGCAGCGACTGCGCCGGCGTGACGGCCAGGACGCAGTCGGCGCGATCTAAGGCTGCCTCCATATCCGTCGTCGCCTCGATGCCCTTGCCGAACTCGATGCCGGGCAGGTAGCGCGGATTTTCGCCTGCCGAGATCGCGGCAGCGTCTTCGGCGTCGCGGGCCCATAGCCGGGCATTGTGCCCGGCACGCAGCATTGAAAGCGCAAGGGCGGTGCCCCAGGCGCCGCCGCCGAGAACGGTGACCGAATAGAAGCTCATGCCTTGGCTCCCCGCCGTCCGGAACCAACGACAGGTTCCGAAATGCTGTCGAGCGGCCAGCGCGAGCGCGGCACGAAATCCATGGCTTGCGGATCGGTCATCCCTGCCCGCAGGCGCTCTATGCCGGCCCAGGCGATCATGGCCGCGTTATCGGTGCACAGTATGTGCGGCGGCGCGACGAAGCGGAAGCCATATTCGCCGCAGAGTGTTTCGAGCGTCGCCTTGATCCGGCGGTTTGCCGCAACGCCGCCCGCCACGACCAGCGCCGGGGCGGCGATGTCGGGAAATTCGCTGCGGAAGCGGGACAGCGCGCGCGAAACGCGGTCACCGAGCGCGTCGGAAACCGCCAGCTGGAACGAGGCGCAGATGTCGGCGACATCCTTGTCCGACAGCGGCGAGATTTCGGTCGCTGCCTGGCGCACCGCCGTCTTCAGTCCGGAGAAGGAAAAATCCGGCCGCTGCTCTCCCTTCATCGGGCGCGGGAAGGCAAAGCGCGACGGATCGCCCTTGGAAGCGGCGATTTCGACGTTCGGGCCGCCGGGATAGGGCAGGCCGAGCATCTTCGCGGTCTTGTCGAAGGCCTCGCCCAGCGCATCGTCGATGGTCGTCGCCCAGCGCTGGTAGTCGCCGACGCCTCGGACCAGCACGATTTGGGTGTGGCCGCCGGAGACCAGCAGCAGCAGATAGGGGAAGGCGAGGCCGTCGGTCAGCCGGGCGGTCAGGGCATGGCCTTCGAGATGGTTGACGGCGATCAGCGGCTTGCCGGCCGACATGGCCATCGCCTTGGCCGTCATCAGGCCGACGATCAGCCCGCCGACGAGGCCGGGACCGGCCGTGGCCGCGATGGCGTGGATTTCGGAGAGGTCGGTCCCGGAATCCGCGAGAGCCGCCTCGATGATGCCGTCCAGCGCCTCGACGTGGGCGCGCGCCGCTATCTCGGGCACCACGCCGCCGAAGGCCGCGTGTTCCTCGATCTGGCTGAGCACGATATTGGACAGAATCTCCGGCGCGCCGCCGGCATCCAGCGCAACGACGCTGGCCGCGGTTTCGTCGCAGCTCGTCTCGATACCCAGTACCCGGAATGATTTGTCGCGCTGTGCCATTGTTGCCGGAGCGCCCTTTCCCCGATAGGAGAACCTTTGGGCAGATAACCCTGTTCGCGGGGTGGGTATCACGGACCGCGCGCCATGCAAACAACAGCCTTCAAAATCGGGACACGCGGAAGCCCGCTTGCGCTCGCGCAGGCGCTGGAAACGCGCGACCGGCTGAGGGCGGCGCATGGCTTGCCGGAGGACGCGTTCGCCATCGAAGTGATTTCGACTAGCGGCGACCGCATCCAGGATAGGCCGCTGTCGGAAGTCGGCGGCAAGGGGCTTTTCACCAAGGAAATCGAGGAGGCGCTGCTCTCCGGCCGCATCGACATCGCCGTCCACTCTTCGAAGGACATGGCGACAGTGTTGCCGGACGGGCTGGAGCTTTCGGCCTTCCTGCCGCGCGAGGATCCGCGCGACGCTTTCATCGGCAAGACTGCGCCCTCCATAGTCGAACTGCCGCACGGCGCAACCGTGGGCTCGTCGTCGCTGCGCCGGCAGGCGTTGATCCTGCGCATGCGGCCCGACCTGAAGGTGGCGATGTTCCGCGGCAACGTGCAGACGCGCCTGCGCAAACTCGAAGAGGGCATAGCCGACGGAACCATCCTGGCGAATGCCGGCCTGCGGCGGCTCGGGCTGGAGCATGTCGCGACCCATTTGATGCCGCTCAACACATTCCTGCCCGCGCCGGGACAGGGGGCCATCTGCATCGAAAGCCACATCGCCGATGAACGCGCGGCTTTGCTCGTCGCCGCCATCGATCATCGGCCGACCGCACAGGCCCTGGCCTGCGAGCGGGCTTTCCTGGCGGTCCTCGACGGCTCGTGCCGCACGCCGATAGCCGGTCATGCCGTGGTGGAGGGCGAAAATCTCTCCTTCACCGGCCTAATCCTGACACCGGACGGGCGCGAAGCGCACGAGGTATCCGGCGCCGGCCGCGCCGAGGATGCGGCCGCGATCGGCCGCGCCGCCGGGCAGGAGGTTCGGGCGAAGGCCGGGACGCGGTTCTTTGAAGGCTGGGCCTGAATGAGCCGTCGCGTCCTGGTGACCCGGCCGGAACCCCGGGCGTCGCAAACTGCAAAACGGCTGCGCCATATGGGATTCTTGCCGCTGATGCTGCCGCTGTCGGAAACCCGTGCCCTGCCGGTCGTTTCGGTTCCGGAAACGTTCGACGCCGTCGCGGTGACGAGCGCCAACGCCATCGGCCACGCACCACAGGCGCTTCTCGAACGGCTTGCCGGCAGCCGCTGCTATGTGGTGGGGCAAAAGACCGCGGCGGCGGCTTGCGAGGCCGGATTTGCCGATATCGTGACCGGACCCGGCGACGCCGAAGCGCTGGCGGATGCCATTGTTTCAGCCGAGAAATGTGGAGCCGCGATCCTTTATCTCTGCGGACGCGTCCGCCTGCCGGCATTCGAGAAAAGTCTCCGCGCCGCCGGCATCGATGTGCGCCCCGTCGAGACCTACAATACCACGGAAATAAGCTACGAAAGCAAAGTCGCTCGCCGCATGCTGGACGAACAGCCGGTCGATGCAGTGCTCTTGTATTCGGCAAGGGCAGCAGAGGCTCTTGCAGGTCTTGCAAGCCGGTCCGAACTCGCTTCGCTGTTCAAAGGGGCCGCCCTTTATTGCCTTTCGCCACGCGTCGCCTCGGCGCTTGGCGCACTCCAAAGCGCGCAAATCCATGTTGCGGCGGAACCGAACGAGGAGGCGCTGCTTTTGCTTCTCGAAAAGGCCAGCTGAACCCTGC
The DNA here is from genome assembly GCA_035941355.1 of Pseudaminobacter sp. GTDB lineage: Bacteria > Pseudomonadota > Alphaproteobacteria > Rhizobiales > Rhizobiaceae > Allomesorhizobium. Next base: position 60,260 of record DASZDZ010000005.1, read on the forward strand.
CATCACGCCGCCCCTTTTCAGCCGATGCTGGTGTGATAGTTAGTTGTCCGATACATCGTCCCCGCGTTCCGGGATCGAATTTACAAGAATTGCGGAGGCCGCCATGGTCAAGACGCCGAAGACGCGGCATTCCAAGCCGCAGCGCGAGCCGGTGACGATAGAGCTGGAACCGGACGCGGTTTCGCGCGTCGAAGAGGCCAGCGAAAACATCGATGGCGGCCAGACGGCGGAGCCGCAGCCGGCGGCCGAGTTCGTCGAGGCCGAGAAGGAGGGCGTGAGCGAGCCCGCCGCCGAATATGCCGGCGAGCCGGTTGAAGCTGCCGCTGAACCGACGATTTCTACCGATCCCGAATCGGATGCGCCGCACCGGCCCTATGGCTACGGCTTCGAGGCCGAGGAAGCGCTGCGGCGCGAAAGGGCGGAAGCGCTGGATACCGGCGAGACCGCGGCACCTGAGCAACCTTCTGTCGTATCGGAGCCGAAACGAAGTGGATTGGCCCTTGGAGCGGCCGGGCTGATCGGCGCCGTCCTGGCGCTCATCGGCGCCGTCGGGCTTCAATATGCCGGTGTGCTCGGGAGCCCCGAAGCGACAGGCGGCGCTCCCGCGCTCGATGGCGTCCAGTCGGAAATCGCCTCGCTGCAACAGGAGATAACGGCGCTGAAGCAGACTTCAGCCGCTCCGGATACGGATATTGCGGGACAGGTCGATGCTCTTTCGGCTTCGCTGGATCAGGTCAAAGCGGATGTGGCGTCCCTGCAGCAGGCGGTCGCTTCCGGTGGCGGCGATAATACCGGGCTGCAGGCGCTGGACAGCCGGGTCAAGGAGATCGAGACGGCCATCGCCAGCCTCGGCCAGACCGGAGCGCAAGCCCCGGCGGCCGAGATCGCAGCCCTCGGCGACCGCATCGCCAGCCTCGAAGCGCTGGTCAAATCGGCGGGAGAGAAGGCAACGGCCGATGAAGGGCGGATCGCCACGCTGGAAGAGAGCGTAGGAGCGCTTTCAGGGAAGATCGACGCCCAGGCAGCACAGCCCAAGATCGCGATGGCGATCGCAACCTCGGCGCTCAAGGCCGCGGTGGATCGCGGCGCGCCTTTCCTGGCCGAACTGGAGACCTTTGCGGCCATAGCTCCCGATGCGCCTGAGATTCCTGAACTGCGCCTCCATGCTGAAAAGGGTGTTGCCTCGCGGGAAGAAATTCTTGCCGAGACCGATGAAGCGGCCAAGGCGATGATCGCCGCCGAACGCACCGTCGACACCAATGCCGGCTTCTTCGAGCGGCTGCTTAATAGCGCCGAATCGCTGGTCACGGTCCGACCGATCGGTGCGGTCGAGGGCGAGGGCGTCCCGGAAACCGTTGCCCGCATGGAGGTGGCGCTGAATGCCGGGGACTATGCCGCGGCCATCGCCGAATATGAGAAGCTGCCCGAAAACGTCCAGGCTGCAGCGGGCGTGTTCATCGAGAAGGTCCGCAACCGCCTCGCCGTCGAGCGACTGCTGGATCAGGCAGTCGCCGGCGCGATGAAGGCGTGAACAGGACCTTTAGATGATACGCATCCTTTTCTTCCTCCTCATAGTCTTCGCGCTCGGCCTCGGCTTCGCCTGGCTCGCGGATCGGCCCGGCGACATGGTGGTGACCTTCAGCGGCTACCAGTACCAGGTGAGCCTGATGGTGGCGGCGGTCGCCGTCACTGCCGTCGTTGCAGCCGTGATGATCGTCTGGTGGCTCACCAAGGCGATCTGGAACAGCCCCTACACGGTGGCGCGCTATTTCCGGGTGCGCCGGCGCGACCGCGGCTACCAGGCACTGTCGACCGGCATGATAGCGGCCGGAGCCGGCGATGCCGGGCTGGCGCGCAAGATGAACAAGCAGGCGGCGAAGCTGATCCGCTCCGACCAGGAGCCGCTCATCCAATTGCTTGACGCCCAGTCCTCGCTGCTCGAAGGCGACCATGACGGCGCGCGGCAGAAATTCGAGGCGATGCTCGACGATCCCGAAATGCGGCTGCTCGGTCTGCGCGGGCTCTATCTCGAAGCCGAACGGCTCGGCGAAAAATCCGCGGCGCGGCATTATGCCGGTCGCGCCGCCGACATGGCGCCGCAGCTTGGATGGGCAGCCGAATCGACGATGGAGGAGAAGGTCGAGCGCGGCGATTGGGATGGCGCGCTCAAGCTGGTCGACGCGCAGAAGTCCAGCCGCCGGATCGAGCGCGACACCGCCAATCGCCGCCGCTCCGTGCTGCTGACGGCCAAGGCCATGGCGCTCCTCGACTCCGACCTGCCGACCGCCCGCAGCGCCGCCGTGGAAGCCAACCGGCTGCGCCCGGATTTCGCCCCGGCGGCGGTGATAGCCGCCAAGACGCTGTTCAGGCAAAACGACATCCGCAAGGGCGCCAAGATCCTGGAGGCCGCGTGGAAGGCCGAGCCGCATCCTGAGATCGCCGACCTCTATGTCCACGCACGACCGGGCGACGCCACCCATGACCGGCTGGCGCGTGCGCGCAAGCTGCAGTCGCTGAAGCAGAACCACCCCGAATCCTCGCTGGCCGTGGCCCGCGCGGCCCTCGACGCCGGCGAATACCGGATTGCGCGGGACGAGGCGGAGGCCGCAATCCGCATGCAGCCGCGCGAAGGCGCCTACCTGCTTTTGGCCGATGTCGAGGAGTCGGAAACCGGCGATCAGGGCAAGGTGCGGCAGCTCCTGTCGAAGGCCATGCGTGCGCCGCGCGATCCCGCCTGGGTCGCCGATGGTTACGTTTCCGAGCGCTGGGCTCCGGCCTCGCCGGTGACCGGCAGGCTCGACGCCTTCGAGTGGCGTGCGCCAATGGAGCGGCTCGGCCAGTTGATCGAACAGGAAGAGGAGCACCCGTCGCTGCAGGTCGAGAGACCCGCGCTTGTCGCGCCGGTCGAAAGCCCGGCGCAAAAACCCGCTGATCTCGAGGAGGTGGCGCCTGTGGTGGAGCCGGCCGTGCCGGTCGAACCGGCTGCAGCCGAAGAAGCAAAAACGCCGGCGCCGATCGCGGCTCCGCCACCTGACGCTTCCCGCGAGCAGAAGCGCCCGGCGCTTGCCGCGGTCGCCGACGCTCCGGATGAGACGCCACCTGTACCCCCTCTGCCGGACGATCCCGGCGTCGATCCCGATGAAGCCGCCGAAACCGAACCGCGCCGGTTCCGGCTGTTCTGAATTCCGACATGCTGAGGCAAACCCATGTTTGAACGTCTGGTTTCCTTCCTGAAGGGGCTGCCGCCCGGAGCGGCGGGATCGCGGCTCGAGCGCGAGGACGACCCGCGCGTGGCGGCCGCGGCGCTGATGTTCCATGTGATGAACGCGGACGGCGTGCGCCACGATGTCGAATGGGAGCGGCTCAACGACGTGCTCTCGCAGAGCTACGGCGTGAGCGGCGACGAGCTTGAGACCCTGATCGCGGCCGGCGAAAAGGCCGACAACGAAGCGATCGACCTCTATGCCTTCACCAGCGTCCTGAAACGGCATCTCGACGAGGAGGCGCGCATCGAGTTCATCCACGCTATGTGGGAAGTCGTCTATGCCGACGGCATGCTGCACGAGCTCGAAGACAACATATTGTGGCGCGTCGCCGAACTGATTGGCGTCGACCGGCGCGAACGGGTGCTGGCGCGCCAGGAGGCCGCGCGCAACGCGCCGGGTGCGATCGGCGAATCGGCGGACGAGTAGCATTCATGCCGCGAGTGGCGACGCGGGCCGTGAGGCCGAAAATTCTGATCGTGCTGCACCAGGAAACGTCGAGCCCCGGCCGCGTCGGCCATCTGCTTCTCGAAAACGGCTTCGACCTCGACATCCGGCGGCCACCGCTCGGCGACGAATTGCCCGAGACGCTCGACCATCACGCCGGCGCGGTCGTGTTCGGCGGGCCGATGAGCGCCAACGACCACGACGACTTCGTCAGGCACGAGACCGAATGGCTGGCAGTGCCGCTGAAGGAAAACAGGCCGTTCCTCGGCATCTGCCTCGGCGCGCAGATGCTGGTCAACCATCTCGGCGGCAAGGTCGAGGGTCATGGCGAAGGGCTGGTCGAGATCGGCTGGTACCCGCTCAAGCCGACCGAGGAAGGCAAGCAGATGATGCACTGGCCCGAAATGGTCTATCAGTTTCATCGCGAGGGGTTTTCGCTGCCGGCGGGTGCGACGCTGCTGGCGACGGCGGAGACCTATCCGAACCAGGCCTTTCGCTATGGCGACAATGCCTGGGGCATCCAGTTCCACGCCGAGCTGACGCGGGTGATGATGCACCGCTGGGTAGTGCGCGGGGCGCACCGCTTCGAACTGCCCGGCGCCCAGCCTGGTCGCGACCATCTCGGCGGCAGGCTGATCTGGGACATGCATCTGAAGCGTTGGCTCAGCGAGTTCCTGGAGACGATCTTCGGCAAGCCCGAACGCTGAGCCGTCCGGCGGCTTCAATGCCGCCCGTCGAGATGGCGCACCTTGCGAAGCTCCGGAAACAGAAAGGCCCAGAGGCCTGCCACCGCCACTGCTCCTACCCCGCCGAATACCACCGCCGGTACCGTGCCGATCAATGCAGCCATCGTGCCGGCACGGAATTCGCCGAGCTCGTTGGATGCGCCGACGAACACCATGTTGACCGCATTGACGCGGCCGCGCACCTCGTCGGGCGTCCAGAGCTGTATCAGCGTCTCGCGCACATAGACGCTGACCATGTCGGTCGCGCCAATCATCGCCAGCGCGAAGATCGACAGCCACGGCACCGTCGATACGCCGAAAATGGCGGTAAACACACCGAACATGGCGACGAAGAAGAACATGATCAGCCCGGCATGGTCCCTGAGCGGGTGTCCGGCCAGCCAGATGGCGACGAAGATCGCACCGATGCCGGGCGCTGCACGCAAGAGGCCGAGCCCCCACGGGCCGAGTTCGAGGATGTCGCGGGCATAGACCGGGAGCAGCGCCACGGCTCCCGACAGAAGCACGGCGAACAGATCGAGCGAAATCGCGCCGAGCACGATCTTTTCGCCCCAGATATAGCGGAAGCCGGCAAAAAGGGTGTCGAGGGTAGGTTTGTAGGTCTCCGTGCGCTGGGCAGGCTTCGGGATCGAGATGACCAGCAGGCTCGAGACCAGCATGAACACCACGGCAGTGCCATAGGCCGCCTCGGCCGAAACGCCATAGAGCAGGCCTCCCGCGACCGGACCGACGATGGTCGCCATCTGCCATGCCGACGAATTCCAGGCGACGGCGTTGGCGAAATCCTCCGCCGGAACCAGGTTGGCCACGAGCGAGGCAGAGGCCGGCCCGAAGAAGGCACGAGCCACGCCGAACGCCGCCAGAACCGCGAAGATGGGGATCGGGCCTGCAAGGCCGCGGATCGAAAGCACAAGAAGCGCCAGTGCGCAGAGCGCCTCGAGAAAGGCGGCCAGCGCCATGATCAGCCGCCGCCCGAACCGGTCGGCGACGACGCCGGTGACCAGAACGAGGAGCAGCGAGGGCGCGAACTGGATCACGCCGACCAGGCCGAGATCGAACGGATCGCGCGTCAGGTCGTAGATCTGCCAGCCGACGGCCACCGATACTATCTGGGTGGAGAAGGTCGCGAGGAACCGGGCCCCCCAGAAGCGCAGGAACGCGCCGTGGCGAAAAGCGGCATAGCGCTGGTCGGCGGAAACGGCGGCTTGAGAATTCATCGCGTGCTTAGATCAGAAAGCTCGGCTCGGAATAGCGAAGACAGGGGCCATAGCGCAGTTTGGCGGAGCGCGCGCGGGCTTATCGCTGCTGGACCAAGATTTCGCTGTGCGCCAGCCGCGAAGGATCGGGCCCCGGCGCTGCCAAAAGTGAATCCGACGTGCTCCATTTTGCAGATCGGCGCATTCGATCTATACTTGCGGAAGCGGGCCGGTCCAGAGGCGGGAGGGTTTTCGCATGGGCGTCGAGGACGACAAGGCGACGGAAACGGTTCTTGCGGTCCTGCAGGACCAATCGATCAACAAGATTCGGTTCAAGCTGAACCGGCGAGAAATATCGCCCTCGCTGTACCAGAAGGTCGCCAAGGCGATAAAGGACAAGAAGATAACCGTCCTGGTTCAACCGAGCTTGCTAGCCAGCGGCGAGTCGGGGCGATACTACCCCGAGATCAAGGTCGACAAGGACACGGAATTCTACGATGTCCTCGTCCTGCGATCGTCGACGCTCGGAGCCAACGCCTCCGAGAAATTCAATGCCGCGCAGGTCATCATCCACGAGTGCACCCACGCGGGTTTCGATCTCCTCAAACTCGCGAAGATGACGCATGCCGAGCACGAGGCCGCGTCCTACATTGCCGGCGCGATCTTCTCGATCGAGAACATGCTCGCCATGAAGGGCGATCCCGCCAAGGTCATCTTCAAGGAGGCGATCGAACAGGCGGCTTGGAAGATCGGCATTCTGGAAGCAAAGGATCAGGCAGTTCCCAAGGAACTCTATGCCGCGCTCGATGCCGCCATTCGCGCCCATCCCGGCTACAAGCACCATGCCGATCATACAGCGAAGAACGACGGAGTCGGCCGGGAATGGAAACTGAAATAGGGAACTACGCAGCGCAGCGTTCCGGTGCAGGAGGCTCACATCTGCGGGGTTGCGGAAACGGGTGAAGAATCTGTCGTGTGAATAATTTCACATACTTGTTACGGGCGCCGTTGCACAAATGGCAATCGGGTTGAAGGGGGTAAACATGTGGATTCGGCTGACGCGCGCTGACGGGAATACGGTCACGGTCAACACCGACTACCTGGTTTCAATCCAGGATCATGGAGACCGCACCCTGGTTGTGCATACGTGCGGCGAATTGCTGGTCCTGGAAAGTCAATCGGCGCTCTTCGAGGCCCTGCGACTCCAGCCGATCGATCGCGACGGGCCGAGGTGTGAACGCCGGGCGGAACTTCATTAGGGCCTGCTGATATTCAGGTAATGCCGACTGCAAATGGCCGCTTCTGGGCAGCCGCCCGGTTCGAGCATACGGCCGCCACCACGCCAGCGCCTAGAATAAAAAGGAAAATTCGATCCGCTGGTGGAGCTGAGGAGGATCGAACTCCTGACCTCGTCATTGCGAACGACGCGCTCTCCCAGCTGAGCTACAGCCCCGTCCAACGGATGGCCGTATTTATGTTCGGCGCTCTGCCCTGTCAAGCAAAGAGCGGCGTCGCGCGGACCTTCCGAAAGACCCGGGACTTGCCGCTTAGGCGAGCAATGGCTACATGTCGGCGATCAATTGGAGAACGGCATGATCGCCCTCATTCAGACTGTGGTTCTGGCGCTGGACATTTACTGGTGGCTCCTCATCGCTTCGGCGATTTTCTCGTGGCTCTACGCTTTCAATGTCGTCAATTCCCGCAACCAGTTTGTCGGGACCATCGGCAATTTCCTCTTTCGCATCACCGAGCCGGTGCTGGCGCCGGTGCGCCGGTTTCTGCCCGACCTCGGCGGCATCGATATTTCGCCGATCATCGTTCTGCTGCTCATCTTCTTCATCCGGCAGTTCCTCTTGACCACTGTCGCGCCGCTAGTCATCTGAGCGCGGTCCTCATGGTCGGGTTCTGGCGCATGCGGGAGGACGGGATTGACGTTTTTGTCCGGCTGACTCCGCGCGCGTCCAGCGATGCGGTCGGCGATGTCGAGCGCACGGCGGACGGGCGTTCGCATATTACCGCGCGTGTTCGTGCCGTGCCTGAAAAGGGTGAGGCCAACGCCGCGCTGGAAAAGCTGATTGCATCGTTTATGGGCGTTTCGCGCAGCAGCGTGTCCGTTGCTTCGGGCGGCACGTCCCGGCTCAAGACCGTGCGGATTGCCGGCGATCCGCGGGAACTGGCGGTGCGGTTGGAAAAGCTAGCGTCACCTCGATAATCGCCCTGCCGCATTTCCTGCTGTTCACGGATCGGGCCGGCTAGGCCGAAATGGAAATCCGCGTTAGGTTTTCGCATTGGATTTGCGGAGGTTCGCGGTGAGAAAAGCCTTTTGTTGCCTGGTCGCCCTGACAGGCTTTTGCCAGTTGGCGCATGCGGCCGAGGTTTCCAGCGCCTACACGGACATCAACACGGAGAAGGACTGCACGGCCTTTGCCACCGCCGAAGAGGGCGACGGCGATTGGGCCAATATGGTCTGCTCAGGCTTCCGCGGTTATCCGGTGATCATCTACTCGGCCGACTTGCGGGAATCGGTATTCTACGGCTTTCCTCCGGCCGGCGACCTTGCCCCGACCTGGGAAAGCTTCGCAGCATTCAATTCGAGCGGCCCGAAAATCGAATGGCGCATCGAGACCGAAGACGGCCGGGCGATACCGTTCGCAGCCATACACCGCTGGTCCGTCAGCGATCCGGAAAACCCTGACAAGCAGGTCGAAGTGCTGGTGGTCTCCAAGGTGGGCCAGATCGCCGAGCGCGACGGCTGCGCCGTCGGGCTGGTCGCGGCCACCGGAAATCCGAAAGCCAACGAAATGGCGCGCAAGATCGCCGACGAGCAGGCGCGCCATTTCTCCTGCGGGGCCGACGAACGCGTGCTGGTCAGCGGCGATGCGCCGCTGCCGGAATTCAGCCGCGCCGAAAACTGATTATTTTGCCTTCTTCGCGCGCTCGATCGCCTCGACGATCATCTGCCTGGCGCGCGCCGCATCGTGCCAACCGCCGATCTTCACCCATTTGCCGGGCTCCAGATCCTTGTAGTGTTCGAAGAAATGCTCGACCTGCTGCAGCGTGATTTCCGGCAGCTGATTGTACTCGAAAATGTTCTCGTAGCGGCGCGTCAGCTTCGGCGAGGGAACGGCGATCACCTTCTCGTCCTGGCCGGCATTGTCTTCCATGATCAGCACGCCGATCGGACGGACATTGATGACGCAGCCCGGGATCAGTTCGCGGGTATTGCAGACAAGCACGTCGATCGGATCGCCGTCGCCAGAGAGCGTGTGCGGAACGAACCCGTAATTGCCCGGATAGGTCATCGGCGTGTAGAGGAAGCGGTCGACGAACAGCGTCCCGGCCTCCTTGTCCATTTCGTACTTGATCGGCTGGCCGCCGACCGGGACCTCGATGATGACATTGACGTCATCCGGCGGATTCTTTCCGATGGAGATCGCTTCGATGCGCATGGATGGATTCCCGTTGTGCCCCCGCGCGGTTCGATAGCGGCCGCGGACTGCAAGCGCAACAGCCGACAGGGAGTTCAAAGGTCGCAGGTCTGAAATTCAGGAGTCAGTCCCAGACGAAGGCTACTTTCCTGAGAGCCTTCTGGTCGAAGATTTCGACGCCTTCGGCGACATCGCGGCCGCCCGCGCCGGTATAGAAGGATAACGCATTCGTGTTGTCTTCCAGGGCCCACACGACCATGCCCTTCAGCCCGTGGTCCGCCAGCTTCTGCCGTGCAGCGGCAAAGAGCCGGGTGCCGAGGCCGACGCCCTGGTATTCGGGCCGAAGGTAGAGTTCGTAGATTTCGCCCTGCTGCGGCAGTTCGCGGGCGCGATTGCGCCCGACCGTGGTGTAGCCGGCGACCTTTCCGCCGATCTCCACGACGAGCACAGTGGCGGCGCGCCGAATCGCGTTCGCCCACCATTCGCTGCCGCGCCTGTTGATCATCGCATTCAGGGCGCGGTGCGGAATGATGCCGGCGTAGGCGCCCCGCCAGGCCTCGTGATGCACATCGGCTATGGCCAGCGCGTCGCGCGGCTCTGCCCTGCGTATGTCGATGGTTACAGTGTTCATGACTGGTTAACCATAAACGCGCCGGGTCGGGGAGCGCAAGGGTCAAGAACGCCTCGTCGCGGCCGTACACAGTCCACGTCCTGATCGATTTGACTCTAGATCTCGACCAGGTGGTCGTCGAGTTCGTTGACGTCGCCGGACGCCACGGGAAAATGTTCGCCGAGCAACTGTCCCACCGTTCCCACTGCCGCGACGAAGCCGTCCGCCAGGCGTCCATCCCGCGCATCGGCGACGAGGCGACCGACCACGCCGTCCCAGACCGACTGTCCGACCCTGCTGTTTATGGCGCTGTCGGCAACGATCTCGGCGTAGCGTTCGGCCAGCGAAACGAAGATCAGTACGCCGGTGCGCGCCGTGGTGATGTGCACGTTGCGGGAGAGGAACTGCTTCAGCGCGTTTTCGTGCGCCCTGCGGTAGAGCAATTGGCGCGGCACCAGGAAAAGACGCAGCGGCGGAAACAGCCACAGCAGAACCAAAGCGCAAGCCAGCGCCAGTATCTGCGCGGCGACAAACAGCGGCGCGCGCAGCGTCAGCCACCAGTATTCGAGCGCGAAAGCGGCAACGAGGCTGGCTATAAGCATCGCCACAATCAATGCGAAGGCGGCCGGAAAGAAGTAACTGTCGCTCGAACGCGCGACGACGCAGTAGATTTCGCCGGACGTGCCTTGTTCGGCGGTCCGGATCGCCTCCGTGACGCGGGCATGGTCCTGTGGGGTCATCGGTGCATCGCCTCCCGCATCACCAACTTCCCGACGAGCCGCCGCCGCCCGACGATCCGCCGCCGCCGGAAAACCCGCCGCCTCCGCTGCCGCCCGAAGACCAGCCGCCACCGGACGAGCCGCCCGAATAGCCGCCGCCCGAACCGCCGCCGAAGGCGATGTCCATGCCGAGCCAGCGGTAGCGGCCCGGTCCGATCTTCTTGCCGAACACCGGCGCGAGGAATGCCATAGCAAAGCCGCCGAAAAACAAGGTGCACCAGACGATCAGGAACAGCGTGACGGCGAGATCGGGCATATCGGAGCCGGTTTCCCGGTTGCGTTCGGCCCGGGCCTCCAATTCGGCGGCGTTGCCTTCCAGCACCATGATGATGTCGTCGACGGCCTGGCTGATGCCTCCGGAAAAGTTGCCGGCGCGGAAGGCCGGCACCATCGTGTTCTCGATGATGAGCTTCGAGTGCAGGTCGGTCAGCGTTCCTTCCAGGCCGTAGCCGACTTCGATGCGCATCCTGCGGTCCGATTGCGCGACGATGAGCAGTATGCCGTTGTCTTCGCCGGCCTGACCTAGCCCCCAGGCGCGAAACAGCCGGTTGGCGAAGGGCTCGATCGCCTCGCCGTCGAGGCTGTCGATGGTGGCGACGACGATCTGGTCGGAGGATTTTTCCTCGAAGGCAGCAAGCTTCTCCTCTAGTTCCGCCCGCTCCGACGCTGTCATCAGCCCGGCATTGTCGACCACGCGGCCCGTGAGCGCCGGCAGTTCGGCGGCGATGGCGGCGAAGGTCAGAAGAAATGTGATTGCGAGGAAAAAAGCGAGCGCGGCAGGTGGGATAGGCAGAGGCCGCACGCTGCCGCCCCACCCGTCCATCCGCCTTCGGCGGCTGTCCGCCCTCCCCTCACGGGGGAGGGACAGGCAGGGGCATCCCGCAATCATCACGGAGAGCTTTCTACACCAGTCAGCCGCCCTGCTGCTGCGTGCCGAAATTCACCTTCGGCACCTCGATCTTGTCTTCGGCCACTGTGAAGTTCTGGAACGGCTCGTTGTCGGTGAACCAGAAGTTCGCCCAGAGCAGGGAAGGGAACGTTCGAAGCGAGGTGTTGTAGACCCGGACCGCTTCGATATAGTCGCGGCGGGCGACCGCGATGCGGTTTTCAGTGCCCTCAAGCTGCGCCTGCAAAGCCAGGAAGTTCTGGTTGGCCTTCAAATCGGGATAGTTCTCGACGACCGCGAGAAGCCGCGACAGCGCGCCGGTCAGGCCAGCCTGGCTTTCCTGGAAAGCTTTGAACGCCGCGGGATCCTCGAGCGCTTCAGGCGACAGTGTCGTCTGGGTGGCCTTGGCCCGCGCCTCGACGACCGATTGCAGCACTTCTCTTTCGTGTGCGGCGTAGCCCTTTACCGTCTCGACCAGGTTCGGGATGAGATCGGCGCGCCGCTGATACTGGTTGAGCACCTCGCTCCACGCAGCCTTTGCCTGTTCTTCGGCCGTCGGGATCGTGTTGAAGCCGCAGCCCGCCAGGACGGGCAGCATGATGGCGAATATTGCCATGGTCAAGAAGTGGCGGAAGGCCAGGAGCGGGAACGGATGGGCGAGCATTTGGGTTACCTCGGATCATCTCAGGTAGCCAAGACAAGTATCACAATAGCGAGCGAAGGGAACGGGCCTGCAACCGAACGTGGTTTGCTCGCCGTTCGCTACTGTGCTTGCGGGCGCCGAGGCGGTAAAGTCCAGCGAGCACGAAGGATTTGTTCCATGGCGGCAGGCAAGGAAACCGGCGGCGAGCGCGAATCGCGGCGCATTCTCGATCGCGTGGCGCGAGAGGCCGATTCCAGCGGTTCGTCCGCCGTCTCGCACACCACCAAGCGCGCACGCGATCATTTGTCGGCCGCGGATGCGAACCAGAGCGATGCGATCGAATATTGGGGAACGCGCATCGGCCGTGCTATGGGGCTGATCGTGACAATCGGCCTCATTGTCTGGCTGGTGATTCTCGTGGTGCGCGGATAGCTCAGATGAATGCGGAACAAGCCGACGCGCCGCGCGCGGTCATCGTCATTTCCAGCCATGTCGCGCGCGGTTCCGTGGGCAACCGCGCCGCGGTATTCGCGCTCGAAACGCTGGGCTATCCGGTCTGGGCGGTGCCCACCGTCATCTTGCCTTGGCATCCTGGGCATGGCCGCGCCACAAGGATCGTGCCGGAAACGGAACAATTCGCGGCGCTCATGAAGGATCTGGAGCGCGCGCCATGGCTGGGCGAAGTCGCCGGCGTGCTGTCGGGCTATCTGGGCAACGCCGAACAGGCGGATGCGGTCGCTTCGCTTGTCGCGGCGGTGCGCGAGCGGAACCCCCGCGCCACCTATATTTGCGACCCGGTGATGGGCGATGCAGGCGGACTCTATGTCGCCGAGCCACTTGCCCGGGCGTTGCGTGACGTGCTGATGCCGATCGCCGACATCGCGACGCCGAATCGCTATGAACTCGAATGGATGGCGGGGGCCAAACTAGACGACATGCGCTCGGTGATCGCGGCTGCTGGTGAAGCCGGGCCGCCGACGATGCTGGTCACGTCCGCGCCGGCAATGATGGCAGGCGGCACGGGCAATTTGCTCCTGACCCAGTCAGCGGCGCTACTTGCCGAGCACCGGATCATCGAGCGGCCGCCAAACGGGCTCGGGGATCTCACGGCCGCCGTATTCCTGGCGCGGCTGCTCGACGGGCAGCCGGCGGCCAAGGCGCTGCAATCGACGACCGCGGCGGTCTACGAGATACTGGCGCGCACGGCGAAACGGGGCGGCGACGAACTGCAGCTCGAAACGGATGCGCAAAGCCTGTCGCATCCGATGGCCATGGTCCAGTTGCGCCATCTGCTGCATCCCGGCCGCGACCGGCGGGCCTGAAAAGCTGGTCGAACCTGGCCCGCAACTGAGGGCTCGGCGCCTAAGCTTGCTGAATTGCCGAAAGCTTCCAGTCGCCGCCCTTCTCCCGTACGAAGGTCCAGAGTTCTGTCGTCTCCGTAGGCTCGTCGGCGTTGCCCTCGACGGTCCTGCCACTCGCGCGATCCACTGTTACGTCGCGCGACGAATACTGCAGCGCCGCCGTGGCATACTCGCTGTCGCCCTCGCGCCAGCTTTCCGCAATGTCGGCCTGGTGGAGCTGAACGTCCGAAACTTCGTTGCGCAAGCCCTTCTGGGCGTTGTCGGCCAGCTCTTCGGAAAGATAGGACATCATCTCGGGCGTCACCAGCCGGCGCAGCGTGGCATGGTCCTCACGGCCAAAGGCTTCCTGCACTTCGGTCAGGCGCCGCTGGAAGGTGTCGAGATCATCCTGCTGCAGGCTGATTTCCTCGCTCGAAACCTGGGATGTTGCTTGCGAATTCGAACCGACGCTCGGGATGCTGAAAGATCGGCCGTTGCCGTTTTCGCGTGGCGACGCATCCCTATAGGAGAATCCGCCGCGGCCGCCGGAAGCGCCGGCCATCGCCGGTTCTCGCGAACGCGCCGGCTGCGAACGAAACAGACGAATGACCAGCCAGATCGCGCCGCCGATCAGGAGCGCCTGCAGCAGGAAGCCGAACATGCCTGCAAGACCGCCAAAACCGTGGCCGAGCAACAGGCCGATCAGGCCGCCGAGCATCAGGCCGCGCAGCATCGAGCCACCGAAGCCGTTCATGAAACCGGGGCGCTGGGACATTTGCGTCTGGCGCGCGGCGTTGGTCGGCGCCGTGTTGGGCGTCATCGAGCGCTCGACCGGCGCGGCCGGCTGTGGCGCCGTCCGGGTCGGCGGAGCCGACTGGAAGGTGCGCATGCCACGGCTGCCGAAGCTGCCGCCGCGGCGCGCATCTGCGTGATCGACGGCAATCATCGAGAATGCCAGGAACAATCCTGCAAACAGCGTGGCAAATCGGGTCGTGCTGGAAAGCCGCATCGGTTCCTCGTAGGACGGTGACATTGGCCCTCATATAAGGATTAAGCGGCTCAGCGCCAGACGCGATCCTCGATTGAGTTCAGCGGCGCGGCGAAAGGGCGGGTGATCAAGCTGATCGCTCAACCGGAAGCAGGCCGAGCCAGCGCCAAACGATGTACGCGCGAAAGGTCAAGTGTTGCGCCGAGCAGGCGACAGTCTTACATCCGACCGGCCCCGCCCACGACGCAGCATCAACCTGTGAGAGCGCCCATGCCGTCCGAAATCGCCGTCGACCTGAACAACAATCCGCTCACCCTGTGGAACGGACCGCTCGGCCTGCCTGATTTTTCCCGCATCGGCAGCAGCGATTTCGGGCCGGTATTCGACGCCGCCCTTGCTGCCCATGCAGAAGAGGTCGATGCGATCGCCGGCAGCGCGGATACGCCCGCGGTCGAAAACACGCTGGCCGCACTGGAGCTTGCCGGCGAGCCGCTCGACCGGGTTTCGGCGATCTTCTGGTGCATGGCCGGCGCCAACACCAACGATGAAATCCAGGCGATGGAACGCGAGATTTCGCCGAAAATGGCGCGGCATTTTTCCGCGATCTCCATGAACGCGAAGCTGTTCGCGCGCATCGACGACCTCTACCAGCGCCGGACGTCGCTCGGCCTCGACCCGGAGACGCTGCGGGTTCTCGAACTGACCTGGAAGCGATTCGTGAAGGCCGGCGCGAAGCTCGACGAGACCGGAAAGAAGCGCCTTGCGGCGATCAACGAGGAACTGGCTTCGCTCGGCGCGAAATTCGGCCAGAACGTGCTCGCCGACGAACGCGACTGGGTGCTGTTCCTGGACGAAGGGGACCTCGCCGGCCTGCCGGAGTTCCTGAAGAACGCGATGGCAGAGGCAGCCGAGATGCGCGGCCAGAAAGGCCGGTTCGCGGTCACCCTGTCGCGCTCGATCTACGAGCCCTTCACCACCTATTCCGAGCGGCGCGACCTGCGCGAAAAGGCGTTCCGCGCGTTTGTCGGCCGCGGCGAGACCGGTGGGCCGACCGACAACGGCCAGGTGGTCAAGGACACGCTGCGCCTGCGCGCCGAGAAGGCGAAGCTCGTCGGCTATGACAGCTATGCCGACCTGAAGCTCGACGACACCATGGCCAAAAATCCGCCGACGGTGCTCGAACTGCTTGGACCGGTGTGGAAAAAGGCGCGAGAGAAAGCGGCGATCGACCAGGTCGAACTGGAACGGCTCGCCGCAGCCGAAGGCAGCAACACCCCGCTCGCGGCCTGGGACTGGCGCCACTACCAGGAAAAGCTGCGCGCCGAAAAATTCGCCTTCGACGAAGCCGAGCTGAAGCCCTACCTCCAACTCGAGCGCATCATCGAAGCCTGCTTCGACGTTGCCGGACGGCTGTTCGGCCTGTGTTTCGTGGAAAAGAAGGGCATAGCGGCCTGGCACTCCGACGTGCGCGTCTTCGAGATCAGGAATGCCGACGGCAGCTATCGCGGCCTGTTCATGGCCGACTATTTCGCACGACCCTCGAAGCGCTCGGGCGCCTGGATGAGCGCGCTCAAGTCGGGCTACAAGCTCGGCGAGGGCTCGACGCCGGTGATCTACAACATCATGAATTTCGCCAAAGCGGCGGAAGGGCAGCCCTGCCTGCTCTCTCTCGACGAGGCGAAGACGCTTTTCCACGAATTCGGCCATGCTCTGCACGGCATGCTGACCGACGTGACCTGGCCGTCGGTCGCTGGAACCTCCGTGCCGCGCGATTTCGTCGAGCTGCCGTCGCAGCTTTATGAGCACTGGCTGACCGTGCCGGAAGTGCTCGAAAAGCACGCGCTGCACTATGAGACCGGCAAGCCAATGCCGAAGGAATTGCTCGACAAGATGCTGGCGGCCCGCACGTTCGGCGCGGGTTTCGCCACGGTCGAATTCACCTCGTCGGCGCTGGTCGATATGGCCTATCACTCGCGTTCGGACGCGCCGGCGAACCCGCTCGCCTTCGAAGCGCAGACACTGGAAAGGATCGGCATGCCCGACGCGATTGCCATGCGCCACCGCACGCCGCACTTCCAGCACATCTTCTCTGGCGACGGCTACTCGGCTGGCTATTATTCATATCTGTGGTCGGAAGTGCTTGACGCCGACGCCTTCGCGGCCTTCGAGGAGACCGGCGACCCGTTCAATCCCGAACTCGCCGAAAAGCTGCGCCGGCACATCTATGCGTCCGGCGGCTCGGCCGATCCGGAGGCGCTTTACACCGCGTTCCGGGGCAAGATGCCGTCGCCCGACGCAATGCTGAAAAAACGCGGGCTGCTCCCGATGATGGCAGGCGAAGAGCTCTGATCGGGGCGGCGGGCAGACTTCGGGACCGTCATGTAAAATTCATCCATTCGCAATCGTCCTGCAACACAGCGGGGCGAAGGCTCTTCCTGTATGTTCAGCCATCCAGGAGACAGCCATGAACAAAAATCTTTCCAGGCGCGCCTTTGTAACGTCGGCAAGCGCCTTGGGCCTCGTCGGCGTTTCGGGGCTCGCGCTCCCCTACTATTCCCGCGCCAATACGCGGCCGGCTTTCACCCATGGCGTCCAGTCCGGCGACGTCGACACCGTCTCCGGAATGGTCTGGACCCGCGTCGACCGGCCCTCGCGAGTCATGTTCGAAGTGTCGAACACGGAAAGCTTCTCGAACGCCGTAAAGCTGCCGCCGCTCGATGCAGTGCCCGAAAGCGATTTTGCGGTGAAACGGCTTTTGACCGATCTCGCCTCGGACCAGGATATTTTCTACCGCATGACCGCGGTCGACCTTTCGGATGTCAACGCCGTCTCCGAACCGATCGTCGGCCGCTTCAAAACCGCGCCCGCCTCGAAGCGCAACATCCGCTTCACCTGGTCCGGCGATACGGTGGGGCAGGGTTGGGGCATCGACGACAAGGGCATGTACACCTATGCGACCATGGCCAGGCACACGCCGGATTTCTTCCTGCATTCCGGCGACACGATCTATGCCGACGGCCCGATCCTGGGCGAAGTGGAGCTGAAGGACGGCACGAAATGGATCAACAAGGTGTTGACCGACGAGAAGAGCAAGGTCGCCGAGACGCTCGCCGAATATCGCGGCCAGTGGAAATACAACATGATGGACGAGCATTGCCGCGCCATGAACGCGGTCTGCCCGACATTCTTCCAGTGGGACGATCATGAGGTCGTCAACAACTGGTCAGGCTCGAAGGACCTGTCCAAGGACGACCGTTATACCGAGAAGTCGGTAGCGCTGCTGACTTCGCGCGCGGCCCGCGCCTTCCACGAAATGACGCCGATCCGCTTCACGCCGGCCGAGCCGGGCCGCGTCTACCGCAAGATCGCCTATGGTCCCCTGCTCGATGCCTTCTTCCTCGATCTCCGCTCCTATCGCGGGCCGAACGGCGATTCTATCGAAACCGAGATGACGCCCCAGTCGCGCATCATCGGAGAGGAGCAGCTAAAGTGGTTGAAGCGCGAGCTGGCGAATTCGAAGGCGACCTGGAAGGTCATCGCTTCCGACATGCCGCTCGGCATCATCGTCTGGAACGACGCAAAGAACAAGAAAGGCGCGGAAGCCGTCGCCAACGGGCAGCCAGGTGCGGCTAGCGGCCGCGAGTTGGAGGTCGCCGACCTGCTGCGCTACATCAAGAACGCCGGCATCGACAATACGGTCTGGCTGACCGCGGACGTCCACTATACCGCCGCGCATTACTACAATCCCGAGAAGGCGGCCTTCCAGGACTTCAATCCGTTCTGGGAGTTCGTCTCAGGGCCGCTCCACGCGGGAACCTTCGGACCCGGCGACCTCGACATGACGTTCGGCCCCGAGCTGAAATATGTCAAGGCGCCGACTGCCGAGCAGGGCCAGAACCTGCCTCCTTCGGCGGGACTGCAGTTCTTCGGGCTCGTCGACATTGACGGCGCGACCGAGCAGATGACGGTGCGGCTGATGGATCGCGACGACAACGAACTCTACAAGGTCACGCTCGATCCCGTCCATGCGGCCTGAGCGGGCTTAGTGGCTGCCGGTCCGCCTCCCGGGCGGATCGGCGCACTAGCGATTGGGATAGCAGTCGAGCGGAATGTTCGGCCAGACGGCTTCGGCGCACCGGGTTGCGGCTTGCCGCTCCTCAAGCGATGCGCTCGCCGGGCCGGTGACCATCGGATCGACGCCGTCCGGCGCATCGGGGAAGGCCTGCTCCGCCGGGGTTTCTGACGACTGCGCGGCAGGGCGTTCCACGTCCCGCGTGCCCGTCGAATGCGCCACGCCGATTGCGCCGGCCGCCGAGGCCGAGGCTGCGACAAAGATACCAAGGAGCTTGATTTTGCTGATTGCCATACCACTTGAACCGTTCTAACGCCAAAACGATCCGTTTTGGTTAAGAATTTATTGTCGCATCCCGATGCCTAATTTTCGGTAACCATCGGGGCCTTTCGCATCTGCGAAAAAACATGTATGAGCCCGCCAACCGAAAAGGCGGCGCCGACAATTGTGCGCCCAAGCACCCCTGAGACAGATTCATGAACATCCGCAATATCGCGATCATCGCGCACGTCGACCATGGCAAAACCACTCTCGTCGACCAGCTTCTGAAGCAGTCCGGCTCGTTCCGCGAAAACCAGCGCGTCGCCGAGCGTGCGATGGATTCGAACGACCTGGAAAAGGAGCGCGGCATCACCATCCTTGCCAAGGCGACCTCGGTCGACTGGAAGAACACCCGCATCAACATCGTCGACACGCCAGGCCACGCCGATTTCGGCGGCGAAGTCGAGCGCATCTTGTCGATGGTGGATTCGGCCATCGTTCTGGTCGACGCCGCCGAAGGGCCGATGCCACAGACCAAGTTCGTCGTCGGCAAGGCGCTGAAGGTCGGGCTGAAGCCGATCGTGGTGATCAACAAGATCGACCGTCCCGATGCGCGCCATGTCGAGGTGGTCAACGAGGTGTTCGACCTGTTCGCGGCGCTCGACGCGACCGACGAGCAACTCGACTTCCCGATCCTCTACGGCTCGGGCCGTGACGGCTGGGTGTCGGAGAATCCGGAAGGCCCCAAGGACGAGGGCCTGGGGCCGCTGTTCGACCTCATTGTCAAGCATGTGCCGGCGCCGACAGTTCATCCCGGCCCGTTCCGCATGATCGGCACGCTGCTGGAAGCCAATCCGTTTCTCGGACGCATCATTACCGGCCGCATCGAATCCGGCACGCTGAAATCGAACCAGCCGGTGAAGGTGCTTCACCACGACGGTTCGGTCGTCGAAACCGGGCGCGTTTCGAAAATTCTCGCCTTCCGCGGACTCGAGCGCCAGCCGATCGACGAGGCGCAGGCCGGAGACATCGTCGCGATCGCCGGCCTGTCCAAGGGCACCGTCGCCGACACGTTCTGCGACCCGGCCGTTACCGAGCCGTTGCACGCGCAGCCGATCGATCCGCCGACCGTCACCATGTCGTTCATCGTCAACGACAGCCCGCTGGCCGGCACCGAAGGCGACAAGGTGACCTCCCGCGTCATCCGCGACCGCCTGCTGCGCGAAGCCGAAGGCAATGTCGCGCTGAAGATCGAGGAATCGCCGGACAAGGATTCGTTCTTCGTTTCGGGCCGCGGCGAATTGCAGCTCGCGGTGCTGATCGAGACGATGCGCCGCGAAGGCTTTGAACTCGCGGTGTCGCGTCCGCGCGTTGTCATGCAGAAGGGCGAGAACGGTGAATTGCTGGAGCCGGTCGAAGAGGTCGTGATCGACGTCGACGAGGAGCATGCCGGCGTGGTCGTGCAGAAAATGTCGGAGCGCAAGGCCGAGATGGTCGAACTGCGCCCGTCCGGCGGCAACCGCCAGCGCATCGTCTTCCATGCGCCGACGCGGGGCCTGATCGGCTACCAGTCCGAGCTTTTGACCGATACGCGCGGCACGGCGGTGATGAACCGGCTGTTCCACGCCTACGAACCCTACAAGGGCGACATCGCCCAGCGCACCAACGGCGTGCTGATCTCCAACGATTCCGGGGAGTCGGTGGCGTTCGCGATGTGGAACCTGGAAGATCGCGGCCCGATGGTCATCGACGCCGGCGTAAAGGTCTATCAGGGCATGATCATCGGCATCCACAGCCGGGACAACGACCTCGAAGTCAACGTGCTGAAAGGCAAGAAGCTGACCAACATCCGCGCCGCCGGCAAGGACGAGGCCGTCAAGCTCACGCCGCCGATCCGCATGACGCTGGAACGCGCGCTGGCCTGGATCCAGGACGACGAGCTGGTCGAGGTGACGCCGAAGACCATTCGGCTGCGCAAGCTCTATCTCGACCCGAACGAGCGCAAGCGGTTTGAGAAGTCGGCGAAGACGGCGGGCGCAGCGTAGGCGCAGCGCCGCTAGCAGATCCCGTCGGAGGGTCGATCCGCGCAGCGGATCCGCGTGGGATCGTTGTGGACATGATCGACATCTCTCCCTTCTCCCCTTGTGGGAGAAGGTGGCCGAGCGGAGCGAGGTCGGATGAGGGGTGTTGCGTGGAGCAATAACAGAGGCGATTGTCTGCGTATCGCTTTGTATGTGTCCCATTTTTCTCCGCCTCGTTTCTGCCACACCCCTCATCCGTCTTGGCGCTTCGCGCCAATCCACCTTCTCCCACAAGGGGAGAAGGGAGAGGCGCACTTCTCCGTTGCCACGCTGCGTTTCCGCCCTGGCCATTGTGGGAAGCGGCGCATGGCATCCACGCCGGATCAATTTTTATTATTTGACGCGCTGCCATGCGCCGCCGGCGTTTTCTCCCCCGGCCGCTCCCGGCCCATGCCCTGTCCCGGTATTCTGGGACAAGGCGTGGGCGCACAGGTTCGACCGGGGGCCGGAGCGCCCCGCGCGACCATGCGGGAGTCATCTCCGGCGCCACACTTGCCTGGATGCCGGCCGTGTACACCCGTTCCCACCAGCAAGCTGCCGGAATGGAGTATGGTGGAGGTGGCAGGGGTGTGGACAAAAGATCCTTTTGCCAAATCGCCAAGCGCTTGAAATCGTTGCAAGGAATCTTCGGCGGCGGTGAAAACCGTCCATGATCGGACCGGTTTTATCCACACTTCGTGAGTGGGTGTCGTTGCCGCTTTCGAGGGTCGTGTTCTGGACCGCCGGAGCACTGCCGCGACGGTACAGCATGGATCCTTGTCTCTTCGAACTGTGGTTTGATTGGAAGTGCGGACGAGACCCCGTTTGGGTCCTGGTGGTTGAGACACCGCACCTGAGCTTGGGGCTCGTCCGCATTCTACGTCCAACCTGAACAGTTGCCTGGGGCGTTCCAAGAAGTCCGACCCCGCATGACAAGGACAGGCCTCATGACTTTGCCCCAACACCACATCGGTGTCGACGTCTCGAAGAACTGGATCGATACTTTCACTGCGAGCAGTCAGCAATTCACCCGTATTGCCAATCAGGGCCTATCCCTTGCCGAATGGGCGGCAGGTCTTGGCAATGTGACGGTTATCTTCGAGGCGACAGGTCGCTACGATCACGACCTCAGGGCTCGTCTCGATGAGGTCGGCATCCCTTATGTTCGCATGAACCCCTTGCGGGCACGCCAGTTTGCCCGTGCGGCGGGTTTCCTGGCCAAGACGGACAGGCTCGATGCGCGCATCCTGTGCATGATGGGCGAGGCACTCCGACCCGAACCCACCATGCCAATGCAGCCAGTCCGCCAACGCCTCTACGACCTGCAAGCCCGGCGCGAGGACATCGTGGCCATGATCATTGCCGAACAGGGTCGCCTGTCGACAGCAAACGATCCCTTCATATGCAGGGATCTGAAGGCTTCGATACGCTCCCTGACGCGTCGGCGCGATGCGCTGCAAGAGCAGATCGACGCCCATGTCGAGACAAATCGCCAACTCGCTGCGCAATATCGACAACTGCAATCAGCGCCGGGTGTCGGCCCGCAAGTCGCTTGCCGGCTGATGGCCTCCATGCCTGAACTCGGTCACGTCGATCGCCGGCAGATCGCAAGTCTGGCAGGATTGGCACCGCATGCACGCGAGTCCGGCCTCTACAAAGGAAAACGCACGATTCACGGCGGCCGGAGCCACGTCAGGCGTGCGATGTACATGGCAGCCCTTGTCGCCGTTCGGTGGGATCATCACTGGAAGACGGTTTATCTATATATGCGCGAAGCAGGCAAAGCCGCCAAGACAGCCATCATCGCCGTCGCAAGGCGGCTTCTAGTCAGAATAAACGCAATGGTTAGGAACGGCCTCAGCTACCAAGCCTAAAGACAGTTGCTCGGGTCTTCGCTACGTCGCTCCGCCCGAGGATGACGAATGGGATAGGCGGTTTGCGCTAATCGCAGACGTTGCGACTTGCCGGCACAGGGGCAATTCCCTCAGGCCAACCGTCAGGTTATCATGAGGCAGCTTGTCAACGGAGCATCGCAATGGAACTTACCTCGCTTCTCATCTTCGCGGGCGCGCTGTTCGTCGCCGCAGGGTCGCCGGGACCAAGCATCGCCGCGCTGGTCGCGCGGGTGATTTCCAAGGGGTTCCGCGACGTGCTGCCCTTCCTGGCGGCGATGTGGATCGGCGAGGCGATCTGGCTGTCGCTGGCCGTGTTCGGCCTGGCCTTCGTGGCGCAGACCTTTCATTTTGCGTTCGTCATCGTGAAATGGGCCGGCGTCGCCTATCTGGCTTATCTCGCCTGGAAGATGTGGACCGCGCCGGTCGCGGTCCGCGACGGCTCGATGCCACGCGAAGACACGCCGGTCAGGCTGTTCTTCGCCGGTATGGCGGTGACGCTCGGCAATCCCAAGATCATGATGTTCTACCTGGCGCTGCTGCCGACCATCATCGATCTCGCTTCGGTGACGCTGGTCGGCTGGCTGGAGCTGACGCTGACCATGGCCGTCGTGCTAATCGCAATCGATCTCGGCTGGGTGATCGCGGCCGCCCAGGCCCGCAGGCTGCTCAAGAGCCGGCGCGCCATGAAGATTGCCAACCGCATCAGCGCGAGCACCATGGCGGGAGCTGCTGCAGCAATCGCGGTGAGATGAACGACGTCCGCTGCAAGCAGTCGATCTGCCGAAGCGGCCAACGTTGCATAATCCAGTAAAGATAGTAAAATTCCCGGCCCAATGCTTGCGAGGCATCCCCATGCGAAAAGCATCAGGGCTACTTATATTGGTTTCAGTTTCGGCCTTCGCCTCAATTGTATCTGCGCAGGACCGGGTTCCGCCCAACCCCGGAGCGGTCGTTTCCCCCAATGGCGACCTGCCGCTGCGCGCAAATCCGCCAGGATTCTTCAGCGGCAAGGGAGAGGTGATCGGGACAATACAACCCACCGACAATTTCATTGTCCTGGAGCAGAGGACGGTGCCGTCCATCTTCGGCAACCAGCAATGGCTCAGGGTGCAACCAGTCCAGCCGGCTCCCGATTCCAACGCCGGATGGGTGTATTCGGGGCCGGCTGACCAGATGCAGAACTTCACCGTCCAATCTCTGCCCGATGGAGGGATGCGATGACCGTGGCCGAACAGCCGGATTGGGGAATTCACGCGTTTGCGGCGATGTCCATCCTCATGCTCATGTTCCTGTACAACGTTGGAATCTGGTCGAGATCCTACGTCCTTCCCGTTGCGCCGGGCGGGCATTCGCTCACGAAGCAGTTGATCGTGGGCCTTCCGGTAGGGCTCGTCACGATGGGCCTCTATGGCAAGACAGCCATTCCGGGACTGGATTTCGGCTCGCCGAACATGCTGTTCGATGGAGCAACCGTGGCCGGGAACGCCATCATTTTCGGAATGCTCTCGCGCGAGAGCCTGGACAAGCTCCTGAAGACGGTGCGTCCGCCGATGCCGGCCCCGGACGGGCAAGCGCCCGCCGGCGGCTGAGACACTGCACTCGGCCTACCGCGCCATTGCGTGATATTCGGCGTTGGGCCGCATGTCGATCGCCGCGGCGAGGCGGTTCGACATGTTGAAGAAGGCGGCCGTGGAGGCGATGTCCCAGATGTCGCGGTCGGAAAAGCCGGCCTCGCGCAACGCTGCGCGGTCGCTCTCCTCGATCTTCGCCGGCTCTTCCGTGAGCTTGGCGGAAAAATCCAGCATCGCCTTGTGGCGCGGCGAAAGCGCTGCCGCGCGGTAATTCATCACCATCATCTCGCCCAGCGCCGGATCGCCGGACAGCTGGCGCACCGCTGCGCCATGCGCGGCGAGGCAGTAATAGCAGTGGTTGATCGAGGAGACGACGACCGCGATCATCTCGCGCTCGAGCTTGGACAGGCCGGAATCGCCGAGCATCAGGTCGTTGTAGGTGTCGGTGAAGGCACGCAGCTTCTTCTCGTCGAACGCGTAGGAGAGGAGCACGTTCGGGATGATCCCGAGCTTCTCCTCGCATTTGGCGAAATAGGCCTGCGTGGCCTCGCTCAACCCGGCGGCGGGAAGCTCCAGTGCATGGGTGCGCTCGTTCATGGCCGTCATCTCCCTTTCATCAGAAGTTTGCATTTTGCGCCAATGCGCGTGTCGCCAAATGCGGTTCATCTGCTACGATAGACGCAAAAGCATGGGACCGGGGGGAGGTTTAAGCATCATGGCATCCAGCGCCAAGGCCAAAGCGGCGGCACCGAGACTCCCCACACCTAAGGCAACAGATGGGCCGGCGCGGCTGGCGGAATACCTGCATGCGCGCACGCCCGCCGAAGACGTCGCCGCCTATGAGCCCGCTGTTCTGGCCAAGGCCGCCGAGCTTGCCTATCGCGCGGTCACGAAGCACCACAAGGGCGAGAGCGTCATCGCAATCGACAGCGCCGCCGGCATGGTGCGCGACGGGCGGCCGGTGACGGTTATCACCGTCGTCAACGACAACATGCCCTTCCTGTTCGATTCGGTGCTGGGCGAGATAACCGACACGGCGGGCGAGCCGGCGCTGGTCACGCATCCGGTGATCGTGGTCAGGCACGGGAAACATGGCGTCGAGGAGATCGTCGGCGACGGCGGCTTTGCCAAGGACCACGACGCCGATCGCCTGAGCGTCATCCACGTCCATATAGGCAGGCTTTCCGCGGAAGAGGCCCATGCGCTGCGCGACAGGCTGGCGCGCGTACTCGGGCAGGTCCGCCACGCGGTCAGCGACTGGAAGCCGATGCTGGCGCGGCTCGACCAGGCGATCCTGGAATTTCGCTATGCCCCGATACCGCTCGACAAGGACGCGGTGACGGAGGCGATAGCGTTCCTGGAATGGCTGCGCGACGACAATTTCACCTTTCTCGGCATGCGCGAGTTTGCCTACAAGGGCGGCGAGAAGAGCGGCACGCTGGAGCGCGCATCCAGCCCCGGCTTGGGCATATTGCACGATCCCAACGTTATGGTGCTGCGGCGCGAGATCGAAGGCGCGACGACGACGCCCGAAATCCGCGCCTTCCTGCACGGGCCCGATCCGCTGATCGTGACCAAGGCCAATGCCAAGTCGGTCGTCCACCGCCGCATCTACCTCGACTATATCGGGGTCAAGACCTACGACAAGAAGGGCGCGCTTTCGGGGGAACTGCGCATAGTCGGCCTGTTCACGTCGACTGCCTATACGCGCCCGGTGATGAAGATCCCCTATCTTCGATCCAAGGCGCAGAAGGTGATCGCCAAATCCGGCTTCGACCCGGGCGACCACTCGGGCAAGGCGCTGATCAACGTGCTCGAATCCTATCCGCGCGACGAGCTTTTCCAGATCACGGTGCCGACGCTGCGCAAGCATGCCGAGGCGATCCTCGGGTTGGTGGAGCGGCCGCGCGTGCGGGCCCTGGTACGGGTCGACCAGTTCGACCGCTTCGTCTCGATCCTGGTGTTCGTGCCGCGCGACCGCTACGACAGCCGCGCGCGGGTACGCATCGGCGACCACCTGAAGAACGTGTTCGAGGGGAGGCTGTCGGCGTATTATCCCGCCTTCCCGGAAGGCGGCCTGGCGCGGGTGCATTTCATCATCGGCCGCTCCGGAGGCAAGACGCCGAAGGTCGATCCCAAGAAGATCGAAGCGGAAGTCCGCGACATCGTCCGCACCTGGGAGGACGCGTTGCGGGATGCGGCGGACGCCTCGGGCGCAGGGCCGGAACTGTCGGCCATCGCCGCGAAATTCCCGGAAAGCTATCGCGGCAGCTTCTCGGCGGCCGAGGCGCTGGTCGACGCCCGCCGCATCGCCGCGCTCGACGCGGCCAATCCGATCGCGATCGACTATTACCGGCATGGCGACCAGAAGCCCGAACAGGCGGCGCTGAAAATCTACCATTTCGGCGCGCCGGTGGCGCTGTCGCGCCGCGTGCCGGTGCTGGAGAATATCGGTTTCAGGGTGATCAGCGAGCGTACCTTCGAGGTGGGCGAACGCGAAACCGGCCTGGTGTTCGTGCACGACATGGACCTGGAGAACGCCTTCGGGCAGCCGATAGACCTCAAGGACGGCGGAAAGCTGTTCGAGGACGTTTTCCTGTCGGTGTGGCGCGGCGACGCCGACAATGACGGCTTCAACGGGCTCGCCCAGACGGCAGGCCTGTGGTCAAACGAGATCGCCATCCTGAGAGCCTATGGCCGCTACCTGCAGCAGGCCGGAATCCCGCAGAGCCAGGGTTTCATCGCGGCCGTGCTCAACCGCTATCCCGATATCGCGCGCGGGCTCTATTCGATGTTCGCGGCGCTGTTCGACCCGGCCGCGCAGCGCGACGGCGTTGTCACGGCGAGGCACCTCAAGGCCAAGATCAAGGATGCGCTGGAGGACGTGCCAAATATCGACGATGACACCATCATCAGGCGCTATCTCAATCTCGTCGAATCCTCGTTACGCACCAATCATTTCGTTCCCGGAACGAAAGAAAAAGGACAGTCTCTGGCGATCAAGCTGGATTCGCGGGCGATCGACGGGCTGCCGGAGCCGCGGCCGTGGCGCGAGATTTTCGTGTACGGGCCGGAAGTCGAGGGCGTGCATCTGCGCTTCGGGCCCGTGGCGCGCGGCGGCTTGCGCTGGTCGGACCGGGCGCAGGACTACCGCACCGAGGTGCTGGGCCTGGTGAAGGCACAGCAGGTGAAGAACGCGGTGATCGTGCCGGTCGGGGCCAAGGGCGGTTTCTTCCCGAAGCGCTCGCCGATAGTCGGAACCCGCGAGGCGGCGTTCGAGGCCGGCAAGAAGGCCTACATCAACTTCGTCTCCAGCCTGCTCTCGATTACCGACAATCTCGACGGCGACAAGGTCGTGCCGCCCGCGGGCGTGGTGCGGCGCGACAGCGACGATCCGTATTTCGTGGTCGCCGCCGACAAGGGCACGGCGACCTTCTCCGACACCGCCAACGCGATCAGCCAGGAGCACGGCTTCTGGCTCGACGACGCCTTCGCATCCGGCGGCTCGGCCGGCTACGACCACAAGAAGATGGGCATCACCGCCAAGGGCGCATGGGAGGCGGTGAAGCGGCATTTCCGTGAGATGAACCGGGACATCCAGACACAGCCCTTCACGACCGTCGGCGTCGGCGACATGTCGGGCGACGTGTTCGGCAACGGCATGCTGCTCTCCGACCAGACGCGGCTGATCGCCGCCTTCGACCACCGCGACATCTTCATCGACCCGGATCCCGATCCGGCCGTATCGATGGCGGAGCGCAAGCGCGTGTTCGACCTGCCGCGCTCGAGCTGGCAGGACTATGACAAGTCGAAGCTTTCATCCGGCGGCATCATCGTTTCGCGGGCGCAGAAGTCGGTGACGCTGCCGTCGCAGGCGGCCGCGGCGATAGGATTGGAAAAGACCGTCGCCTCGCCCGCCGAGATCATGAACGCGATCCTCAAGGCGGATGTCGACCTGCTCTGGTTCGGCGGCATCGGCACCTATGTGAAGGCCACCGGCGAAAGCAACCAGGAGGTCGGCGATCGCGCCAATGACGCCATCCGCGTGACCGCCGCGGAATTGCGCGCCAAGGTGATCGGCGAGGGCGCCAATCTCGGCGTAACGCAGCGCGGGCGCATCGAGTTCGGCCTGCGCGGCGGCGCCTGCAACTCCGATGCGATCGACAATTCGGGCGGCGTCAACTCGTCGGACGTCGAGGTCAACATCAAGATCGCGCTGGCCGCGGCCATGCGCAAGGGATCGCTGACACGGCCGGCGCGCAACAAGCTGCTCGCCGAAATGACGGCGGAAGTCGGCCGGCTGGTGCTGGCCAACAACTACCAGCAGACGCTGGCGCTGTCGCTGCAGCGCCGGCGCGGGCTGGCCGACCTGGCGCACCAGGCCCGCTTCATGACCGCGCTGGAGGCGCGCGGGCTGCTCGACCGGGCGGTCGAGACGCTGCCGTCGCCCGCCGTGCTGGCCGAGCGCGAGGCGCGCGGCGAGCCGCTGACCCGGGCGGAACTCGGCGTGCTGCTCGCCTACGCCAAGATCGTGCTGTTTTCGGACATCGTGGCGAGCTCCGTGCCGGACGACCCGCATTTCGAACGCGACCTGATGGCGTATTTCCCCGACCGCATGGAGAAGAAATACGCGACCGAGATACGCGGCCACAGGCTGCGCCGCGAGATCATCGCGCGCGTCGTCGCCAACGACCTGGTCAACCGCGGCGGACCGTCCTTCGTCAGCCGGCTGCAGGACATGACTGGACGCCCGGCCGACGATGTGGTGCGCGCCTTCGCTGTGGTGCGGGACGGGTTTTCGCTGGCGTCGCTCTACGGCGAAATCGATGCGCTCGACAACAAGATCGACGGGCAGGTGCAACTCGATCTCTACCAGACGGTAGGCCGGCTGATCTACAATACGAGCGCCTGGCTGTTGAAGAACGACACGGGAACCGCGCCGCTCGGCCAGCGCATCGGCGAGCTGCAGGAAGCGCGCAAGGCGCTGGAGCCGAAATTCGCCGAGCTGATGCCGTCCTTCACGGCGGCGAAGCTGGCGGAGCGCCGGCTCGGCTTTGTCGTAGCCGGTGCGCCGGAAATGCTTGCCGACAGGCTGGCGCTGACCGACGTGTCGGCGCTGATTCCCGACATCGCGCTGGTTTCCAGGACGGCCAAGGCCGACATAGTGGCGGCCGCGCGGGCGTTCTTCGCGGTCAGCGAGGCGTTCCGCATCGCCCGCATCGAGGAGGCGGCGCGCTCGATCTCGCCGCCGGAGTATTATGACGGGCTGGCGCTGTCGCGCGCGACCGACATGATCGGCGCGGCAAGGCGCGGGATCGCGGTGGCGGCGCTGACGGCTTTCGGCAAGTCCGACGACCCGGTCGCGCGCTGGCTCGAAGCCGGCGGCGAGAGGATCGCGCGCACGCGCGAGCAGCTGCAGGCGCTGACCGAGGGCGGCGACATCACCGTGTCGCGCCTGTCGGTGGCGTCCGGGCTGATGGGCGACCTGACGGGGATCTAGAGTCGGTTGCATCTCTCCTGCCGGTCATCCGGTGCGGGTTGAGCCGCTTCCGATGCCCGCCTGTTGTAGTACGCTCCGCTTCGTTCTGGACAAACCACGCCACATGCTTCGGCAGTGCGAACCAACAGACTCCTGGAGGAAAAGCCGAAATGGTCGAAGTAAAGCGGGACGCGGCGACACGGCGCGGCATATGGGGCTGGATGCTGTTCGACTGGGCGCAGCAGCCTTTTCATACGCTGATCATCACCTTTGTGTTCGCACCCTATTTCGCTTCGGCGGTTGCTTCCAACGCGGCGCGAGGCCAGGAACTCTGGGGTTATGCGGCGGGCATAGGCGGGTTGCTGATCGCGCTGTCGGCGCCCGTATTCGGCGCCATCGCCGATGCATCCGGCCCGCGCAAGCCCTGGGTGTTCGGCTTCTCGGTCGTCGGCGTCATAGGCTGCTGGCTGCTCTGGTATGCCGTGCCGGGCATGGAAAGCACCGCGTTCATCATGGTCGCTATCGTGCTGGCGCTGGTGGGGATGGAATTCGCGGCGGTGTTCAACAACGGCATGATGGCCGACCTGGTGCCGCGCGCCGAACTCGGCCGGCTGTCGGGCTCGGCCTGGGCGCTGGGCTATCTCGGCGGGCTGGTCTCGCTGATCATTGTCCTCGGCTTCCTGGCTGGGCAGCCCGCCACCGGCAAGACGCTGATCGGGCTGGAGCCGCTGTTCGGGCTCGACGCCGCAACCCGCGAGGGCGACCGCGCTTCGGGGCCGCTCACCGCTATCTGGTACGTCATCTTCGTGCTGCCGATGTTCTTGTGGACACCAGACGTCAAACGCAAGGCGGCTGTGAAAGGCGCGGTGTCGCGCGGCCTGGCCGAACTCGGCAAGACAATGCGCCGCCTGCCTTCGGAGCGCAGCTATTTCAGCTTCCTGATGTCGTCGATGTTCTACCGCGACGCGCTCAACGCGCTCTATTCGTTCGGCGGCATCTATGCGGCGGGCGTGCTCGGCTGGTCGATCGTGCAGATCGGCATATTCGGCATCATCGCCAATCTGACGGGCGCGATCGGCGCATGGCTCGGCGGCCGTGCCGACCAGGCATTCGGACCCAAGGCGGTGGTCAGCGGCTCGATCGTTATCCTGACGATCTGCTGCATCCTGGTGATCTCGACGACCCGCACCGAAGTTCTGTTCATGACAGTCGCGGCCGAGGGCAGCCAGACCAACGTGCCCGACATCATGTTCTACATCGCCGGCGCGTTCATAGGCGCTGCCGGCGGTTCGATCCAGGCGGCGTCGCGCACGCTGCTGGTGGATCAGGTCGAAAAGGACAAGGTGACCGAAGCGTTCGGCCTCTACGCGCTGTCGGGCCGCGCGACCAGCTTCATCGGGCCGCTGGCGATCGCGTTCGCGACTGCCTTCTTCGCATCGGAAGCGCTCGACCTGACGAACCAGGACGCGCAGCGCCTTGGCGTTACGCCGATCATCGCGCTTTTCATGGTCGGGCTGGTGCTGCTGCCATGGGTGAAGAGCAGGCAGTATGAGGTGGTGCAGGCTCTCCCTCCCAGTTGAGGGGGAGCGGATAATCGCCGAAGGCGATTGGACGGGCAGGTAACTTGGGTAGTGTGCTCGGCGTGTTCGACGCGCTGCCAATAGAGGCGTCGAGCACTGCCGCGAGGACCCCACCCGGCCGCTTTGCGGCCACCCTCCCCTCAAGGGGGAGGGAGACGGCTCAATGCCTGAAATGCCTCACGCCGGTGAACACCATGGCGATGCCGTGCTCGTCGGCGGCGGCTATCACGTCATGGTCGCGCATCGAGCCGCCGGGTTGGATGACCGCCGTGGCGCCCGCCTCGATGGCGGATAGAAGCCCGTCGGCGAAGGGGAAGAAGGCGTCGGAGGCGACGACGGAGCCTTGGGTCAGCGGCTCGGCAAGGCCTGCCGCATCGGCGGCGTCGAGCGCCTTTCGCGCGGCGATACGCGAGGAATCGACTCGGCTCATCTGGCCGGCGCCGATGCCGACGGTCGCGCCGTCCCTGGCGTAGACGATGGCGTTGGACTTGACGTGCTTGGCGACGCGGAAGGCGAATTGCAGATCGGCTATTTCCTGCGGCGTCGGCGTGCGTTTGGTGACGACTTTCAGGTCGCGGGCGGCGATCACCGCATTGTCCCTGCCCTGCACGAGCAGGCCGCCGGCGACGGACTTGACTGTGATGCCGGGTGAGTGCGGGTCCGGGAGGCCGCCGGCCACCAGCAGCCGCAAGTTCTTCTTCGCCGCCACGATCGCCTTCGCGTCGTGGCTGGCGTCGGGCGCGATGATGACCTCGGTGAAGGTCTTCACGATCTCCTCGGCGGCCTCGGCATCGAGCGGGCGGTTCATGGCGACGATGCCGCCGAAAGCCGAGACGGGATCGCAGGCCAGCGCCTTCAGATAGGCCTCCTTCAGCGACTTTCCTTCCGCAACGCCGCAGGGGTTGGCGTGCTTGATGATCGCCATGGCAGCGGAGCGCGAGGGCTCGAATTCGCCGACCAGTTCGAAGGCGGCGTCGGTGTCGTTGATGTTGTTGTAGGAGAGCTGCTTGCCCTGGAGCTGGCGCGCGGTGGCGACGCCCGGGCGGCGGTCGCCGGTCAGATAGAAGCTGGCCTGCTGGTGCGGATTCTCGCCGTAGCGCATGACGCTTTCGAGCTTGCCGCCGAAGGCGCGCCAGGCCGGGTTCTCGATCTCCAGCGCCTCGGCGAACCATGCGGAGATCGCTGCGTCGTAGGCCGCCGTGCGGGCAAAGGCCTTGGCGGCGAGCTTCTGGCGGAATTCCAGCGACAGGCTGCCGATGTTCATCTCCAGCGCGCTGAGGAGCGGCGCGTAGTCTTCCGGGTCGGTGACGATGGCGACATAGGCGTGGTTCTTGGCCGAGGCGCGGACCATGGCAGGACCGCCGATATCGATGTTCTCGACGATCGACGCATAGTCGGCGCCGGAACGGCGGACATCCTCGAACGGGTAGAGATTGACGACGACGAGGTCGATCGGCTCGATGCCGTGTTCGCGCATCGCGTCCTGATGCTCGGGGTCATCGCGTATGCCGAGCAGCGCGCCGTGTACGGCGGGATGCAGCGTCTTCACGCGCCCGTCCATGATTTCCGGGAAGCCGGTGAGGTCGGAAACGTCGCGCACCGGAATGCCGGCGGCCGCGATCGCCTTGGCGGTGCCGCCGGTGGAGACCAGCTCGACGCCGGAATGCGCCAGGGCGGCGGCGAAATCGACCAGCCCGGTCTTGTCCGAAACCGACAGCAGCGCGCGACGGATCGGCACGAGATCGGGGGCGGGAATCTTTTTCGAGGCGACGGCCATCGCGGGAGTCCTTTCGCGCTGTTGCGGGCCCGTAGCATAACGTTGCCGGAAATCAAACGACGTATGGAAGAGGAACGTCAATCGCCGGAGATGCTTCGCTCGGTCAGTCTGCCGGCGGGCGGGTTCGCGTCAGCTGCCAGCGCACTTCGCCGAATTGCGAGGCCTTGAAAGCTAGCACGATCTGGCGGCTGCGGCGCGGCCCGCCGAGACCGGCGAAGAAGATCGAATCCTCGACCTGCGGCTCGACCTCGTTGCAGGTCAGCGTCCAGCGGTCGGCGCGTGGCGCGGCGAGAACGAAGCGGCCGTCGCGGTTGCGGAAAAGCTCGATATCCGGGTGGATGTGGAAACGGATGGCCACCTGATCGCGGCCGTTGTCGCGCACGGGCGCGCCGCCGGCCCGCAGGAACCGGTCCGTGCCGGTGAGGATATCGCCCTGGCTGGAAAGCGAAAGCTCGCGCTCGTGATAGATGCCAAAGGCCGGCACATAGCCGTCATGGCTGGCGACGAAGCCTTGGATGCCCTTCGAATCCATGCGCTCGCAGGGCACATGGCGCGGGCCGCCGATGAGCGGCGAACCGAGCAGGCCGAAACGCGGCGAATGGGTGAAGCGCGCCGAGGAGGTATCGTTGATCGTGGCGGTCGAATGCGCCGCGGTGGCGCGCGCCAGCGGCCGGAAATCCGCCGCGCCATAGGTGTCGACGCCGGCATTGACGATGAAATTGTGCCGGCCCGACGACATCTCGAAGGACAGGCAGCCGGCGTGGGCCGCGCCCGAGACGTCGATGGGCGGCGGCAGGCCGGTATCGGCGATGACCGTGGTTTCGCCCATCGAGAGGCGCTCGTAACCCGAATGCGGCGCATGCAGCAGCGGCGCGCCGACGGTGTCGTCGTGGCGCAATATCGCGGCTATGCGGTCCTGGATGGTCGCGCCCATGCCGTTGAAGCGGGCGATGCTGCCGTCCTGGTGACGGAAGAAACGCAGCGCCGGCAGCATGCGCTCGACCGCACCGATAAGGGCTGCCGGCGGCGATTCGGCCTGGTTGGCGTAGGTCTGGCGCAATGGCAGCAGGTCCGACAGAAGCTCCAGCACCACGATCGGATTGCGCGAGATGTGGCCGCCATCGGGGAGTATCTGGCGTTCGAGTTCTTCGGCGAGATTGCGCGTTGCGCTGCGCAGCGCCGATGACGGTGCGGGCAGCGACAGGGCGGCGAAGGCGAGCGCTATGCGTGTGCGCAGCCGCGCCTTGCCGTCGGGCAATTCACGCGCCATCGAGCGCAGGTAGCGGATCTGCAATGCCAGCGACTTCAGGAAGGCGCGGTAGAAGGGCAGCTCCGCACCCTGCAGCACCACCGAGGAATGTTGCAGCCAGGCTATGATGCGCTTGGCGGTGGTCGCCGGCTCCCAGGCGACGCCCGAGATGCGGCCGCCATGGATCGCGATCCAGTCGGAAACCAGCGCGCGGGCGTTGGCGGCGGCGAGTTCGGTGCCGGCGGCGCGCATGTGGCGCAGCCAGCGGAAGCCGTGCAGCGATTTCTGCCAGCCGCGATTGGCCACCTCCATCTGGAAGGGTGAACGGCCGCCGGTCTCGACCATGTGGCCGGAAAACGGAAAGCGGCCATAGTAGATTTCAAGCGCGATCTGCGGATCGGCCAGGCGCAGGTCCGGCGGCGCGATCAGCACCCGCTCGGGCGTACGGCCGGTGTAGCGCCAGCGATAGACCGGGCCGGCGCGCAGGCGGCGGCGGGCCCGGCGCCAATACTCCCTG
Source organism: Pseudaminobacter sp. (assembly GCA_035941355.1). Taxonomy (GTDB): domain Bacteria; phylum Pseudomonadota; class Alphaproteobacteria; order Rhizobiales; family Rhizobiaceae; genus Allomesorhizobium. Next base: position 95,047 of record DASZDZ010000005.1, read on the forward strand.
GCAACGAGCGCCCAGAGACGCGTCGTATTGCCTGCAGCCACTGCCAAAAAGTCACCCTCCGGACGCCCCCGTCCGAAAAGAGTCTAGATGATTCAAGGCTTAACGCGAAGACGAAATTGCCCCGCCCGGCCGGATGTCCCCGTAGAACTGCTAGCCGAGGCGGCGGAGGCGCGCGGCGAAGAAGCCGTCCATCCCCGAAAGGGCGGGGTCGCCAAGCGCCATGTCGGCGGGGGTGGTGCGGAGCGCGCCATGGGCGTCGAGGAACTGGTCGAGATCTGCGAACTCGCCGGGCAAAATTGGATCGGCGGCGACGCCGGGCTGTGCTTCGAGGAATGCGGCAAGGAGCGCCTCGCCCTCAAGCGGATCGAGCGAGCAATTGGAGAATACGATGCGGCCGCCGGGTTTTGCGTAGCCAATCGCCCGTTCGAGCATGCGGCGCTGCAGGTCGGCAAGTTTTTCGATGTCGGCCGGCGACTTGGTCCAGGGCACGTCCGGATGGCGGCGCACCGTGCCGGTCGAGGAGCAGGGCGCGTCGAGCAGGACGGCGTCGAAAAGCTGTTCCGGCTCGAACTGCAAAATGTCGGCCTGGACGGTGGTTGCGGCCAAGCCGAGGCGCTGGAGGTTCGTTTCCAGCCGGGCTAGGCGGTTCTTCGAACTATCGATGGCGGTGACATGTGCGCCGGCCGCAGCCAGTTGCGCGGTCTTGCCACCCGGTGCGGCGCAGAGGTCGGCGACGCGCAGGTCGGCGATATCGCCGAACAGGCGCGCCGGCAGGTTGGCGGCGGCGTCCTGGACCCACCATGCACCTTCGGAATAGCCGGGCAGTTCCGCGACCGGCGCGGCAAGCCGGACAACGCGCACCGAGCCCGTCGGCAGGACGATGCCGCCGAGTTCCGTGGCCCAGCGTTCCGGATCGGATTTGACAGTGAAGTCGACCGGGGCTTCGACGCGGTGCGCGGCGATGATCTTTTTGGCAGTGTCGACGCCGTAAGCGGCGATAAGCCGGCTGCGGAACCATTCGGGCGCATCCTGCGTGTCGGCCAGCATGGCCGGCAGTTCCTCGGCCTTGCCGCGCGCCAGCGAGCGCAGCACGCCATTGACCAGGCCGGAAAAGCGCGTGGTGCGCGAATCGGACTTGGCATGGGTGACGGCGAGGTCGACGGAGGCGCTATCGGGAATGTCGAGGAACAGGATCTGCGCGGCGGCGACATGCAGGAGGTGCGAGAGCGCCGTGGCGTTGGCGGGCAGCGGCTTTTCCAGCCGGGCCGAGATCAAATTGTCGATGGTGCGGCGGAAGCGCAGCGCGGTGACGAGGATCGCCCGCACCAGCGAGCGGTCGCGCATGTCGAGCGCCCGGTATTGCGGATGGCCGTGTTCATGGTCTGTCAGCCCGTCGGCCGAGGTTTTCGCGTCGATGACCGCGGCGAGCAGCTTCGCCGCCGCCTTACGGGCGGCGAGGCCGGGTGCATCGTTAGCGCGGGCAGGGGCGGCGCTTTCGGGCGATCTGCGGCTGCGGTGCAGGCCTTTCTCGGCCGTCACGACCACGGGCCCTTCGGCCCGGTCGGGTTGCGGCCCCACGGATTGGGTTTCGGAGTCTCGGCCTTCGGCTCGGCCGGGCGTTCCGTGGGAACGCCCCACGGTTGCGCCGTGCGCTCAGTGGGAGCGCTACGGCCAACGCCATCCTGCGCCATGGCTTCCAGCGCGGCGATGCGGTTCTCGGTGTTGGGATGGGTCGAGAAAAGATTGTCCATGCGCTCGCCTGAGAGGGGATTGATGATAAAAAGATGCGCCGTCGCCGGGTTGCGCTCGGCATCAGGGTTGTGGATGCGTTCGGCGTTGCGGGCGATCTTGTCAAGGGCGGATGCGAGCCAGAGCGGGTTGCCGCAGATCTCGGCGCCGCGGCGGTCGGCGGAATATTCGCGCGTGCGGCTGATCGCCATCTGCACCAATGCGGCAGCCAGGGGCGCAACGATCATCGCGACCAGCACGCCAATGATGCCGAGCGGATTGTTGTTGTCGCGGTTGCCGCCGAAGAAGAAAGCGAAGTTGCCGAGCATGGAGATGGCGCCGGCGAGCGTCGCGGTGATCGTCATGGTGAGCGTGTCGCGGTTCTGCACATGGGCAAGCTCATGCGCCATGACGGCGGCCACTTCTTCGTAGGAGAGGCGGTCGAGCAGGCCTGTCGTGGCCGCCACGGCTGCATTTTGCGGGTTGCGGCCGGTGGCGAAGGCGTTGGGCTGCGGGTTGTCGATCAGGTAGACCTTCGGCATGGGCAGGCCGGCGCTGGCGGCAAGGTCGCGGACGATGCCGAAATATTCCGGCGCGTTGCGCTCGTCGACCTCGACGGCGTGGTGCATCCTGAGCACCATCTTGTCGGCATTCCAGTAGCTGAAGAGGTTCATGCCCGCCGCGATGAGAAAGGCGATCATCATGCCGCCGCCGCCGCCAATCAGGTAGCCGACGCCCATGAAGAGCGCGGTCATGAAGGCCAGCAGCATTGCGGTGCGTATCATATTCATCGTCGACTCCATCCGGCCGGCTGCGGAAGAAAGGCTCGAACCGCAGTGTCGGCCCGACTATATGATGGTGAACCTGCCGTCCGGTTTCAATTGCCTGCCTTGAGGAGCGCCGATGTCCGACACCCGACCAGCCAATGCCGACAAGACCTCCACGGCCGCCAAGCGCCTGAGCCCGGCTGCCGAACGCGCGCTCAAGGAGGCGGAGGAACGCCGCCGGGTCTATAGCGACCGCGAGGCGTCGCTGCCGAAGGAAATAGGCGGGCGCGGCGGCGCCGATCCGGGGCGCTACGGCGACTGGGAGGTCAAGGGTCTGGCCAGCGATTTTTGAGGCTCTGCCCGGCCGGGCGAAGCGGGTCTTTCCGGCCAATTTGCCCGCGGCTTTTGCGGAACAAGAGGTACCATGGCGCGTTGAGCGACAAACCGTCTTCTCTCCTTCCTCCGGGGCCCACACATGCTCATCAGGCTAGGCTATGAAATCGCGATCGAGTGCCCGCAGCCGACGCCAGTGATATCGGTCCTGGAAATCCACAAGGACCGGCAAACGGACATAAAGAGACAGACCCGCGTCATCACCTCGCCGAAGACGCCGAGCCGGGTCTATGAAGATCGCTACGGCAACATCTGCCGCCGCTTCGTGGCGCCGGCGGGCGGATTCCGCATCCTGTACGATGCGGTGGTCGAGGACAGCGGCGAGCCCGACGAGACAAATGCGCAGGCCGGCGAGACGCCGATCGAGGAACTCCCGGACGATGCGATCGGCTATCTGCTCGGCAGCCGCTATTGCGAGACCGATCATCTGGGCAATCTTGCGTGGAACCTGTTCGGGCAAGAGCCGCCGGGTTGGGCGCGCGTGCAGGCGATCACCGACTACGTGCACAACCGCCTGTCCTTCGGCTACGGCTATGCGCGCCATACCCGCACGGCTGCCCAGGCGCACGAGGAACGGGTCGGCGTCTGCCGCGACTTCGCGCATCTGGCGATCACGCTTTGCCGGTGCATGAACATCCCCGCCCGCTATGTGAACGGTTATCTGGGCGACATCGGCGTGCCGCCGGACCCGGCGCCGATGGATTTCAACGCCTGGTTCGAGGCGTTCCTCGACGGGAAGTGGTACACATTCGACGCCCGCCATAACATGCGGCGCATCGGTCGTGTCGCCGTCGCGCGCGGCCGCGACGCAACCGACGTGCCGCTTCTGCACAGTTTCGGCCCGCACAACCTGGCCACCTTCAAGGTCTGGACCTACGAGCAGGAGAGCCATCCGTTCAAGCCGCCCTACCATGGCGTCGATCGCACCATCGGCGCGCATATGATTGCCTGACCCGAACCTCAACATATCTGATCCCAGATCGGCATTGCATTGTTCCCGAAAATAGGAATAAATGCCTTGTCATGGATTCGCGGTCTTTTCACGAGCCAAAATCGGTTCTCGGCTATGCAGCGATGCTGGCGGGCGCGGTGCTGTTTGCCGCGGAGCCGGCCTATGCGGCGAAGAGCTTCAGAGGGCCGGTCGAGGCTACCGTCGTCGAGGTCATCGACGGCGACACGTTCCTGGCCGAAGCGCATATCTGGCCGGGGCAGTCCGTCCGCGTGAACATCCGTGTTCGCGGCATAGACGCGCCGGAGATGAAAAGCCGTTGCGAGAGCGAGCGCGCCGCGGCGCTGCACGCCCGCGCGGTGCTGGCCGAACTGATCGGCGGCGGTGCGATCTCGATCTCCAATATCGGCGGCGCGAAATATTACGGCCGCGTGCTGGCCGACGTCGCCACGCAAGAGGGCGCAGCCGTATCGAAAATCATGATCGAGCGGAACATTGTGCGCCCATACGGGGGTGGAAAACGGCGGAGCTGGTGCGACTGAACCAGTATGGCACGGGCAACTGTGCCACTGAGGGACAGCTTATTGAGGGGCAGCTTATCAAGCTGATTTCCCAAGCCCGTGGCAGCACTCGGCCGGAAAGGAAATGCCGGCGGAGTTGTTTACCGGCGGTTTACCACCATGCCAGGCAATGTTCCGTAAAAACAATCCATTAGCACTTCATGTACCAGTTCGGCCGTATAGAGGGGCGTTTCCGGCCGGATTCCTGCATTGTCCCGTTCAGGCGGCGCAATCCGCCGAAACGGAGGCGGGAACGATGCGGATTTTCGACAAAGCGAGACAGGTCGCGGGCAGCTTCACCGGCGACAGGAGCGGCAATTTCGCGATGCTAACGGGTGTGATAGCCTCGATGCTGATGCTGTCGGTTGGCCTCGGCGTCAATGTCGCGCAGTCGTACCAGCTCAAATCCAGCCTTCAAAACGCGCTCGACGCCGCGGTGACCTCGACCGCGCGCGACCTGACGACAGGCGCGATCGAGCCGGAAGAGGCGCGCAAGATGGTCGAGGCGTTTCTGGGCGTCAACAGTGATGCAAAATTCGCGACGACAGAACAGTTCGTGCTGGAAAAGCTGGTGATCGACAAGACGGCACGGACGATCGAGGCGACCGCCTCGGCGAATGTGAATCTGGCTTTCCCGTTCTTCTCGACCAAGGACCCCCGCGTATCCATCAGCTCGGCCGCCGTTTATTCCGACAAGACGATCGAGGTGGCGATGATGCTGGACGTGACCGGGTCGATGGCGCCGAACCAGTGGTCGGACAAAATAGGCGATCTCAGGGATGCTGCCGAGGATGCGGTAAAAAGGCTGCTGGACGGCCAAAATCAGGACAACCCGCGCGTAAGAGTTGCGATCGTGCCCTACTCCGACGCGGTCAATGCCGGCGCTCTTGCGGAATATGTCCACTACGAGACCCAGTTCACCAAGAAGGATCCGCCCGCGTATACCGGCGTTCACGCGGTTGCTCTCTCGGACCGGCACGACAATTGCGCAACCGAACGCAAGGGCACCCACCAGTTCACCGCCGTGGGTCCGAACGTTGCGATGGTCAATAGGGATTCCAGGCTGCAATTCTGCCCCAAGGCCGAACTCCACCCGCTGACCGCCGATGCCGACGCGCTGATCGACACGATCGGCAAGTTCGAGCCGGCTGGCCATACGGCTGGTCATATCGGCATACAGTGGACGCGCTATCTGTTGTCCGACAGCTGGGCAGACTACCTGCCGGAGGGTTCCCGTCCGGAGCCTCGCGACGAGAAGAAGGTCGCCAAGATCGCCATCCTGATGACCGACGGAGAGTTCAATACCGCCTTCGCCAACGTCGCCAAGGACGCGACCGTCACCAACCAGCCCGCGAAGTCGCGCTCGAAAGCCGAAAGACTCTGCGACGCGATGAAGAAAAGCGACAAGATCGAGATATTCACCATCGGCTTCATGCTGAACCAGATGAGCGCCAAGCAGGTGTTGAAAAACTGCTCTTCGCCCGATACCTCCTCGGTCCAGCACTACTATGAAGCCGCGGATGGCGAAGCGCTGGACGCCGCATTCGACGCAATCATCAAGAACATCGAGCGGCTGGCGCTGACCAAGTAGCGCCGCAGCGTTCGGACAAAGGAAAAGGCCGCCGCTTCTTTCGAAGCAGGCGGCCTTCCGTGTTTCCGTCCGTGGCGCGGCCCTGGCCGTGATCCTCAAGGGATCACAAGCCGCGCATCTTGCGCCGTTAACGGGAAGGCTGCTTCCCGAAAGGGCAATCCGCTGAGGCCACGTTCTGGAAAACGAAATCACTCGACATCGGATCACCTCCTTTCGATTTGTTGAACACCCGGTAAGGATGGGGTGTTCGTTTGGAAATGGCAAGCGTGAGAGGAAAATTCGCCGGGAGCGTGTTCCGAAAGCAACAAAACCGTTGTGACGGCGCTGCCGAGCGGCCATCATGTGCCTGCCAAGGGGACGCCGGACTTCCGATCCGGCGGCATGGAGAGGATGGACAGCGCAGCCAGGGCAGCCCGGATCATCCGGACAATGGTCGACGAACTGAAGCCGGACTTTGCGGTGCGGCTGTGGAACGGCGAGCGCATCGGGCCGGCCGGCGGGCCGGTGGTGGCGATCAACGACAGCCGCATCGTCGGCCGCGTCATATGGCGTCCGGTGTTCGCGACGCTGGTCGAACTCTGGGTCTCCAAAGCCATCGATGTCGAGAACGGCTCGCTGTTCGACATCGTCGCGCGCCGCCCGCAGGTAAAATTGAAAGCCATGCTGCGCCAGCTTCCCAAGCTGCAATTGCTGCGTGACCTGCCGGCGCTGATGCTTTCGAGCGGGCGCGACGCGGCGCTCGACCGGCTCGCCGGGCGCAACCCCTTCGTCAGCGGCTCCAACAAGGAGGCGATCACCCACCACTACGACATCTCGAACGCGTTCTACCGGCTCTTCCTCGACGAGCGCATGGTCTATAGCTGCGGCTACTTCAAAGATTTCTCCAACGGCATCGACCAGGCGCAGGCCGACAAGCTCGACCATATCTGCCGCAAGCTGCGGCTGAAGCCCGGCGAGACCCTGCTGGACATCGGCTGCGGGTGGGGTGCGATGCTGATCCATGCCGCCAAGCACTACGGCGTCACCGGCCACGGCGTCTCGCTGTCGGAGGCGCAGACCGCGCTGGCCCGCGAGCGCATCCGTGCCGAAGGGCTCGAGGACCGCATCACCATCGAGGTGAAGCCCTATTCCGAACTGACCGGGAAATTCGACAAGATCTCGTCGATCGGCATGTTCGAGCATCTCGGGCTGGCCAACCATGAGGCTTATTTCCTGGCCGTCCACCGGTTGCTCAAGCCCGGCGGCATCTATCTGCATCACGCGATCACAAGGCGCATGAAGCGGGACCGCAAGGCATGGAGGCGCAAGGCTCCGAGCTACAAGGCGCTGATCAAGTATATTTTCCCGGGCGGCGAGGTCGATCATATCGGCATGACGGTGGAAAACCTGGAGGCCTACGGCTTCGAGGTGCACGACGTCGAGAATTTGCGCGAGCACTACGCCAGCACGTGCAGGTTGTGGGCGGAACGGCTGCATGCCCGCTTCGACGAGGCGATCGCCGAGGTCGGTGAGGCCAAGGCGCGGCTATGGCTGCTCTATCTCACCGGCTGCTCGCTCGGTTTCATCGGAGGCTCGGTGCAGATTTATCAGACGGTCGCGACGCGGCGGGCGCGCGGCCCGAGCGGGCTGCCGCCGACGCGGGCCGATTTGTATAGGTAGCTGTCTGATTTCAACGGCGTGGCGTTACTGCTTCTTGGTGCAGGTGCCGTTCGTGTTTTTTGCCAGGCACTCGTTGCAGAACTCGCCATAGGTCGGCTTCGTTTCGCGCTCATCATAGTCTGAAGTGGGCCAGTTCTGGCAGTTGGTGCAGAAGTGCCAGGTGTCCTTCCCATTCCGCTTGCGATATTTCATCACGGACTCCCGCCATCAAGCGCCGGGAATCGGTGCTCGCTACGGTTGTATCAGAATTGACTAAAACTGCAACCTGCAGTTTCGATCCTTGCCCGTGAGGGGGAAGCCTTTCAACCCGCCCGGCATTCCCCTGCCTTGGAGGAAAGCGCCTACGCCCTCTTGTTCTGGCGGTTGGCGACGAGATCGTCGACGACGTGCGGGTCGGCAAGCGTCGAGGTGTCGCCGAGCGCGCCAAAATCATCCTCGGCGATTTTCCGCAGGATGCGCCGCATGATCTTGCCCGAGCGGGTTTTTGGCAGGCCCGGCGCGAACTGGATCTTGTCGGGCGAGGCGATGGCGCCGATCTCCTTGCGGACGTGGGTGACAAGCTCCTTGCGGAGGTCCTCCGACCATTGTTCGCCGGCCATCAAGGTGACGTAGCAGTAGATGCCCTGGCCCTTGATATCGTGCGGGTAGCCGACGACCGCGGCCTCCGAAACCTTCTCATGGCTGACCAGCGCCGATTCCACTTCGGCGGTGCCCATGCGGTGGCCGGAAACGTTGATGACATCGTCGACGCGGCCGGTGATCCAGTAATAGCCGTCCTCGTCACGGCGGCAGCCGTCGCCCGTGAAATATTTGCCTTTGTAGTTCGAAAAATAGGTCTGGATGAAACGGTCGTGATCGCCATAGACGGTTCGCATCATTCCGGGCCAGGAATCGGTGATGCAAAGGTTGCCGCTGGCCGTGCCTTCCAGAACCTTGCCGTCATTGTCGACAAGTTCAGGCTGCACGCCGAAGAACGGCCGCGTCGCCGAGCCAGGTTTCAGGTCCGTCGCGCCGGGCAGCGGCGTGATCAGAATGCCGCCGGTCTCGGTCTGCCACCACGTGTCGACGACTGGCACCTTCCCGTTGCCGACGGTGTTGAAATACCATTCCCAGGCTTCCGGGTTGATCGGCTCGCCGACGGTGCCAAGCACCCGCAGCGACTTGCGCGAAGTCTTCTTCACATGGCTGTTGCCGGCGCCCATCAGCGCGCGGATGGCGGTCGGCGCGGTGTAGAAGATATTGACCTTGTGCTTGTCGATGACTTCCCAAAAGCGCGAGGGCGAGGGGTAGTTGGGCACGCCTTCGAACATCAGCGTCGTGGCGCCGTTGGAGAGCGGCCCGTAGACGATGTAGCTGTGGCCGGTGACCCAGCCGACATCGGCGGTGCACCAGTAGATGTCTTTGTCATGGTAATCGAAGACGTATTGGTGGGTCATCGAGACGTAGACGAGATAGCCGCCCGTGGTGTGGAGCACGCCCTTCGGCTTTCCGGTCGAGCCCGAGGTGTAGAGGATGAACAGCGGATCCTCGGCCTTCATCTTCTCGGGCCTGCAGTCGGGTTTCACCGAGGCGACCTCGTCGTGGTACCAAAGGTCGCGGCCTTCCACCCAGCCGGTCTTGCCGCCGGTGCGGCGCACCACCAGCACTTTGTCGACCTTGGCGCCGTCACGCGCGGCGATCTCGATCGCCTTGTCGGTGTTGTCCTTGAGCGGGATGGGCTTGCCGCCGCGCAGGCCTTCGTCGGCGGTGATTACGAAAGTCGAGCGGCAATCCTCGATGCGGCCGGCAAGCGAATCCGGCGAGAAGCCGCCGAAGACGACCGAATGGATGGCGCCGATGCGCGTGCAGGCGAGCATCGCATAGGCGGCCTCGGGAATCATCGGCATGTAGATGGTGACGCGGTCGCCCTTCTTGACGCCGTGCTTCTTCAGCACATTGGCGAGGCGGCAGACATGCTCGTGCAGTTCGTTGTAGGTGATCTTCTTGTCGTCGTACGGATTGTCGCCCTCCCAGATGATCGCGGTCTGGTTGCCGCGCTTCTTCAGATGGCGGTCGATGCAATTATACGAGACGTTGGTGAGGCCATCCTCGAACCACTGGATCGAGACCTTGCCGGTGAAGGAGGTGTTCTTGACCTTGGTGTAGGGCTTGAACCAGTCGATGCGCTTGCCGTGCTTGCCCCAGAACCTGTCGGGGTTCTTGACGCTATCGGCGTACCATTTCAGATAGGTCTCGTCATCGATGAGCGCGTTCTTCTTCCACTCCGGCTTGACGCGGTGGATTTTTGCCTCGGACATTCTGTCTCCCTCCCGAAATGAAGCTGGCGTCGAACGCGCCGGCATCTCCGCCGCAAGGCAGATTTGCGGGCATTTATTATCATTTGGCCGCTTGCCACAATATTAGACGTTGGATTCGCCGCGGCGGCATGCCGCACTTGCGCGGCCGAACCATGGGCGAGGCCTGTCAGCACTCGCCGGCCGTTGCTGCCAAGCTTTTGATTTCGTGGATGAAACCGGATCGGCTACACTGCGTTGTCAATAGACGGTTAACCATCGCGCCGCACACTCTGGCGGTGGAGGATCTGTCTGAGAGGCTCGAAGGACGCCATGCGCGACATATCGGAAATGGAACTGATGCTGATGGGATATGGGCTGACCACGGCTCAGTTCCTCTATCATCTCCCTGACCACCCGCATCTGCTGCAGACCTTCGTCTGGCAGGAATACGACATCGCGCCGAAGTTTCCGGTGCTGGTGAAGTTCATCGACTTCTGGCGGGCGAAACTCGACGGGCCGCTGCATTCGGTGACCTATACCCACCAGAAGCTGATCGCGCCGAACGAATGGCGCAAGGTCGACGGGGAATTCGTGCTGCATTAGCCGTCCCCGCCGTCCCTACCGGCGCATTTGCCGGCCTCGTCAGACCGCGGGCGGGCTGAGCCGCGCAAAACCCTCCTGCCGGCGGTAGGGGAAATACGGATAGGGCGCGGTGACGGCGCTCGCCGCATCAAGCGCCTTGATCTGCGCGGGCGTCAGCGCCCAGCCGACTGCGCCCAAATTCTGGCGAAGCTGCTCCTCGTTGCGGGCGCCGATGATGACCGACGACACGGTCGGGCGCTGGAGCAGCCAGTTGATGGCGATCTGCGGCACCGTCTTGCCGGTTTCCTCGGCCACCGCGTCGAGCGCGTCGACGATCCGGAACAGATGATCGTCGTCGACCGGCGGCCCGTAGCTTGCCGTCTCGTGCAGCCGGCTTCCTTCCGGTAGCGGCTGGCCGCGGCGAATCTTGCCGGTCAGGCGTCCCCAGCCGAGCGGGCTCCACACCAGCGCGCCCACGCCCTGGTCGAGCCCAAGCGGCATCAATTCCCATTCGTAATCGCGGCCGAGCAGCGAATAATAGACCTGATGCGCTACGTAGCGCGGCCAGCCGTGCCTGTCGGCCAGTCCGAGCGATTTCATCACCTGCCAGCCGGAGAAATTGGATACGCCGACATAGCGGAGTTTGCCCGCACGCACGAGAACGTCGAGCGTCGACAGCACCTCCTCGATCGGCGTCCCAGCGTCGAAGGCATGCAGTTGCAGGAGGTCGATATAGTCGATGCCCAACCGCCGCAGCGCGTCCTCGACGGCCTTGATGAGGCGGGAGCGGGAAGAGCCCGCATCGTTCGGCCCGTCGCCCATCGGCAGCGACGTCTTGGTGGAGATGAGCACGGCGTCTCGGCGTCCCTTGATGGCCTCGCCGAGCACCTCTTCCGAGGCGCCATTTGAATAGACATCGGCAGTGTCGAAGAGGTTGACGCCCGCTTCGAGGCAGATATCGACCAGCCGCCGCGCCTCCCTGGCGTCGCTGGTGCCCCACGCGCCGAAAAGCGGTCCCGAACCGCCGAAGGTTCCTGCACCGAAGCTGAGGGCCGGCACCTTGAGGCCGGATGCGCCAAGACGTCTGTATTCCATGGTAAAATTCCTTTTCGTTTCGGAGGTGGTTCAGTAGCAGCGATTCTCGCCGGCGTCCGTTCGGGCCGGTGCGTTGCAATCATTCCGCAGCGTCTGGGCAGGCGGCGGCGGGCACGAGGCGTTCGTCGCGTGCCTCGAGGCGCAGGGCAGCGAGCGCGACGGCGATCGCTGCGAGCGGAACCAGCCCTGCAACCCAGGTGACCGCGCCGAGGCCTGGACCATGGTCGATGACGAAGCCGCCGAGCCAGGCGCCGATGGCGTTGCCGAGGTTGAAGGCGGCGATGTTGAACGACGAGGCGAGGCCTTGGCCGGCGCCCTCGGCCTTGTCCAGCACCCACATCTGCAGCGGCGCGACGGTGGCGAAGGCGGCGGCGCCGAACAGCCCGATGGCGACGACCGCCAGCACCTGGCTGTGTATGGCGAAGGTCATGGCGAACAGAACGACCGACAGTGCGGCGAGGCTGCCCAGCATCGTCGGCACCAGCCTTTGGTCGGCAAGCCGCCCGCCGAGCAGATTGCCGATGACGAGGCCGCCGCCGAAGACCAGCAGGATCGGCGACACCGCGGCCTCGGGGAAACCGGTGATCCGGGTCAGGATCGGCGCGATGTAGGTGAAGCCGGCGAAGACGCCGACCCAGGAAAGCACGGTAGTTGCGAGGCCGAGTAGCACGGCGCGGCGGCCGAGCACGGCGAGCACTCCTTCCGAGCCCTCTTCCGAGCCGCCAGCCGGATTATCGCGCGGAACCAGAAGCGCGATGACTGCGACGGCGATCACCCCGACCAGCGTGACGGCCAAGAATGTCGAACGCCAGCCATAGGCCTGGCCGAGCCAGGTGCCGAACGGCACGCCGAGGATGTTGGCGACGGTCAGTCCGGTGAACATCACGGCGATGGCCGAGGCCTTCTTGTTGGCCGGCACCAGACCGGTGGCGACGACCGAGCCGACGCCGAAGAACGAAGCATGGGCGAACGCGGTGAGCACACGGGCGGCCATCAGCGTCCAGTAGTCGGGCGCCAGCGCGCAGGCGAGATTTCCTATGGTGAAGACGACCATCAGGCTCATCAGCAGCGTCTTCTTCGACCAGCGGCCGGAGATCGCGCCGAGCAGCGGCGCGCCGACCACGACACCGAGCGCATAGCCGGAAATCAGCATGCCCGCCGCCGAGATCGAGACGCCGAGATCGGCGCTGACATCGAGCAGCAGGCCCATGATGACGAATTCGGTGACGCCGATGCCGAAGGCGCCGGCAGTGAGGGCGTAGAGAGCGAGAGGCATTTGGCGGGGTCCCTTCCTTTTCGTAGGCGCCGCGTCCTCCCTGCGCCGTTTTCGAAAGATCGTGACCGTGCCGGCTATGAACCAGCCTTGATCAAGGCACATTTTCTGTGAAATAAATTCACGAATGGCGAGGCCCGAAATAAACCGTTCCGGCGAGATCGAAGTTTTTGTGCGTGTCGTCGAGGAGCAGAGCTTCTCGGCCGCGGCGCGCGAACTGCGGATGACGCCTTCGGCGGTCAGCAAGCTGATCGCGCGGCTGGAGAACAGGCTCGGCGCCCGCCTGATGCGCCGCTCGACCCGCAAATTGCAGGTTACGCCGGAAGGCGTCGCCTTCTACGAGAGCGGGCTGCGCATCCTGGCCGAGATCGCGGCGGCGGAGCGCGAGGCAGCGGCGGGGGCAGCGCCGCGCGGACGGTTGCGCGTCAACTGCCTGGTGCCGTTTGGCCAGCACAAACTCGTCCCGCTGATCCCGAAATTCCTGGAGCTCAACCCGGAAATCTCGATCGACCTGTCGCTCACCGATCGCGTTGTCGATCTGCTCGAGGAGCGCGCCGACCTCGCGATCCGCGCCGGCCCCCTCGCCGAGTCGAGCCTCGTCGCCCGCAAGCTTGGCCAGAGCCGCATGGTGGTGGTCGCGTCACCCTCCTACCTCGAAAAGCACGGCAGGCCGGAAACGCCAGCCGATCTTCACCGTCACAACGTTCTAGGCTTCTGTTTTTCGCGTCTCGTCGAGGGCTGGCATTTCCACGACCGCCAGGGCCGGCCGGTCAGCGTCATGCCGTCCGGCAAGTCGCTGGTCAGCGACGGCGAATCGATGCGGCTGATGGCGCTTTCCGGCGGCGGCATCGCCCGGCACGCTCTCTGGCACGTCGGCCCTGACATCGCGGCGGGGCGGCTGGTTCCCTTGCTCGAAGAGTTCAATCCCGGCGACGACGAGCCGATCCACGCCGTCTATGTCGGCCAGGGCAAGCACCTGCCGGCGCGGGTTCGTGCCTTCCTCGATTTCCTGGTCGAGAATGTGCGGTTATAGGCGGCGCTGCCGCCCGAGAGTACGGATCAGGCGTCTAGCGGCTTCCGAAGATTGCGCTGCCTACCCGCACGCTCGTCGCGCCGAAGGCGATAGCGAGTTCGTAGTCGCCGGACATGCCCATCGACAGCTTGCCGACGCCGGCTTCGCGCGCGAGTTTTTCAAGGAGCGCGAAATGGGGGCCGGGGTTTTCGTCCAGCGGCGGAATGCACATCAGGCCTTCGATGGCGAGGCCGTGGACATCGCGGCAGCGGCCGACGAACGCGACCGCCTCGCGCGGCTCTATGCCGGCCTTCTGCGGTTCGGAGCCGGTGTTGACCTGGACGAAAAGTCGCGGCGCCTTGCCCTGCTTGCGGATTTCGGCGGCAAGTGCTGCCGCGATCTTCTCGCGATCGATCGTCTCGATAACGTCGAACAGCGCCACGGCCTCCTTCGCCTTGTTCGATTGCAGCGGGCCTATGAGATGAAGCTCCACATCGGGGAATTCGGCCTTCAGGGCCGGCCATTTGCCCTGCGCTTCCTGGACCCGGTTCTCGCCGAAGACGCGCTGTCCGGCCACGAGCACGGGCCGGATTGCTGTCGCGTCGAACGTCTTGGTCACCGCAACCAGCGTCACCGAACCGGGCTCACGGCCGGCCTGCCTTTCGGCTGCGGCGATTTTCGTCCTCACCGCGGCAAGCTGTTCGACCGCATCCGTCATGTCCATATATCCCGGTTGTCGTCCGTCGCCGCAGTGGGCCATGGTGTTGACGGGTCCGGCAAACCGTGGTGAAGGTCCGCCCATCCGTCAATCCGCACGTCTTTTAAGTGAAAAACCGGTCATGGCAACCGAACGATACAATCCGCGCGCGTCCGAACCCAAATGGCAGAAGGCCTGGAACGGCGAAAAGCTGTTCGAGACGAAGAACGACGACCCGCGCCCGAAATATTATATGCTGGAGATGTTCCCCTACCCGTCCGGGCGCATCCATATGGGCCACGTCCGCAACTACGCGATGGGCGACGTGGTGGCGCGTTATCGCCGCGCCAAGGGGTTCAACGTGCTGCACCCGATAGGCTGGGATGCCTTCGGCCTGCCGGCGGAGAACGCGGCGCGCGACAACAAGGTCAACCCGCGCGACTGGACCTACGCCAACATCGAGACGATGAAAGGCCAGTTGAAGACGATGGGCCTGTCGTGGGATTGGTCGCGCGAGTTCGCCACCTGCGATCCGTCCTATTACAAGCACCAGCAGCGCATGTTCCTGGATTTCTGGAAGGCCGGGCTGGCCGAGCGCAAATCCGCCAAGGTCAACTGGGACCCGGAGGACATGACCGTGCTCGCCAACGAGCAGGTCATAGACGGTCGCGGTTGGCGCTCCGGCGCGCTGGTCGAGCAGCGCGACCTGACGCAATGGTTCTTCAAGATCACGTCGATGTCGCAAGAACTGCTCGAAGGCCTCGACACGCTCGACAAGTGGCCGGAAAAGGTCAAGCTGATGCAGGCGAACTGGATCGGCCGCTCGGAAGGCATGCTGATCCGCTGGCCGTTGGCGAAGGAAACGGCGCCCGCAGGCGAGACCGAGCTGGAGGTTTACACGACGCGCCCCGATACGATCTTCGGCGCTTCCTTCATGGCGATCGCCGCCGACCATCCGCTCGCGAAGAAGGCCGCGGATGGCAACACCGAGCTGGCCGCCTTCATCAAGGAGATCAAGCGCGGCGGCACGTCAACGGCCGAGATCGCCACTGCCGAGAAGAAAGGCTTCGACACGGGTATTCGCGTCGTTCACCCTTTCGATCCGGAATGGAAATTGCCGGTCTATGTCGCGAATTTCGTGCTGATGGACTACGGCACCGGCGCCATCTTCGGCTGCCCGTCCGGCGATCAGCGCGACCTCGACTTCGCCAACAAATATGGCCTGCCGGTGGTTCCGGTGGTGATGCCGGCCGACGCCGACGCGAAAACCTTCCAGATCATCAATGAGTCCTATGTCGACGACGGCGTGATGATCAATTCGCGCTTCCTCGACGGCATGACGCCGGAAAGGGCGTTCGAGGAGGTGGCGACGCGGCTGTCCGGCGTGACCGTCGGAAACCGGCCGCAGGGCGAACGCAAGGTGCAGTTCCGGCTGCGCGACTGGCTGATCTCGCGCCAGCGCTGCTGGGGTGCGCCTATCCCGGTGATCTATTGCGACTCTTGCGGCGCGGTGCCGGCCAAGGCGCTGCCTGTCGAACTGCCGCGCGATCTGTCGTTCGAAAAGCCAGGCAACCCGCTGGACCATCACCCGACCTGGAAACATGTCGACTGCCCGGAATGCGGCAAGCCGGCCCGGCGCGACACCGACACGATGGATACGTTCGTCGATTCGTCGTGGTATTTCGCGCGTTTCACCGATCCGTGGAACGACGAGGCGCCAACCACACTGTCGGCCGTCGACGGCAAGAGCGCCTGGCTGCCGGTCGACCAGTACATCGGCGGCGTCGAGCACGCGATCCTGCATCTGCTCTACTCGCGCTTCTTCACGCGGGCGATGCGGATCACCGGCCATCTGAACCAGGTGAAGGAGCCGTTCGCGGGCATGTTCACCCAAGGCATGGTGGTGCACGAAACCTACAAGGGCCCGAAGGGGTGGGTTCAGCCAGCCGAGGTCAAGATCGAGGAGACGGACGGAAAGCGCCGCGCGACGCTGCTTGCGACCGGCGCAGAGATCGAGATCGGCGCGATCGAGAAGATGTCGAAGTCGAAGAAGAACGTCGTCGATCCCGACGACATCATCGCCAGCTATGGCGCCGACACGGCGCGCTGGTTCATGCTGTCGGATTCGCCGCCGGAGCGCGATGTGATCTGGACGGAAGCCGGCGTGGAAGGGGCGCACCGCTTCGTGCAGCGCGTCTGGCGGCTGGTTTCGGAGGCCGCGCCGGCGCTTGCCGGAATTGCGCCGGGTTCAGCAATCGAAGGCGAGGCCGGGGCGGTTTCTAGGGCTGCGCACAGGACGGTGAAGGCTGTCGGCGAAGAGATCGACAGGCTCGGCTTCAACAAGGCGGTCGCGCGGATTTACGAACTGTCCAATACGCTGCAAGGGCCATTGGCCGAAGTGGCGGCGGGCAAGGCTTCGCCGGCGATGGCTGCGGCCGCCCGTCAGGCGCTGGATATGCTGGTCGTATTGATTGCGCCGATGATGCCGCATCTGGCCGAGGAGTGCTGGGCGACACTTGGCGGCGAGGGTTTTGTGGCGAACCGGCCATGGCCGGAATTCGACCCGGCGCTGACGATCGACAACGACGTGGTCTATCCAGTGCAGATCAACGGCAAGAAGCGCGGCGACCTGACGATCGCGCGCGACGCGGATCAAGGTGCGGTGGAGAAGGCGGCGCTGGCGCTCGACTTCGTGCAGAAGGCGCTCGAGGGCAAGCCGCCGCGCAAAGTGATCGTGGTGCCGCAGCGGATCGTGAACGTCGTCGCCTGAGTGCGAGGCGAGCCTTCGTTCGCGAGGCAGGCGCGGCGCGGAAGCCGCGCCGCGTTCCCGGCCGAATCAGCCGATCTTCTGGCCGGTCTTGGCCCAGTCGGAGAGGAAGGCTTCCAGCCCCTTGTCGGTCAGCGGATGCTTGACCAGAGCCTTCAGCGTCGCGGGCGGCACGGTGGCGACGTGAGCTCCGATCAATGCTGCTTGCTTGACATGATTGACCGTACGAATCGACGCGGCGAGGATTTCCGTATCGAAATTGTAATTGTCGTAGATCATCTTGATCTCACCGATCAGTTCCATGCCATCGACGCCCATGTCGTCGATGCGGCCGATGAAGGGCGAGATGAAGGTGGCGCCGGCCTTGGCGGCGAGCAGCGCCTGGGTAGCCGAAAAGCAGAGCGTGACATTGACCTTGCGGCCGTCGCGGGTGATCGCCTTGCAGGCCTTCAGGCCGTCGAGTGTAAGCGGCACCTTGATGCAGATGTTGTCGGCGATCTTCGACAGCACCTCGGCTTCGCGCATCATCTCCTTGTATTCGGTGGCGACGACTTCGGCCGAGACCGGACCTTCGACGATGCTGCAAATTTCCCGAGTGACTTCGGTGATGTTGCCGCCGGATTTCAGGATCAGCGATGGATTGGTGGTGACGCCGTCGAGCAGCCCCAGATCGTTGAGTTCGCGGATTTCCTTCACGTCGGCGGTGTCGACGAAGAATTTCATGGCAGTCTCCCTGGCAAATTGACATGCGCCGCACGAGGGCGCCGGGCGGGTTGGACTTTGCTCTAGCCGAAAGTCCGGGCAAGGTCACGCGCAATGAAACAAGATTCGCCCCCACTGCTTTTCGTACCCGTTCTCGTGCCGATGCCGGCCGAGCGGCCCTACACCTATGCGGTGCCGGCCGGGATGCATGTCGAGCCAGGCTCGATCGTGCGCGTGCCGCTCGGGCCGCGGCAAGTGGCGGGCATCGTCTGGGATTCGGCATGCGAAGCGGTCGACGCGCGGAAACTTCGGCCGATCGAGCAGGCGTTCGACTGTCCGCCGATCGGCAAGGAGATGCGCCGCTTCGTCGACTGGATCGCGGCCTATACGCTTTCGGCGCCCGGAATGGTGGCGCGGATGATCCTGCGTGCGCCGGAGGCTTTCGATCCTGAGCCGTGGATCGAAGGGCTGATAAGGACCGACGCCGAGCCTGACCGGATGACCTCCGCTCGCTCGCGTGTCCTGGAGATGGCCGCCGACGGGCTGGCCTGGACCCGCTCCGGGCTCGCGCATGCGGCCGGCGTTTCCTCGACGGTGATCGACGGACTGAAGGCGCAGGGGGTGTTCGAGACGGCGATGATCCCGCCGCGGCCGGTCGTTGCCGCGCCCGATCCGGGCTTTGCGACGGCGGCCCTGACCGGCGACCAGGAGAAGGCGGCGGCGTCTTTGCGCGAATCCGCCGCGAAAGGTGCATTCGGGGTGACGCTGATCGACGGCGTGACCGGTTCGGGCAAGACCGAAGTCTATTTCGAGGCGGTTGCGGCGGCGTTGGATAAAGGCAAGCAGGTGCTGATCCTGCTGCCGGAAATCGCGCTGACGCAGGCATTCCTCGAGCGGTTCCAGGACAGGTTTGGCGCGAAGCCGGCCGAGTGGCACTCCGACCTCGCGCCGCGCATGCGCGAAAAGGTGTGGCGGCAAGTGGCGGAAGGCGGCGTCAGGGTGGTGGCGGGCGCGCGTTCGGCGCTGTTCTTGCCGTTCAGGGATCTCGGGTTGATCGTCGTCGACGAGGAGCATGACCCCGCCTACAAGCAGGAGGACCGCGTCTTCTACAATGCCCGCGACATGGCGGTGGTGCGGGCGCACATCGGCGATTTTCCCGTGGTGCTCGCCTCGGCGACGCCCTCCATCGAAAGCCGGGTCAATGCGAGCCAGGGCCGCTACGCCCGCGTGGCGCTGCCGGCGCGTTTTGCCGAAGCCGCACTTCCGGACATCAAGGCGATCGACATGCGCCGCGCTCCGCCTGCGCGGGGCGGCTTTTTGTCGCCGATCCTAATCGGCCATGTGCGCGAGACGCTCGGCCGGGGCGAGCAGTCGCTGCTTTTCCTCAACCGGCGCGGCTATGCGCCGCTGACGCTCTGCCGGGTGTGCGGCCATCGCTTCCAGTGCCCGGACTGCTCGGCCTGGCTGGTCGAGCACCGCTTTCGCGGGCAACTCGTCTGCCACCATTGCGGCCACAATGAAAAGCGGCCCGAGGCCTGCCCGGAATGCGGGGCGCTCGACCATCTCGTCGCCTGCGGGCCGGGGGTGGAGCGGATCGCCGAGGAGGTGGTCGGCCATTTCCCCGACGCGCGCACGATCGTGCTTTCCTCCGACATCATGGGCGGGGTGAAGCGGCTCAGGCTCGAACTGGAAGCAATCGCAAAGGGCGAGGCCGACATCGTCATCGGCACGCAGCTGGTGGCCAAGGGGCACAATTTTCCAAACATGACGCTGGTCGGGGTGGTCGACGCCGATCTCGGCCTCGCCAATGGTGACCCGCGCGCCGCCGAGCGGACCTTTCAATTGCTGAGCCAGGTCACGGGCCGAGCCGGGCGGACCGGCAAGAAAAGCCTCGGGCTGCTGCAGACGTTCCAGCCCGATCATCCGGTGATGCGGGCGATCGTGTCGGGCGATGCCGAGGCGTTTTACGAGCGCGAGATCGCCGAGCGCGAAAAGGCCGGGCTGCCACCCTTTGGCCGGCTGGCGGGCATCATCGTCAGCGCCGCGACGCGGGCCGAGGCCGAAGCGCATGCAAGGCAATTGAGGCGGGCCGCGCCGGCGGCTAGCGATATCCATGTGCTTGGGCCGGCTGAGGCGCCGCTGGCGCTGATCGGCGGACGCCACCGGTTCCGGCTTCTGGTGCAGGGCGAACGCCGCTCGGACATGCAGGGTTTTCTGCGGGCCATGCTGGCCAACGGACCGAAGCTGCGCGGCTCGGTGCGGGTTCAGGTGGACATCGATCCGCAGAGCTTTTTGTGACTATGCGCTGTTTCCGACCGGCCTCGCGATGACGCCGAACAGGCTTGAGCGGCTGGCATCCGCCTCGATCACCTCCAGCACCTCGAAGCGGTTGGCTTCGAGATTGGCGAGGAGCTTCGCCTCCGCCTGCTTGCGCCCAGCCAACGACGGCGGCTCGTAGAAGAGGAGGAGCGTTCCGTCCGGTGCGAGCAGCTTTCTGACGGCGGCGAGACCTCTGGCGGCGTCGAGCCAGAACAGATTGACGTTGACGGCGAAGATCTTGTCGAAGGATTGCGCCGGGCCTGTCATATCTTCCAAGGCGATGTGCCGGAACGATACCTTGCCGGCTGCCACGTGAGCTTCATTCCTGAGCAGGGCGGCGTCGATGGCGGTTGCCGACCTGTCTATCGCCGTGATCGAGCCGGTGGTCAGCAAGGGGCAGAGGAGGGAAACGGCCACGCCGCGGCCGCAGCCGATTTCCAGCAGCCGCTCGTGGCCGGCGATTTTCAGTTCCTCGACCACCCAGCTCAGCCTCTCCGGAATCTTTTGGACCACCATGGTTCCTCCATCGCGCTCCGAGCCATCTGGCGAAGTCGCCGCCGATCGATAGTATGGCAGCGGTTCGAGCGATTCTGGAGGGGGACGACAATGGAATTCGTGTTTCCGTGGCCGGTGAGCCAGGGCGAGTGGCTGGCCTGGTCGTCGGCGGCCGTGACGGTGCTGCTCGGACTGATGTTCTTCTTCGCGCCGCGTCTCTCGTTCAAGGCGCTGCGGCTGCAGACGAGCGAGGCGCACCCCGAAGCGGTGGCGGAAGGACGGGCCACAATGTCGGGCTTCTATCTCGGCGTCGGCCTGTGCTGCATCCTCCTGGCGCAGCCGCTGCTCTACATGGCGCTCGGCTTTTCCTGGCTGTTCACCGCGTTCGGGCGGCTGGTGTCGATTCTGTCGGACCGCGGCAACACGCTCTACAATTGGGTTTTCGTGCTCGTCGACTTCGTGCTTGCGGCGCTTCCGCTGGGCTTCGCCTTCGGCTTCCTGCAATGAATCCGCACCGTCTCGGCGCGGTCTCCGCCGGGCTGCGACAAAACTGCCCAAATGCCCGTCCGGCAACGTGTTGCGGTCGGTAAAGGCCTGTGCTAGACGGCAATCGACTTTCGCTCGGGGACGCGTGACGCGCATGCCTGTTGACGAAAAATTGCAGTAAGGTCAAAGATTTAGCCAGAGTTCCAGACTCGCGCCAACAATCTTGCGGCCTGTCAGACAAGAGAAAAGACGGTCCGTGGCACAGTCTAGCTCGCCAATCTCCGGAGTTGCCGAACGCTATGCGGGTTCGCTCTACGAACTCGCGGCCCAGGCGAAGGCGGTTTCCCAGGTCGAAGCCGACCTCGACCGGTTCGAGGCATTGCTGGCCGGCAGTACCGATCTGACCCGGATGATCCGCAGCCCGGTGTTTTCATCCGACGAGCAGTTCAAGGCGATTGCGGCCATCGCCGCCAAGGCGAAGATCACCGGCCTGGTCGGCAATTTCCTGCGGGTCGTGGCGCAGAACCGCCGCCTTTTCGCGGTGCCGGCAATGATCAAGGCATTCCGCCAGATCGCCGCCGCCGAACGCGGCGAGGTTTCGGCCGAAGTGACTTCGGCCCATGCGCTGACGCCGGCGCAGGAGAAGGAACTCAAGACCGCGCTCAAGGGCGTCGCCGGCAAGGAAATCTCGATCGCCGTCACCGTCGATCCCTCGCTGCTCGGCGGCATCATCGTCAAGATCGGCTCGCGCCAGATCGACACCTCGCTCAAAACCAAACTCAATTCGCTCAAGCTCGCACTGAAAGAGGTCGGCTGATGGACATCCGCGCCGCGGAAATTTCCGCAATTCTGAAAGACCAGATCAAGAACTTCGGCAAGGAGGCGGAAGTCTCCGAAGTCGGCCAGGTTCTGTCCGTCGGCGACGGCATCGCCCGCGTCTATGGCCTCGACAACGTCCAGGCCGGCGAGATGGTCGAGTTCCCGGGCGGCATCCGCGGCATGGCGCTGAACCTCGAAAGCGACAATGTCGGCGTCGTCATCTTCGGCAACGACCGCGACATCAAGGAAGGCGATACCGTCAAGCGCACCGGCTCGATCGTCGACGTGCCCGTCGGCCCCGGCCTGCTCGGCCGCGTTGTCGACGCGCTTGGCAACCCGATCGACGGCAAGGGTCCGATCGTCGCCACCGAACGCCGCCGCGTTGACGTGAAGGCGCCCGGCATCATCCCGCGCAAGTCGGTGAATGAGCCGATGTCCACCGGCCTCAAGGCCATCGACGCGCTCATTCCCGTCGGCCGCGGCCAGCGCGAGCTGGTCATCGGCGACCGCCAGACCGGCAAAACCGCGATCATCCTCGACACGATCCTTAACCAGAAGGCGATCCACCAGACCGGCCCGGAGAAGGAAAAGCTCTACTGCGTCTATGTCGCCGTCGGCCAGAAGCGCTCGACCGTCGCGCAGTTCGTCAAGGTGCTGGAAGAGCGCGGCGCGCTCGAATATTCGATCATTGTCGCCGCGACCGCTTCCGACCCGGCGCCGATGCAGTTCCTGGCGCCCTTCGCCGGCTGCGCCATGGGCGAATATTTCCGCGACAACGGCATGCACGCGCTGATCAGCTATGACGATTTGTCGAAGCAGGCCGTGGCCTATCGCCAGATGTCGCTGCTCTTGCGCCGCCCGCCGGGCCGCGAAGCCTATCCGGGCGACGTTTTCTACCTGCATTCGCGCCTCCTGGAGCGTGCCGCCAAGCTGAACGACGACAATGGCGGCGGATCGCTGACGGCGTTGCCGGTCATCGAGACGCAAGCCAACGACGTGTCGGCCTACATTCCGACCAACGTCATCTCGATCACCGACGGCCAGATATTCCTCGAGACCAATTTGTTCTTCCAGGGCATCCGCCCGGCGGTGAACGTCGGCCTCTCGGTGTCGCGCGTCGGTTCGTCGGCGCAGATCAAGGCGATGAAGCAGGTCGCCGGCTCGATCAAGGGCGAGCTCGCGCAGTACCGCGAAATGGCCGCCTTCGCGCAGTTCGGCTCCGACCTCGACGCCGCCACGCAGCGCCTGCTGAACCGCGGCGCGCGCCTGACGGAGCTCCTGAAGCAGCCGCAGTTCTCGCCGCTGAAGACGGAAGAGCAGGTCGCGGTGATCTTCGCTGGCGTCAACGGTTATCTCGACAAGCTCGCCTTAAACCAGGTTGGCAAGTTCGAGCAGGGCCTGCTGGCGCATATGCGCTCGGACGGCAAGGAAGTGCTCGACGGCATCCGCAAGGAGAAGGCGCTGTCGGACGAGCTGCGCACGCAGCTCAAGAGCCATATCGACGCCTACGCGAAAAATTTCGCCTGATTGCACGGATAGGGCATGGCTTCCTTAAAAGACCTTCGCAACCGTATCGCCTCGGTCAAGGCGACGCAGAAGATCACCAAGGCGATGCAGATGGTCGCCGCGGCGAAGCTGCGCCGCGCGCAGGAAGCCGCGGAAGCCGCGCGTCCCTATTCGCAGCGGATGGGCGCGGTGCTGGCCAACATCGCGCAGGCCGTCAGCAGCGCCGGCGGCAGCGACGCGCCGCAGTTGATGAGCGGAACCGGCGGCGACGACACGCATCTGCTGGTCGTCTGCACGGCCGAGCGCGGCCTCTGCGGCGGCTTCAACTCGCAGATCTCGCGTTTTGCCCGCGAGCATGTCCGCAAGCTTCTGGCTGACGGCAAGACGGTGAAGATCATCACCGTCGGCAAGAAGGGCTACGACATCCTGCGCCGCGAATATGGCGCGCTGATCATCGAGCGCGTCGACCTGCGCGAGGTCAAGACGCTCGGCTTCGTCAACGCGGACGCCATCGCCAAGAAGGTGATAGCGCTGTTCAACGAAGGCGCCTTCGACATCTGCACGCTGTTCTATTCCGAATTCAAGTCGGTGATCAGCCAGGTTCCGACGGCGCAGCAGATCATCCCAGCCGGGGCGATCGTCGCCGCCACGGAGCCGGAGACGGCCGGCGGCAATGCGGTTTACGAATACGAGCCGGAACCGGGCGAAATCCTTTCCGATCTCATCCCGCGCAACATCTCGGTGCAGATTTTCCGGGCGCTGCTCGAAAATGCAGCCGGCGAGATGGGCGCCAAGATGAGCGCCATGGACAATGCGACGCGCAACGCCGGCGACATGATCAACAAGCTGACGATCACCTACAACCGCCAGCGGCAGGCGCAGATCACCAAGGAACTGATCGAAATCATTTCGGGCGCGGAAGCGCTCTAGCCACATGATCGCGGAAGCCCGCAAATCGTTGCGGACGCGATCACGTGAAACAGGGAACGGACACAGAGGTTATCACCATGGCTAAAGCAGCTACTCCGAAAGCGGCTCCGGCGGCGAAGGCCCCCGCGGCAAAGAAGGCGGCGCCGGTCAAGACAGCGGCCGTGAAGGTTCCTGCCGCGGCCGCCAAGGCAGCCCCGACAAAGACTGCCGCTGCAAAGCCGGCGGCGGCAAAATCCGGCGCGACTGCGATGATGGGCAAAGGCCCGGCCGGCCGCGTGGCGCAGGTCATCGGCGCGGTGGTCGACGTGCAGTTCGACGGCGATCTGCCGCCTATCCTGAATGCGCTGGAGACGATGAACGGCGGCAACCGGCTCGTTCTCGAAGTGGCGCAGCACCTCGGCGAAAACACCATCCGCTGCATCGCCATGGATACGTC
Source organism: Pseudaminobacter sp. (assembly GCA_035941355.1). Taxonomy (GTDB): domain Bacteria; phylum Pseudomonadota; class Alphaproteobacteria; order Rhizobiales; family Rhizobiaceae; genus Allomesorhizobium. Next base: position 120,089 of record DASZDZ010000005.1, read on the forward strand.
CGAAGGCCTCGTGCGCGGCCAGGCCGTCTACGACACGGGCTCGCCGATCACCGTTCCAGTCGGCGACGAGACGCTTGGGCGCATCATGAACGTCATCGGCGAGCCGGTCGACGAAGCCGGCCCGGTCGTGACAAAGCAGCGCCGCGCCATCCACCAGGATGCGCCGGCCTATGTCGACCAGTCGACGGAAGCGCAGATCCTCGTCACCGGCATCAAGGTCGTCGACCTGCTCGCGCCTTATGCCCGCGGCGGCAAGATCGGCCTGTTCGGCGGCGCCGGCGTCGGCAAGACGGTTCTCATCCAGGAACTCATCAACAACGTCGCGAAGGCGCATGGCGGCTATTCGGTGTTCGCCGGCGTCGGCGAACGCACCCGCGAGGGCAACGACCTCTATCACGAGATGATCGAGTCAGGCGTCAACAAGGACCCGCACGAGAACAATGGCTCGACCGAAGGCTCGAAATGCGCCCTGGTGTTCGGCCAGATGAACGAGCCGCCCGGCGCGCGCGCCCGCGTCGCGCTCTCCGGCCTGACCATTGCCGAGCATTTCCGCGACCAGGGCCAGGACGTGCTGTTCTTCGTCGACAACATCTTCCGCTTCACCCAGGCGGGTTCGGAAGTGTCGGCTCTGCTCGGCCGCATTCCCTCGGCTGTGGGCTACCAGCCGACGCTGTCGACCGACATGGGCCAGATGCAGGAGCGCATCACCACCACCCACAAGGGCTCGATCACTTCGGTGCAGGCGATCTACGTGCCGGCCGACGATCTGACCGACCCGGCGCCGGCGACCTCGTTCGCCCACCTCGACGCGACGACCGTGCTCAACCGCGCGATCTCGGAAAAGGGCATCTACCCGGCCGTCGACCCGCTCGACTCGACCTCGCGCATGCTCGACCCGCTGATCGTCGGCGAGGAGCACTACCAGGTCGCCCGCCGCGTCCAGGAAATCCTGCAGCGCTACAAGTCGCTGCAGGACATCATCGCCATCCTGGGCATGGACGAGCTGTCGGAAGAGGACAAGGTGACGGTCGCCCGCGCCCGCAAGATCGAGCGCTTCCTGTCGCAGCCCTTCTTCGTGGCTGAAGTGTTCACCGGCTCGCCGGGCCAGCTCGTGCCGCTCGAAGACACGATCAAGAGCTTCAAGGGCCTGGTCGACGGCGAATACGACCATCTGCCGGAAGCGGCGTTCTACATGGTCGGCGGCATCGACATGGCGGTCGAGAAGGCACGGCGCCTCGCGGCGGAAGCGGCGTGATCAGTGGATAAGTCCGATCCGGGACTTCTTGGTAAGTGTTGTAGCGGAATGGAGATGGCCTTTTTATCATATCGACATCGCTCTTTCACTTTTTCTGAGGGCGATGGCGATTTGATCGAGGTTTTGCTGGGGCAAACCAGCGATGGCTCCGACATCTTCCGCTCGGTGTTGTTCTGCCCTTTCTGCGGAACAAAGGTGCCTTATACGCGCGGGATTCACTAACGATGGCTGAAGCTTTCAAATTCGAACTGGTCTCCCCCGAACGGCTGCTTGTTTCGGAGCAGGTCGAGCATGTCGTCATTCCGGGTGCGGAAGGCGAGATGACGGTCCTGGCCAACCACTCCCCGGTGATGACCACGGTCAAGCCCGGCGTCGTGACCGTGAAATCGGTAGGCGGCGGCGAGGAGCGCTACGTGGTGTTCGGCGGTTTCGCCGACATCCTGCCTGAAGGCTGCACGCTGCTCGCCGAATCGGCTGTGCGGGTCGCCGAGATCGACCGCGACGATCTCGCCCGCCGCATCCAGGAAGCGCGCGAGGATGCCGCCGATGCCAAGAGCGACGAAGAGCGCACCAGGGCCGAGGCTTTCCTCGCTCAATTGACGACGCTGCAGGACGCGGTGTAGCCCAACCCGGCCTTGAAAAGCATTATTGCGGAAAAGAGCGAGGCCGGGCCTCGCTTTTTTGTTGGGCGGATGAAAGAACTTGGCTCTGAACCACAGGGTCTTGACGAATGCCGAATGAGACAACATCGCGGTCATGGTGGTCGACCGCGCTTGTTTCGTTTTTTTCCGGTCCATTCGGCGGGTTTCTATGGATCGGCCGCGGTACGCTGGCGCTATTCAGTCTGGTCGTGATGTCGTTGGCAGGTCTATATCTGTGCTACTCAGGCCTGCCGATACTTCCGGGCCTGGATTTGGACATTCAATCCGCAGTGGCCCTATCCGACATTGGCGCCGGCATTTTATCAGTGTTCCTTGTTGTTCCACTGGCGCGACGGTCCAAGCCAACCCGATGGTATTCCCATGGGCTGTCCGTGCTGGTTCTAGCCGGCCTTGTGACGTGGCTGGTGGCGTTTGGCATCCGATCGTTCCTGGTACAGCCATTTTCTATCCCGGCCGGAAATATGAATCCTACGCTTATGGAAGGCGATCATCTCTTCGTCTCCAAGTCGGCGTACGGCTATAGCCGCTACAGCGTCCCTTTCGGGTTGTTGCCGATCGAAGGACGTCTCTTCGGCAAAGAACCGGAGAGAGGCGACATCGCTGTTTTCAAGCCTCCTCAGGACCCGGGCTTCGACTATATCAAAAGGATCGTGGGCCTTCCGGGCGAAAAAATTCAGATGATCGGCGGCGTACTCCACATCAATGATGTGCCGGTCCCGCTAGATGAGATCGGGCCCTACATAGCGGAGGAAATCGAAGTCAATTCCGCAAGATTGCAGCGTGAAACGCTGCCGAATGGCGTTTCATACGAAATCATAAATCTCACCGACGATTCTTTCGGAGACGATACCCGGCCTTTTATCGTGCCGGCTCGGCATTACTTCATGCTGGGCGATAATCGGGACAACTCAATGGACAGCCGATTCAATGTAGGGGCGGTTCCATACGAGAACCTGGTCGGCCGGGCAGTGCGCCTGTTCTGGAATTCCAGAGGAATTGACTATTCGGCTCGGCAATCGCTCTCCGGCGCGTCAACTCGCGATTAGTACGCCTGAATTTTCCAATACCGGCTTCGGCGCGATCCAGACCTCGACCTCGTGGTCGCGGCCGCGGACGTGGATGGGGCCGTGCTCGACCATGCCGGCGAGCGCGTCTTCCGCCCCGACCTGCTTCACCGCCTCGATGAGGTCGGCGCCGACGCAGACTTCGGCGTCGAGTTCGCGGCACATGGCCTGCAGCCGGCTCGCCACGTTGCAGGTGTCGCCGACCACGGCGACCGATAGGTTGCGCTCGCTGCCGATGGCGCCGAGCACGACCGGTCCGTACTGGCAGCCGATGCGGACGTCGATCGGCGCCCTGCCTTTGGCGCGGCGGCTGCTGTTCCACTCCTCGACCGCCGCGGCCATGGCCTGGGCGCAGCGCAGCGCGCGCACAGCATCGTCTTCCGCCGGGCGGGGCACGCCGAATGTCGCCATGATGCAGTCGCCGATGTAGTTGTCGACGGTGCCTCCGTGGTCGAACACCACCTGTTCCATGCGGCGGTGGAAGGTGCGCAACAGTTCGAACACCTCTTCGGCCGGATGATCCTCCGAATAGGCGGTGAAGCCGACAATGTCGGCAAACAGCACTGCGACGTCCTGGCGGCGGACCGGGCCGAACGGCTCGTCGTTCGAGGCAAGCTCGTCGACGACGTTGGGCGAAAAATGCCGGGCTAGGTTGGAACGCGCGCGTTCGGCCGTCGTGTAGTCGTCCGCCATCCTGCGCGAGCGCGAAACCACGGTGGCGACAATGCCGGTGATGATCAGGATCACCACCACATGGGTGAGCTGATCGATCAGGTCGACGAAATTCGGATTGAAATAGAGCCTCACATGCTCGTCGAACCGCATGTTCTCGGCCTGCACCAGCGCCATGATCGTCCCCGGGCGCGTGATGACCCAGACGACAGCCGTGGTCCAGCAGATTGCAGCCGCGATGCCGAGCCACGCTGCAAGCCGCGGGGCAAGCGTCAGCGCGCCGAGACAGACAAAGATCAGCAGATACTGGAAACCTGCCTCGCGCAGGTTCATGGCGGGAGGCATGACCATCTCGGCAAAGGGATTCGGTCCGACCAGCAGAAGCGTCAGCAGAATCATGTCGAGCGTGCCAAAGACCGCGCCCACCCACACCGGACTGTAGCCTTTCTTCACGAGCCGGTAGTGGACGAGTCCAATCAGAAAGAAGACGAAGACGGCCGAGAACATGAAGCCGGACGCCGGATCCCATCTGCCGAAGGCGGCGAAGAAGATCTCGACCGCCAGCAAGGCTGCGGTGCGCGCCCAGAATTGCAGACGCGCGCCTTCGCGCTCGGCTTTCGCCATGAGCGAACCCAGCCTCAGGCGGCGCCTCTGTTCCAGACTGAGCGGCGTCGTCGTGGCCACGAAGTGCTCGGGAAGCGGTTGGATTTGCATGCAGGATTCCGGCGTTGAGCGCGATGCCGGCTGAATCGTTCAGCGAATCTCGCGCAAAATATAATCATACAGCAATTGCGCCGAGGCGGAGAGCGCCCGGTTGCGGGCACGGATCATGCTGTAGGGCTGAACGTTGATCTCGAAGGGGACGGGCAGGATCTCGATGGCGCCGCCGAGGCCTTCATTACTGCGGATGAACTTCGCCACTTCGAGCGCGATCGGCGCGATGGCGTCGGACTGTGCGATCATGACGAGGGTCAGGAGCACCGAACTGGTGTTGAGCACGCGGTCCGGCAGGGGAACGTTGTGGCTCATGAAGATGCTCTCGATTGTGCGGCGCAGCAGCGAGCCGCTTGGCTGAAACACCCATTCGTAGCCGTTCATCTGTTCGAGGCGGAGATCGGCGGCGGCCACCAGCGGATGGCCACGGCGCACCATCAGGCAGGCCTTCTCGATGCCGATGACCCGGCTTTCGAACAGCCGCGGGTTCAATTCGTCGGGTATGCGAGAGATGATGAAGTCGTGGCGCGAGGCGAGAAGCTCGCGCGCCAGCATGCTGCTGGTCTCTATCTGCACGTTGATCTCGATGCGGGGATAGAGCGTGCGGATCTTGCGGATCGCGGGAACCGCCAGTTCGATCGCGGGCGCGGTGACTGCGCCGAGGAAGACGGAGCCGCCCTTGCCTGACTTCAGGTCCGAGATTTCGCGATCGACCTCGCGCATTTCGAGCAGCACCGCGCGCGCGCGGCGCGCCAGCGCATTGCCGTAGGGCGTGAGCCTGATGCCGCGCGGCAGCCTTTCGCACAGCGGAACGGCGAGGATGTCCTCCATCTCCGCGATCATGCGCGAGGCCGCCGGCTGCGAGACGTTGAGCACGTTGGCGGCGGCGCTTATCTGGCCGTGCTCGTCGAGGGCCAGGATCATGCGCATGTGCTGCAGCTTGAGGCCGCTGCGCAGCAGCCTGTCGCCCTCCTCGGACAGGGCGCCGGCATCCCATTCGGGCATTATCGATCCGATCGCGTCGTTCGCCATTCCGCCTCTCCTGCGTCCGGTATATCAAAATCAGCATATCATTGCGCAGACAATGCATTTGACAGTTATACCGATCGAATCCAATTTGCGCCGGTCGCGGGCACACCGGTGGCGGCGTCCTGTCGCGCACACGGTGAGGGAGCACTGCCCGCAGACCGCAATGGGAGGACTACCGAATTAAACTATGCGCCTGATCGCGTTTGCGCGACCGGGAGACTTGCGCACCGCCGGATCGCCGGCGGCAAACATCCATTACAAGGGAGAATACAGTGAAGATCATCAAGACGTTGGTTGGCGCGCTCGCGCTTGGCCTAGCAGCCATGACGTTCACCGCACAGGCCCAGGACAAGGGCACGGTCGGCATCGCGATGCCGACGAAATCCTCGCTGCGCTGGATCAGCGACGGCGACGCGCTCGTTGCGGCGCTGAAGGAGAAGGGCTACGGCACCGACCTGCAATACGCCGAGGACGACATCCCGAACCAGCTCGCGCAGATCGAGAACATGGTCACCAAGGACGTCAAGGCGCTGATCGTCGCCTCGATCGACGGCACCACGCTCTCGGCCGTCCTGCAGCAGGCCGCCGACAAGGGCGTCAAGGTCATCGCCTATGACCGACTGATCCGCGACAGCGGCAATGTCGACTATTACACTACGTTCGACAACTTCAAGGTCGGCGTGCTCCAGGCCGAATCCATGCTCAAGGGTCTCGGCTATCCCGAGAAGCAGGGACCGTTCAACGTCGAACTGTTCGGCGGTTCGCCGGACGACAACAACGCCTTCTTCTTCTATGACGGCGCGATGTCCGTGCTCCAGCCGCTGATCGACAAGGGCGTTCTCGTCGTCAAGTCGGGCCAGATGGGCATGGAAAAGGTCGGCACGCTGCGCTGGGACGGCGCCGTGGCGCAGGCCCGCATGGACAACATCCTGTCGGCCAACTATTCCGACGGCAGCCGCGTCGACGGCGTCCTGGCGCCTTATGACGGCCTCTCGCGCGGCATCATCTCGTCGCTGCGCGGCGTAGGCTACGGCACGGCGGACCAGCCGTGGCCGGTCGTCACCGGACAGGACGCCGAAGTTCCGTCCGTGAAGGGCATCATCGCCGGCGAGCAGTATTCGACCGTGTTCAAGGACACGCGCGAACTGGCCAAGGTCACGGCGAACCTCGTCGATGCCGTCCTCTCAGGCGGCACGCCGGAGATCAACGACACCAAGACCTACAACAACGGCGTGAAGGTGGTTCCGTCCTACCTGCTCGTTCCCGTGTCGGTCGACAAGTCGAACTACGAAGAGATCGTGGTCGGCTCCGGCTACATCAAGGCCGAAGAGCTCAAGTAAGCCGGCTTTCCTTCTCCCCGTCCTGAGCTTGTCGAAGGAACGGGGAGAAGGTGGCCCGAAGGGCCGGATGAGGGGCCGCACCTGCATTGCAAGGTTAGCTCCGCCCCTCATCTGCCTCATGAGTTTGCCGAAGAGCGGCATCTTCCCCCCGTTCGACAAAGCTCTGACGGGGAAGGGCCTCCGGCCTAAACGACAAAGAAAAGCGAAATGGAAAAAACCATTCTGGAGATGCGCGGCATCACCAAGACGTTTCCCGGCGTCAAGGCGCTGCAGGACGTCAATCTGAATGTCCGCGCCGGTGAAATCCACGCCATCGTCGGCGAGAACGGCGCCGGAAAATCGACGCTGATGAAAGTGCTGTCCGGCGTCTATCCGCATGGCAGCTATACCGGCGAAATCCATTACGAAGGTCAGGAATGCCACTTCAAGGGCATCCATGACAGCGAGCGGCAGGGCATCGTCATCATCCACCAGGAACTGGCGCTGGTTCCGCTGCTGTCGATCGCAGAAAACATCTATCTCGGCAACGAGCGGGCCACTTACGGCGTCATCGACTGGAACGCGGTCCGCCGCGGCGCGGCAGGGCTGCTCGCCAAGGTCGGGCTGAAGGAAGATCCCGATACGCTGATCACCAACATCGGCGTCGGCAAGCAGCAGCTCGTCGAGATTGCCAAGGCGCTGTCGAAGGAAGTGAAACTGCTCATCCTCGACGAGCCGACCGCATCCCTGAGCGAAAAGGACAGCGACGCGCTGCTCAACCTGCTTGTCGAGTTCAAGAAGCAGGGCATCGCCTCCATCCTGATTTCTCACAAGCTCAACGAGGTCGGCAAGGTCGCCGACCGCATCACCATCCTGCGCGACGGCCGCACCATCGAGACGCTCGACCGGCACGATATCAGCGAAGACCGCATCATCACTTCGATGGTGGGGCGCACGCTGGAAGACCGCTTCCCGACGCGCACGCCGAAGATCGGCGAGACTATCTTCGAGGTCAAGAACTGGGTCGTCCACCACCCGCTCCACGCCGACCGGCAGGTCATCAAGGGCGTCGATATCAGCGTCCGCAAGGGCGAGGTCGTCGGCATTGCGGGGCTGATGGGCGCCGGCCGAACCGAGTTTGCGATGAGTGTGTTCGGCAAGAGCTACGGGCAGCGGGTCAGCGGCGAAATCTTCCTGCACGGCAAGAAGATCGACGCATCGACCGTCGGCAAGGCGGTCGCCCATGGCCTGGCCTACGCCACGGAAGACCGCAAGACCTTCGGCCTCAACCTGATCGACCATATCAAGCACAACATCACCATCGCCAACCTCAAGGGCGTGGCGGACAATGGCGTCATCGACGACATGCGCGAGCTGAACATCGCCAACGATTATCGCAAGCGCACCAACATCCGCTCTTCGAGCGTCTATCAGACCACCGGCAATCTCTCCGGCGGCAACCAGCAAAAGGTGGTGCTGTCGAAGTGGCTTTTTTCGGACCCCGAAGTGCTGATCCTCGACGAGCCGACGCGAGGCATCGACGTCGGCGCCAAGTACGAGGTCTATACGATCATCAACAAGCTCGCGGATGAAGGCAAAGGCATTCTGGTCATCTCCTCCGAAATGCCCGAACTGCTCGGCATCTGCGATCGCCTCTATGTCATGAACGAGGGGCGCATCGTCGGCGAAATGGCCGGCAGCGAAGCGTCCCAGGAGAAGATCATGCGCGCCATTGTGCGCGGGGAAGGAAAAGCGTCATGAGCACCGAAACGCTCACCAATGCCGAACGAAACGCCAAGGCCTCGGCGCAGATGGCGCTCAAGGACAATCTGCGCGACTACGGCCTGGTGCTGGCGCTCATCGCGATCATGGTGTTCTTCCAGTGGCAGACCAATGGCGTGCTGTTCAAGCCGGTTAACCTGACCAATCTGGTGCTGCAGAACAGCTACATCATCATCATGGCGCTCGGCATGCTGCTGGTCATCGTGGCCGGCCATATCGATCTTTCCGTCGGCTCGGTCTCGGGCTTCGTCGGCGCGGTCGCGGCGATTTTGATGGTGCAGTACAAGCTCGATCCGATCCTGACGACATTGATCTGCCTCTTCGTCGGCGGCCTGATCGGCGCCAGCCAGGGCTACTGGATTGCCTACATGAAGATCCCGTCCTTCATCGTCACCCTGGCGGGCATGCTGGTCTTCAAGGGCTTGTCGCTGGCGCTGCTGGGCGGCATGTCGGTCGGGCCGTTCCCGCCGGAATTCCAGCTTCTCTCCGCCGGTTTTATTCCCGACGTGATCGGCCCGTTGACGCTCGTCCAGCCAACGCTCGACGCAGCCGGAAAACCTGTTGCCGGAAGCGCCGTGGTGCTGCATTCGACCACGCTTCTGATCGGCGTCGTCATTGTCGCGCTCATGCTCTGGTCCAGCCTGCGCAGCCGGGCGAACCGCGAGAGCCACGGCTACGAAGCCGAACCGTTCGCGCTGTTCGTCATCAAGAACGCGGTAATCTCGGGGATCGTGCTCTTCCTGATCTACATGATGGCTTCCTATCGCGGCCTGCCCAACGTGCTGATCGTCATGGGCGTGCTGATCGCGCTGTTCGTCTTCATCACCAAGCGCATGACCTTCGGGCGGCGCGTCTACGCCATGGGCGGCAACGTCAAGGCGGCGGCGCTCTCGGGCATCAAGACCGAACGCCTGACCTTCTACATCTTCATCATCATGGGTGTTCTGTCGGCGCTTGCCGGCCTGATCTTTGCGGCGCGGCTGAACACGGCGACGCCGAAGGCCGGGCTCGGCTTCGAACTCGACGTGATCGCGGCGGTGTTCATCGGCGGCGCGTCCGCCATGGGCGGCGTCGGCCAGGTCGCGGGCGCGGTCATCGGCGCCTTCATCATGGGCGTCATGAACAACGGCATGTCAATCATGGGCGTCAACATCGACTGGCAGCAGGTCATCAAGGGCCTGGTGCTGCTCGGCGCGGTGGTGTTCGACGTCTACAACAAGAACAAGGCCTAAGGGCCGAAACGAACGGAATACGATCATCGAAGGCGCGTGCCGGCGGCATGTTCCGAAGTTCCGGTTGGGAACTATCGTGATCGACACCAGGACGGGCCTTTTCATTCGCCGGGCGGAGGATCGCTGTCCGGCGGACGGGAATGCTTGCGGAAATTTCGGGCCGGACCGATGGCCAAGGCGGATTCAAGGAGGTTGAGATGCTGATATCCGAAGTGATGGACGAGGCCGGGATCATCAAGGTCGCCGTCCGTAATGGCGGGCCGGCGCGGATCGTGCGGAGTGCCAAGAGCGTCTATTCGCTGGCTCTCGAAGCGGCGCGCAGCGGTTCCAGCCTCGCAGCGCTGATCGAAACGCGGGGACTGGGCGAGACGATCGATCTCGAAGCGGCGTATCGCAAGGGCCTGCTGCGCTCGCCGATCAGCCACGCCGATCCCGCGCACCTGCACATAACCGGCACCGGCCTCACCCATCTCGGCTCGGCCGCGGCGCGCGACGCCATGCATCAGAAGCTGAATGGCGAAGAGACGCTGACCGATTCGATGAAGATGTTCCGCATGGGCATCGAAAACGGCAAGCCCGCAAAGGGCCAGATCGGCGTCCAGCCTGAATGGTTCTACAAGGGCAACGGCACGATGGCGGTGGCGCCCGGCGCGCCGCTGGTCTCGCCGCATTTTGCGAGCGACGCGGGCGAGGAGCCGGAAATCGCCGGCATCTACGTCATCGGCGACGACGGCACGCCGTTCCGCGTCGGCTTCGCGCTGTCGAACGAATTTTCAGACCATGTCACCGAGCGGGTGAACTATCTCTATCTCGCCCATTCCAAGCTCCGCAACGCATCGTTCGGACCCGAGATCCTGATCGGCGAACTGCCGGCCGACACGCGCGGTTCGTCGCGCATCATTCGCAACGGAAGCACTCTCTGGGAAAAGCCATTCCTGTCGGGCGAGAGCAACATGTCGCACTCGATTGCCAATCTGGAGCATCACCATTTCAAGTATCCGGTGTTCCGGCAGCCGGGCGACATCCATGTGCACATGTTCGGAACGGCGACGCTGTCCTTCGCGGATGGGGTAAGGACCGAGCCGGGCGACGTCTTCGAAATCGAAGCGCCGGCATTCGGCCTGCCGCTGCGCAACCCGCTCGTGGTGGATCGGCCGGTTTCGATCCGGGTGCGGGCGCTGTGAGGGTTCCGACATGAGCATGCAATCTTCCAGCTTCGCCCGCTATCCGGGCCTCTCCGGCGCGGCCGTCGTGATCTCGGGCGGCGCAAGCGGCATCGGCGAGGCGATCGTGCGCGCCTATGCCGGAGAAGGCGCCAAGGTCGGCTTCGTCGATCTGGCGGAGGCGGAAGGCGAGGCGCTGGCCGCCGAACTCAACGCCGCCGGCGGATCGGTGACCTTCCGGCGCTGCGATATCACGGACGCCGACGGCTACAGGGCGGCGCTGCGCGAAATCGAGGGCGTGCAGGGCCCGACGCAGGTGCTGGTCAACAACGCCGCCAACGACACCAGGCACAAATGGGACGAGGTCACGCCCGCCTATTTCGACAGCCGCATCGCCGTCAACCTGAAGCACATGTTCTTCGCCATCCAGGCGGTCGCGCCGGGCATGATCGCCGCGGGCGGCGGCTCGATCGTCAATTTCGGCTCGGTCGGCTGGATGATGGCGAGCGGCGGGTATCCGATCTACGCCGCCTCCAAAGCGGCGGTGCACGGAATGACGCGGTCGTTCGCCCGCGACCTGGGCAGACACGGCATCCGCGTCAACACGCTGGTTCCGGGCTGGGTGATGACCAGCCGCCAGCTCGAGCTCTGGGTCGACGACGCCGCCAACGAATTGATCGACAAGAGCCAATGCCTGGCGGGTCGGGTCATGCCGGAGGACATAGCGCGAATGGCCCTGTTCCTGGGATCCAGCGATTCCAAGATGTGTTCGGCCCAGAATTTCATCGTCGACGGCGGCTGGGTCTGAGCGGAACTCTCGCGCCCGCTTCGCTGTTCCGTTGCATCCGGACGTGACTTGACGGGCGAAACTCGCTAACCAGCCTGCGTTCGAACCGCGGCAGGTGCATCGCACGCCGCTGGCGCAGGCCATCACCAAGCAAGGAAATCGATATGAGCGAATTGTTCAGGAACCTGATCGGGGGCGAATGGGTCGACGGCGAGGCCGTGCCGAACATCAACCCATCGGACACGAACGACGTGATCGGCGACTATGCACGCGCCACAAAGGCCGATGCCCAGGCGGCGATCGCCGCAGCCAAGGCAGCCTTTCCGGCCTGGTCGCGCTCGGGCCTACTCGAGCGCCACGCGGTGCTGCGCAAGACGGCGGACGAGATCACCGCGCGCAAGGACGAACTCGGGCGGCTGCTTTCGCGCGAGGAAGGCAAGACGCTGGCCGAGGGCATCGGCGAGACCGTGCGGGCCGCCCAGATATTCGATTTCTTCGCTGGCGAGGCGCTCAGGCTGGCCGGCGAGATACTGCCCAGCGTCAGGCCGGGCGTCAGCGTCGAGGTGACGCGCGAGGCCGTCGGCGTGGTCGGCATCATCACGCCGTGGAACTTCCCGATCGCGATACCGGCCTGGAAGATCGCGCCGGCCCTCTGCTACGGCAACACCATCGTGTTCAAGCCGGCGGACCTGGTGCCCGGCTGCTCGTGGGCGATCGTCGACATCCTTCATCGCGCCGGCCTGCCGAAAGGCGTCATGAACCTGATCATGGGCCAGGGCTCGGTTGTCGGGCAGGCGATGCTCGACAGCCCCGACATCGACGCCATTACGTTCACCGGCTCGGTCGGCACGGGCAAGCGGGTCGCGGCGGCGAGCGTCGAGCACATGCGCAAGTTCCAGCTCGAAATGGGCGGCAAGAACCCGCTGGTCGTACTCGACGACGCCAATCTCGACATCGCGGTCGACTGCGCCGTCAACGGCGCATTCTTCTCGACCGGGCAACGCTGCACGGCGTCGTCCCGGTTGATCGTGACGGAAGGCATCCATGACCGGTTCGTGGAGGCGGTGACGGCGCGCCTGAAGGGCCTCGTCGTCGACAATGCGCTGAAGGCCGGCACGCATATCGGCCCGGTGGTCGACGAGAGCCAGATGGGCCAGGACGAGAAATACCTGGCGATCGGCCGCGAAGAGGGCGCGAAGCTCGCCTTCGGCGGCGAACGCCTCACCCGCGAAACGCCGGGCTTCTACCTGCAGCCGGCGCTGTTCACGGAAGCGACGAACCAGATGCGGATCTCGCGCGAGGAAATCTTCGGGCCGGTCGCTTCGGTGATCCGGGTCAAGGACTACGATGAGGCGCTGCATACGGCAAACGACACGCCGTTCGGTCTTTCCTCGGGCATCGTCACCACCAGCCTGAAGCACGCGACGCACTACAAGCGCAATGCGCAGGCCGGCATGGTGATGGTCAACGTGCCGACTGCCGGCGTCGACTTCCACGTGCCGTTCGGGGGAAGCAAGGGTTCGAGCTACGGCCCGAAGGAACAAGGCCGCTACGCGGCCGACTTCTACACCACGGTGAAGACGACCTACACCGCAGCGTAAGGCCAGGAGCATCGACCGGGAGGCGATTGCCTGCCGGTCGCCTCAGACCCGAGCGATGATCTCGTCGGTGTTGGCGAGAAGCTCCCTCACGGCCGTGCGCGCCGCCCCCGGGCGGCGCAGCCGGATCGCCTTCTCGATATTCTCGTGCAGCGTCTGCGCGTGCCGGAGGTCGTTGGCCTCGCGCGTGACGAAGACGAAGAGATGCGCGAGCGCCGATTCGATGAGAACGCCGAGCGGCACCAGAAGCTCGTTGCCGGACGCGTGCAGTATCGCCAGGTGAAAGCGCGTGTCGGCCTGGGTGCGCTGGGTCAGGGATGTGGCCTCGCCCATCTCGCGGCAGGCGGCGCTGATCTCGGCCATCTGCTCGTCGGTGCGCCGCTCGGCGGCGAGTGCTGTGGCTTCCGGCTCGATGATGTGGCGGAATTCCTGGACAGTCTTCAGAAACGATTCGCGCGTCGGCGAGGTCGCGTACCAGGTGAGCACATCGCGGTCGAGCAGGTTCCAGCGGTCGCGCGGCTCGACCCAACTGCCGATCTTGGGCCTGGAACTGAGCAGGCCCTTGGCCATCAGCATCTTGATCGCCTCGCGCACGGCAGAGCGGCTGACCTGGAACGTCTCGGCCCATTTCGCCTCGTTGGGCAGAATCGCGCCAGGCGGATAGTCGCCGCGCACGATACGGAGGCCGATCTCGTTGGCGACGGAAGCGTGCACGCTGACGCCCGGCGGCCTCGACCGGTTCGACGGAGCGGCCACGGCCTTTGGCGTGGAAGTCCGGGACGCTTCCGCCGCCACTGTTCTCGTCGATTTCATCGCCCGCATCGATACTCCCCTGCCCGATCTCATCGCCAGGATCATTGTTTGCCCCGGCGCGAGCGAACGCAACGGCAAACGCCGGCGCCTCTTTCCAGAAGGTGCCGATTTCCGGAAGAGTCAAGCTTTTGCCGCGCCGGCTCAGCGTCTCGAATTTCCCTTGAACAGGGACGCAAGTTCCGCCGGAGAGCGGGTGTCGGCTTTCTTGGGCGGCGGCTGCACGAGAGCCGACGTGAGCTCGATCGGGAGAGTGTGGACGAGCGGCTTCTTCGAAGCAACGCCGTCGGCGATGCTCAGGACGCTGGTGTAGAATTCGACGCCGGCGGCCGATTTCGGCGGCGTGGCCTCGTGCATGATGCTGATCACGGTGACGCCGGGACAATTGTCCTTGATCGCCTGATGGAAAGCCGTCTTTGCCTCCGGGTCGAGAGCCGAACTCGCTTCATCCAGGAAGAGCAGGCCCGGCTGCAGCAGGAGGATGCGCGCGAGCACCAGCTTCTGTTTCTGCCCGCCGGAAAACACTTGGTCCCAGATGTTGCCGTCGCTGGTTTCATCGCCGAGATGCGCGATGAAATCGCCGAGGCCGGACTTGTGCAGCGCAGACGCGACCGCGGCGTCGGAATATTCCCCGGCGCAGCCAGGCAGGCATACCAGCCGCTTCAGGGAAATGTGCGGCAGCTTTACTTCCTGCGCGGCGTAGAAGGCCTTTACGCCTTCGGGAAAGACGATGTCGCCCCGGCCATACGGCCAGAGACCGTTGATCGCCTTGACCAGGCTGGTCTTGCCGCAGCCGGATTCGCCGCGCATGAAGGTCCATTCGCCACGCCGGAAACGCATGTCCGAAACCTTCAGGAACGGTACGGCGTCCTGGCCCTGATGCATCAGTTCCAGGTTGCGTAGGGCCAAGCCGAATACGGCATGCTGGCCGCCATAGCGAAATTCGGAGCGTCCTGTCTGGCCGTAGAATTCCCGCGGCCGCTGCACGTTCTCAATCGCGTCGGCAAGGTCCATCACCCGCCGGCTGTTGGCTTTCAGCGTGGCGATGGACGGCATGACATGGATGAACCAGGAGCACTGGCTGATGAGCGAATTGACCAGTTCGGCGCCGGTTATGTAGCCCCTGAGGCTGATCGTACCCTGGGTGTAGGGAAGCAGGCCGGGCCCATAGGCGACAAGGCGCGCGGCGACGAAATTGTAAATGAGCTCGAACGACATGTAGCCCGCGTGCACCTTGTTCAAGCTCGCCCATGTGCGGTCGATGTCGCGGTAAAGCCGACCGTGCATCTCCTTCTGGACGCCCTCGCCATGCGACGCGGCGACGTGGAAGCTGCGGCGGAGCAGGGTCGTGAGTTCGCCGCGATAGCTGCCTTCGGCCTGCTGCATGCGCACGGTGAGCCTTTCGAGCAGGCCGCCGACCTTGACTGCGATATAGGTGTTGAGCGGGACGTAGATGGCGACAGCGGCGAAAGCCAGGACCGCGCTGCCATAGCTGCCCAGATATTCGAGCCCGCTCACCTCGGTTGAGGTCTCAATGAGCTTCCGTCCGACGAAATAAAGCGAGGCGACGACGCCCATTATGCCCATGGCGAGACCGATGGCGCCTCCGGTCATTCCCTTGATCGATTCCTGGACGCGCTGATCGATGTTGTCGGGCGCGGCCGCGCCGGGGCCCGCGCCGTCTGAGGCGCTGTGCTGGACATGCAAATGTGTGTGGTTGCCGTCGAGCAGGGCTTCGTTGAACCGGTTGTTCAGCCAGCCGCGCCACTTGCGATGCAAGGTGGCGGAGAAAAAGTGACGGACGCCGATGAAACCGATGTCCTTGACGAGCACGAGAAGAAGGAGCGCGCCCGCCGCTGCCAGTAGAGACGCCATCGGCGTCGAATTTCCCGGGTCGTGGAAGAAGGCTATCGAGTTGACCAGTTCACCGGAAGCTTCGGCCATCCAGACGCTGGTCTTGCTGGACAGTGCGGTGAGGAGGGTGATGACTAAAGTCAGACCCCAAGCTTCCTTCCAGCGATCCGAGAACCAGTAGGCCCGCATAAGGCACCAGAACCGGCGCATCGAGGAGACCGGCGTCAGGGGGGGAGGTCTTGCCGCACCCCAGTGCCACCTGATTGTAAAAGCCGGACGTGATCCGGCATCCCGAATTACGACGTTCCCCAACCCATTGCCCTTTTATTGCCCTTTTTTAAGACAGCGTAACATGATTCGTTCTCAAATCGATCACAGAAGTTTCGGCAACTCGCCTTCGGGCGTCTGGATGAATGCGGCTGCCGCATTGCACAATGAGCGGCGTCGCGCGATATGTGCGCCATGGCCCCCACGACGCTAGCCATTCTGGTTATCGACGAAAACCGCATCCGCGCCTCGATCATAGAGGCGGGATTGCGTGCGGCGGGCCATGAAAACGTGACTCTGGTGCACAGCGTTGCCGGGATCGCGCGGCGGATCGCCGAGATAAATCCCGACGTGATCGTTATCGACCTGGAGAACCCGAACCGAGACATGCTGGAGGACATGTTCCAGCTTTCGCGCGCGGTGAAGCGGCCGATCGCCATGTTCGTCGACCGCTCCGACCAGGCATCGATCGAGGCCGCGGTCGACGCCGGCGTGTCGGCCTATGTCGTCGACGGGCTGAAGCAGGAGCGGGTGAAGCCGATCCTCGACATGGCGGTCAGCCGCTTCAACGCGTTCGCCCGCCTGTCGCGGGAGCTAGAGGAAGCCCGCAGCGAACTCGAAGGGCGCAAGGTCATCGAACGCGCAAAAGGCATACTGGTCAGGTCGAAAGGCCTGTCGGAAGAGGCCGCCTACGCGCTCTTGCGCAAGACGGCGATGAACCAGAACCGCAAGATCGCCGACATCGCGCAAAGCCTGGTCACCGCGGCCGGGTTGCTGGGACCGGAGGAGGAGCCATGACCCGAGCCGATCGTCACCAGATCACGGTCGGCTTCATGCCGCTCCTCGACAGCGCCCTGCTGGTCGCGGCCAAGGAGAAGGGATTTGCGGAGGCGGAAGGCGTGGACCTGACGCTCGTGCGCGAAACCTCCTGGGCCAACATCCGCGATCGCCTCGCCGTCGGCCACTTCCAGGTCGCGCATATGCTGGCGCCGATGCCAATCGCCTGCAATCTCGGGCTCACGCCACTGGCGGCGAAAACCATCGCGCCGATGGCGCTCGGTCTCGGCGGCAACGCGGTCACCGTGTCCAACGCGCTCTGGAAGGCGATGGAGGCGCACGGCGCCAAGCCGGACTTCGACCCGCTATCGACGGGAGAAGCGCTGAGGGCGATGGTCGCCGAACGCGGCATTAAAGGGCTGGCGCCGTTCCGCTTCGCTGTGGTCCATCCCCACTCGGGGCACAATTACGAGCTTCGCTACTGGCTGGCGGCCTGCGGCATGGACCCGGACCGCGATTTCGAGATCGTCATCGTGCCGCCGCCGCTAATGGCGGACGCGCTCGGATCGGGAGCGATCGACGGCTACTGTGTCGGCGAGCCGTGGAACACGGCGGCGGTGGAACTCGGCAGCGGGCGGATCGCGACCGTCAAGGCCGCTATCTGGCGCTCGAGCCCGGAAAAGGTTCTAGGCGCCGAGGCGCGTTGGGCCGAAGCCAATCCGGACGTGCTCGCAGCCCTGCTGCGTGCCGTGTACCGCGCGGCGCAGTGGTGCGGGGATCCTGCAAACCATGAGGAACTCGCCGGGCTTCTGTCGGATTCGGGCTATGTCGGCCGGCCGCGAGGCTGGATGATGCCGGCGCTTTCAGGGCGGATGCGCGCCGGGCCGGGCGAAACGGTCGTGGTCGAGGACTTCTTCGTGCCCGTGGCGAGGGCGGCGACCTTTCCGTGGAAAAGCCATGCACTCTGGTTCTACAGCCAGATGGCGCGCTGGGGCCAGGTTCGGCACAACGCGGCCAATGCGGCGATCGCGCGCGATTCCTACCGGCCGGACCTGTACCGCGCAGCGCTGCAGCCGCTCGGCGTCGCGCTTCCGGGCGCGAACGCCAAGGTCGAAGGCGCCCTCAAAATCGCCACGCCGGTCGGCTCGGCCGGCGCAAGCCTGACCCTCGGACCCGACGGATTCTTCGGCGGCGCGCTGTTCGATCCCGACGAACTCGACGCCTATATCGCGAGCCAGAAGACCTAGCTTATTGGCTGATCCGGCACTGCGCATTTCTTGTGCACTGCACAAAAACTGTGCGACGATGGATTCGGAATAATCAATGTCTGGTCGAGCGGCAGGACTTGACCGATCCGGACGACAGCAATCAAGCCTTTGTTTTTAATTAACTTTTTTTGCTGACGCAAAGTTGGCACGCTTCCTGCTTTATAAATAGCAGGGCCTTCGGGCCACGAAACAGGCGTCCAGTGACGGGCGCCCCAGGCAAAGCTGCCGATCAGGTATTCGCGATCCCGGATGAACGGACGCGAAAACTTGGCCGGCAGCTTTTTTGTTTTAGCGAACCAGCGCGGCAGCCTCCCATGCCGCTCAACGGAGCCGACGATGACCAAAATCCTGCCAGCGGACGCCAGCCCGGATAAAGCACCGGCGCGGGCGCTGCTCATGTCCACCATCGCCTTCACGGTCTGCTTCGCCGTATGGACGATATTTTCCATAATAGGCGTGCGCATCAAGGAAGAGCTCGGCCTGAGCGAAACGCAGTTCGGGCTTCTCGTCGGCACGCCGATCCTCACCGGCTCGCTCGTCCGCGTCGCTCTCGGCATCTGGACGGATCGCTATGGCGGCCGGCTGGTCTACACCGCCACCATGCTGGCGGCCGCCGTCGCCACCTTGCTGCTGGCCTTCGCCGAGACCTACGTGCAGATGCTGGTCGCGGCACTCGGCGTCGGGCTGGCGGGCGGCTCCTTCGCAGTCGGCGTCGCCTATGTCTCGCGCTTCTTTCCGGCGGAAAGACAGGGCACCGCCCTCGGCATATTCGGCGTTGGCAACGTCGGCGCCGCCGTGACCAAGTTCATCGCGCCGTTCGCCCTGCTTGCCTGGGGCTGGCAGTCGGTTGCGCTGCTCTGGTCCGCCGCGCTGGTCGTCATGGCGCTGGTGTTCTGGTTCACCACCGGCGACGACCCGGTGATCCGCGAGCGTCGCGTCGGCGGCGCGAAACCAAAGAGCCTGCGCGACGAATTCGCACCGCTGAAGAACGTCCAGGTCTGGCGCTTCGCGCTCTACTACTTCTTCGCTTTCGGCGCCTTTGTGGCGCTGGCGCTCTGGCTGCCGCGCTACCTGATCGGCGTCTATGGCTTCGACATCGCCACCGCCGGCATGATAGGCGCTGCCTATTCGGTGCCCGCCAGCATCTTTCGAGCCTATGGCGGCGTGCTGTCCGACCGTATCGGCGCGCGCACGATCATGTATTGGACGTTCGCCGTCTCAGCTGTCGCGACGCTGATCCTGTCGCTGCCACCGACCGACTATGTCGTGCACGGCATCGACGGCCGGATGGTTTTTCACCTCGCCATCGGCCCCGTAGCCTTCATAGCGGTCATGTTCGTGCTGGGCTTCTTCATGAGCCTCGGCAAGGCCGCCGTGTACAAGCACATCCCCGCCTACTACCCGCAGAACGTCGGTGCCGTGGGCGGCCTGGTCGGCATGATCGGCGGGCTCGGCGGCTTCATCCTGCCGATCCTCTTTGGCGTGCTCAACGACCTGACCGGGCTTTGGACGAGCTGCTTCATGCTGCTCTTCGTACTGGTCGTGGTGTCGCTTGGCTGGATGCATCTCGCCATCCGCAAGATGGAGCGCAAGGCGAGCGATGCCGATCAACTCGCATACGCTGCGCAGTGAAGGGGAGGCAAACGGCATGACCGAAAAACTCGTCATCATCGGCAACGGCATGGCGCCGGGCAGGATGCTGGAGCACCTGCTGGAAGCCGCGCCCGGCCGCTACCAGGTCACCATCTTCAACGCCGAGCCGCGCGTGAACTACGACCGCATCATGCTGTCGCCGGTTCTCTCCGGCGAGAAGGATTTCGAGGAAATCGTCATCCACGGCGATGGCTGGTACATCAGGAACGGCATCACGCTCTACAAGGGCCACAAGATCGTCGCGATCGATCGCGCCGCCAAGACCGTCACGTCCGATCACGGCGTCACCGAACCCTACGACAAGCTCGTCGTTGCCACGGGCTCCGCGCCCTTTATCATCCCGGTGCCCGGCCACGACATGCCGGGCGTACTGACCTATCGCGATCTCGACGACGTCAACGCCATGCTGCTGGCGGCGCAGTCCCGGGCGAAGGCCGTGGTCATCGGCGGCGGGTTGCTGGGCCTCGAGGCGGCCGCTGGCCTGCGCATGCGCGACATGGACGTGACCGTGCTTCACGTCATGCCGACGCTGATGGAGCGCCAACTCGACCCCGCAGCCGGCTATCTGCTCCAGCGCGCCGTCGAGGAGCGCGGCATCAAGGTCATGACGAAGGCGAACACCAAGGCGATCACCGGCAACGGCCGGGTCGAGGCGGTCGAACTCGCCGATGGAACCGTCATTCCGGCCACCCTGGTCATCATGGCGGTCGGCATCCGGCCGAATTCCGGCCTGGCGAAGGATGCCGGCCTCGCGGTCAACAGGGGCATCGTCGTCGATGCCGGCATGCGCACCAGCGATCCGGCCATCTACGCGCTCGGCGAATGCGCCGAGGTGGGCGGCCATGTTTACGGCCTCGTCGCTCCGCTTTACGAGATGGCGCGGGTTGCGGCTGCGCATCTTGTCGGCGACGACAGTGCCCGCTTCGTGCACAACGACACCCCGACCAAGCTCAAGGTCACCGGCATCGACCTGTTCTCGCTCGGCGACTTCGCCGATGGCGACGACCGCCAGGAGATCGTGCTGCGCGATGCATCCGCCGGCATCTACAAGCGGCTGGTGCTGAAGGACAACCGCATCATCGGCACCGTGCTCTACGGCGAGACGGCCGACGGAGCGTGGTTCAACGACCTGAAGAAGAAGCAGATCGACATTTCGGAGATGCGCGACACGCTCATCTTCGGTCAGGCCTACCAGGGAGGGTCCCCGCTGGACCCTATGGCGGCCGTTGCAGCCTTGCCGGATGATGCGGAAATCTGCGGCTGCAACGGCGTATGCAAGGGAAAGATAACCGGCGCCATCACGGCAAAGGGGCTGACGTCGCTCGACGATGTCCGCGCCCACACGAAGGCGTCCGCCTCCTGCGGCTCCTGCACCGGGCTGGTCGAGCAACTGATGTCGCTGACGCTCGGCGACGCCTACAATCCCACGGCGGTGCAGCCGATGTGCTCCTGCACCGGACTCGGCCACGACGACGTTCGCCGCTTGATCAAGGCCAAGGGCCTCAAGACCATTCCGGCGGTCATGCAGGAACTCGAATGGAAGAGTTCCTGTGGCTGCGCAAAATGCCGCCCGGCGCTCAACTACTATCTCGTGGCCGACTGGCCGGACCTTTACGCCGACGACTACCAGTCGCGGTTCATCAACGAGCGCGTCCACGCCAACATCCAGAAGGACGGCACCTATTCGGTGGTGCCGCGCATGTGGGGCGGTGTCACGTCTTCGGGCGAACTGCGCGCCATCGCCGACGTGGTCGACAAATTCGAGATCCCGATGGTCAAGGTCACCGGTGGCCAGCGCATCGACATGCTCGGCATCAGGAAGGAGGACCTTCCCGCCGTCTGGGCCGACCTCGGCAAGGCCGGCTTCGTGTCCGGGCATGCCTACGCGAAGGGCTTGCGCACGGTGAAGACCTGCGTCGGCTCCGACTGGTGCCGCTTCGGCACGCAGGATTCGACTGGCCTGGGCATTCGCATCGAGAAGTTCATGTGGGGCTCGTGGACGCCGGCAAAGGTCAAGATGGCAGTCTCGGGATGTCCGAGAAACTGCGCCGAGGCGACCTGCAAGGATGTCGGCGTGATCTGCGTGGATTCCGGCTTCGAAATCCATTTCGCTGGCGCGGCCGGCCTCGACATCAAGGGAACCGAGGTGCTCGGCCTCGTGAAGACGGAGGACGAGGCGCTCGAGCATATCGTGGCGCTGACCCAGATGTATCGCGAGCAGGGCCGCTATCTCGAGCGCATCTACAAATGGGCCAAGAGGGTCGGCATCGCCGAGATCAAGCGCCAGATCATGGACGATGCGGACAAGCGCAAGGCTTATTTCGACCGCTTCGTCTTCTCCCAGAAATTCGCCCAGGTCGATCCCTGGTCCGAGCGCGTCTCGGGCAAGGACAAGCATGAGTTCCGGCCGATGGCCACGGTCGGGTTCAAGGAAGCAGCAGAGTGAACGCCATGAACTGGATCGCAATCGGCTCCATCGCCGACATTCCCCGCCGTGGCGCGCGCTGCGTGAAAACTCCGCAGGGCAAGATCGCCGTGTTCCGCACCGCAGACGACCAGGTCTTCGCAATCGACGACCATTGCCCGCACAAGGGCGGACCGCTGAGCCAGGGCATCGTGCATGGCGCGGCGGTGACCTGCCCGCTGCACAACTGGGTGATCTCGCTCGAAACCGGCAAGGCGCTCGGAGCGGACGAGGGAGCGGTGCGGACCATTCCGGTCAAGGTCGAAGGCGAAAGCCTGTACATCGCGCTCGAGGCGCTTGCGTCCAGGGCCGCCTGACCATGGAGATGGTCCGCGAAGCTGGCGAGGTGAAAACCGCCTGTCCTTACTGCGGCGTCGGCTGCGGCGTGCTGGCCAAAATCGGGGCAGACGGCAGCGTGTCGGTTCGCGGCGACCCCGAACATCCGGCCAATTTCGGCCGGCTTTGCTCCAAGGGCTCGGCGCTTGCCGAAACGATAGGCGCCGAAGGCCGGCTGCTCCATCCCGAGATCCATGGCCGCCGCGTGGATTGGGACGAGGCGCTCGAACTTGTCGCCTCGAAATTCTCCGAAACGATTGCCGAGCACGGCCCGGACTCCGTGGCCCTCTACGTTTCGGGCCAGCTTCTCACCGAGGATTATTACGTCGCCAACAAGCTGATGAAGGGTTTTGTCGGGTCAGCCAACATCGACACGAACTCGCGGCTCTGCATGGCCTCGTCGGTCGCCGGCCATCGCCGCGCCTTCGGTTCCGACACGGTCCCGGGCACTTATGAGGACCTGGAACTGGCCGATCTAATCGTGCTGGTCGGCTCCAATCTCGCCTGGTGCCATCCCGTGCTCTACCAGCGCATCGCGGCGGCGAAAGCCGCCCGTCCGGCCATGAAGGTCGTGCTGGTCGACCCGCGCCGCACAATGACGGCCGATATCGCCGATCTTCATCTGCCCGTCAGGGCCGATGGCGACATCGCCCTGTTCAACGGCTTGCTGGCCCACCTCGTGCAAGCGGGCGTTATCGATCGCACCTATGTCGAGGTGCACACGACGGGCCTCGATGAGGCGATCGCCGCCGCGGGCGCGCCCGAGCTTGCCGCCATCGCCGAGGCCGCCGGCATCGACGGAGCGGCGCTGGCGGAGTTCCTCGCTCTGTTTGCCGCGACCGAAAGGACGGTCACCGTCTACAGCCAGGGCGTCAATCAGTCCTCGGTTGGCACCGACAAGGTCAATGCGATCATAAACTGCCATCTGGCCACGGGCCGCATCGGCAGGCCGGGCATGGGGCCGTTCTCCGTCACCGGCCAGCCCAACGCGATGGGCGGCCGCGAGGTCGGCGGGCTGGCCAACATGCTCGCCGCGCATATGGATATCGAGAATCCGGTGCATCGGGACCGTGTGCACCGCTTCTGGCAGGCGCCGAACGTCGCGATCCGCCCGGGCCTGAAGGCCGTAGACATGTTCCGCGCCGTCGCCGACGGACGCATCAAGGCGCTGTGGATCATGGCGACCAATCCGGTGGATTCGCTGCCGGAGGGAGATGCGGTCGAGGCGGCGATAGCCGCCTGTCCATTCGTCGTAATCTCCGAAGTCGAAGGTGAAACCGACACGTCGCGCCACGCCCATGTGAAGCTACCGGCGGCGGCGTGGGGTGAGAAGGACGGCACCGTCACCAATTCCGAACGCCGCATCTCGCGGCAGAGGCCCTTCCTCAGAGCGCCGGGAGAGGCGCGGCCGGACTGGTGGATCATCGGCGACGTGGCGAAACGGATGGGTTTTGGCGCGGCCTTCGCATACGATTCTCCGGCCGAGATCTTTGCCGAGCACGCTGCGCTGTCGGCTTTCGAAAACGACGGCGAGCGAGACTTCGATATCGGCGCTCATGATCATCTCGATTGGCAGGCGTATCAGGATATGGAGCCGTTCCAGTGGCCGGCTCCCGCGGGCGGCGACGTAGGCGACACCCGCTTCTTCAGCGAAGGCGGCTACTTCACGCCAGATCGCAAAGCCCGGTTCGTGGCGATCAGGTCGGCCGCCCCCGATCGCACCGGCGCTGCCTTCCCGCTGGTTCTCAACACCGGCCGCGTACGCGACCACTGGCACACGATGACGCGCACGGCCAGGAGCCAGAGGCTGTCGCAGCATCTGGCCGAACCCTTCGTCGAGCTTCACCCAGTCGACGCTGCCCGCAACGGCATTCGCGACGCCGACGTCGTTCGCGTCGCCTCGTCCGCGGGATCAATCCTGGTGCGGGCGCTTCTGTCGTCGCGGCAGCGCGAAGGAGCCGTCTTCGTGCCGATGCACTGGACCGATCAGTTCGCATCCGGCGCGCGTGTCGACCGCCTCGTCCCGGCGCTGACCGATCCGTTATCCGGCCAGCCGGCCTCGAAGCACGTGCCGGTCGCCATCGAGCAGTTCCAGGCGGCCGCCTACGGTTTCGCAGTGCTCGCGAGCCGTCCGGAAACGATCGATGCCGACTATTGGGCGGTGGCGCGCTGCGCCGAAGGCTGGCGCGTGGAACTCGCCTTCGCCGATGCCGGCCGGGATTGGACGCTCTTCGCCGACGGACTGTTTGGCGCCTCGTCTTCCGCCGAATCGCTTTCCTATCACGACCTCTCCGGCGGACAGCGCCGCTACGCCTGCTTCGAAGGGGACAAGCTCGTCGGCGCTCTTTTCCTGGACCGCGAACCGGTTGCGGCGCCGCGCAACTGGGCGGTCGAACAGCTAGCGGCGAAGCATGAAGGCCGCCGCCCCCGCTTGTCCGTCATGGCGGCGCGCCCCGGCCAGGGTGTCGCCGACCGCGGCGCGACCGTGTGCTCCTGCTTCGGCATCGGAGCAAACCAGATCGCCGCCGCCGCCGCGAACGGCTGCGCTACGGTCGAGGCGATCGGCAAGGTGCTGCAGGCCGGCACGAATTGCGGCTCCTGCCGGGCCGAAATCAGGGGAATTGTCGATGCGCATCGTCTCCAGGCAGCCGAGTAGCCGCGCGCCGGCGCGTGTTGCGCCGCTTTCCGTCCTGCCGGTGTTTTTGGATCTCCGGGGAAAGCGGGTCGTGGTGGCCGGCGGGTCGGACGCGGCGACCTGGAAGGCCGAACTTCTGGCGGCCGCCGGCGCCAGGGTGCACGTTTATGCGCCAAGCGAAGCGATCAGCGATGAAATGGCGCGGCTGCTGGCAGCCGGCGGTGCTTCGCCCAGCTACGTGCATCACGATCAGGAGTGGAGCGCGGAAAACCTTGCCGGCGCTGTGCTTGCAGTGGCCGATGCCGGGTCGGACGAGGAGGCGACGGCATTCCATGCCGCCGCCCGTTCCGCGGGGGTGCCGTGCAATGTCATCGACCGGCCGGATCACTGCGTCTTCCAGTTCGGATCGATCGTGAACCGCTCGCCGGTGGTCATAGGTATATCCACGTCCGGCGCCGCGCCAATACTCGCTCAGGCCATCCGGCGGCGGATCGAGACGCTGCTGCCGCCGTCGCTCGCTGAATGGGCCGATCTCGCCCAAAGGCTGCGGGAGACGGTGATGAAGCTGCTGCCGGCCTCGTCGCGCCGCAGGGCGTTTTGGGAGACGTTCGCCGACCGCGCCTTCGGCAGAGCTCCGTTGCCGGGCGAGGCACTTCGTCTTTCCAGTCAGGTGGCTGAGATCGCCTCCGATGCCGCACTGGCTTGCGGGCGGGTGACATTCGTCGATGCCGGTCCGGGCGACGCCGAGCTACTGACGCTGAAAGCAGTTCGCGCTCTTCAAGCCGCCGACGTCATCCTTTTCGATGACGGGGTATCCGGCGAGGTGCTCGAACTTGCGCGCCGGGAGGCGACACGCGTTGCCGCCGGAATGTGCGGCGGCCGGGAGAAGGCCGGCGACGCGCTGGTATCGCTGGCGCGATCCGGCCGGCATGTCGTGAGGCTGAAGTCCAGCAAGGCGAATTTCGGGAACGGGGAAATCTCAAGACTGCGCGCGGAAGGCATAGCTTTCGATATCGTGCCCGGCGTGTCAGTTGCGACGGCCGCGGCGTCGGCCCGCGCCGCTTCTCGCGCGCATCGCGTTCGGAATGAAGCCGGCCGCTTTGCCGCAGGCCATGCCCGGAACATGCCGGGCGAGGAACGGGCCGTCGCGCTCGCCAGCGGTTGACCCTTCAGGTAGCCAAGCCGAACCCCGGCCTCCGAGGCCGCTTGCCGCACCCGGACAGGGATGCGGATTTTCCAGCTTGACTCCCAAACCATTCTGTCGCAACTTTTCATCCAATAGGTCAGACCAATTTACCGATCCAAGGTAAGGTCGATGATCTACCAAGGGAGAAGAGAGCGGCTATGCCGATCCAGGCCGTGGAACCGCGCCGGCTTTACCGCCAGATCGCCGATCAGCTCAGGCAGCTGATCGATGCCGGCGAGTTTGCCGTCGGCGACCGCCTGCCGACCGAGCGCGCACTGGCCGACCAGCTTGGCATTTCCCGCCCGACCGTCCGCGAGGCGCTTATCGCGCTGGAGGTGGAGGGCCGGATACGCATCCGCGTCGGCTCCGGCATCTACGTCACGGAGCCGCCACGAGCCGCCGCAACGGCCACTGATACGGACGAGGGTCCGTTCGAACTTTTGCGCGCCCGCGAATTCATCGAAGGGGCGATCGCTGCCGAAGCCGCACTCCACGTCCAGCCCGCCGACATCGAACTTCTCGACGACGTGCTTGGCCGGATGGAAGACACGAGCCGTCCGACCAAAGTCACAATTGCCCTCGACCGCGAATTCCATACGGCAGTGGCCGGCATTCTCGGGAATGCCGTGCTGGTGCGCTTCATCGGCGAGCTGTTCGATCAGCGCATGAACCCTTACTTCGAACTCTTGTCGAGCTATTTCGAGAACCGTGACTCCTGGCGCGCCGCCGCCGCGGAACACCGCGCGGTGCGCGATGCGATCGCGGCGCGCGACCCCGAACGGGCGAAAACCGCAATGCAGGAGCATTTGCGGCTGTCGCAATTGAGATTCTCACGTAATTTCGGTGAGAGATCCGCAGCCAGGGAGGTTGCGGAATAGAAGCCGGCCGGCCAGGAGGAGATCTGGCCGGATCAAGTCAGTCCATCCACTGGGAGGTATCATGATGTTGAGAAAATACGCAGTTCTGCTTGGCACGATCGCCGCAATCGCCATGCCCATGGCTTCGGCCTCGGCGCAAACCGCGCTGAAATGGGCGCATGTTTATGAAACCTCGGAGCCCTTCCACACGGAGTCTGTCTGGGCGGCGGAAGAGATCAAGAAACGCACCGACGGCCGCTACACGGTCGACGTGTTTCCGGCTTCGCAGCTCGGCAAGGAAGCCGACATCAACCAGGGGCTGACGCTCGGCACGGTCGACATCATCATCTCCGGGTCGAGCTTCGCGGCGCGCGAATTCCCGCCGATCGGCGTGACCTATTTCCCGTTCACTTTCCGCGACGCCGACCATCTGCTCGCCTACACCAAGAGCGACAAATACAAGGAACTGACCGGCGGCTACGAAGAGGCGTCCGGCCACCATATCACGGCGACCACCTACTACGGCACGCGCCACACGACCTCCAACCGGCCGATCGAGAAATGCGCCGACATGCAGGGCCTGAAGATCCGCGTGCCCGATGTGCCGGCCTATCTCGCAATGCCGCGCGCGTGCGGCGCCAACACAGCGCCGATCGCCTTCGCCGAAGTCTATCTCGCCCTTCAGCAGGGAACGGTCGAGGCGCAGGAAAACCCGCTGACCACGATCGACGCCAAGAAGTTCTACGAGGTGCAGAAGCACATCGTCCTGACCGGGCACATCGTCGATCATCTCAACACGATCGTGTCGCAGTCGCGCTGGTCGCAGCTGTCGGATGAGGACAAGGCGATCTTCACCGAAGTGATGCAGGAAGCCGCCGCTCGCGCGACCAAGATCATCGTCGATCGCGAAAAGGCGCTCGTCGAGACCTTCAAGGAACGCGGCCTGACCGTCACCGAAGTCGATCGCGCCGACTTCGAGAAGAACGTGATGGAGAAGGTCACGTTCGAGGAGTTCGGCTATCGCAAGGAAGACTGGGAGGCGATCCGCGCCGTCAAGTAACCCCGCATCGAGTGCAGGCCCGGCGTGGATGCGGGGGGCCTGATTTACCCGCTGTCGCATCGCCCTTGCCGGAGCCACGCCGATGACCCAGGAAATCCACACGCCGGTTACCGCCGAAGAACTGACGCATGCCTTCGAGGAAGAGGTCGCGCCCGTCGATCTGTCGCGCTACGCGGTGGAGGATTGGGTGACGCTCGCGGTGTTCTGGGGCATGTCGCTCTGCGTCTTCCTGCAGTTCTTCACGCGCTACGTCCTTAACAACAGCCTCGCCTGGACCGAGGAGATTGCGATCAACTGCCTGGTCGTGGTGGTCTTCCTGGGATCGGTCATGTGCACGCGCATGACCCGCCACATCCATGTCGACGTGCTCTATCACTATCTGCCGGCCGGGGTAGGGCGCTATCTGGCGCTCGCGGTAAACCTCATCACCATCGGCTTCTTCGCCTACATGTCCTGGCTGCTATGGCGCTATGTCGGGATCGTCGCGCGCGAGCGCATGGTCACCATCGACCTTCCGCGCAACGTCGTCTTCTACGCGGTCTTCGCCGGTTTCGTGCTGATGATGCTTCGCCAGGTCCAGGTGTTCGTCGGCAATGTCCGCCGCGGCTATTCGGCGCTCGAGCGCCCCGCCGCCTTCGACGGATTGGGGGAATAGGCCATGCTGCTTCTGATCGGAGCCTTTCTCGTCCTGATGCTGATCGGCGTGCCTGTCGCCGTATCGATGGCGGTTTCCTCGCTGCTCTACCTCGTCTTCTACGGCGTCGCGCCCGACATCATCGCGGCGCAGCGCATGATCGCCGGCGTCGAGAGCTTTCCGCTGCTCGCCGTGCCGTTCTTCATCTTCGCCGGCAACCTCATGAACATCGCCGGCGTCACCGGGCGCATTTACTCCTTCGCGCTGGCGCTCGTCGGCTGGATGAAGGGCGGCCTCGCGCAGGTCAACATCATCGGATCGGTGGTCTTCGCCGGTATGTCGGGCGCCGCACTTGCCGACGCCGCCGGCATCGGCACGATCGAGATCAAGGCGATGAAGGACCACGGCTATCCAGTCGAGGCGGCCGTCGGCGTCACCGCGGCATCCTCGACGCTCGGGCCTATCTTTCCGCCGTCGCTGCCCTTCGTCATCTACGGCATGATGGCCAACGTCTCGATCGGCGCGCTGTTCATGGCCGGCATCCTGCCGGGCGTCGTCATGACCGCGCTGATGATGGTGACGGTCGCCATCTTCGCTTACCGCCGCGGCTGGGGCTCGGACACGCCGTTCGAATTGCGCAAGCTCGGCGCCGCGTCACTCGAGGTTCTGGTCGTCGCCTGCTTTCCGGTCCTCGTGTACATCCTGGTCGGCGCCGGATTGTCGCTCAACATAGCGGTCGGCATCTGCCTCGTCATCCTGATCGCCTGCGACTGGTATTTCGATTTCTCCGCCGTGATGGCGCTGATGACGCCGATCATCCTGATCGGCGGAATGACCATGGGCTGGTTCACGCCGACCGAAGCGGCCATGGCCGCCGTCATCTGGTCGCTGTTCCTCGGCCTCGTGCGCTACCGCACGATGACCTTCGCGACGCTCGCCAAAGCGAGCTTCGACACCATCGAGACGACGGCGTCGGTGCTCTTCATCGTCACCGCCGCATCGATCTTCGCCTGGCTGCTGACGGTCAGCCAAGCCGCGCAGCTGTTCTCGACCTTCATCACCTCGCTCACCGAAAACAAATGGGTTTTTCTCATCCTGGTGAACATCCTGATGTTGGTGGTCGGCTGCTTCCTCGACACCATCGCCGCGATTACCATCCTTGTGCCGATCCTGCTCCCCATCGTCATCCTCTACGGCATCGATCCGGTGCATTTCGGCCTCATCATGACGCTCAATCTGATGATCGGCCTGCTTCATCCGCCGCTCGGCATGGTGCTGTTCGTCCTCTCGCGCGTGGCAAAACTGTCGGTCGAGCGCACCACGATGGCGATCCTGCCCTGGCTCGTGCCGCTGCTCGTCGCGCTGATCCTCATCACCTTCATTCCGGCCATCACGCTGTGGCTGCCGACCCAAATGGGACTCATCCGATGACCGCCAACGCCACCGCCGCAACGCTGTTCGGTCCCGAGGACCTTCGCATCGTCGAGCATCCGCTTGGACCGCTTGCGCCGGGCATGGTGCGCGTGCGCTTCGGGGCGGGCGGTATCTGCGGCTCCGACCTGCACTATTTCCGCCATGCCCGCACCGGCGATTTCGTCGTCACCTCGCCGCTGATCCTCGGCCACGAGATTTCGGGCGAGATCGTCGAGATCAACGGCGCGGCGCCCGGCTTGAGCGTCGGCGATCGCGTCGCGGTCAATCCGTCGCGCTGGTGCGGACATTGCGCCCGCTGCGTCGAAGGCCGCGCCAATCTCTGCGAAAACATCTATTTCATGGGCTCGGCCTCCAAGACGCCGCACATGCAGGGCGGTTTCGCCAGCGTGTTTGACGCCACGCCGGCGCAATGCGTCAAGGTTCCGGCTCAATTGCCGTACCAGGCGGTCGCCCTTGCCGAGCCGCTCGCCGTCAGCCTGCATGCGGCGGCGCGGGCCGGCGATATCGCTGGGCGTAACGTCATCCTGTTCGGGGCGGGTCCGATCGGGCTGCTGACCATGCTTGCCGCCAGGCTCGCCGGCTGCGGCGAGATCACCATGGCAGACATCGCCGCCGCGCCGCTCGCCTTCGCGAAAAAACTCGGCGCGGACAGGACGATCGATCTTTCCGGCGGCGACGCCGAGCTGAAGGCGCTCGCGGCCGAAAAACCCCTGGACATCGCCTTCGAGATTTCCGGCACGGCAGCGGGCCTCGCCGCCGCGATCGCCAGCGTCCGGCGCGGCGGCACGGTCGTCCAGGTCGGCAACCTCCCGGGCGGCCAGATCCCGGTTCCGGCCAATGCCGTGATGGCCAAGGAGATCGACCTGAAAGGCACCTTCCGCTTCGGCGCGGAGTTCGACCAGGCGGTCGACCTCATCGTCGGCGGAAAGGTGGACGTGCTAAGGCTGGTGACGGCCGAACGCGCACTATCCTCCGCCCCCGACGCCTTCCGCCTCGCCGCCGACCGTTCGCAAAGCGTCAAGGTAGTGCTGACGGCGGGGTGAGGGTGGCGCCAAGCGCCCTCATCCTGAGCTTGTCGAGGGATGCACTCCGAAGAGGGCGCCGGACGGTTGCGAAGGCCAATCTCCCTACCTGAGGGGGAGATGTCCAGCAGGACAGAGGGGGTGCTGGCTCGCCAAGCGCCCTCATCGTGTGCGCACCGGATTTGAAGTGCCCACCGCAAGGCGATGAGCTTACTATCTTGTTAAGGCCAGAGCGTCCGACCCGGACGGCTTTGCATTGTTGGCCGCAGCATATGCGGAGCGTCACTAGCCGTCAGAAACGGCATGAGGTGGCGAAGGCGGACTAGCCTCCATCGGAAGGCCCTTCTTCTTTGGCGCTTTCCAACTCGCCCCCCATTGTCGCTGAAAAGATGCGCATCGACAGCAATTCCATGGAGCCTGTCGCCTTGAGTCAACCAATTTTTCAGAATGACCCGCGGCTGGCAGGAGCATGATGCGAGGAAGGCTAAGTCCTTTAATGGGTATTGCGACCCGATAGCGAGCGCCGCCTGCAAGTTGTGGGGTAACGTCGAGGGCTGGCTGGCTCGTCGAGTTCACAACCCGGGCAACGCCAGCTGTTGGCCAAGCGAGAATATCATAGTTGACTGGATAAGCTTCGGTCCCGCCAGTGACCTTCAGCATGGGAATTGAGTTCTCATCCGCGCGCAGAGTGAACTCGATCACCACATGAGTGCCGCCTTCTAGTAGGGCCGCCATTTCCGCTTGCGTCAGCTGGAGAGACCAACTGGCGTATGCCGAATCATTGGTATCGCTAAACAACAGCGTGCTTCCGAAGGGGGTTGCCCTGGTTCTACCTACCCATCTGTCGACGAGCATCGCGTCAGCCGATGCAACGATCTCCGATATCGATGTCATGCGTTCGAACACCCCGGTCGGATCGGTTCGCCATGGCAGTGCCTGCTGCGAAGTTGCCGTTGTCGACGACCGGAATTGTGCGAATGCATCCTGAATCGCGGGGTCTTGAGCGGCAAGTTTGCCGAGGGCGACAGATCCGTCAAAGCTTAGATGCCTTCCGTCATAATATGCGGGTTCCCCGCCTATTCGATTGGAGCAGAGGCCCTTCGTGCAAATGAAGTTGGAAAAATCGACAAATGCCGCACCGAATTCTACAGCGGTAGACCTGATAGAGGCGTTTGCTTTGTCCACCATAGCCAAGCGGGGGCGCAGGCGGTCGGTGCAATCCCACCATGGGAACTTGATAGCTTTCGCCTCACATCGTGCGTCAAAGTTCGGAATCCGCGGTATATCAGCGACCAAAACAACGCTGGCCCCCGCAGACGTCAACTGCCTTACTGTTGATCGCAAGTCGGCCCTGAACGCGCTCGTTTGGTATGCCTCGTTCCCCCACGAGGCGGCGATGATAACCGTTGAATACTTCCCGATCTCCGCCTTCACGGCTTCTGACGAAGCTTTGCATTCGGCCTCTCCTTTCTCCGATACATATTTTTCGGGGGAGTCGAAAACCGGCGGGCAAGCCGAGTGTGCGATGTTGCGGAAGTCGCAACCAACCGTTCCTGCGATCTCGCCGATCGTTCCGACGAAATGGGCGGCGTGGGAGTCCCCCCATAACAAGATCGCGGGATCCTCTGTCGATCCGATGATGCAAGCAGGGTTTTGGATATCAGAAATGCCCACTTCCGGTTTTTGGCACACGAACGGCAACAGAACGCTTGGTGCATCCCTTCGGCTGGCCTGAGCGATTGCCGCCGCGTAGGATGGATTATGGAAGAGCATGCCTCTTGAAAGGATCAGAACTGACGCGACGACGGATAAGACGGCGACCGGAGTGACAAATGCTCGAATGGCCACCGGAACGAAACCGAGCCTGGTCACCCTCGCCGGCACTTCGACGTATTTCCACGACAGTACCGACAGCACGAACATCGTCAGGGCAGCGCCTGCCTGAAGCGACGGAGAAAGCTCACCGCCATAAAAATACCGCGCGAAGGCGAGTACCGGCCAATGCCATAGGTACAGCGAGTAAGAAATGATGCCGATGGCACGCAATGGCGCGAAATAAAGAATGCGCGAAACGGGATTGGCGGTTTGCCCAGACATCAGCAACAGCGCTGCACCTGCCGTTACAGGAATCGCCTGGAGCCCAGGGAAAAAGCTGACGCCGTCCAGGAAAAAAGCGCTCGCACCGACGAGAGTTGCCCCTACTGCCGCCGCTATCGTGCTGCTGCCTATTGAAGCCGACAACCGAACCAGGAGCAGCGCGCACACGCCGCCCGCGGCCAGTTGGAATGCCCGAGTCGGCAACAGGTAGTAGGCGGCAGAATCCCAGCCGATCCGAAGCCACCATTCCCCGAGCAGGATACTGGCGAGAATTATCGAAAACAGCGCAGGCAGCACGGCTCTTGGCCACTTTGCCAAGAGCAGGAGCATGGCAGGCCATATCACATAGAACTGCTCTTCGACGCCCAGAGACCACATGTGAAGCAGCGGCACCATGCGGCTGTCGTCGGCAAAGTACCCGGTATCGAGAAACAACGCGAAATAGATGTTGGCTGCGGATAGGGACGTTGCCAAAGCCGTGGCAGAAAGCGCCACCAGATCTGACGGAAGCATCAAAACAGCACCTGCCAGCAGGGTAGCGCCCGTCACCAGGAACATTGCCGGAAAGATGCGCTTGATCCGTCGGCGATAGAATTCCGCATATGAGAACGTCCCCGCATCGCGGTCGCGCAAGATGTTCCCCGTGATCAGGAAGCCAGAGATCACGAAGAATATATCAACCCCCACGAACCCCGCCGGGACGAGTCTTTCGTCAATGTGGAAGATCACCACGAGCAGGACTGCGACCGCGCGAAGCCCGTCGATGTCATATCGGTAGTCTGAACGCATTCTGCCGGCCGCTCCTATTGCCAAGTCCCGCACGAGCGTTTCGAGCGGCCCGCGAAGCTGGTCTTCCGGCGCTCCGACGATAGCGGCGTTCGATAGTTTCGGTTTGAGGCTCGCGCCAAACGCCGATATGGCGCCGGCAACTGTCTTGACAGTCAACATACCCCCCAGTCGCGCGGCCCATCCGATCGTGGATAAGCCGCGCTGTTGTGTTCTTGCGAATCGAGCTTATTCAAGAACTTGGCCTATGCCAGTAATTTTCTTTATCCCCACCCTCCGCCCCTCCCGCATAATCCCCATCAGTTTCTCCCGCCGGGAACGCTTCCGGAGTCGTTCGAAAGCGGGGAGGAACCGGCGCCTCCGTTCCATGGCCGACGAAGCCATGGGGCTGGGGAGGTTCCGTCCAAGGGTTCCCCTCGGGACACTACGGTCCCGGCGTGCTGGACGAGCACGGAGGCGGGGCCGGTGAAGGCGGTGATGAAGCCGAAAGGCCGAAGCGCCGTCAAAGCCGGTCACGCGCAGCGGAACGGGCGGGGACAGAAATCGCCGGCGGGGCGCGGGGTTCGCGCCACGTATTTTAGTTTCGGAGGCTCGGTCTCGCGCCCCGCTTCCCGACTGCCCATCATCCTGAGCCATGAGCGTGTCGAATGGTCGAAGGAAGGGCAGGTTTTTTCTCAGAGGCCAGACGGTGAAAGCCGGGCGTGGCGATGAAGAAGTGTGCGTTCGGGCTGGTTGCGCCTTCGTGCTC
The DNA here is from genome assembly GCA_035941355.1 of Pseudaminobacter sp. Lineage (GTDB taxonomy): Bacteria > Pseudomonadota > Alphaproteobacteria > Rhizobiales > Rhizobiaceae > Allomesorhizobium. The sequence goes on from DASZDZ010000005.1 coordinate 155,254, forward strand.
TATCCCGTCTCGCAGAATGGTGTCCTTCTTCCCGCTGCAGGCGCGCCCTTCACCGGCGCACGTGGGAGATCAGGCGGGTTCGGGGAAGGTCCGGCAAAACCAGAAACTGGCGGAGGGAAGGGAACTGGAATCCAACGTTCTCCAGTTGCGATAACTGATCAGTCACACGATGAAGTTGGTGCCGGCGAACAGGATCTGCATGTCGGCCGCGGAATCGCCATTCACATCGGCGTCGATGATCTCGGTGCGGCAGTGGTTCGTATTGCGAAGCTGGCCGGCGACGGAGGAGAACGCGGCGCTGCCGATGAAAGAGAAGGCCTGGTTCCGTCGACAAGCGCATTGGCGTCAATGGTTCGCAAGATCGATGCGGTCTGAACCATGCGTAAAGTCGGCAATCGTGTCGCGTAGTGAAGCACCCCGTGGCGACTCGCTTACCGCATTGTAGTCGAAGCGGTCGGCGCCTGTACCGCCTATCAGCATGTCACCGCCAACGACGCCAACGAGAAGGTCGTTGCCTCCGCCTGCGGTGAGGTAGTCACGCCCAGTCAATCCGTGCAGCGTATTATTGTTGGAGCCGCCAACAATTGTGTTGTTGAATTCGTTGCCAAAGCCCTCAGTAACAGTGGAAGCCAGGATCAAACGTTCCACATTGGCTCCAAGCCGGTAGCCTTCGACGAAAGCGTTCACGGTGGCCAGAGCTATGGTCGGGAACCTGGAACAGTTTCTTGACATAGTGGAGTCGCAGAGGCGGCAGGGCCCCATTGAGCAGCGGCCACAAGCCAGGATGAACCACTGATCTCAAAAAGGTGATGCCCGATACGGGTCGCCCGCCGCGCGATTCGCCCCTTCACGCGAGCGGGGCTCGGCGGCGCCCTGGAGGGATTTCGAGAGGGATCTGACGCCGGCCTCTGGCCATACGGGGGAATATGGCAATGATCAGAGCATATGGCTGTGAGGCCCTGCCAGCAGCTTGGCTAAATTGATTAACGCCTTGATTTCTTTGGTCGGCTGTCCTCGTACGCCGCACGTTGTTTGCGGTAAAGATCGATGAGGCGCGTCGCCAGGTCGGGCGAGATGTTGAATTTGTGCGCGAAGGCCTGAGCCTCTACGTCCTGTGGCTGAGTCTCATGGCTCTGCCAACCGCTTTCGTCTGCCATGTTAATCCCCCGAACAAATGTGGACAGGCAATTGCCGTCTGGCATTTGCCTGTTTGTCTGCCCCAAATGGATGGAGTGTATAACGACAGGTTCTAATAATTTATTCCCGCGCAATAACATGCTGGAAGATGGTCGGCAATCGGACAGAACTTTCACGAAAGTGTGATAGTATTTGGATCTGCGAGCATTGCTGTAGGACCGTCGTGGTACCTTGGTAGGGAATCGAAGTCCTTCATTCACCCAGCAACTGATCGATGGTCGCAATCCACTTTCTGAGCCTCTCCTGCGCAATGGGCGTGTCGGCGAAAAGGAGCGGTTCATGATAATCGTTAAATGGGTTAGGTAGACGGCCTTCGAGCCTGCCCAATTGAGCGCGAAAAATCTCGCGCTGGAGCCTGCACCATTTTTCAAGTGGACGCATCGGTCCGCCATCCCATTGCTTCCCAGCATCAGGACTTTGACAATTCCTTCGCCCCGGCAACACTAAGTGGCGTGATCGGCCGGATTGATTGTCCGCTGTTCTTTCGTGCGGCATGGCAACCAAACCATCATACCTTCTGGGTTTTAACGCATTCCATAATGTCGCCATCGATGCTCACCGAGATGGCTCGTTGACAGTCGGCCCAGCTCAGATCGTCATCAATCGTATAGACGTTGGTGCCAATGAAAATAACGAGCGCATAGAACAATCAGTCTTCTCCCTCACAACAGGCCCGGCCGAAAGTGGGGTTATCGGTCGGCCTCTAAATTGACCCCGCTGAGGAGTTCAAGCCAATTGTCGGACTTCTTCTATGGGACGTCTGTGGCCTGTCTCACATAGGCGAGAACTAGGCTGATGACCCCCAGCCGCCCTGGGCAACCTCTCGGCTCCTATCGCCAGGATTCCCCCGGGGAGGGCTCTTTCGAGAAAAATGGGCCGAACGAAAGGGGGCGTTGTCGATCGGGCCTTTAGTTGTTCAGGCCCGTTAGGCAAAGCGAATGTAAGAACGCTCCCAGATTCTGGGATTGAGTAAGGTCTTGCCGGTTTAAAGGGGGCACCTCGATCCTATCCGGGGCCGTCCCTCCGTCTGGGTGTGGTCGCCGTTCTAGGCCGACCGCCGTAGAACCGGCGGCCAAACGAGAATTTGCGCGTCCGCAACGTTTGAAAACTTGCCAGGAGGTTCCTGCCCGCCCGTTGTGAGCCGGTTAGTGCAGCGTTCCCGATCGATCCTCGACAAAGGTGCTGATGCCCTCGTCTTCAATGACTTTCATTGCGGCATCGAGCGCCGCCTGATCGGTTTCAAATTTATCATCAAAAACTGTCGAGGCGCCTTCGTGGTCCACTACCTCAAGGGTCCAAGCGGTTTCGTGCTCTAGGCGGTAAATTTGGATATCGACGGAGACGCCCCCGCCCGTGACGCGGCTGCAAAGGTCGGACACTATAACGACTGGTTCGCGCTCTTCTTCCATCAGGAATAACTTATCGCGCTCGGGTTCAGGAGAAGGCAAGGCCGCCGCTGCGCTCACCGATACCGATCATACCAATGCCTGGACCGCTGTTCCGATTGGCCGATGGCCAGCCCGAGCAGTAAGCCAACAATCCCGCCCATGATGAAGACGGAACTCACAACGGCAGGGTTCTCTCGAATGGGCGTGACAACAGCCTGAGCGCCGCGGGAAGCAGCAGCGACCATGTCGTCTCTGCGTTCCGCCAGCACCGCCCTTAGGTTCGCAAGTTCGCGCCGAAGTCCATCGTTCTCATCCGCCAGATCATCATCCAAATTGGGATCGTCATTGGGGTCGTCGGCCATTGTGTTGGGACTCCGAAAATAGGTGGTCACGCGCAACGAAGGACGCTCGCAATTGTTCCGCCGCCCAAAGGGGCGGGTGTAAAAGGCGTGTTATTCACAGGGGAGCTCAATCTCTACGACCTTGCGGCCCGGTTGCCGCCTCCGTCTCTCGATCTCTTCGCTGGAGGCCGCGGTTTGCGGCGTTTCGGCGGAGGAGGCGTAGCTGCCTGCCGGCGTTCAGCCTGAGAGACGACGTATGCGGCATAGGCCAATACAGCGAGAACAAACAGCCGGATCATGGCTCACTCCCATTTCCCGCCCAACACGGACATCGACGCGATGGTTCCCGACCCTAGGAACTACGCAGTTAACTGATCAGTCATACGATGAAGTTGGTGCCGGCGAACAGGATCTGCATGTCGGCCGCGGAATCGCCATTCACATCGGCGTCGATGATCTCGGTGCGGCAGTAGTTGGCTGCAGGCCTAACCGCGGGGCCGGAACAGACCTGGATCGCGCAGCGTGACGCGATGGAATTTCACATCGATTCTCTTTTCATCGAGTCGCTGGGGTTTCAGCTCAAGTCGATTGAGTGGGATTTCGGCTGTCACCTCACTCCCGTAACCCACTGTCAAGGTACCGCGCAGTTCTAGATCAGTTGCAAAGTACGCGCGCAGACCAGCCTCGTCGTCGTCAATCTCGACCACGTGCGCCTCGACAGCCTTGCTTTCGTTGACAACGCGAGCAAACGGCTCCAAAGCGCGCTGAGGGAAACGGCCACCACGAATTTCGAGACGAAGCAAGAGGTGCGGCAGCTTGCCGACCTCGCGCAGCACTTCCTCGGCACCAATCTGCAGCGGCACCGGTTGCTGGTAAGTAAATTCAATCATTGCCTGCCTCCTAGTTGGTGAACTCGAGTTCATCTACCGCTAGCTCGCCCGTCGCAATTTCCGAGAAAGCGATTTTGATCTGGGTGACATCGGTGAGGTCGACCTTGGCAGCGCCCGCGCACACGACGGTATAGGCGGTCAGCGGGATGCGCAGTGTCGCGAGGGACGACTTGGTGTTCCCCGCCTCGTTGGCGACCGCGATCTCGGGCACGCCGCTGAAGGCGGAGGCGCGTATCAGGCGTTCGTTTCCGCCGCCATCACGCAGTCCAACGCGCAAGTTCTGGGACCCGGCTGGATTCGAGGCGCTTCCCACCACTTTGCCGAGCCGGACGCTGAGATGGCCGAACGCCGTGACGTTGCGCTGACCTACCGGAACATCGAAAACCAGCTGGTCAGCGGCGTTGTCCCAGCCCAGGCGCAGGCCGCCAGTATCGTGCGGGGACTGGTTGTCTTGCGGATAGAGCTGCGTCTCCACTGGGCTGGAGGGAAGGCCAGTCTCCGTCGCCGCGCCGCCGATGGTGGTCGTCTGCCAGTCACCGGCCGCATGAGGCCCTTCGAACTCATCCACCGTTCGTCGAACGGTATTGCGGTACTGAAAAACCATGACTGCACCGCTCGCTGCCACGGCAGGGGGTTTCCATTCCCCAGTGAACATCCCGAGCCACTGAGGCTCGCCTAGGACGTGCATGCGGCAGAAGGCGTTGCAGTAGGCCAGAAGGATCTTCTGCTGGTCCGATACAGTCATGAGGGGTGGCACGGGCGGAGTGCCGAAGGCTTCATTGTGGGTGACGAAGCCGTTGTGTGTGGCGTCGTACACGAATGCCATCGCCTTGTCTTGGCCGTTGAATCGATCGTAGAGAGAGAAGCCCGACTGCCGCACGTTATAGCCAGCGTAGGGCGGCCCCCCCGAGACGTCGTCGTCCTTCGCTCCGTAGAGCACGAAGAGCGGACGCGCATCTGTCCCAGATAGAGTTTCGCGTCCGTATTGATCTGTCGGCCCGAGGGCCAGAAGGGCTTCGAGCCCAACACCCAGGCTGAGCGACTGGTTCAGGCGCGCAATCTTGAATACCGCTTCGCCTCCGCGGCTGTGCCCAAGAACGGCGACTTTGTTCTGCAGCGACGCGCCGAAGATCGTGCCCATGGTCGCGAAGTGATCGAAGAAGGCATTCGCGCGCGCCAAACCGGACAAGCCCACGTTGAGGTGTATCGACACGGCGATGAAGCCGTTGCGCGCCATGTGTTCAAGCAGGAACGCGTAGTTGGTGTAGGTGTGGCCATTGCCGTGTACAACGACGAACAACGGGTAATTGGCTTGCGCAGCACTGATTTGCGATGGCTGTGTGGCGCCAGGTCCGTCGGCGGGAAACCGCACGATGGCAAGGCGCGAGATGGTGACGTTAATTGGCACGAACGCTCCTGGGTTGAAGTACGCGCCATTTTCATCCTGCACGGTCATCGAAGCGCCAATTCCGTAGCCCGAGAGGAATGCAGCGTCTATCGCGAAAGCGCCGACATTGCTCCACGATGACATCGTCCCAGGATCTTGGACGACGCGGAACCCGGGAGCGAAGTACCCGTCAATCATGTCGACCGGAGTATTGAAGTTGCCGTCCGGCACGAAATTCGACGGATTGGGATCGTTGTTGCCGAAGTCTGCTACAACATCGAACGTTCCAACCTGGCCAACACTCGGCCAGACGAGTTGTTTGTTGGCGTTGATGCACCCACTTTGCAACACGATCTGCAGCGGGCCTACGGGCGCGACGTGGGTCAGGGCCACGCTTGTGTTCCACTGCGCCGCAGTCTTCGAGGCCACCACGTTCAGCGCAATCTTCTTCCCGACTTGGCCCGGCATGACGATGCCTGGATCCATCGCAGCGTAGACGTTCTCGCCCACGGCGAACGTGTCGCGATAGCGGAAGTACGGCGCACCTGACACCGGGCTCCCGCTCATGGGGAACGCATTCACGCAGCCACCGAGCACGGGCTTGGCGCGCCAGAGGTCCTCTCTAACGACAAGGCCCGCGAAGCCGCGGCCGATGACCATATCGCGCTCCTGCAAGCGCCACTGTTGATCGGCTTCAAAACCGTAACGCATGTGGCGCAGCACGATGCCATAAGTGCCCGGCGGAATCCTTCCGGCGGACGCGAGGCGGACCGTACCGTTGCCGCCGGGCGCAAGGTCTTCGAACAGCAATGATCGTCCTTGGCGGTCCAGCGCCGGTTCGACATTATCACCGACCACCCAAGCGTCGCGGCGATCAACCAGCCAACCCCGCAGGGAGCCCTTGGGTGGATTAGCGATCGCCAAGATCAAATCGTCGCGTTCGCCCTCGATCGCGTTGAGAAGCTCGCCGCGGGAGTTTGAGACGAAGCCTATGGACTCATGGACTCGCTCGTCGATCTGCAGCCTTCCACTTTTGATTGCACGCCCGCCGTTGATCAGCTCCCACTCGAGGTGCTGTCCAACTAAGCGCTTCAAGGCAACATCCAGCGAGAACTGCTCTTCCGAATCGAAAGCCCACAGCCCAAACTGGGGAAGCACCACAGTCGTCTCGATGCGGCCGTACGCATCGGTTGTAACGGTGTGCGAAATGGCCGCCGGCGCTTTCTTGGAGGCTTGGCGAGCGCGCGGCCGGGTTGCCAGATTCAATTCGTAGGCGGTGTTTGGTCTCAGCGCAGAGCCTTGCAGCGCGATCGTCTGCCCAACGCTCACGGAATGGACCGCGCGCTCTTCCACCAGCAGCCTGACCTGTGGCTTCGTGAAGCCGCGGCTGAGTTCATTTTCGGGCACGTGCAGGCCCAGGCGTCCTGCCGGCAGATCCGCGAGCTGCATGCGCTTAGTCGTGTGGAAGGCGGTCGCCGTCAAATTGCGGCTGACGGAGAACGCCAGACGGGTGGTAGCCCGCAGCTTAACCACTCGGCCGAAAGGCAACGTGATCCTGAAGCGCCCGATTGCATCGGTCACGCCCCTACCTACCGGACGCCGCGCGCCAGCCAGTAGCGCTCGAACGACCACACCACCAACTGGCCCCCTTTGTTCGCCAGAGGTGACTATGCCTTCAATGACAACAGCGGATACGTCATGCATGGTTTCCTCCTTGACTGCAGGACAGCCGAGTGCTGCGCCTCTAAGTGGCCGTTCCAAAAAGAGTTGAGTGATTTCAGCAGGTTGTGATTCCGTCGGATTTGCGAGATTCGATGGAGATCACGATGGCCTGGACTGAAATCACCCGTGCGCATTATGAGCGGCGTTGCGCCCGTTACGCAAGCG
>DASZDZ010000006.1:0-14986 GCA_035941355.1 Pseudaminobacter sp.
CCGGCTGCGACGCCGTCGAGCTGAATTTCGGCTGCCCGCACGGCATGAGTGAGCGCGGTATGGGATCGGCCGTCGGCCAGGTGCCGGAATATATCGAAATGGTGGCACGCTGGTGCAAGGCGCATACGCGCATGCCGGTCATCGTAAAACTCACGCCGAACATTTCCGACATCCGCCGCCCAGCGCGCGCGGCGATGAAGGGCGGCGCTGACGCGGTGTCGCTGATCAACACCATCAACTCGATCACCGCCGTCGATCTCGACACCTTCTCGCCGGAACCGTCGATCGACGGCAAGGGCTCGCATGGCGGCTATTGCGGCCCGGCGGTCAAGCCGATCGCGCTCAACATGGTGGCCGAGATCGCGCGCGATCCGGAGACGCGCGGCATGCCGATCTCCGGCATCGGCGGCATCACCACCTGGCGCGACGCTGCCGAATTCATGGCGCTCGGCGCTGGCAACGTGCAGGTCTGCACGGCGGCGATGACCTACGGCTTCAAGATCGTCCAGGAGATGATCGCCGGCCTCGAGAACTGGATGGACGAGAAGGGCCACGCCGATCTCGACGCGATCGTCGGCCGGGCGACGCCCAACGTCACCGACTGGCAATATCTCAACCTAAATTATGTCGCCAAGGCGCATATCGACCAGGACGCCTGCATCAAATGCGGCCGCTGCCACATCGCCTGCGAGGACACCTCGCACCAGGCGATCACCGCGATGGTGGATGGCGTGCGCCACTTCGAGGTCATCGAGGAGGAATGCGTCGGGTGCAATCTCTGCGTCAATGTTTGCCCTGTGGAAAATTGCATCACCATGGAGCCGCTTGCCGCCGGCGTCATCGACCAGCGCACGGGCATGCCGGTTTCGCCGGTCTACGCCAACTGGACGCAGCACCCCAACAACCCGATGGCCAAGGTCGCGGCGGAGTAGGGATTCAAAGGCGCGGTTCTTCCGCGCCTTTTTCACATGCCTATTGACGATATAAAATATCCAGGATAGTGAATATCCACGAATAGGAGATCAACCAGATGAAGCTGAGCGAGGGAGTGGAAGCGGCGATCCATTGCGCCGCAACGCTGGTCAGTGTGGAAGGCGAGGGCACCATATCGGGCGGCGCGCTGGCCGAGCAGTTCGGCCTGTCGCCGAGCTACCTGCTGAAGCACCTCAATGCGCTTACGGCGGCAGGCATTCTGGAATCGGTACCGGGGCCTCATGGCGGATACAGGCTAGCGCGTCCGGCCGACCGCATATCGCTGCTCGATATCGTCCTGGCTGTGGAAGGGCCGGAGCCTGCCTTTCGCTGCGGCGAAATCCGCCAGAACGGCCCGGTGAGGCTGGATCGGTCCGCCTATGTGAAGCCGTGCGGCATCAATGCCGCCATGCTCAGGGCTGAAAAGGCGTATCGCTCCGCACTCGCCGGCGAGAGCCTGTCCGACATCGTGCAGAACTTCATGACCGAAGCCGATCCGCGTTCGGTCGCCGCAGGCTGCGCTTTCGTCGAGCGCCATCAGCGGCCGCAGAAATCCGTTTCAACCAGCAAGAAGTGAAAGGAATGAAGATGAAGCCCAGGCTGAATTTCTACGGTCAGGCGCCGGAATTGATCAAGGCGGTCGTCACGCTGAACAAGGCGGTCGACGAATGCGGGCTCGAAAAGAGCCTGCTGCATCTGATCAAGCTGCGGGCGTCGCAGATCAACGGCTGTTCGTTCTGCGTCGAGATGCACAGCCGTGAGGCGCGCGCGGACGGCGAGACCGAGCAGCGGCTCTATCTCGTCTCCGCATGGAAGGAATCGCCGCTGTTCACCGATCGGGAGCGCGCAGCCTTCACATGGGTCGAGGCGGTGACGAAAATCGCCGATGCCGGCGTTGCGGACGAACTCTACGAGAAGACGCTCCAGCATTTCTCGGCAGAGGAACTCATCAAGCTTACGGTGGCGACGGGCATGATCAACATCTGGAACCGGCTCTGCGTAAGCTTCCATGCCATCCATCCGATGCCGGCTGCGAACGCCGCGTAAGCATCCGATCAGGCCCGGGGCTTTGCTGCCTCGGGCCATTTTTCATCGAAAGAACAAGATGATGAGTGCAGATCTTTCAGCAGAGATTATCTTCGCCGGGCGCCTGTTGCTCGGTGGCGCCTTCGTGTTTGCCGGCATTCGCAATATTCTCAACGCGGCCTTGCTGCCGCAGCTAATGTCGGCGCGCGGCGTGCCGCAGGCGCGAACCATGCTGTGGCTCGGCATCGTCCTTCAAATCGCGGCCGGCGCGCTGCTGATCGCCGGCATATGGATAGTGCCCGCGGCTTTGGGCCTCATCCTCTTCCTGCTCGTCGCCACACCGATGTTCCACAATTTCTGGGATCATCAGGGCCAGGAGCGGGCGGCGAAGATCAACGGCGTCGTCGGCAATATCGCGCTGATCGGCGGCTTTCTCTTCGTTATCGCCAGCGCATCTTGAAAATACGCCGGCGCTGGACGTCAGGCGTCCCTGGCCTCGAACATGAGGAGGTCCGCGCCGCCGTCGGCAAAATTGGCGAGATCGCCCGCCGCCGCCTGACCCTCGGGCGAGGCAAGGCCTCTCTGCAGGTCCGCCATGGAGCCGAATGTCAACGTCGCCACGAGATGCACGCCCGACGGTCCGGCCGGGCTTGCCACGGCGCCGTCGCTGATATCGTAGCTCCGCAGGCCGGGAATTTTCCTGGCCAGCGGTATGTGGGTCGACGAATAATAGTTGTCGAACGCGGCTGCGTCCTTCGGCGTCTTGTAGAGAACGACGAGCTTCGCCATCGGTTTCCTCCTCGCGCTGTCGCATTTCCGGTGTCTAGCGCCCTCCGCAAGGCTGCGTGCAACGGCTGCCAAAAACAAGCTGAAACCGCCGGTCTGACCGATAGTAGGAGGAGTTCAGCGCTTCGGTTGCAACGCATCCACGAAAAGCTGTTCGAAGTGCGCGACGCCCTCAAAGCGGCGGCGTCGCCGCCGCGGTCGGAGCCGAGCATGGCGCACACCTGCACGTCGAAATCGGCATAGCGTCGGGCCGTTGAATGGCTGCCCCTTCCACTCATGGACCTAACCGGCTATCGGGAGACTAAAGGGGAGTACGCAAATGGCGACGACTGCAGTTCTGATGACCATCGGACGCTTAGTGTTCGGCGGCTTCTTCCTCATCGCCGGCATCCGCAATTTGCTGCATTTCGGCGAACGGAGGGAGGGCGCAACCAACTACGGCTGGAAGCTGCCCGCGCCCATCATGGCGGCGGGTTTCGCCGTGCAGTTGTTCGGCGGGCTGGCACTGATCCTCGGCATCTGGACCGTGCCGGCGGCGATCGCACTCATCGTCTTTCTCGTTCTGGCGACCGCGCTCTATCACAATCTTTTTCTGTTCCGGGGCAAGGAGCGCGACCCGCATCTCTACCTCACCCTGGTCAACATCACGCTGGCCGCCGGCCTGCTGCTCGTCATGGCCGACGTTAGCTGATTTGGGTCAGGCTCTCTTTGAAGAAGGCGAATTCCTGACCTTCCACTGGCTCATCAATCGCCACTAGCGGCGAAAATAGTTTGACTGCACCAACTTGCGCCGACAGAAGGGGAGCAAGACTGTTGAGGTCGAGCCTTGCCGCATGATGTGAACCTTGTCGCAACGATTGCCATCGGCTTCGTGCTGGCGTCCATCTTCGGCTATCTGGCCGACAGGTTGCGGCTGCCGGCTCTGGTCGGCTACCTCGTCGCTGGCATCTTCATCGGACCCTTTACGCCCGGTTTCGTGGCCGATGCGGCTATGGCGGGACAACTCGCCGAGATCGGCATCGTTCTCCTGATGTTCGGCGTCGGCCTGCATTTCTCGGCTTCCGACCTGCTCGCCGTGCGCGGAGTGGTCGTGGCGGGCGCTCTGGGCCAGATACTGCTCGCGACCCTGCTCGGCTTCGGCCTCTGCTGGCTCTGGGGATGGAACACCGGCCACGGCATCGTCTTCGGACTGTGCATTTCGGTTGCGAGCACGGTGGTGCTTCTCAAGGCGCTGGAGGAGCGCAATCTCCTTCAGTCGACTCAGGGACGGGTTGCGGTCGGCTGGCTGATCGTCGAGGACCTGGCGATGGTATTGGCGTTGGTGTTGCTGCCGGCCTTTGCCGAGACCATGGGCGGAAATGCCGAAGCGGGCAGCGGGACCTCGAACGCGTCGATCGCCCTCACGATTCTTCTCACGCTCTCGAAGGTCGCCGGCTTTGCTCTCGTTGCAGCCCTGATCGGGCCGAGGATCGTGCCCTGGATACTGATCAAGGTGGCGCGCACCGGCTCGCGCGAACTCTTCACGCTCTCGGTTCTGGCGCTTGCGCTTGGCATCGCCTTCGGGTCGGCGGCAGCCTTTGGAGTGTCTTTCGCGCTCGGCGCGTTCTTCGCCGGCGTGATCATGGGCGAGTCGCAGCTCAGCCACCGCGCCGCAGCCAATTCCCTGCCGCTGCAGGACGCTTTCTCGGTCCTGTTCTTCGTCTCGATCGGCATGCTGTTCGAACCGGCCATCCTCGTCGAAAAGCCGTTCGAGGTGCTCGCAGTGGTTGCGGTCATAGCCTTGGGCAAGCCGATCGGTGCTTTCCTGCTCATCCTTGCGCTGCGCTATCCGGTCCGGCTGGCGCTCGGCATAGCGGCGGGCATCGCGCAGATTGGCGAGTTTTCCTTCATTCTCGCCGGACTCGGCGCCGCCTACGGGTTGGTGACCAAGGAGGGCCAGAGCCTCATCCTCGCCGCCGCGCTACTGGCCATCACCATCAATCCGCTTGCCTTTGCCACGGCGGAGGCGCTCGAGCGGTGGATAAGCGGCCGTTTCCCGCAGTGGTCGGCCAATTTCGGCAAACGGCGCGGACGCGTGCTGGCCGTGGAGCTCGACCGCATCCAGGTTCAGGCCAGGAAGCGCGAGCACGAGCAGGCCCGCAAGATCACGGAGTTCATCGAGACCTTCCCGCTATTCAAGGCAATCAAGCCCGATGATCAGGAGGAACTGCTGTTGCTCTTCGTGCCGAAGGCGGCCTCGCCGGGCGACCGCATCGTGCGCGTCGGCGAGAAAGGCGACGCGATGTATTTCGTCGTTTCCGGAACCGTCGAGGTGGACGTCAACGGCACCGCCGTGAAGCTCGAAGCCGGGTCGTTCTTCGGCGAAATGGCGTTGCTCACGGGCGATCCGCGCACCGCCGACGTAACGGCCGTCGACTACTGCAACTTCCTCGTTCTGTCGCTGCGCGACTTCAGGCTCTTCATGTCGCGGCACCCGGCGGTGCGGGCTGCGGTGCAGGCGATGGCGGAAGAGCGTCTCGCCATGAACCGCGCGGCAGCGAACGGTTCCGAGTATCACGACGAGCGGCTTGACCAGGGGGCTGCCGCCACGGATCGCTAGCCCAGCCGGTCCGGCCTTGGCCTCAGCCGTCGAGAAATAATTCTCCTGGTCAGGCGGAATGGCTCACAGTGGGGGAGGCCCGCCAATGTCCACCCGGTTGGCAGAGTTCGCGGAGACAAGCAGCCTTTCAACTTCGGCGGCGACAATCCGTGCACCGTCGAGGCTGAGGTGGTGTTCGTCGAAATAGAGCATTCTGCCGTCGCGCATGATCGTGCACCGCTCGCCTGCGCAGAAAAGGGCCTGCGGCAGCACGACCGAAGCACCCGCCCGGCGCGCCTCATCCATAAGCGTCGTCAGTGGACGGGTTCTGTCCGAGAATTCCGTGGTCGCGACACCTTGCGGCGTGAAGGTCCCCAAGACCGCCGCCAACGCAAGCTGCCGCGGCACCTCGAAGGGTTGTTCTGGGACAGGGCCGACCACGATCGCCTGCCTGCCCGCGTTCCGGACCGCCTGGATCGCCTCGATCAGGCCGGGCCCGAACCCGGAATCCTCCCTGTAACGTGGAAACTCGAAAAACGCGGAGAAGATCACCGTCTCGATTTCGGGATGAGCCGACAGATAGGCGAGGACGGCCCGATTGTAGTGAGGACAGTCGGGAACGCCTGCTATGCTGGAATCAAGCACCGGCGGACAGACCGAGGCTGTCATCTGCAAGAGCGAAAAATGCTTTGCGCTGCCCACCTCGCCCAGCGCATAGGCCAATTCCACGCCGTGGCTGTCACCCCACACCAGAAGCCGGGGGGCCATGTTCTGAGCGCCGAGCTTGCAGGCGTCGGCCGGGGCGATGCGAATGTTGTCTCGTGTGTGGCATTTGCGCCGTAATGGGCTGACGTTGCGGGCTTCCTGATAGGGCGCAAGATCGATTGAGAACCGCTGCGGCGCGCCATCCAGCGCAAGCACCAGCGCTGCAATTCCGCCGAGGCCGGTGACGGATCCGAAGGCAAGCCGCCATATCGTACTGCTGCGGATGCGGAGCTGCTGGCGGAAGGGACGCTCCACGAAAGCCCAGGAGAGGGTCGCCGCAACGAACGAGAGGAGGATCGCGACGGCCGATTGGGCGGCCGACAATTCCGCCTGCCAATAGTAGCTCATGAGGACGATGATCGGCCAATGCCATAGATAAAGCGAATAGGAGATAAGGCCGATTCCCCTGAATGGCGGCAGCGATAGCATGCGGCCGACGGGGGTGTGCGGCGCGCAATGCAGCAGCAGGACCGCGCCGCCGACCGGCGCCAGCGCGGCGAAACCGGGGAAAGGGGTTTCGCCGTCGTAAATGAGCACGGGTGCCGAGATCAGCATCAAGCCGAGCAGGGAAAGGGCCCGTCTCGGCGCGCCTGGAGCGATTGCGGGAAGGACTCCCATCGCCAGCAGGCTGCCGGCCAGCAATTCCCAGGCGCGCGTCGGCAGCATGTAAAAGGCGAAATCCGGCCGCAGCTGTGTTTCAACAATGCATGCAGCAAGCGAAAGAACGGCCGCTCCGCCGACGATGCGAAGCCGCTGCTGGTGCGTAAACGGGGCGATGACCATCAAGAACAGGGGAAAGAACAGGTAGAACTGCTCTTCGACCCCTAACGACCAAGTGTGCAGCAGCGGTTTGACGATCGCTTGTTCTTCGAAATAGCCAGCCTGATCGTAGAAGATAAAATTGTTGACGGAAAAGAGCGCGCCGACCGTTGTCCGGCCGAGTTCCTTGAAGTCGTCCGGGATCATGAACAAGGCGCTGATCCCGAAGCAGAGGATCAGCATTACAAACAGGGCAGGAAAGATGCGGCGGACGCGCCTTTCCAGAAAACGCCCATAGGACAGCGTGCCGTCGTCCATTTCACGGATCAGAATTTGTGTGATGAGGAAGCCGGAGATGACGAAGAACACGTCGACGCCGACATAGCCGCCGCCGAAGCCAGGCACGCCCGTGTGATAGAGCAGCACCGGCAAGACCGCCAACGCGCGCAGGCCATCGATGTCCTTGCGGTAAGCGGTGGTCATGCCGTGGGCGTTTCCATGTGTAGGAGCTGACAATGTGTGGGAGATGACAAGAGGGATTCGTGGCTAGGATGGCTGGACGCGCGGCGTGGTGCAAGGCGGCTTCAGCCCGTCAACGAAGAGCTGTTCCAGAAACCGCGCCGCATCCTCGAAGCGGCCGTCGCCCCCGCGGTCGGGACCGAGCACGGCGCGCACCTGCACGTCGAAATCGGCATAGTGCTGAGTGGTCGCCCAAATTGAGAAGATCAGGTGCCAGGGATCGGTCTTGACGATCTTTCCAGCGCGCATCCAGCCCTTGATCACCTCGGCCTTCTCGTCGACGAGGGTTTTCAGTTCGCCTTCCAGCATCGGCTTGATGCGCGGTGCGCCTTGCAGGATCTCGTTGGCGAACAGCCGGCTCTCGCGCGGAAAATCCCGTGCCATTTCGAGCTTGCGCCTGATATAGCTGCGCAGTTCGGTCAGCGGATCGCCGATGTCGTCGAGTTCCTTCAGCGGCGCCAGCCAGGTGTCGAGCAGACGCTGCATCAGCGTCTCGTGGATTTCCTCCTTGCGGCGGAAATAATAGAGCAGGTTCGGCTTGGACATCCCCGCCGCTTCGGCGATCTGGTCGATGGTCGATCCGCGGAAGCCGTGCGCCGAGAAAACCTCGAGCGCCGCCTCCAGGATAAGTTCGCGCTTTTCCGTCTGGATGCGTGTCCTCGGGCGGAGCGCCTTGGTGTCCATGCCTATGCCGCTCCCTGCGATATGGCAGCGAAATCGGTTCTGTGGCCCAATCGGCTGGACCAGTTCAACCTGCCTTGTGGAGCGCGATTTCGCCCGGCCATTTCCGCTACTATTTCCTTGACCGCCGATCTGGCGGTGCTAACGTTTGTCCAATCGGTCAAAAATTTGCGTAGCACGAAAACGCAGCCAAGACCAAGCGTTGGCCGTATCGAAACAGGGGATTCAAGGGAAGGCTTGGTCATGTCCAACGGAACGAATGTCGCGCCGAACGATCTCAGCGCATTCTGGATGCCGTTCACGTCGAACCGGCAATTCAAGCAGGCGCCGCGCATGATGGTCGCGGCCAAGGACATGCACTATACCGCCAGCGACGGCCGCAAGATCCTCGACGGCACCGCCGGTCTCTGGTGCGTCAATGCCGGCCACTGCCGGCCCAAGATCACCGAGGCGATCCAGCGGCAGGCCGCCGAACTCGACTATGCGCCGGCCTTCCAGATGGGCCATCCGATCGTGTTCGAACTGGCCAACCGGCTGGTCGACATCGCGCCGGCCGGCATGGAGCACGTCTTCTTCACCAATTCGGGTTCGGAGTCGGTCGATACGGCACTGAAGATGGCGCTGGCCTATCAGCGGGTAAAGGGCGAGGGCTCGCGCACCCGGCTGATCGGCCGCGAACGCGGCTATCACGGCGTCAATTTCGGCGGCATCTCGGTCGGCGGCATCGTCACAAATCGCAAAATGTTCGGCACGCTTTTGGCCGGCGTCGACCACATGCCGCACACGCATTTGCCGGAGAAGAACGCATTCACGCGCGGCGAGCCGGAATATGGCGCGGAACTCGCCAACGAACTCGAACGCATCGTGACGCTGCACGACGCATCGACGATCGCCGCCGTCATTGTCGAGCCGGTGGCCGGTTCGACCGGCGTGCTCATCCCGCCGAAGGGCTATCTGCAGAAGCTGCGCGAGATCTGCACCAAGCACGGCATTCTGCTGATTTTCGACGAGGTCATCACCGGCTTCGGCCGCATGGGCACACCCTTCGCGGCGGATTATTTCGGCGTCACGCCGGATATCATCACCACGGCAAAGGGCGTCTCCAACGGCGTCATTCCGATGGGCGCGGTGTTCGTCACGAAGGAAATCCACGACGCCTTCATGACCGGTCCGGAGCACATGATCGAGTTCTTCCACGGCTACACCTATTCGGGTAATCCGATCGCCTGCGCGGCCGCACTCGGCACACTCGACACCTACAAGGAAGAAGGCCTGCTCACCCGCGGCGCCGAACTCGCCCCCTACTGGGAAGAGGCGCTTCATTCGCTGAAGGGCGAGCCGAACGTCATCGATATCCGCAACATCGGCCTGATCGGCGCGATCGAGCTTGCGCCCATCGCCGGCAGCCCAACCAAGCGCGCCTTCTCGGCTTTCGTGAAAGCGTTCGAGCGCGGCGCGCTGATCCGCACCACCGGCGATATAATCGCGTTGTCGCCGCCGCTGATCATCACCAAAGGCCAGATCGACGAGTTGATCGACCACGTGCGCGAGGTGCTTCGACTGGTCGACTGAAGCCGTACGAACAGGGAGGCCGCGTCGGGAACCGCCGGACCTTTCCGCGATAGTAAATGAGAGGACGACAGCGCATGGCCGCCCCCGGCGAGAATCTGCGAATCAATTCAGACCGTTTGTGGGATTCCATCATGGAGATGGCGAAGATTGGTCCCGGCGTCGCCGGGGGCAATAACCGCCAGACCCTGACCGACGAGGACGGTGAGGGCCGCCATCTCTTTCAGAAATGGTGCAAGGAAGCCGGCCTCGAAATGGCCGTCGACCAGATGGGCACGATGTTCGCACGCCGCGAAGGCACGGACCCGGAGGCGCTGCCGGTCTATGTCGGCAGCCACCTCGACACCCAGCCGACTGGCGGCAAGTTCGACGGCGTGCTCGGCGTTCTAGGCGGGCTGGAAATCATCCGCACCTTGAACGACCTCGACATCAAGACAAAACATCCGATCGTCGTGACCAACTGGACCAACGAGGAGGGCACGCGCTACGCGCCTGCCATGCTCGCTTCCGGCGTTTTCGCCGGCGTGCACACGCAGGACTTTGCGTACGACCGTAAAGACAAGGAAGGCAAGCGCTTCGGCGACGAGCTGGAACGCATCGGCTGGAAAGGCGACGAGGAAGTCGGCGCCCGTAAGATGAAGGCGTTCTTCGAGCTTCACATCGAGCAGGGGCCGATCCTCGAGGACGAGATGATCGACATCGGCGTCGTCACTCACGGCCAGGGTTTGAAGTGGCTCGAGGTGCGGCTCACCGGCAAGGAAAGCCATACCGGGTCGACACCGATGCCCAAGCGCCGCAATGCCGGGCTCGGGATGGCGCGGGTCACCGAACTCGTGCACGAGATCGCCATGGACTACCAGCCGGACGCTGTCGGCGCGATCGGGCATATGGAAGCCTATCCGAACTCGCGCAACATCATCGCCGGCAGGACCGTCTTCACCATCGACATCCGCTCGCCCAACAAGGACGTGCTCGACGAGATGGACGCCCGCATCCGCGACGGCATCGCCACGATCTGCGAGGCGCTCGACATAAAATTCGAGATCGAGCAGGTCGGCCATTTCGATCCCGTCACCTTCGACGAAGGCTGCGTCAAGGCAATCCGAGATGCGGCCGAAAGGCTCGGCTACTCCCACCGCGACATCGTCTCCGGCGCCGGCCACGACGCCTGCTGGATCAACCGGGTGGCGCCGACGGCGATGGTCATGTGTCCCTGCGTCGACGGGCTTTCCCACAACGAGGCCGAGGAGATTTTCCCCGAATGGGCCGCGGCCGGCTGCGACGTGCTGTTCCACGCCGTGGTCGAAACGGCGGTGATTGTTGAATGACGGGCGCTAAGAGCCGATAATGCCTTCCATCGGGAACAGGAGGTCGCCATGGGCCGGCCAAAGGAACTGACGGAAGAGGAAAAGAAGGAACTGCTGGCGCAGGGGTACAGGCCTGTGGAGGTCTGGCTCCCGGACATGTCCGACCCTGCCGTGCTTGCTCGCGCAGATGCCGAAGCAAAGAGAATTGCCAGAGCCGATCAAGAAGAAGACATCATGGAGTGGATCGACGCAGTTCAGAAGGACATGTGGGAAGGCGAAGACCAGATATGAGGCGTGGCGACGTTGTTATCGTCACGCTGCCCGGCGACCTCGGCAAGCCGCGGCCCGCGGTGGTGGTTCAGACCAACGTCCTCAACGAAAATCTGCGAACAGTTCTGCTTTGTCCCATCAGCAGCTTTTCGTCCGACCCGAGCTTCTTTCGGGTAGCGGTTGAACCAACGAAGGAAAATGGACTGCGTCTGCCGTCGGAGATCATGGTCGAGAAATTGCAGTCGGCCAACCGATCCAGGATCGGCCAGGTGATCGGGCGGCTGGATGACCAGACTCTTCGCAAGCTTGCACGTTCCACAATGATCACCCTTGGCCTGACGGACGAATAGCGGGGAAGAAAATGTCCAAAGTCATCAAGAACGGCACCATCGTCACGGCCGATCGCACCTGGAAGGGTGACGTGCTGGTCAAGCACGGCAAGATCATCGGCATCGGGCCGGACCTGCATGGCGACCACGAGTACGACGCGACCGGCTGCTACGTGATGCCGGGCGGCATCGATCCGCACACGCATCTCGAAATGCCGTTCATGGGCACCTATTCGGCCGACGATTTCGAGAGCGGCACACGCGCGGCGCTTGCCGGCGGCACCACCATGGTGGTCGACTTCTGTCTCCCGTCGCCCGGCCAGTCGCTGCTCGAAGCGCTGCAGATGTGGGACAACAAGACCTCGAAAGCCTGCGCCGACTTTTCCTTCCACATGGCGATCACCTGGTGGGGCGAGCAGGTGTTCAACGAAATGGCGGAAGTGGTCGACAAGGGCATCACCTCGTTCAAGCATTTCATGGCCTACAAGGGCGCGCTGATGGTCGACGACGACGAGATGTATTCGTCGTTCCAGCGCTGCGCCGCACTCGGCGCGTTGCCGCTGGTCCATGCCGAAAACGGCGATGTCGTCGCGCAATTGCAGCAGAAACTACTGGCCGAAGGCAATAACGGCCCCGAGGCACATGCCTTTTCGCGGCCGCCGGAAGTGGAGGGCGAGGCGACCAACCGCGCCATCATGATCGCCGACATGGCAGGCGCGCCGCTCTATGTCGTTCATGTCTCCTGCGAGCAGGCGCACGAGGCGATCCGCAGGGCGCGCCAAAAAGGCATGCGCGTTTTCGGCGAGCCGCTGGTCCAGCACCTGACGCTCGACGAAAGCGAATACATGAACAAGGATTGGGACCACGCCGCGCGACGCGTGATGAGCCCGCCCTTCCGCAACAAGCTGCACCAGGATTCGCTATGGGCCGGCCTTCAGGCCGGCAGCCTGCAGGTGGTGGCGACCGACCATTGCGCTTTCACGACCAAGCAGAAGCGTTTTGGCGTCGGCGATTTCACCAAGATCCCGAACGGGACGGGCGGTCTCGAGGACCGCATGCCGGTGCTGTGGACCAAGGGCGTCAACACCGGCCGGCTGACCATGAACGAGTTCGTTGCGGTGACATCAACGAACATTGCCAAGATATTGAACATGTACCCGAAAAAGGGCGCGATCGTCGAAGGCGCGGACGCCGACATCGTGGTGTGGGACCCTAAACGCAAGAAGAAGATTTCCGCCAAGAACCAGCAGTCGGTGATCGACTACAACGTGTTCGAGGGCTTCGAGGTCACCGGGATGCCACGTTTCGTGCTGTCGCGCGGCGAACTGGTGATCCAGGAAGCGGACATGATGGCCAAGCCCGGCCATGGCGAGTTCGTCGGGCGTGAGCCCAATGCGGCGGTCAACCGGGCATTGTCGAAGTGGAAAGAGGTCGTCGCGCCGCGCAAGGTCGAGCGCACCGGCATTCCGGCGGGGGTGTGAGGTGACGGCGAACTCCAGACCACGGCCTCCGAGCTATTTCTCTGTTGGTGCACTCCTTGGAGGCGCCTTCGTGGGGTTGTGGGTAGGCGGCTCGGTTGAACTCGTCATTTCGGCAATACTGGTCGATCAGCCACTTACCTCAATTTTGACGGTTGGCTTCTTCAGCTTTATAGCGGCTGTCATTTATGCTGTGCCCATTGCCGCGATTGCAGCGCTGTTGATTTTCCCACTTGCGCGATGGGGGCAGGGCAAACTCTCACCGACTTTGACCAATGCGTCGGTTCTCGGTGGATTAGTTGGCGTCGCCTTTACGGCGCTTGCCTTCGATTTTTCGCTGATTGTTGCAGGGATGGCCGGCGGCGTGGCGGCAGGCATCACCTACCGTGCGATGCTCATTTATCGGCACCCGGAACTGTTGTCGCAAGAGAACAGGGCTGGGAGCATCGTTTGACACTCTCAATCAACGACTTGCACCAGCGCGTCGAGATGCGGCAGCAATACGACGCTTTCCTGCTCATTGGGATCGGTGCGGGCAATAACTGCCGAGGCCGGCTTGTCGCTGAGGTTGGCTGGCAAATGCGGCACGCCGGCTGGGATGTAGAAGAGGTCGCCGGCCTTGACGACAACATGATGCTCAAGATTATCGCCGTACCAGGTATGCGTTTCACCGCTCAGAACGTATATCGCCGTCTCGTGGCTTTCATGCATATGCGCCTTGGCGCGCCCTCCCGGCGGAATGGTGAGAAGGTGCATGCAGATGCCCGACGAGCCGACTGTTTCGGCGGCGATCCCGGCAAGGTAGCTGAAGCCCTGCTTCCCGTCATAGGAACTGTCGGGGCGAACCAGGCGGCAGGTGGGTTTTGATTGAACCGTCATAGTGGCATAGCTTCCAAGAGAATGTTTCTGACAGGCGCGGTGGCAGTGAAGATCAGCACGAATACAAATGCAATGAGTTTTGGGTTGGAGCCACGAGGCCGAAGCGATGATATGAGAGATGCTTCGCCAGCGGTTGTCTCCGCCAGGAAACTCGGCCTGACCTTCGAGACCAATGACGGGCCGGTGCGGGCGCTTTCCGATATCGACCTGACCATCGGCAAGGGCGAATTCGTTTCCTTCATCGGGCCGTCGGGCTGCGGCAAGACGACATTTTTGAGGGTGATCGCCGACCTCGAGAAGCCGACCGACGGCACGATAGAGATCAATGGCATGACGCCGGAACAGGCGCGCGAGAGCCGGGCTTACGGCTACGTATTCCAGGCGGCGGCGCTGTTTCCGTGGCGCACGATCGAGCGCAATGTCTCGCTGCCGCTGGAGATCATGGGCCTTTCCAGGGCGGAGCAGACCGAGCGCGTCCAGCGAACGCTCGACCTGGTCAACCTCACCGGCTTCGAAAAGAAATATCCGTGGCAGCTTTCAGGCGGCATGCAGCAGCGCGCCTCTATCGCCCGCGCGCTGGCGTTCGACGCCGACCTATTGCTGATGGACGAGCCGTTCGGCGCGCTCGACGAGATCGTGCGCGACCATCTGAACGAGCAATTGCTGGAACTCTGGAGACGCACGAACAAGACGATCTGCTTCGTCACCCACTCCATCCCCGAGGCGGTCTATCTGTCGACGCGCATCGTCGTCATGTCGCCGCGGCCGGGTCGGGTCACCGACGTCATCGAATCGACGCTGCCCACGGAGCGCCCGCTCGACATCCGCGAAACGCCGGAGTTCCTGGCGATCGCCGCCCGGGTGCGTGATGGGCTCAGGGCAGGGCACAGCTATGAAGATTGAGGGGGTGAAGACAGCGGTTCCTCGCCCCTGCGAAGCGGGGGAGAGGTGGTTTGCGAAGCAAACCGGAGAGGGGGCTACTTTTTCCTCAGGGCGTCTGCAACCAGAGACAGGATTGTCGCCCCGTTCCCCCACACCCCCGCGCGTTGCGCGGCACCGCTCCCCCGC
>DASZDZ010000007.1:0-22889 GCA_035941355.1 Pseudaminobacter sp.
TAGGGCGGCGGTGACCTCTCCCCGTGGATTCGGTTCCCACGGGCCTGAGGGCGTCCAACGGGCCGGCATTCCGAGCGAAGCGCCAATGCTTCGTGAACGGAAGGCGGATCATCCGCGCGTCATTGTCCATGGAAAGAACATGGAGCGGGGCGCGTGACCGGTCGACCGTGGCGACAGACACCGGCGGGGCGCGGAAGCTGCGCCACGTATTTAAGTTTCGGTAGGCAAGGCCAAGCGCCCCGCTTCCCGACTCCTGAGCCTGTCGAAGGGCTCTAACAATGGCCAGGGCGGAAACGCAGCGTGGCAAAGGAGAAGCTTGTGCCCAAGAACCCCCTCAGCGGCTCGCCCCTACTGCACGTACACCGTCACCGCGCCGTCGGCCTCGATCTTGGCCGCGACCACGCTCGACGTCTCGACCTGCTGCTTGTCAAGCTCGGTCTTCAGCGCCGGATTGGCCTCGATGGCGCTGCGCAGCTTCGTCACGTCCGCCTGCTTCTCGTTGACCGTGGTCTGCAACTGGGTCGCGCTGCCGCCCAGTTCGCTGATCTTCACCACCTTCACCTCTCCCACGGCGGTGATGGTGCCGATCTGGGTCGCGCTGTCGGCGCTGTCGGCGATGGCGGCGGTCACGTCGGCGATGGTGGGCTTGGCCTCGATGACCTCCGCCGTGCCGGTATCCGGCGAAATGCCGCCCGTCGCGGCGCCGCTTTCGTCGCCCGTCGGCGGCTTCGTCGTGTCCTGGGCGAACGGCGAAGCGGGGAAGCTCGCGGCGGCGATCAGGGACACGACGGCAAGGCTGATGATGCGCTTCATGGCGATTTCCTTCGCTTGGTCTATCCCTTACCCACGGAAAACCCGGCGCACGCCCGGATGGTTCCGTATCGAAAGCGGGATGTGGCTCCGGAGAGCGGCAAACCAAGATTGTCTTTTGAAGAAAGGGCGGCGCTCGGCTAGTGTGCCCGCTGGTCGCATTCCCGGAGCCCGCCCATGAACGCCGAAAAGAGCCTTCCCGCCATCGCGTCCGGCCGCGTCGCCGTCATCACCGGATCGGCAAGCGGCATCGGGCTCGCCGCGGCCAGGCGGCTGGCGGCCCTGGGCATGAAAGTGGTGCTGGCCGACCGTGAAGGCGCAGCACTAGACCATGCCGCCGACGCCGTCGGTGCAGTCGCACCCGGCGGTGAGGACGATGTGGCAGCGTTCGCCTGCGATGTCGCCGACCCCGACGACCTCGCCAACCTCGCCGATGGGGCCTTCGACAAGTTCGGCGAGGTTTCGTTGCTGATGAACAATGCCGGCGTTGGCGACAATCCCGGCAAGCCGTGGGAGAACCGCGACGGCTGGAAACGGCTGGTCGAGATCAACTTCTGGGGGGCGGTGCACGGCGTCGAGGCGTTCGCGCCGCGAATGCTGGCCGCCGGCAAGCCCGGCCTCATCGTCAACACCGGCTCCAAGCAGGGCATCACCACGCCGCCCGGCAATCTCGCCTACAACGTCTCCAAGGCCGCGCTGAAGGCCTATACCGAGGGGCTGGCGCACGAATTGCGCAACACGCCCGGATCACAGGTCACGGCGCACCTGCTCATTCCGGGCTTCACTTATACCGGCCTCACCACGGGAGCTGCCGAGAAGCCCGCCGGCGCCTGGACCGGCGACCAGGTCGCGGCCTTCATGCTCGACAGCATCGCGCGCGGCGATTTCTACATACTGTGCCCCGACAACGAGACGCCGCGCGAGACCGACCAGCGCCGCATGGCCTGGGCGATCGGCGACATCATCGACAACCGCCCGGCCCTGTCGCGCTGGCATCCGGACTACAAGGACGCCTTCGAGGCTTTCCTGAAAGGCTGACGCCGGTGGAATCGATTTTCGGGATTATCCCGAGGGAATCGTCGCCCTGCCTTTTCTACGGCTGCGCGCCGGATAGCGAAACACGCTCAGCCTGCCGTTCGGCTCGAAGAAGGCGCGCTCGACCTCGCCGATATTGCGCACGCCGTTGAGCCGCAGCAGCGCCAGAAGCTCGCGCTCGGTCAGCGTGCCGGAGCCGAGCGCCTCCTCGCGGATCCTGCCCTCGCTCACCACCAGCAGCGGGTCGCCCTCGACGGTCAATTCCAGGCTCTTGTGGCGCTGGAACAGGTAGCCGGTGGCGCGGTGCAGCACGATCACCACGGTGATGACCAGCAGCCCCTGCAAAAGCCCGACATCGGGATAGAACATCGGGTCGCCCGCCGCCGATCCGACGGCGATGACCAGCACGAATTCGAACGGCCCGATCTGGCCGATGCCGCCCTGCCCGACCATGCGGGCAAGGAAGATCGTGTAGAGATACATCACGATCGTCCGCAGAATCACTTCGAGGTAGAAGACGGGATGCGCGGTCTCGATCGAACCAAGGAGAATCCGCGTCAGATCAAAACTGTATTCCATGGCGTTCCCTCGACGCGGAATATGCGAGGAATGAACGCCGCGCGGCATTGAGCGGTTCCGAGCCCGTCCGGCTTAGCGCGGCTCCCAGCGGTCCAGAAACGCCTCGATGGACAGCGCCTGCATGTCGGGAACCGCATCGGCGAGTTTTGCGACCGGCCAGTCCCACCAAGCCAGACGCTCGATGCGCGCCGAAATTTCAGCTGGGAAACGCAGTCTTAGCGTCCGCGCCGGAACCCCGGCGACGATTTCATACGGACCGACATCGCGCGTCACCACCGCATTCGCGCCGACCACCGCGCCATTGCCGATGGTCACGCCCGGCAAGACGACCGCGCCGTGCCCGATCCAGACATCGTGGCCGATCGTCACCGCATTCGACTGCCGCCGCTCCCTGAACGTCGCGTCGACGCCGAGATAGCGGAAATACTCGTTCGGACGGTAGCTCACCTTGTGCGTGGTCAGCCGCTCCAGCGGATGCTCCAGCGCGTTGATCCGGGAATTGGCCGCGATCGAGCAGAACTTGCCGATGGTGGTGTAGATCGCCTCGGCGTGCCGTTCGAAATAGGAGAAGTCGCCGAGCGTCACCTCGCGCAGGATCACCCGCTCGCCGACGATCGAATAAGGCCCGAGGCGGCAGGATTTCAGCTCCGCCGTCGGGTGGATGCGCGGCTCCGGCGATTTGAAACGGATGTCTTCCGGCTCGTCCATGGCAACGGCTTTACGCCGCAGCCCCTCGGCCTGCAAGCAACGCTACTGCGGCTTGCCGTTGGTCCACACCACTTCCTGGCCGTAAAGCGGCACGGTGGTCAGCGACATTTTCGCCGATCCGTCCTGCACCTGACGCGAATGCGAGAGATAAACCAGCGTGTCGTTGGCCTTGTCGTAGATGCGGTTCACCACCTGCTGCTTCCAGATCAGGCTGATGCCCTGGTTGAATATCTCCTCGCCGTCTTCGCCCATCGAGATGTCGCCGATGGTGATCGGCCCGGTCTGCCGGCATGAAATCGACGAATCGGACGGGTCTTCGAACCAGTTGCCCTTCTGCAGCCGGTCGACCATGCCGCGCTCGAAATAGGAGACATGGCAGGTAACGCCCTGCACCTTCGGGTCCGGCACCGCCTCGATGATGATGTCGTTGCCGAGCCAGTCGACGCCGACCTCGCCGACCTGCTGGGCGAAAGCAGGCAGCGCCGCGCCAACGGCGATGGCGGCAAGGACCGCCGTAACACCAAACCGCATCGAAATCTCTCCTGTTGAGAACCGCCGTTCCAATTGGGACCGCGCACCCTGCCTTGCAAGAAAAAATTCGCCGACGGATCCGCATGCGCCAACAGGCAGCGGCATCATGGCCCCTTTCTGCCGGGCCTGGGCCGTACTATGTTTACGGCATGAAACAACCCGTTTCCATGCCGGTCGCCACGACCGCGAAGATCCTGGCTGGTGCCGCCGTCTTGGCAGCCGCCACCGGCTTGGCCTTCGCGTCCTGGATCGATCATGGCGCCGCCATCTTCATGACGATGGTCGAAGCGGGCATCTC
The DNA here is from genome assembly GCA_035941355.1 of Pseudaminobacter sp. GTDB lineage: Bacteria > Pseudomonadota > Alphaproteobacteria > Rhizobiales > Rhizobiaceae > Allomesorhizobium. Next base: position 3,962 of record DASZDZ010000007.1, read on the forward strand.
CTGGTGCTTCTGATCCCGACCGCGCCGGCGCGTAACAAATCCGATTGGCGAAACCACCCATGATGCGATCCATTCTTGTCGGCATTCTCGTCCTGATGGCTGCCGGGATAGGCTGGCTGACCTTCGACTGGTACCGTTCGCAGAACGCCGGCGAGCCCTATGGCAGCCCTTTCACGCTGGTCGACCAGAAAGGCGCCGAGATCACCGAAGCGGCGTTTCGCGGACATCCCTCGGCGGTGTTCTTCGGCTTCACCCACTGCCCCGAAGTCTGCCCGACGACACTCTTCGAACTGGACGGCTGGCTGAAGAAGCTCGGCGACGAGGGCAAGGACATCCGCGCCTATTTCGTCTCCATCGACCCGGAGCGCGACCGGCCCGAAATCATGGACGCCTATGTGGGCAATGTTTCCGACCGCATCACCGGCATCACCGGCGATCCGGAAAAGGTCGCCGCCATGGCCAAATCCTTCGGCATTTACGCGCGCAAGGTCGATCTCGAGGGCGGCGACTACACGATGGACCACACCGCCTCGATCCTGCTACTCGACGGCAGCGGCGATTTCGCCGGCACGATAGCCTATGGCGAGAGCGCCGATGCGGCGATCGCCAAGCTGAAGCGGCTTGCCGACGAAGGCTGACGCCGCCCGTTCTCGCACTCCGCTACCTCGCTCTTATCGCGAAAAGAAATCCATGACGCAGACCCGCCTTCACCTGACGACCGGGCGCCTCGACGCCGCCCGCATCTTCGCTGCCTTCGAAGCGGCATTCGACGAGGACGGGTTTCCGATTGCCGTGCTGGAAGTGGACGAGGCGCGCGACATCCAGGAAATCTCGCTTTATGCCGACGGCGACGTAGACGAGGCCGAGCGGCGCATGCATGTGGTTCTGAATGAGCTTTCGCTGGAAGCGGCAATCGGGCGCGAGGCCGTGCCGGATGTGGACTGGGTCGCGCTTTCGCTGGAAGGGCTGAAGCCGGTGCGCGCCGGCCGATTCTTCGTCCACGGCGCGCATGACCGGCAAAGGCGTCGCAGCGGCGATCTCGCGATCGAGATCGAGGCCGGCCTCGCCTTCGGAACCGGCCATCACGGCACCACGGCAGGCTGCCTGGAGGTGCTGGAAGAGGTAGCGCGGCGCGAACGGCCAAAAAACGCGCTCGACCTCGGCACCGGCAGCGCGGTGCTCGCCATCGCAGTGGCGAAGTTTTCACACATCCCGGTTCTGGCGACCGACATCGACCCTGTGGCAACCAGGGTGGCGGCCGACAATGTCCGGCTGAACGGCGTGTCGTCGCTGGTTGAGACGGCGACCGCGCCCGGCTTTCACCATCCGGTGTTTTCGCGGCGCGGGCCCTTCGACCTGATCGTCGCCAACATACTGGCGAGGCCGCTGATGCGGCTGGCGCCGCAAATGGCTCGGCATCTGACGCCCGGCGGCTCCATCGTGCTTTCAGGCATTCTGGAGCGCCAGCGCAATGCAGTGCTCGCCGCCTATGCCGGCCAGAAATTCCGCCACGTCCGCACGCTTGCGCGTGAAGGCTGGGTGACGCTTCACCTCAAGCGGTAGATACGAAAAGGCGGCCCGGAGGCCGCCTCGAAACCGCTCAGATGTAATACGCTGTGTTGCGCTTCGACAGCTCTTCGCGGGTGTAGCCGCTGGCCTTGAGGGATTTGTCGTCGAGCCCCAGCAACGCACCGGCGACATAACGGTCGGCCTGGCGCTGGCGCGATGCGACGAAGGCGTTGAACGCGGATTTGAAGAAACCGGATTTCGCACGGGTGGTCATGGACGCTCTCCTTTCAGAGATCGAATTGTCCTCCCGCCTGAAAGATAGGCCTTCACCACCTGCGCCGGAATAGACCGGAATGCATGGCTCTCCTTCGTTTTTTGCATATGCGAAGCCCGCCGTGCAGCGCGAAATCCCATTGGCTGGCCTAAGACCGCCGCGTTGCAACCGACTTGGCCCGCAGTTAGGGTCGCCCTTTCCAAATCCGCGGTTCGAGGAAGATCAATGTTCCAGACATTCGATGATGAAAACAACGTGACGCTGGGCGCGGCGCGCGTCTCGGGGTTGCGCGAATGGCTCGCCGCCAACGGCCTCGACGGCTTCATCGCACCGCGCTCCGACGAGCACCAGGGCGAATACGTCGCCCCGGGCTCGGAGCGGCTGCGATGGCTGACCGGCTTCAGCGGCTCGGCCGGCGTCGCCATCGTGCTCGCCGGCAAGGCCTACATCTTCGTTGACGGGCGCTATACGCTTCAGGTGCGCGATCAGGTCGATCTCGGCGTGTTCACGATCGAGAGCCTGATCGACAACCCGCCGCCTTCGTGGATCGAGAACAACCTTGGCAAGGGCGCACGCATCGGCTTCGACCCGTGGCTGCACACGATCGGCGACGTGAAGGCGCTCAAGGCGGCGGCTGAAAAGACCGGCGCGGCGTTGGTTGCGGTGGTGCGCAATCCGATCGACCAGCTTTGGCAGGACCGGCCCAAGCCGCCGCTCGCTGCGGTCGAAATCCATCCGATCGCCTTCGCCGGCGAACTGGCCAAGGAAAAGCTGGCGCGGCTCGCCTCCGCGATAGAGAAGCAGAAGGCGACCCACGCGGTGCTCACCGACCCGTCGTCGATAGCCTGGACCTTCAACATACGCGGCGGCGACGTCCCGCACACGCCGCTGGCGCTCGGCTTCGCCGTTCTCGCTGCCGATGGCGCGCACCAACTCTTCATGGACAAGCGCAAGCTTCCCACGGAAACCGAAGCCTACCTGACCCAACTGGCCGACCTGCGCGCGCCCGGCGGGCTGGAATCCGCGATCATCGACCTCGCCCGGTCCAGCGCCACTGTCTCGCTCGATCCTGTGCTTGCCGCCGACCGCCTGCGCGCACTGGTGGAGGACAATGGCGGGACCGTTGTTTCCGCGCCTGATCCCGCCCGTATTCCGCGCGCCACCAAGAACAAGGCTGAAATCCAGGGCGCGCGGGCCGCGCACCGACGCGACGGCGCGGCGGTTGCGAAGATGCTGTGCTGGCTGGATGCGCAAGCGCCCAGAACCATCGACGAAATCGCCACCGTCACGCGTCTCGAGGAATTCCGCCGCTCGGTTGGCGAAGAAACGCAGATGCCGCTGCGCGAAGTGTCGTTTTCCACCATTTCCGGCTCGGGGCCGAACGGCGCGATCATGCACTACCGCGTGTCGCGCGCGACAAACCGCAGGCTCGGCGACGGCGAACTGTTCCTGCTCGATTCCGGCGCTCAGTATCAGGACGGCACCACCGACATCACCCGTACAATCCCCGTCGGGCAGCCGACCGAGGAAATGCGCGAACGCTACACGCTCGTGCTCAAGGGCATGATCGGCATCTCGCTCCTGCGCTTCCCCGCCGGCACGCGGGGCATGGACATCGACGCCGTCGCCCGCCTGGCCCTATGGAAGCACGGTCTCGACTACGCTCACGGCACCGGCCACGGCGTCGGCTCCTACCTGTCTGTGCATGAAGGGCCGCAGCGGATCGCCAAGACAGGCACGGAGAAGCTGCTTGAAGGGATGATCCTGTCCAACGAGCCCGGCTACTACAAGCCCGGCCACTACGGCATCCGGCTGGAGAACTTGATCATCGTCACCCCGGCGGAGCAGTTGCCGGACGGCGATATCGCCATGCACGGCTTCGAGACTCTGACGCTGGCCCCGTTCGACTCCCGCATGCTGCGCGCCGATCTCCTGACACGCGACGAACTCGTGTGGCTCGACGCCTATCACGCACGCGTGCTTTCCGAGATCGGGCCGATGGTGGACGGCGAAACGTTGAAATGGCTGGAGGCTGCGACCGCGCCGTTCAGCCATGGTACCTAGAGTGGCGAATATCTGAACTGGCGCGCCGCCATCTCAAGCAGCATCGCCCGCCTGCCAGAGCAAGCGCAAGCTGAGAAGTCCAAGAAACGCTCCGGTCACGCGATCGATCCAGCGCTTGGCGACAAGATAGACGCGGCGCACCAAGGACGATCCGAAGAACAGCGACACCACGCTGTACCACAGGATTTCATTCATGGTGACGATGGCGATTAGCATCATGACCATCCAGCCGGGTACTTCGCCGGGCAGCATGGCGACGAAGATCGAGCCGAAGAAGACGGCGACCTTCGGATTAGAAATCTGTATCAGGAAGCCGCGTAGCAGCGGATCATTCTCAATCTCCTGGCCCGCCCAGTTCATTTCGACGGGGTCGGCGGCATGCCAGAAAATCTGGCAGGCGATCCACAGCAGATACAGCGCGCCGGCCACCCTGAAGAAGATGAACAACCAGTGATATTGCTGGGACAGGAAGTTGAGGCCCATAAGGGCCACCGACGACCACACGATCGTTCCCAGCCCGATGCCCAGCGCCACCTTGACACCGTCGGCGCGCGAGCGTGCGACGGCGGTGCGCGCAGTGATGAGAAAGCTCGGCCCCGGGCTCATCGCAGCAGCCAGATGAACCATGCCGATGGTCGCCAGCGTCAGGAGGTTTTCCGTCATTAGACGCCTCCGCAGGAGATGCGGAACAACCGCATCGGGAAGGCGATCATCGATCTTTGCGGTTACAACTTGATTTCGCAGGGCCGGTTTCTGGTTTCAAATGAAACGCAGGTAACCAGTTCGGCTACAAGCGTCAGATGTTTGCCACTAAGTCTAGCCAACAACCTGCCTAAACAGGATCAGCACGGCAGCGCCGGTCAGGAACATCGGCATCATGCCGGCCCTGAGCGACACCAGCCCTGCGACCAGAAGCGCTATCACCTCGGCCGGACCGGCCGAGACTGCCGCCGGCGCAACCAGCGTGGTCAAGACGGCTGCCGGCACGGCATTGAGGCCGGCTTCGACGCGCGGATGGATGCGCTCGAAGCGCGACAGCACCAGATGGCCGCCGATGCGGGTCAGGTAGGTCATGACCGCGCCGGCCAGGATAATCCAGACGGTCGTGCTCATGCCGATTTCTTCCCGTTGGCCCTGCCGGGCATGGCCGCGGCAAGCAGGATGCCGGCAATCGCTCCGACCGACACATGCCACGGCGAGCCGATAGTCTTGTAGGCAAGGATCGAAGCTGCGGCGCTGGCGATCACGATTGGCAGCCAGAGCGGCCGATTGCGGAAGCCCATGACCAGGCCGAGGAAATAAATGGGCAGCAGGAAATCGAGCCCAAGCGCCTGTGGGTTCGGGATCATGTTGCCGAACGTCGCGCCTATCCACGCCTCCGCCGTCCAGCACACATAGATTGGCAGCGCCATGCCCATGTACCAGGCGAAGGTTATCTCCTCGCCCCGCTCGCCCTTGGTTTCGGCTTCCGCATATTGCGGGTCGACCAGGAAAAAGAACGCGAATGCCTGGCGTGCAAGCGGCCAATGGCTGATACGCCGCCCGACGACTGCGGAATACAAGATGTGACGGAAATTGACGGCGAAGATCGACAGCACGACCAGCCACGGCGCCACCTTCTGGCCGAACAGCTCGATGCCGACCATCTGGCTCGCGCCGCCATAGATCGTGGCGCTCATCAGCACCGCCTCGAATACGCTGAAGCCGTTTTCCACCGCCAGCGCGCCGAAAAGCAAACCGAACGGCGCGGATGCCACCACCACCGGCACGCTCAGCCGCGCGCCGCGCCAGAACGCGCTCGGCGGCCCGGCCTCATCTTGTATTGCTTCGGCGGACATGGCGGCTCCAGGGGAAAAGGAGCCTGTGTAGGTAGGTCAGCACCTCTGCCGTGTCACATGAATTCGCTTGAGCCAAGCGATCAGCGGGTTTGAAGTGAGCATTCCAAAATGCGCTCCGCGGAAAACATTAGCCTCCGCTACGCCCCCTGTCCCACCCTTTCGAACCACTGGTCCTCGTCGATCACCTCGATGCCGAGTTCTGCGGCCTGCTTCAGCTTGGACCCGGCGCCCGGCCCCGCCACCACGAGATCGGTCTTCTTCGAAACCGAGCCCGCGACCTTGGCACCGAATTTTTCGGCCATCGCCTTGGCCTCGTCGCGCGACATCCTTTCAAGCGAGCCGGTGAACACCACTGTCTTGCCCGAAACCGGCGATGACACATCGCCAACGCGCGCCTCGTCGAGCGGCGTGACCTCCCTCAGCAGCGCGTCGACCACTTCGCGGTTGTGCTCCTCGGCAAAGAACTCGACGACCGCCTCCGCCACGACCGCGCCGATGCCGCCGACGCCGTTCAGCTCCTGCCATGCGGCGTTGCCGGGATCGCCCTTGCCTTCCGGCGGCGCCGCACCCTGCACGGCCTCGCGGAAGGTAGCGAAGCTGACGAAGTGCCGCGCCAGCCGCTTGGCATTGGTCTCGCCGACGTGGCGGATGCCGAGCGCATAGAGGAAACGCGAGAACTCGACTTTCCGGCGATCGTCGATTGCCGCGAACAGTTTTTTCACCGAAGTCGTGCCGAAGCCGTCGATGTTTTCGAGCTTCGCAAGCGACTTTTCCTGCCGGGCCTTGAGCGTAAAAATATCGGCGGGCGAGCGTATCCTGAGCGCCGGGTCCTCGGAATTGAAGAAGAACTCGATCTGCTTTTCACCAAGCCCCTCAATGTCCATCGCGCCGCGCGCCACGAAATGGCGTAGCCGTTCCACCGCCTGCGCCGGGCAGATCAGGCCGCCGGTGCAGCGCCGCACCGCCTCGCCCTCCTCGCGCACCGCATGGCTTCCGCAATGCGGACAGGTTTCCGGGAATTTGTAAGGCACGGCATCGGCCGGCCGCTTTTCCAGAACCACATCGAGGATCTGCGGGATGACGTCGCCGGCGCGCTGGATGATCACCGTGTCGCCAACGCGGATGTCGCGGCCCTCGCGGATCGGCTGGCCGCTATTGCCGATGCCCTTGATGTAGTCCTCGTTGTGCAGGGTGGCGTTGGTCACCACCACGCCGCCGACTGTCACCGGTTCCAGTCTGGCTACCGGCGTCAAGGCGCCGGTGCGGCCGACCTGGATGTCGATGCCGTTGAGCACGGTCATCGCCTTCTCGGCCGCGAATTTGTGCGCGGTCGCCCAGCGCGGGCTGCGCGAGCGGAAGCCGAGCCGCTCCTGCAGGTCGAGCCGGTCGACCTTGTAGACGACGCCGTCTATGTCGTAGGGAAGCGCCGCGCGCTCAGCCTCGACAGCGTGGTAATGCTCGATGATTGCCTCGACCGAATTGCAGCGCACCATGCGTTCGTTGACCGGGAATCCCCAATCGGCGAAGCGCCGCACCACCTCGAACTGCGTTTCGCCAAGCGGCCCGCTGGTCTCGCCCCAGGCATAGGCGAAAAACCGCAGCGGCCGCGTTTTCGTCACCGAAGGATCGATCTGGCGCAGGCTTCCCGCCGCCGAGTTGCGCGGATTGGCGAACACCCGGCCGGTCTCGGCCATGCGCTTGTTCAACTCCATGAAATCGTCGCGGCGCATATAGACCTCGCCGCGAATTTCGACCACGTCCGGCGCGTCCTTTGGCAATTGATGCGGGATCTCGCGAATGGTGCGGATGTTGGCGGTCACATTCTCGCCGGTCGTGCCGTCGCCCCGCGTCGCCGCCGTCGTCAGCCTGCGGTTCTCATAGCGCAGCGACATCGAAAGGCCGTCGATCTTCGGCTCCGCCGTGAACACCAGTTCCCTGTCCGCCGGCAGCGCAAGGTATCGGCGCACACTGGTGACGAAATCGATCACGTCTTGGTCAGAAAAGGCGTTGTCCAGCGACAGCATAGGCCGAGCATGCACCACCGGCCCGAACGCACCGGCAGGCGCGGCGCCGACCTTTAGAGAGGGCGAATCCTCCCGCACCAGCTCGGGGAATTTCGCCTCGATCGCGGCGTTGCGCAGCCTCAGCGCATCGTATTCGGCGTCGGAGATGGTCGGCGCATCCTCGGCATGATAGCGCCGGTCATGCTCGGCGATTTCCCGCGCCAGCCTTTCAAGCTCGGCGGACGCCTCGGCTTCGGTCAGGTCGTCGATGGATTTTTCGGTAAGGGACATGGGGACGGACTATCTTCCCGGAAGATGAGCAGGCCGCGAAGTCTTCGACAAAATGCCAAAAAAAGTAAACAGCCCCCGGTGCTAAACCGTGTTCTCACTGAGCAGCCGGCCGGCCGCCGCGCGCGCTTCCTCGGTGATGGTGGCGCCGGCGAGCATGCGGGCGATTTCCTCCTGGCGCGCGCCGCGGTCCATCTCGGCGATGCCCGTCGAGACCCGCTCCGTCCCTCCCGACTTGGATATGAGGAAATGCGTGTTGGCCCGCGCCGCCACCTGCGGCGCATGCGTCACCGACAGCACCTGCACGCGCGCCGACAGCCTCGCCAGCCTCTGCCCGATGGCGTCGGCGACCGCGCCGCCCACGCCGGTGTCGATCTCGTCGAAGACCAGCGTCGGCGCCGAGCCACGATCGGCGAGCGCCACCTTGAGCGCCAGCAGGAAGCGCGACAGCTCGCCGCCGGACGCGACCTTCATCATCGGGCCGGCCCGCGTTCCAGGGTTGGTCCGCACCCAGAACTCGACCTGGTCGATGCCCTCTTCCATGCGGTTGTCGGGCTCGCTCGCCATCTCGACGATGAACTCGGCGCGTTCAAGTTTGAGCGCCGGCAATTCGGCCATCACCGTCTTCTGCAGGCCGATCGCCGCGCCCTTGCGCAGTTCGGAAAGCCGCTGGGCAATCGCGTCATAGACGTCGCGCGCGGCTGCGGCCTGCTTTTCCAGGATGTGAAGCCGCTCTTCACCGGCATCGAGGTCGGCGAGATCGGCCGCCATCGTATCGCGCAACTGCGCCAGGTCGTCGACCTGCACATTGTGCTTGCGCGATGCGGCGCGCAGCGCAAACAGCCGCTCCTCGGCCTTTTCCAGCCGCTGCGGATCGTATTCGGTTGCGCGCATGGCAGCTTCGACGGCCGATTGCGCGGCGTCGAGCGACAGCATCGCCTCATCGAGCGAAGCAACCACCTCGTCGAGCAGGCCCGGAACCTCGCCGGCCTTGCGCTGCAAGCGCCGGAGAAGGCTCGCAAGCTGCGGCAGCGGCGATTGCGGCCCCGACAGCACGTCCTGCGCGTCCTGGATCTCTGACGCTATCTTCTCAGCCCGCATCATGGTCGTGCGGATTTCGGCGAGCTCGGTTTCTTCGCCAGGCTGCGGGTCGAGCTGCACGAGTTCGGCGACGGAGGCGCGCAGGTAATCCGCCTCGCGGGCGGCGGCCGCGACTTTGGCGCGGTGGCGCGCCAATTCCTGTTCGCCATCGCGCCAGCGCCGCCATGCTTCGCCGCAGGCCCGAACCTCGCCCAGATGCCCACCGAACGAATCAAGCAGGTCGCGATGCGCGCTGGCGTCGACCAGCGCCCGCTCGTCATGCTGGCCATGGATCTCGACCAGCGCGCGGCCTATGTCGCGCATCAGCGTAACGCTGGAAGGCTGGTCGTTGACGAAGACGCGGGTGCGCCCGTCCGCGGTCTGGACGCGACGCAGGATGATGTCGCCGTCGTCGTCCAGCGCGTTTTCCATCAGGAGCAGGCGCGCGGGATGATTGCGAGGCACGTCGAACACCGCCGAAACCTGACCCTGTGCCGCACCGTGGCGCACGAGCGAAGCGTCGCCGCGTGCGCCAAGCGCCAGCGAAAGGGCGTCGAGGAGTATGGATTTGCCTGCGCCGGTCTCGCCGGTCAGCACGGAAAGGCCAGTCGAGAAATCGATGTCCAGCCGTTCGATCAGGACGATATCGCGGATCGACAGCCTGGAAAGCATGGATGCCGTCAGGCGCCGGTGATCAGCTTCCCGGCCTTGGATATCCACGAGCCGGCATTGTCGCGTGGCTCGAGGCCGCCGGTCTGCAGCAGCGTGAAGGAATCCTTGTACCACTGGCTGTCCGGATAGTTCTGCCCCAGCACCGCCGCCGCCGTCTGCGCTTCGGTCGTCAGCCCCATCGCGTAGTAGCCCTCGGTAAGGCGGGCAAGCGCCTCCTCGACATGGCGCGTGTTGGAATAGTTCTCGACCACATAGCGGAACCGCTTGACCGCCGCGATGTATTCGCGCCGCTCGAGATAGTAGCGGCCGATCTGCATTTCCTTGCCGGCGAGCTGATCGCGCGCAAACCGCACCTTTTCCCGTGCGTCGTCGACATATTCGGATTCGGGCCAGCGCTGCACGACCTCTTCCATCGCCTCGATGGCGCGGCGCGATTCCTTCTGGTCCTGCGTCACGTCGCGGATCTGCCGGAAATAGCTCAAGCCGACGATATACTGTGCGTAGGCGGCGTCTTCCGTCGACGGATAGAGCGAGACGTAGCGCTTGGCCGCATTGATGGCCTCGTCGTAATTGCCCTGGCGGTAATTGGCGAAGGCGCCCATCACCATCGATTTGCGGGCATACTCGGAATAGGGATGCTGCCGGTCGACGGCGTCGAACTTGCGGCTCGCTTCCTTGAGCCGGCCGGCACTGAGGTTGGCGAGGCCCTGATTGTAGAGCACGTCCGCGGGCTCGGTCTGCTCGACATAGGTCGCGAGATCGATATCGTCATCCGACGACATGCAACCCGAGAGGACCGCCGGCGCGGCTAGGACCGACAAAGCCAGCAAGGTCGCCCGCAAAGGCTTTTTCGCTTGAACAGCGCGCTGGAAAATCATGATCGGAACGGCCCCTCTCGGCGTCAATTTGCAGCCATAAACCATAACTGCTCCTGCACGGCAAACGCTATCGCCCTGCATTGGCGCATTTTTGTGGCGCGCCCCCTCTAAGGACAGAGGCGGCGACAACGTCGCCGCCGTCCTCAGGCTTAAAGCATCCAGGGCGCAAAGACCGGCGCGTTGACGGCGATCATTTCCGCTGAACGGCCGCGCTCGCGGCGGGTCGTTTCGACAGTCTCGAAAGCCGTGCGGTCGGAGAGCAGCCGGCGCAGCGCCGAGGCGTTAAGCTTGTGGCCGCCGCGGTAGGAGCGGAAGCAGCCGATGAAACGCGCCCCGGCAAGCGCCAGGTCGCCCATCGCGTCGAGCGTCTTGTGGCGCACGAACTCGTTGGAATAGCGCAGCCCCTCGACATTGATGACGCGGCTGTCGTCGCCAATCACCACCGAGTTTTCCAGCGACGAGCCGAGCGCGAGGCCGGCGGCCCACAGCCGTTCCACGTCCTTCATGAAGCCGAAGGTGCGCGCCCGTGCGATGTCGCGGCGGAAAACGTCGGCGTCGATATCGGCGGCAAAGGACTGCCGGCCGACCGCGGGGCTGTCGAAATCGATCTCGATCTCGAAGCGCGTCCCGCCATACGGCAGGAACTCGGCCCAGGAGGCGCCATTCTCTATGCGCACCGGCTTCAGAACCCGTATGTAGCGCCGCTTCACCGCCAGCGTCTCTATGCCGGCCTGGTCGAACGCGTCGACGAACATGGCGGCGCTGCCGTCAAGGATCGGCACTTCGCTGCCATCGATCTCGATGGAGAGATTGTCGATGCCGAGGCCGAACAGCGCGGCCATCACATGCTCGACAGTCGCGACATGGTGGCCGGACGGGTCGCCAAGAACCGTGCAGAGCGCCGTGCCGCCGATCTCCGAAACCAGCGCCGGCAGTTCCCGGCCCGAGCCGCCCTCACCCGTGTAATGGAACACGACCCCTGTATCGGGGTCGGCCGGATGGAAATGCATTGAAACCGGTTTACCGCTATGAACGCCGATGCCCGACAGCGTCACGCGCGATTTGAGTGTTGTTTGATAATCGTGCAAGTCTATCCCCATATGCCCATTCAATCTGTCCACTGCACGATCCCAAATGTGCGCGGCTCTTGATTTTTTCGGCCTGCAGGACCTCATCCCCAAAACTCCTGCATTCCGTTTCTTTCGGCGGCGAAGATAGTATTCCGGAGGGGAGACTCCAAATCACGGATTCTTACTCTGTGTAACGCCTGCCCGCTGTTCACCTCGTCTAACAAGGATTTGATTTCATTGCGGTTTCAAACGCCGACGGGCGGGCAAAATTGCGCCCGCCCGTTAAGCTTGATTACCGTTTGTTAACAGTTCAGTTTGCCTGCCGGCGAAGAAACGCCGGAATCTCCAACTGGTCGTCTTCCTGAGTCGTCCTCGCCTGCGGGGAAAGCCGGCCATGTTCGTCGAGTTGGCCGCGGCGGGGCGCATAGAGTTGTGGGTCCTGGCTGGCTATACGCCGCGCTTCGGGCGCGGGCTGGCGCAGCTTCGGCTCGCGCGGCTGTGCGGGCTGCAGGCGCGCCGGCTCCTCCTCGCGGCGCGACAGGCCGTTGGTCAGCCGCTTCAGCAACCCCATCGGCCCGCTGCTTTCATGGTCGACCGGGCGGCTCTTGGCCTCAACCTCGGCTTTCACCACGGGCGGGAAGTCCTCCACGCGCGGCATGCGGGGCTGGACCACCGCCGCGGGTTGCATTTCCCGCTGCGGCTGTATGACGGGCTGAGGCTGGGCCGGCTGCATGACCGGCTCGGCGGGCGGCGCCTGGAACAGCTTGCTCTGCGGACGGAAGTCGTCCTGCATAGCGGCCGGACGCGCCGCCATGGCGGCGGCATTCTCCTCGGCCATTCGGATGGCCTCGGCGACCGGATCGGCGCTGCGCACTTCCATCTGCGGTGCCTGCTGCGCAGGAGCCTGAGCCGGCCGCGCATCGGCGGCCGGGCGCGGAGCCTGCTTCAGCGGCTGGCGGATGGCGATCGGAGCAGCGGCAATTTCTGCGGCCGTCTTGTCGATGCCGGTCGCCACCACCGAAACGCGGATGACACCTTCGAGTTCTTCGTCGAAGGTCGCGCCAAGGATGATGTTGGCGTCCTGGTCGACTTCCTCGCGGATACGGGTCGCGGCCTCGTCCACCTCGAACAGCGTCAGGTCGCGGCCGCCGGTGATCGAGATCAGCAGGCCCTTGGCGCCGCGCATCGTCGTCTCGTCGAGCAGCGGATTGGCGATCGCGGCTTCCGCCGCTGCCATCGCGCGGCCTTCGCCGGAGGCTTCGCCGGTGCCCATCATCGCCTTGCCCATCTCGCGCATCACCGACCGGACGTCGGCGAAGTCGAGATTGATCAGGCCTTCCTTGACCATCAGATCGGTGATGCAGGCGACGCCCGAATAGAGCACCTGATCGGCCATGGCGAAGGCATCGGCGAAGGTGGTCTTGTCATTGGCGAGCCGGAACAGGTTCTGGTTCGGGATGACGATCAGCGTATCGACGCATTTCTGCAGTTCCTCGATGCCGAGATCGGCCGTCTTCATGCGGCGCTGGCCCTCGAAGTGGAACGGCTTGGTCACGACGCCGACGGTCAGTATGCCCTTCTCGCGCGCCGCGCGGGCCACGACCGGGGCAGCACCAGTGCCGGTGCCGCCGCCCATGCCGGCGGTGACGAAGCACATATGCGTGTTGGACAGGTGATCGATGATCTCGTCGATGCACTCCTCGGCGGCGGCGCGTCCGACTTCCGGCTGCGAGCCGGCGCCGAGACCCTCGGTGACATGCGCGCCCAACTGGATCAAGCGATCCGATTTGGACATGGTGAGCGCCTGCGCATCGGTGTTGGCCACGACGAATTCGACGCCGCGCAATCCCGCCGTGATCATGTTGTTCACGGCGTTGCCGCCGCCGCCTCCCACGCCAAACACGGTGATGCGTGGCTTAAGCTCGGTGATGTCCGGCTTCTGCAGATTGATCGTCATTGTCTTCGTCCTTTGCCTTTCCCGCCGCATCGCCGCTGCGGCCGCCTATGGGGCTTTCCCCGTCGAATATCTAAAAACTGTCTCTCAACCACTGACTCATGCGATGAAACTTCCCCCCGGTCCCGGTCATCCGCAGCCGGGCGAAACCGCCCGCCTGGGCGCTTTCGAAACTCGCCACCTGCGGATAGATCAGGAGACCGACCGCCGTCGCAAAGGCCGGCCCCTTGGCCGCTTCGGGCAGCCCGGCAACGCCGAGCGGACGCCCGATACGAACATTGCGGCCTAAAATTCTGCGCGCCGCTTCCGGCAGGCCGGAAAGCTGGCTGGCGCCGCCGGTCAAGACAACGCGCTTGCCGACCGCGTTGCCGTAGCCCGACTTGTTTAGCCGGTCGCGCAACATCTCCAGCGTCTCCTCGATGCGCGCGCGGATGATGCGGGTCATCACCGAGCGCGGTATCTGCAGCGGCGCTTCGCCGTCGTCGCTGCCCATCGGCTGGATGGAAACGAGATCGCGATCGTCGGCGCTGCCGGGCAGCGCCGAGCCGTGCATGACCTTCAGCCGCTCGGCGTCCTCGAGCCGCGTCGAGAGCCCCTTGGCCATGTCCATGGTGACATGGCTGCCGCCGACTGGAATGGCGTCGCCATGGACGAATTTGCCGTCTGCGAAGACCGAGATCGTCGTCGTGCCGCCGCCCATGTCGATGCAGGCCGCGCCCATTTCGAGCTCGTCATCGACAAGTGCGGCGAGCCCGCTGGCATAAGGCGTCGCAACCATGCGTTCGACCGAGAGGTGCGAACGGTTGATGCAGAGTTCGAGGTTGCGCAGCGGCGCGGAATCGCCGGTCAGCACGTGCATGTCGACGCCGAGCGTGTCGCCAAGCATGCCGCGAGGGTCGCGCATGCCGCGCTCCGCGTCGAGCGAGAAGGCGACCGGCAGCGAATGCACGACCTCGCGCTCCGCCTTCAGCGCCTGCTTGGCGCCGGCGGCCAGCACGCGCCTGATGTCGGCCGCGTCGACCTCATGCCCGCCAAGATTGATCGTCGCCGAGAACGACCGGCTCTTGAGCCGGCCAGCGGTGAGATTGACGATCAGCGAATCGACGGTCAGTCCCGCCATGCGCTCGGCCGCATCAACCGCCAGCCTGATCGCGTGCTCGGCGCGGTCGAGATCGACGACCACGCCGGACTTCACCCCTTGCGATTTCTGGTGACCGATGCCGATCACGCGCGCCTGGTGAGTGCGGCCGCGCAGAAGCTGGCCTTCCTCGCTCGGCTTGAGCTTGGCGACCACGCAGCACACCTTGCTCGAGCCGACGTCGAGCACGGTGACGATGCCGGAGCGGCGCGACTGGGCGTCCTTGCGGCCGGAGAGCCAGCTCATATCTTCTTCTCCGGCATGATCTTGAGGCCCTTGAAGCGTTCGCTCAGCGCCGCGTTGCGGCGCACCGCCGCCTCGGGCGTCAACTGGACCGCCAGGCGGTCCTCAAGCCGCATGTCGACGGAGGCGATGTCGCGCGACAGAAGCCCGCTCTCCCGGTCCATCTGCAACAGGTCGGCGATGGCTTCGTCCTCGCCGGATTCGGGAAGCTTTATGGTGATGCCGTTTTCGAGCCGCAGGTCCCAGCGCCGCTCCGACACCCGGATATAGCCCTTCACCCGCGCCGCGAGTTCGGGAAACTGGCGGATCTTGCCGACGAAATCCGACGCATGGTCGTTCGCGCCATAGCCGATGACCAAGGGCAGCATGGCATGGCGTCCGCCCGAATAGGGCGCGATCACATTGCCGGCTTCTCCTACGATGGCGAGCTGGCTGCCGTGCTGCCACAGCGCGAAAGGCTTGCGCTCCTCGATGCGAACTTCAAGCGTGTCGGGATAGACCTTGCGCACCGAGGCGACTTCGACCCAGGGCAGTTCCGCGATGCGCCCGCGCGCCTTGTCCGCGTTGAAGCCGATCAGCGAGGTCCAGCCGTCGAGCTCGAGCTTTTCCAGAATGTCGATCTCGGAAGTTTCGAAGTGGCCGGCGACGCGCACCTCGTCGACGGCGAAGCCGGTGCGCGCGGTCACGGCCTGGACGAAGGTCGGCATATGGCCGCCGAGACAGGCGCCGTAGAGGCTGCTCGCCCCCAGGAAGACGGCTGTCATGATGGTCGCGCAGAAGGGCGGCGGCGTGAAGTCGCCGCTGCCGAGACGGGCGGCAACGCGCACGGGCCGGCGCAGCCAGCGCGGCAGCACGAAATGCGGCGCGGAGAGCCAAGCGCCAATGACGCCCGGCGTGGCCGCGTCCGTCCTTTGGGCTTGTCCCGACTTCAACGCGAACACGAAGCGTCCTCCACCATCCAACTCAACAGCTCGCCGAAGGAATGCCCCGCTTCCGCGGCGATCTCGGGCACAAGCGACGTCGGCGTCATGCCCGGCTGGGTGTTGACCTCGAGCCAGATGAGCTCGCCATTTTCGGAATGACGGTCGTCGTAGCGGAAGTCCGACCGGGAGACGCCCCGGCAGCCGATTGCTTGATGTGCCTTGAGCGCCAGTGTCTGTATTTTTTGGTAAATATTTAGTGAAACTTTAGCGGGGCAGACGTGTTTTGAGCCGCCGGGAACGTATTTTGAATCATAGTCGTAGAAGGAATGGCCGGTCGGGATGATTTCGCAGACGCCGAGCGCAACATCGCCCATCACCGCGCAGGTCAGCTCCCGCCCGTGCACGTAGCGCTCGACCATCACCGCGTCGCCGTATTTCCACTCCGCCGAACCGATCACCTGCGGCGGATGCGACTGATCCTCCTTGACGATGACGACACCGAAGCTCGATCCTTCGTTGACCGGTTTGACCACATAGGGCGGCTTCATCGGGTGCTTGTTCCCGATGGAGAACCGGCCCATCACCTTGGATTCCGCAACGGGAATCCCGGCGAGCTTGGCGATTTTCTTGGACTGCTCCTTGTCCATCGCCAGCGCCGAGGCGAGCACACCCGAATGCGTGTAGGGGATTTCGAGATATTCGAGCACGCCCTGGATAGTGCCGTCCTCGCCGAACGGCCCGTGCAGCGCATTGAAGGCGACATCCGGCTTCAATTCCGAAAGCACCCGGCCGACATCGCGCGTGACGTCGACGCGCGTCACCCGGTAGCCTTCAGCCTCCAGCGCATCCGCGCACGAATTCCCGGAAGACAGCGACACGGGCCGCTCGGACGAAAAGCCTCCAAGCAATACGGCGACGTGTTTCTTCGACATGCTTTCGCAATCCCCATTGCGTACCGGCCACGCACCGTCTCCAGAGTTGAATCCGAGTCTTCCGGCAGGTTGCCCCCCCAGACGGAAAACGCGTCATCGACTCAAATCAGGAAACGCTTTTGTCTAAAGAATCAGAGACTGGATTCCGTGGCAAGCCCCGAGGATTCAATCGGATTCACTTTATGTAAAAAGTGTGCGGTTGTGGCTGCGATGCAGCGGTGAATCGCTCTGGGCGAACCTCCCGAATACGGCTTGCCGAGATAAACCCTTCGCGCGAGAGTGCGGAACTCGCGACGAGGCCTTATCCGGGAGAGCGTCATTTCTGGGCATCAAGATTTCTCCCATGCCGTTATCCGGAGGGCATCATCGGCGGATGTTCATAGCCTCGGCATCATCGGACCAGCGGCCTATGCAGCTGTCTATGGATATCTGTGGGACGACAGCGCAGCCTTGGCGCGGCAACTCGCAACATTTGGTGCCGAAGCATTCGCAAAGTTATTGGAGCGGGCCGATGCCAGACTATGGGTCGCGCAGCTAGACGCGTCGATCTTAGGCTTTCTCACTATGATCGTTGGCTCCGCCAATCCCATCACCAAGGAGACCAACGGTGCAGAAATACCAAGAATCTACCTCCTGCCGGGGGCTCAAAGACTCGGATTAGGAAAGCAACTTCTTAATTCCGCGATTGCTCAGGCGCGAGATGAGAACCTTGGCCACATCTGGCTCGATGTCATGGCGTCCGCCGGGCACGCTAGGACAGCCTATCTGAAGTGGGGTTTCTCAGAGCTTGGACTTAGGAGGTTTGAGAAGCCGGTCAAACCCGAGCTCGCGGACATGGTGGTGCTGATAAAACACCTCAAATGAAGCGATTCCAATGGCAAGGAGCGCTTTCCACAGCGGTTGCCCAAAGTTCACGAGCCATTAACACGGCAAGAAACCGAGGGCGCAATCTCCTCCAGTGCCACGGGAAGAGAGGTCCGTCCTCTGGGCCTAGATTTCGCAGTTTCATTCTGCCTATGGTTTCGCGTCGCTCGACTGTGCAAGCCTTTGTCAAACGTCCAGCCTCGTTAGATCGGAGGGTACCGACTGGGATCCTCTGGGAGGCGTCGATTCGCATGCCCCCTCCAGGGTCACACAAAGCAAAATTGATAAGAAATCCGATATAAAAGCCAAGCTAAACGGCTGGACTTATTTGCTTTACTCTTGATTGCACACTCCAGCGCAATAACTAGCCGCCTAACTAATTGATTTGACAGTCGGCCAACTCAAGCGCCGAATTCTTTTGTGCGCGCGTGCGCACGGCTCAACAGGGAGGAAGCCATGAAAGACATGAATCGTCGGTCGGCTTTGGCACTCGGTCTGGCGGCAACCGCCGCGACGCCTCTGCTCATGTTGGCAAGCCCGGCCTTTGCCAAGAAAGAGTACGGCCCAAATGATGGCAAGGAGGTTCAACCGGGTGTTAGAATAGTGGAGCTGGGTACGTATAACTCTGACATTCCTGCCTACAAAAGCATTTCCATGATCGATATCGTATTCCAGCCTGGAGCAGTGTTTCCGGAAACTGTCATGGACAATGACATGATGTGTTACATCGCTGCCGGTGAGTTCATGATCAAGAAGGCAGATAAGGAATTCACCGTCAAAGAAGGCGAGATGTACACGTGCGCCAAAGGTAAGACGGACATGGCGACAAATACGAGCAACGTGGTTGGGATTCACACCGTAGGCCTACTAATCCCTTCATAAGCGACTAAGGTCGTTCCGGTTGGACTTTGGCGGTAGCGCTATCGTTCTCAAGTTCAGCCGGAGCCGCGGTCATTGTGGCGCGGTCGCGTCAGTCTTTGCCTGCGCGCCTCGTCTGCGGGGTCAAATCAAGGGCTGCAATTAACCCGTTGCTGGTCACGCCGCGCCATTAACGCTCAGTGGCCGTTCCAAAAAGAGTTGAGTGATTTCAGCAGGTTGTGATTCCGTCGGATTTGCGAGATTCGATGGAGATCACGATGGCCTGGACTGAAATCACCCGTGCGCATTATGAGCGGCGTTGCGCCCGTTACGCAAGCGA
>DASZDZ010000008.1:0-80770 GCA_035941355.1 Pseudaminobacter sp.
ATCCGCCGTCTTCGCACCGGCCTCCTGCTCCTTCAGCATCCCGATGATCTGCTCTTCCGTGAACCGCGAGGGTCGCATCGTCCGTCTCCGTGATCGACGGACTCTACCCAAATCTGGAGGAAGTTCAGGGTCTCAGGTCAGCATCAACCGCGCGGCATGAAACTCGACGATCTCATCCGCAGACAGTGGCAGGCTAGCGGGCTTAATCCCGACGCGGTTGAGCGATCTCACACTGGCCTCGCAAATCTGAGGAGGCAACGATCGGCTATGTCATACATACAGCCTTTCAGGAAGGCAGATTGATCCTCAACATTGGCTCCGCGCTCTGCATTCACCGCATCCATGCGTTCCAAGCAGAGCGCATGGAATTCTGGTCCGCTGAGATCGAGTTGACCGGCAACAAACCGGGATCGCAGCGACATGACTTCTGACTGAACACGGCGTTGCAGGCGTTCCGCTTCATCCGGCTCCAAATACCGAGATGTTCGCGACGCCGCCGCATAGCCGCGCCGCAATTCTACTGCGAGCCCAATCACTTCACCGGGCAAGACAGCGTCTTCCATCTTGGACGCAAGTTTCCCGCCGGAGGCTGCCGCGCCGGTGGCAAGATCGTCGGTGCGTTGGTCCCACCATGCGCGAACGGTCTCACGCTCAACGATTTTTTTTGCCCGATCAGGGATCCATTTGGCAGCGCCAGCGGCCTTGGCGAGTGCTCGCAGTTCCTGAAGTAGAACCTCGACCGCTTCGGGCAGTAGGGGACGCCCCTCTCTCGCGCTAAGCTGAATCAGACGGAGAAGGTTGTCTTTGCAAACGGCTTGCTCGCTATGCCGCTGGTCCCAAAAGCAGTTCTCAAGCCAGCAGCTGGATCCGTTGCCTTTCGCCGAAGCAATTCCCGGAAAACGTTTTTCCAATTCGGCAGATATGGCCTTCATTTCGTCTGTATCGAACGACCGACCTTCCGCTCCGCATGGGTATGTCAGTGGCTCAAGGCCGCTTACCACAGGTCTCAATGTTACCAGTCGAAACGTCGAAGCCTCGTCGTGCTTGTCCCGCCCTAAGGAAATCTCAAAAATTGATGTACCGACCTTGCCGTTCTTTCGCTGGCTTATGTCGGCGATCGACCAGAGCTTGTCTTGCTCACTTGCTTTGACCTGAACGAACTCCGCTGAGCGCTGCGCTGATCCGTTCTGGCGGAGCAGAACGACATCATCATGTGTTTCGCAGTGCACCTTCAGTAGCGCAGGTGTCTCGAGCATTTCGATGAGGAAGCTGACCGCAATCTCGTCTTGATAGTTGAAGCCGACCCTAGCAATTGGTCCGCCTTCCTCATCCGGCTTGGCATCTTCGATTGATGGCCAAGCTGAACCTGCGGGACTCTCGATAGTGATCTCACCCATTATTTTGCCATTACCGAAAGTATGTGAACATGCAGACAAGACTATATATTCTGTTCCCGACTACCACCTCTAATTATGAAGCCGATCCACCTGAGCGAAATGAACAGCAGATTCCAAAGCTGAGGGGCGTCGGGCTCGGGCGACGTCGCCGCCATACCCCGTTCTGGTTGAATTCGATCGCTCTGACGAACCTCAAAAACGCTGTCATCGAGTCATAGACGAACCGCGTTTCGGCTTTGTTGAGCAGTTCGCTACCGTGCGCATAAGACTGGTTGTTTGCACTTCCCAAAAACGCCGATTGCATTTTTGATGATCTGGCGTGTTACCGTCATGCAAATCGCGATGTCCGCTATTGGGATATATAATAGCCTGTTCAGATGTCCGACATGGGGCGCTTTGCAGACTGGCTGCGTCGACCCATTTTCGGTCGTTCATTCGGATGAAGTGCGTTTCCGAAACCAACGACTCAGGAGCCATATTGCGAAAGCGCTGTCCACATTGTCTTCGTGCTCGGACGATTCCGGGAACAATCGTGACAGGCTACGAAGGATCTGTGAGAGTGAACACAGAACAATGAGCGCCCCCCGGATCACGCTTGACGCGAACTGCGTCATCAATCTGTTCGATCGCGACAGCCCCTCCGCGACGTCGGTGCCGGAGATCGAAACGATCGTCCGGTACGGGCTCGACGGCAAGGTCGCGATCGCCGTTACCACTCGGCTTGAGGCCGATCTTGAGCAGGACAAGAACGAAGCGCGGCGGCGCGCTCTGATCGCGATGCTTAACATGTTCCCGGTCATCCCCTCGATCGGCCGCTGGGACGTGTCGAAATGGGATGAAGACGTGTGGGTGACGGAGGACTCAGAGCGCCTCCACGAGGAAATCAAAAACATCCTCTCGCCGGGCCTCCAGCCGGGTGCCGCGACGTTCGCCAACCGGGTCAACGATATTGACCACCTGACCGGTCACGTCCTCGATAAGCGGGACATCTTCGTTACCGACGACAAGGGCATTCTGCGTAAGCGCGATCAGATCAAGAGGCTCGGCATTGTCGTGATGAATCCGGCGCAATGCGTGGCCCATATCGACAACATCGTGCTGCGGTCGAAGCCGCGCACGCTGCCCACTGATGGCATCCCGGCCTCTCACCATTCGCGGGCGCTCTACGGCACCGTCACGTTCAACTACACGAACAACAATCACGTGTTCGCGCTCGGCGAAGGGCAGCACCTCTTCGAGACCAAATGGACGAAGGCGAGCAACACCTCGATCCACGCCTATACCGATGGCCCAAGCATAGAGGCGCTGGCGATCACCAAAGGTGCTATGGCGATCGGAGACATCCTTGATGCGGAGGCCTATGACTTTTCCTCACGGGTCCGGACGCCCCAGCTCGGACAGGTCATCGTTTGGCGCAACGTCAACGGGCTGTATGCGGCAACACGTGTCCTCGCGATCACCGACGACACGCGAGGCGACGCTAGCAACGATCTGACGATGGAGTATCTGATCCTCGCCGGAGGCGAGCGGAATTTCTCCGGCCGTTGGGCCGCGACGGGACCGTCGTATACCGCGGGGTCCCACACCTGAATGTTCGCCCCTTCGCCGTTCGGGGTGATCAGGAGTCCTTCCTCGTAGAATAGGTCGCGGGCAACATCGCCGAGTACGTCAAACTCGCTCGGAAACATCCATTTGCCGCGCTCGTCCCAGAGTTTGCGGAGCTGAGTGACCAGCTCCTCGATTGCCTCGGTGTAGCCGGCCTCCTCGATGGCTTGTCGGGTCTCCTCGCTCATCTCGGCATCGCCATTGCTGCCGTCGATGTGTCCAAACGTATAGGCCGCCATCCGGAGCGGCTCCGACATCGGCGCTCCAAGTTCTCCGACGATCCGGTTGAGATCACGATGTTTCCAGAAACCGTCGCGCGAGGCAGCGGCCTTCTGCCGAGCGACGCCTACCACGCCGCGCAACCCTTCTTCGTAACAAGCCAGGTGCCCCGATCCGAACGGCGCGCTCAAGCGGCAGGCCGCATATTCGTCCCAGCAGGCCTCGTTGATCTGGGTGAATATCTGCTCCTCGTAGGAGCTGACCTGCTTCTGGAGGATGGTGCCGGGGAAGGCTTCATCCTTCTCCGTCGTCACTTGCACGTGCGCGCATTCATGGGCGATCAGATAGATGGCCCGTTGCATTGCCGACTGAGCTTCCGCGTCATCCTCCTCGGGGGTCGCATCGATACTCTCGATGTACGCGCCGCTGAAAACGAGGTGAAC
This sequence comes from Pseudaminobacter sp., assembly GCA_035941355.1. Taxonomy (GTDB): domain Bacteria; phylum Pseudomonadota; class Alphaproteobacteria; order Rhizobiales; family Rhizobiaceae; genus Allomesorhizobium. Next base: position 3,665 of record DASZDZ010000008.1, read on the forward strand.
CTTGACCTCGCCGTCGCGTAGGACGGCCGGCGGCATGGCGACGCCGACAAGCTGGTCATCGTTAGACCGGGCGAGCGTTCGTAAGCCTTCAACGCCCCGGTCGAGTTCGGCGAGCGCGGTATCGTAATCATAAGCGACGGTCACGCCGTCAAGCCGCTCCAGATTGATCACCGAGCTTATGAGGCGGATGTAGCTCGCGAGCTTGTGGGCGACGCGGTTCGCGTCCTCTGTGCGGGCGAACGCCCGCATCGCGAACGAAAGGTCGGCCGGTGCGGTTTGCGGCGGCAACGTGATTTCGACGTCTTCAGGATTCTCGGACATGTACCGATCTTAGGCGAATGCGCCGTGATCCGACATTAGCAGTGGCAAACCATCCACCGGGAAAAGACGGGGCATATTGTACTGCGGGGCTGCCACCGGGTGTCCCACTCGTCAGGACACCTCGATCGCTGGTGGAAACGGTTTGCTTTGTTTAGACGACATAGGAGCGACCGCTAATGCAAATATCAGCTTCAAGACCGTCAGTCCGAAATGTCCCCAAGTCGGTCGTTCCCCGCCAGCAGGCTAGGTAAATGGACGAACGGCGGCTTTTGGGACCGCCTTAAGGCCGGCTCAACGGCCGAGATTGGGGCGCGATGCGGCCTTACAAAAGACGTGGCGGGAACGACTGGATGGATCAAACTTCCCTTTCCGAGAGCTCTTCACTGTGAAAGACGCGTTTCGCTATGACGCAATGCGGTATACGAACGGCACCGATTCCGAGTTGGGTATCGGCTGTAGCGGTCTCCCGCTACCATCGATCCCCACATAGTTGTGCGGGTTTTGTTCACTGTGGGGAACGCTTGTGGCGCTCCAGTGATTCGAACCCCCGACAAAGCGATATCGCATCATGCGATTCCGAGATTGCCGCGAAAATCTCTGTTCCGATTAGCGGCGCCACACAGCGCGACCCTCCGTTTCACAGGTCGCGACGGCACATAACCGCACTGCTCAATTACCTCTCTTCCTTCTGCGTTCATCAGGCGCTAGGCGAGGATCGGCCTGATCGTTCCGGGCATACCGATGAAAGTGATGCTGGGGTGAAGCTGTGAAGAGCGATCCACTCTCCTACCCTCCGCGCGGTCTCTCACGCGAAGAAGCGGCCCGCTATGTTGGTGTGGGCATCACCAAGTTCGACCAGATGGTTGCTGACCGTCGGATGCCGAAGCCCAAAAAGGTCGACGGTCGCGTGATTTGGGATCGTATTAAACTTGAGGCTGCGTTTGCCGACCTGCCCGGCGACGATGACGAGAATATCGTCGACTTCCTGTTGCAGGGGAATCACCGAAGGGAATAGGCTCATTCCAGCAATGACGGACAAATATCCCGGCCTCTCCTCCTACACCGATCGCCACGGCAAGCTTCGCTGGCGCTATCGAACAAAGGAGCGCATGGTCAGTCTGCCTGCACCTGATCAGCCCGGATTCGAGGAGGCTTATCAGGCCGCTGTCGAAGGCCGAAAGATCAACAAGGCGCCGGTCGTCAAGATGCCTGGTGCGGCACTGCCAGGCACGTTTGGCGCCGCATTTCAAAGGCTGAGAGTTTCCGTGAAGTGGTTGGCCCTTGACGAGGCCAGCAAGCAAAAGAACACACGGCTAATCGAAGAGTTTCTTAAGTTGCGCGTCGTCAGTGATCATCCGCTCACCTGGCACGATGTAGCGGTTAAGAATCTCCGGCGCGCCCACGTCGAGGAACTCCTTGGCCGATTCATCGCCACACCGCACAAGGCGAAGCATCTGTTGGTGGCCATTCGCAAGCTGATCTATGTCGGGTTGCGGCAGGACTGGATCGAGATAGATCCAACAGCCGCAATCGAATGGCGGCCCGCCTATACCGGCTGGAAGGCATGGCCACGCGAAGCGATGCAACAATTCGAGCAGCGTTGGCCGCTCGGTACCGCAGCACGCACCTGCTACGGACTCGCGCTCTGGCTGGGAAACCGTCGTGGCGATGTCGCCGGCTTGCGGTGGGATCAAAGGGTGACGCGCCGCGTCTTTGTCGACGAAGTTGAGCGTCACTTCGACGGGTTTGACATCGTTCAAACCAAGAACAAGGGAAGGACCGGCGGCAAGCGACTTTTTGTGCCGATAACACCCATGCTTTCCGAGATCCTCGATGCCGCCGACAAGCGGGGCGATACGGTGTTGGTGACCGCTTATGGCGAGCCATTCTCCGCGAAGTCGCTGACCGGCGCGATGGCGCATTGGTGCAAGCTTGCCGGTTTGCCGAAAGGCCTGACGCTGCACGGATTGAGGAAGTCGCTCGGCGTCTATCTGGCGGAAGCGGAAGCCTCAACCAGGCAGCTTATGGATGTGTTGGGCCACGACGACATCGACCATGCCGAACTCTACTCGCGTGAAGCATCGCAGGTTCGCCTGGCCGTGCAGGGAATGGATCGAGTCGTTCGGCTGGTGACGCGCAAGCCGCTGCTTGGCGAACCTGTTGGCGAACCTCGTGGCGAACCACCCCATAAGGCATTGATAAATAACGACAATGGTGGGCCCGGAGGGACTCGAACCCCCAACCAAGCGGTTATGAGCCGCCGGCTCTGACCATTGAGCTACAGGCCCGCCGAGGGCTGAATTAGTCAGTTTTGCCTGCGCGCACAAGGCTTTCGCGAAAATGCGCGTTCTGCCGCCGCAATCCACCCATAATCGCGGCAATAATCTGCGCCGTCCAGGCAACATCCCAACGGAGTTTTTGATGACGAAACGATTTTTGCCACTGGCGCTGGCCGCAGCGATCGCACTTCCGGCCGCCGCGGCCCGGGCCGACACGCAGCCGCCGCCGCGGATAATGGTGACGGGGGAAGGCGAAAGCGCGATAGCGCCCGATATGGCGCTTCTGTCGCTCAGCGTCATGCGCGAGGCGAAAACCGCGCGCGAGGCGCTCGACGCCAACAACGACGCCATGGCCGCGGTGATCGCCGCGATGAAATCGGCCAGCATCGAGGATCGCGATCTCCAGACCGCCGGCATCCAGATCGCGCCCCGCTACAACTACAATAACAAGCCGGACGGCAGCCAGGAGGCCGAACTTGTCGCCTACCAGGTCACCAACACGCTTTCTGTGCGCGTGCGCGACCTCGCCAAGGCGGGCGAAATCCTCGACAAATCGGTGTCTCTTGGCGTCAATCAGGGGGGCGGCATCTCGTTTACCAATGACGATCCGGAAAAGGCGCTGACCGAGGCGCGCAAGCTCGCCGTCGCGGACGCCATGCGGAAGGCCAGAACGCTGAGCGAGGCGGCCGGCGTGAAGCTCGGGCGCGTCTTGGAGATTTCCGACCAGGTCCAAGCCCCTCCGCCGATACCCTATATGGCCAAGGCCATGGAAGCGCGCGACGCCTCCGTTCCGATCGAGGCCGGCGAAAACGCCTATCGGGTCCAGGTCAACGTCACGTTCGAGCTGAAATGAAAGGTGCCGACGGCGCGAAGAAAAACCCCGGAGGCTGAGCCTCCGGGGTTTTTCTTAACTCGAACCGTATCAGACCGTATTTACCAGCCGATGACCGGGCAGTTCGGTGCGCGGCCGAAATCTACGGTAACGCGGTCGCCCCATTTGCGGCCCCTGACGGTTATCGAACGACGGTCGATATCGACGATACGGGCGCGGCGCAGCCCCATGCGTTCGGCCTTGTTCAGCGCGCGGTTGGCCGTGCACTGGCTGCGGATCGGGCGGCGATCCCAACGATCGCGGCGGTCGTAGCGGTCATAACGGTCGCGGCGGTGCCACCGGCGATCGTCGTCGCCGACATAGACGCCGAGGCGCGCATCGCCGTTTTGGCCGAAGTTCAGGTAAAGGCCTTCGGCCTGTGCCGACGTAGCCGGGATGGCGGCAAGCGTGCCGAGGGCGATGAGGCCCGAGAGGGCCGCGGTCTTGAGCGTCTTGAACATTCTGTTCTCCTTTGCTGACGCGGTGATCTGGCTCGCCGAAGCGATGAGAGCGACAATGCGCCAGCCAAGCTGAACCGGTCACGAACCGGCCGTTCATTCCCGGTTCATGTTGCAATTTGCTGGAATCAAACGGTTTTTCGAGGTGCCCGGCAGGGCGATGCGCGCCTGTATTCAGGTCGGAACCGGAACGAAGCAAGGTTCAGGTTATCGAGTACCGGAAGAGCGGAATCCGTCCATCTGCAGACCGGTAGCGCCTGTGTCTCGGCACTTAGGGCTCGTCCTCGACCATATGGTCGAAATAGTCTTCCGGCTCAGCGAGATCGTTTTCGGAGGCGGTCGTGCGGCCACGCATCGAAATGCCCGCTTCGTGCACGGTTTGGTCGCTTCCCGAAACCAGCCTGTGCCACCAGTAGAGATCGCTGCCCTCCGCGATCAGCCGGTAGGCGCAGGTTTGCGGCAGCCAGCTTATGGTGCGCACATTGGCAGGGGTGAGCCCGACGCAGTCCGGCACGCGGGCCAGCCGGTTGGCATAGTCCGAACACCGGCAGGTAGCGTCGTCGAACAGGCGGCAGCCCACCGTGGTCCAGTGGATTTCGCCGGTATCCTCGTCCTCAAGCTTGGAAAGGCAGCATTTGCCGCAGCCGTCGCAGAGCGATTCCCACTCGGCGGGGCTCATTTCCTCCAGCGTCTTGGTTTTCCAGAACGGCTCGTCCATGGCTGGCATGTGGCCCGCCGACGCCATGAGGTCAAGCGCGGCAAGCAGCCGCCACGGCAACAGTCACGACATCGCCGCGTTATCGCCGTCCGGCCGCCGGGCAATAGCCCCGTCCTGGCCCCGTTACGGGCAAGGGAGGAACAAACTTGCATGATTGATGTTTTGTCAGGGACGGGACCCCACCACAGGAGAATTCATCGATGAACCGCCAACCACGGATTCTGGCAGGGACCGCGCTCGGCCTGCTGATGGCATCCGCGCCGTTGGGCGCGATGCCGTTAAATGACGGCGCCGAACCGGCTCTCCAGCCCCGGGCGCACCGCGCGCTATCGGCGGAGGAAACAATTATCCTGGCCCAGGCCGAAGAGACCGAGGAGCAGCGCCGGCGGCGCCAGCAGCAGCAAGAGCAGCAGGGCGAGCAGGCTCCCGCCGAGGAACCCGCACCCGAGCCGGAGGCAGCGCCGGAACCCCAGCCGGAGCCTGAGGCTGCGCCGGAACCAGAACCGGAGCCCGCGCCAGAGCCGGAGCCGCAACCGGAACCTGCTCCGGAACCTGCGCCGGAACCTGAACCTGCGCCGGAACCCGAACCCGAACCTGAACCTGCTCCCGAACCCGAACCAGAGCCAGAGCCTGCCCCCGACCCCGAACCGGAACCCGCACCGGAGCCAGAACCTGCTCCTGAGCCGGAGGCCGAACCCGAGCCAGCTCCGGAACCGCAGCCCGAAGCTGTTCCCGCTGAACCTGCGGAACCGGCCGAGCCTGCAGAACCTGCGGAGCCTGCTCAACCGGCCGAGCCGGCAGAACCACCTGCAGAGGGCGAGCAGCCTGCTGAACCGGCAGAACCCGCCCAGCCTGCTGAACCAGCCGAGCCTGCCGAGCCGCCTGCTGAAGGCGAGCAGCCCGCTGAACCAGCCGAACCCGCCCAGCCTGCTGAACCGGCCGAGCCCGCGGAGCCGGCCGAGCCTGCTCAACCGCCTGCTGAAGGCGAGCAGCCGGTGGAAGGCGAGCAGCCGGCGGAAGGCACCGAAGCTCCAGTGCTTGACAGCCAGAAGGAAGCGCCCCCGGCAGAAGGCGAACAACCGGCTGAACCTGCACCTGAAGGCGAGCAGCCTGCGGAGGGCGAGCAGCCAGCCGAGGGCGAGCAGCCGGCAGAACCTGCGCCGGAAGGCGAACAGCCGGCGCCGGCCGAGCAGCCCGCCGAAGCGGCTCCGCCGCCCGAAAGCGACGCCGAGGCCCTGGTCGAAGAGGCACGTCCGGAACGGATTGAATCGATCACAGTCGAGGAAGGCCAGCGGATAGAGCGTCCCCGCGATTTCCGCGAGGAACGGCGCGAGGACGTCGAGGTCGTTCGAGAAGTGGGGGATCGCTTCATCGTCGAGTTCAACAACAACATCTACGTCGAGCACCCGGACCGCGAACGCATCCAGTTGGATGCCCGCGAGGTCTACTACGAGGAGCTTCCGCGCGGCCGGACGCGCGAGGTGGTCGTGCGCCCGGACGGCACGCGTGTTGTCACCATCCGCAATCGCTACGGCGACATTCTGCGCCGCTCCAGGTTCACGCCCGACGACCGGGAGATCGTGCTCGTCTATGTCGACGAGCGCGACTACGACCGGGTGCTCGAATGGCGCGATCCGGGCGAGGATCTGCCGCCGCTGCGGCTCACGATCCCGGCGGAGGAATATATACTCGACGCCGAGGCCGTGCAGGATCCGGACGCCTACTACACCTTCCTTGACCAGCCGCCGGTCGAAAGGGTCGAACGCACCTATTCGATCGCCGAGGTTAAGCGCTCCGCCCGCATTCGCGACAAGGTGCGGCGCATCGACCTCGACACGATCAACTTCGAGTTCGGCTCGGCCGAGATCGCCGAGAGTGAGATCGCGGACCTCGAAGGCGTGGCGCAGGCGATGGAGAAGCTGCTCGAGGAGAACCCGGCCGAGACCTTCCTCATCGAGGGCCACACAGATGCGGTCGGCACGGCCGAAGCCAACCTGGCGCTGTCGGATCGTCGCGCCGAGGCGGTTGCGACGGCGCTCAGCGGTTCGTTCGGCATTCCGCCGGAGAACTTGGCGCCGCAGGGCTATGGCGAACAGTACCTCAAGGTGAACGCCGAGGGGCCCCAGCGGGAGAACCGCCGGGTCGCTATTCGCCGCATCACGCCGCTGGTGGCCCCGGTCGCGAGCGCGCAGTAGGGGAGATCACAATTTCGCGATTTATGGCTCCGGTCATTGAATCGCGGGATTCTCCCCCACAGATGCAAGACTTCCCTGCCCCGTCCCGTCTCCAGCGGGACAACGGCAAGAAACCCGGCCGGTCCCCTCCGGCCGGGTTTTTCGTTTGCCTATCTCTAGGATTTTGTGGCCGCCGTTCCGGCGGTACGCCGCTGGCTGTTGCGGAGGCCCCCTTGCGGTTCTATTCAAGGATCGGGAGGCGCCTATGAAGCCAGCGACCGGGGCAACGCCGCTGATTGCGCTTGAAGCGGCAGCGCTCGATACCGAAACCACCGGGCTCGACACGGCCAGGGCGCGCATCGTGCAGATCGGCGCGGTGGCGCTGTCGCATGGGCGCATTCTCGACGGCAGGCAGATCGACCTGCTTATCGACCCGGAAGTTTCCGTTCCCTCGACCTCCACCCGCATCCACGGCATCACCAACGCCATGGTGCGCAACGCCCCCGCCTTCGCTTCCGCCTGGGCCGCCCTGCAGGCCTTTATCGAAAACCGGGTGATCATCGGCCATGCCATCGGTTTCGACCTCTCGATGCTGGAGCGCGAGACAGCCCGTGCCGGGATGGAATGGCGAAAGCCCCGCTCACTCTGCGTTCGGCTGCTGGCTCGTTTGGCCGAGCCCGGCCAGAGCGACTATTCGCTCGACGCTCTCGCGGCCCGCCTCGGGATCGTGGTCTCCGGGCGCCATTCCGCACTGGGCGACGCGCGCGCGGCCGCCGAGATTTTCGTGGCGCTGCTGCCCAGATTGCAGGAGCGCGGCATCCGCACCCTCGCCGAGGCCGAGCGCGCCTGCCTGGCCGAGACGGCCGAACTCGAGACCGGCCACCGCGCCGGTTGGGCGGAGCCGGTCTCCCGGCCGGCGCCGCCGGCATTCCGCTCCATTGATCCCTTCGCCTATCGCCACAGGGTCGGCGACCTGATGAGCCATCCGCCGGTCGTCGTTGCATGCGCCGCGACTGTGAAAGACGCCATCGCCCAGATGGCGGCGCGCAAGATAAGCTCCGTGTTCGTCGCCGATCCGGCCGAGCCCGGTCAGCCGATCGCCGCCTACGGTATCGTCACCGAGCGCGACGTGATGCGCCGTCTGGCGTCCGACGGCGGGAGCGCCTTGGGAATGCCTATCGGCGGCATCGCCACGCGGCCGCTGGCTTCTATTCGAGAGCAGGCCTTCGCCTACCGTGCCGTCGGCCGCATGGACCGCCTGAAGATCCGTCACCTCGCGGTGCGCCATGAGGACGGCAGGCTCGCGGGCATAGTCTCGGCGCGCGACATGCTGAAACTGCGCGCGAGTGCCGCGATCAATCTCGATGACACGATCGAGCACGCGGCCTCGGCCGCCGAGATGGCGGCTGCCTGGGCGATGCTGCCCACTGTCGCGGACGCGCTGATCGCCGAGCGGATCGATGCGCGCGCAATCGTCGAAATCGTCAGCGAGGAGCTCTGCGCCATGACCCGCCGCGCAGCGGTTCTCGCCGAGGCGGCGATGGAACGCGAAGGGCTCGGAGCCCCGCCCTGCCCCTACGCGGTGCTGGTGCTTGGTTCGGGCGGCCGCGGCGAAAGCCTGCTCGCCGCCGACCAGGACAACGCCATCGTCTTTGCCGAAGGCGGCCCGGATAGTCCGGCGGACCAGTGGTTCGCACGGCTCGGCGAAAGGATCGCCGATACGCTCGACCAGTCGGGCGTGCCCTTTTGCAGGGGCGGCGTCATGGCCAGGAACCCTGAATGGCGCGGCTCGCTCGTCCACTGGAAGGAGCGCGTGGCCGACTGGATCGGCCGCTCACGGCCGGAGGACCTGCTCAATGTCGATATCTTCTTCGATCTCAGGCCCGTGCATGGCGATCTCGCGCTCGGCGAGGCGCTTTTCGCGCATGCCTACGAGCTTGGCCATACGCGGCCTGAATTCGCAAAGCTGCTCGGCGAGCAGGTCGCGCCCGGAAATCCGTTCACGCTTTTCGGCGGCCTCCAGCTCGAAGGCGGCCGCATCGACCTGAAGCTGCACGGCCTGTTTCCGATCGTGGCGACGGCGCGCACGCTTGCGATCCGCCACGGCATTCGCGCGCGCAGCACGCGCGAGCGCCTGGAAGGCCTGATCGGGCTCGACATCGGCGGCGATGAGGACATGGCGGCGATGCTGTCCGGCCACAGCGTGCTCCTCGCGCTGATGCTCGCCCAGCAGAGCCGCGACCTTTACGCCGGGCTGCCGGTATCCAATCGGGTCGAGATCGCGAAACTCAACCGCGCCGAGCAGGCGGAGCTCAAGGCGGTGCTCAAGGCGCTGCAGCCCGCGCTGGACCTTGTCCGCGACCTGATGTTCGAGTGAGAACCGCCTGGAGCGTTCTCGCTCGGACGGAACCACTCTTCGCCTGCTTGCCGGCATCCTCTCCCTGTAAGAACGGGAAAAGGGGAGATGGCCGCAACGCCGACGCCCCCCTCTCCCCGTCTCTCACGGGAGAGGGTAAGGGCGAGGGGCCGTCTTTTGCTAAACCCGAATAGTTTAGCCGAACGTCCGCGCCACCTTCGTATCGGTCTTCTCGAACACCTCGTCGGGCACGAAAAAATCCCCCGCCAGCGGCCCCTTGGCTCCTGGCGCGTATATGGAAAAGTTCGTAACGCCTTCTTCCTTCAACACAAACTCGTCGATGAAGAAGTTGCCGGTCGTCTCGCGCGCCGGCCGAGTCAGGATTGCGTGGGCCGCGTCGGCCATGATTTCGGGCGAGCGGCTCATCGAAGCGACCGCCTCGCCGCCAAGCAGGTTGCGCACAGCCGCGGTATCGATCGCGGTCAGCGGCCACAGCGAATTGACGGCGATGCCGTCCTTTCGGAACTCCTCGGCCATGCCGAGGGTGCACATCGACATGCCGAACTTCGCCATCGTGTAGGCGACGTGGTTCTTGAACCACTTCGCGCTCATGTCGAGCGGCGGCGCCAGATTCAGAATGTGAGGATTTCCAGCTAACCTCAGGTAAGGAATGCACAATTTCGACACAAGGAAGGTGCCGCGCGTGTTGATCTGGTGCATCAAATCGTAGCGCTTCATGTCGGTCTGAAGCGTGCCGGTAAGCTGGATGGCGCTGGCGTTGTTGATGCAGATGTCGATGCCGCCAAATCTTTCGACGGTCTTCTCAACCGCCCGGGCGACCTGCTCTTCCTCGCGTATGTCGCAGAGCACCGGCAGCGCCTTGCCGCCCGCCGCTTCGATCTCTTCGGCTGCGGAATAGATCGTGCCGGGCAGCTTCGGATGCGGCTCGGCCGTCTTGGCCGCGATCGTCACATTGGCGCCGTCGCGCGCCGCCCTGAGCGCGATCGCTAGGCCGATGCCGCGCGAACCGCCCGATATGAAAAGCGTCTTGTCCTTTAGCGACATGGTCCCCTCCTTATGCCGGCATTCAGTTAGTCGTCACGACCGTGTCTGTCGAGCCTGCCTTGACGCCCGACATTCCCACTCCCACCGAACCGGTCTTCACTCTGGTTGTCGCCATCCCGTCGGCAATGGTCGTGCCGAAAACGCCACCGCCCATGGCGCAGCCGGACAAGGCGGTCGCGGCGAGTGCTATCACAAAAATCCGGACCTTTCGGGCAAAGTGCATGATTCCTTCTCCAGCATTTTTCTCCGGAATGCCAGCAGGGACCAACAATTCGTCCTTTTCGCGGATGCCGTTGAGAGGACCGAAGCCTTTCCCGCCATGGCGTCAGCCTGGCGCGCTCTCCAGATACTGCGCCGCGAATTCCGCGCTCGGCGGGATCGGCTTGATAATATCGATCAGCACGCCGTTGGGGTCAGCTGTGATGAAGTGGCGCTGGCCGAACGCCTCGTCGCGCAGCGTGTGCAGGATCGGCAGGCCCGCCGCCTTGGCCCGTTCATATTCGGCATCCGGATCCTTGACTTCGAAGTTGAGGATCAGGCCCGACACGCGGCCCCTGCCCGCCTCAGGAATGGTTTCATGGCTTCCGTCCATGATCGCGAGGTTGACGCGTTTGTCCTCGGACGACTGGAGATGGACATACCAGCCGCTGTCGAACACGCGCGCGAAACGGAAATGCGTGACATAGAAACCGGCGGTGCCGGCAACATCGTCGGTCATCACGACGGGATAGTAGCTGGTGGTTTTCATGGCTTCCAATCTCCTCCGAACATACATACAGTTTGCATGTAACTCGAATTAACATACAGGCTGCATGTATGCAACCAGAATCAGCACGCCGCTCCAACCGCGAGCGCACCGAAGCGACGCGCGGGGACCTGATAGCCGCGGCGACGAAACTCTTCGTCGAAAAGGGTTACGGCGAGACCTCGACACCGGAAATCGTCGCTTCAGCAGGCGTCACGCGCGGCGCGCTCTATCACCATTTCGCCGACAAGCGCGCTTTGTTCCATGCGGTAGTGGAAGACGAGGCTGCTGCCGTCGCCGATGAGATCGAGAAAGCCACGCCCGATACGCTTGGCGCCCGCGAGGCGCTGCTCACCGGCGGCCTGGCTTTTTTCAACGCCATGGCCGTCTCGGGCCGCACCCGCCTGCTGCTGCTCGACGGTCCGGCCATACTTGGCCGCGAGACGATGGACCGGATCGACAGCCGCCACGGTACGCGCACACTGCGCGAAGGCATCGCCATGGCGATGCGCTCGGGCGCGATGAAGAAGCTGCCGCTCGAAGCGGTGACAGCCCTGCTCTCGGCGGCCTTTGACCGAGCCGCACTCGCCATAGAAGCGGGCGCGTCGGCGCGGGATTATTTGAAGTCGCTCGAGGCGCTCATCGACGGGCTTATGGAGGGGAACGGAGCCGCCCCCGCCGGGAGCGCGCCGCGAATTCGCGGCCCGCTTGATTGAGCGGCAGGTTTGTGTTGGTGCGTCCTTCGAGCCTCGCTCGGCTCGCGCCTCAGGATGACTCGAAAACCCGCTCGCCCTGCTCGTCGACCAGTTGCTGCCCCTTCTTCAGCGAAACCTCGACCGCATCGTCGAGCGAAGCGAAGCGGTCAGCGCGGATGAACCTGTGCTCTTTCATCATGCCACCGATCTCCTTGCTGACTATTCCGCAAGTCTGGTACTGGCCGTCGGCCTTGTACGGCGTGGCGCTCACGAGAAAGCCTTTGTGCTCGACCTTGCCCGCTACGGCCGGAGCCGAGGCATCCGCCGCTTTCTCGCCGCCGCCAAACAGTCGCTTCAGGAAGGACATCGCTCGCCTCCGGTAAATCAGCCGTCAGATTGCCTCTTTCCGGGCGGCGCGTCGAGACTCGAGATCGCGTTTCGCGGGGCAAAAGTTCTTGCTCGCCAAAAAGACGCCGCTCACCAATGGCCTTTGCGGCGGTTCCAGGAATAGAGGATATCCGCGAACCGGTCGTAGGCGAAACGGGTGACGGGCAGCATGACCGGATTGCCGAAGAGCGACGCCAGCCAACCCTCGCCAGGCGTTTCCCGCCAGATCGCGATGGCAACGTCGGCGCCGCTTATGAGGCGCCCATTGGCGTCGGTTGCGTGCAGCCGCCGCCGGACATCCTCCAGTGAAACGCCATATTGCGCCAGCGCTTCCGGCTCGAAATTGATGTCGCGAAAAGCGATGCGCCCAGCCCTCACCGCGTCGAGCAGCCTGTTGCGCTGGCGGCTGATGCCGGCGTCGCACACGGGACAGCGCGTATTGTACCAGACAGTAAGCTCGCGACCGGTCATCGGCATCCTTAACCCCAACGCGGCGGCGAAAGGCCGCCTCGCTGTGAGTATTTCAGGAAATGCCGTCGCGGCAACGATTGGCCGCACTCTCACCCGATCGTGGCGACGATCTCCCGATAGGCGGCCTCGGGAAATGCCTTCAGCGTCCGCGTCCGGACGTTTCCAGCCGTTCCGAGCAGGAGCGCGAAACGCGCCGCCACCGCGTCGTCCGGCGCCTCGCACACGGCCACCATGTCGTATTCGCCCATGGTGAGATAGAATTCCCTGAACGAGCCGCCCATCTCTTCGAGCTGCTTCTTCGCCGCATCGAGCCGCCGGGGCGAGTCGCGCACGCTCTTAACGCCCTGGTCTGTCCAGTTGATCAGCATGATGTAGGTGGTCATGAGACACCTCCCTCCGGCGCACCGAAACGCGGCGGGGCGCGGCGCCGGGATTTCGCCCCGTTCCGCCTGCCCCGACAGTATGGACCCGCAGCGGAAACTCGGCAAGCAAGCTGACCGTTGTTCGGGCACGGGACTTCGATAGAGGCCTACGATTGATTAGAGCATCGTGCGAAAAGTGGATGCCGGTTTTCGGCAAAAACGATGCGAAAACAAAAAGCTAGAGCGAGATGCCCGTTCCCGAAATCGGGCGGCTTGCTCTAGCCGCCGAGATGCAGCACGATCTCGCGTCGGTGTGGGCGGTCGCGGTGCTCGAAGAGGTAGAGGCCCTGCCATGTGCCGAGCGCCAGCCGCCCGGACATGACAGGGATCGACAGCGAAACGGCGGTCAGCGCCGCCTTGATGTGCGCCGGCATGTCGTCGGGGCCCTCAGTCGTATGCACCACCCAGCGCATCGACGGATCGTCCGACGGCGGCACCAGGCGGCGGAAGAATGCGTCGAGATCGCGCCGCACGTCCGGGTCGGCATTTTCCTGGAGGAGAAGCGAGCAGGACGTATGCCGCACGAAGACGGTGAGCAGCCCGGTTCCGACGCGGGCGTCGCCAACGAAGGTTTTGGCCCGGTCCGTGAACTCGTAAAGTCCGCCGCCGGAGGTGGGGATGATTAGCGTCGTCTGGGGCAAGCGCTTGCCCCGACCTATGACGGGCGAAGACCAATCCGGCCAAGACAATAACCTACCGTCTCGGCGCGCATGGCGGCAATCTCTTCCGCTGGCCCGATCTCGAGCACCGGGCGGTAGCCCTCCGCGCCCAGTTGGCGATAGGCGTAGGTGACGAGGCTGTTGGCGTCGATCACCCAGACTTCCGGAATGCCGAATGCAGCGTAAACGCTGATCTTGCGGCCGCGATCATAGGCAAGGCTGGTGTCGGCGACCTCGATAGCAAGCAACACGTCATGCCCGCGCAAGTCTCCGGGGAAGGTGGAACGCGGAAAGACGCAGAAATCCGGCTCCAGGAAGCTCTTGTCATCAAGACGAAGCGTGGTCTCCGGGGCTATATGCAGGTCATCGGGAACGATCCGCTGAAAATGCCGATTCAATTCCAGCTTCAACATCTCGTGGCGTCCGCCCTTGGGCAGCATCGGCACGACCTCTCCACCGATCAGTTCGAACCGCTCATCCTCGTCTACAATGCCGGCCGCCACCATCGCCTCGATTTCCGCGACCGTCCAAGGCCTGCGCGGCAGGCCTTCGGCCGCCTGCGTGGTGGCAGGAAAGGTTGGAGAAAGGGCGGTGTGCTCATTCATGGCGCGAGCTTATCACAGAGGGCCTGCGGCGTCCAAAACCGTAAGCGGCGGAATTCTTATCTCATTCTAACATAAGACGGGATTCTGCTGACCCGTCCTGCACGCGCACATGTTTGCCGATCTTTAGATAATGAGAAGTCTTCCTCTGTGGAGAATACGACGTAACCGTGCGGGTCACAGAGCGCACCAGGAAACCGCTCCAAGACGTGAAACCAAGTACCTTCATGATGATAAATACGTGAGCAGCGGGAATTGACCATTCCCGCTGCAAGGCTTTCTCAGAATTGGTTCTCGCTTTGCCCGTCAGCTATCCAAAAAGCTCCTCAGCTTCCTGCTCCTGCTCGGATGCTTCAGCTTGCGCAGCGCCTTGGCCTCGATCTGGCGGATGCGCTCGCGGGTCACCGAAAACTGCTGGCCGACTTCCTCCAGCGTGTGGTCGGTGTTCATGCCGATGCCGAAGCGCATGCGCAGAACGCGTTCCTCGCGCGGCGTCAGCGAAGCCAGCACGCGCGTCGTCGTCTCGCGCAGATTGGCCTGGATCGCCGCGTCGATCGGCAGGATCGCCATCTTGTCCTCGATGAAATCGCCGAGGTGGCTGTCCTCCTCGTCGCCGACCGGCGTTTCGAGAGAGATCGGCTCCTTGGCGATCTTCAGCACCTTGCGCACCTTTTCGAGCGGCATGGCGAGCTTTTCGGCCAGTTCCTCCGGGGTCGGCTCGCGGCCGATCTCGTGCAGCATCTGGCGTGAGGTCCTGACGATCTTGTTGATCGTCTCGATCATGTGCACCGGAATGCGGATGGTGCGAGCCTGGTCGGCGATCGAGCGGGTGATCGCCTGCCTGATCCACCATGTGGCGTAGGTCGAGAACTTGTATCCGCGGCGGTATTCGAATTTGTCGACCGCCTTCATCAGGCCGATATTGCCTTCCTGGATGAGATCCAGGAATTGCAGGCCGCGATTGGTGTATTTCTTGGCGATCGAGATGACGAGGCGCAGATTGGCCTCGACCATCTCCTTCTTGGCGATGGCCGCCTCGCGCTCGCCCTTCTGCACCTGGTTGACGATCTTGCGGAATTCCTGGATCGAGATCGCCGTCTCGGTGGCGAGGTTCTGGATTTCCGCACGCAGCTCGCGGATCGTGTCCTTCTCGTTCTTGGTGAATTCCTTCCAGCCGCGCGCCGACAGGTTGGAAATCGACTTGATCCAGTTAGGATCGAGTTCCGAGCCCTGGTACTCCTGCAGGAAGCTTTCACGGCGCACGCCGTAGCTCTCGGCGAGCCTGAGCAGCTTGCCCTCGTTCTGCACCAGGCGCTTGTTGATGTCGTAGAGTTGCTCGACCAGCGATTCGATGCGCGCATTGTTGAGCGACAGCGACTTCACCGCTTTTACGAGTTGGTCCTTCAGCTCCTTGAGCCGCCGGTCCTGGCTGGGCGACAGCGTGCCGGCCGCTGCCAGCCGGTTCTCGACCTGCTGGTCCTGCAGCTTGCGCAGCTTCTTGTAGGTATCGGCAATGACGTCGAGCGTCTCCATGACCTGCGGCCGCAGTTCCGCCTCCATGGCGGCCAGCGACAGCGAGGCCTCGTCCTCGTCGTCGTCTTCCTCCTCGGCCAGCCCGCGCATGTCGCCGCCGACATTGGTGATGTCGTCGTCTTCGCGCACGGAAGGCCTACGCTGGCTGTGCTCCGGCGTTTTCGGCCGCTCGAGTTCTTCCTGCCGCTCGGGCGTCGGCGCCTGCTTGGCTTCGGGCCCGGCATAGGTTGCCTCGAGATCGATGATCTCGCGCAGCAGGATTTTCGCCTCGTTGAGCTCGTCGCGCCAGATGATGATGGCCTGGAAGGTCAGCGGGCTTTCGCACAGGCCCGCGATCATCGTCTCGCGTCCGGCCTCGATACGCTTGGCGATGGCGATTTCGCCCTCGCGCGACAGGAGCTCGACCGAGCCCATCTCGCGCAGGTACATGCGCACCGGGTCGTCGGTGCGGTCTGTCGGCTCTTTCTTGGTGGTGGTGGCGGCGACCGCCGTGCCGGTCTGCTCGGCAAGCTCGTTGGCGTCCTCCTCGGCATCGGCCGCGGTTGGTTCGCCTTCGGCCTCTTCGCCGGTCTCGTCATCCTCAACGACGTTGATGCCCATGTCGGACAGCATGGACATGGTGTCCTCGATCTGCTCGGAGGTCACTTCCTCCGACGGCAGCACCGAGTTCAGTTCGTCCATGGTCACATAGCCGCGCTTCTTGGCGGCCTTGATCATCTTCTTGACAGCGTCATCGGAAAGGTCGAGCAAAGGGCCATCGGTGACCGCTTCGCGTTCGGTTTCGACCTCTTCCTTCTCTGGTTTCGCCATGCTTCTTATTATCTCCAAGCGGCCGGATCGTGCGGAGCGCTGAAACTCTTGAACCGGCAAACCGATCGCAACTGTTCGACCGCTATGGAAAGCCGCCGCCCTTGCGTCTGGTCCCCGATTACTGATGATATCTGTGGCGGGATTTTTTCCCGTCCAGCCTATCAGCTCCGTTCCGTCGATGTTGGGTGCGGATTGTACCCGCAGGTTAACTTTTCGAATCGTCCTGATTCCGCCATTCCGGCGGAAGGTCAAGCGGCTGTCGCATGATTCGCATTAAAAAAGCGAATCAATTGCCATGTTTCCTGGAGCCTGTTTCATTCCGGCAAGCCGGAATGGGGCACCAATCATTATTTGCCGCACGATCTTTTCCGAAAAGCCTGCAACTTTTCGCTGCTGACCCTCGGTTCTGGACCATGCGCTGGTTCGCCGCATGACCTTTTCCGAAAATCTGCGACTTTCGGATCATGCGCTAAGCTCTGTCCACGCGTCCGGACGAAATGCCAAAGCCCTCGATCAGCGCCTCGGTCGCCTGCACGTCATGGAATTGGGCCTGGATTTCGACGAGATGGCGGTAGTTTTCGTCCGTCGGGTCGGTAGCCAGCGCCGTCTCGGCCACTTTCAGTTCCTTATGTAAGGTGCTCGCCGTGCGGTGCAAGTGCAGCGCCTGCGCAAAGGCGTCGCGGGCATCCTCGATCGCCGCTTCCGCCATCACCGGCCACAGCCGCGCCCGTCGGACCAGGGCCATCGCCCGCTGCCATGCATCCGCCAGTCCCGCCTCGCCTATCCGCGCGATGACGGCGGCGCGCTCGTCGGCAGCGCCATGCGCCACCGCATCGATCAGTTCGCTGTGAAGCAGGCGCAGGTCCGGATGCGAAAGGTCGAGCGTTTCGACATGGTCGAAATTCTCGTCGATCAGCGCCGGGTGATTGACCAGCGCGGCCACGATTGCGGTTTCGCGCAGCGGCATGATGCCGCCGGCGCGCTTGACCATCGCCGAACGCGCCAGGCTGTCCGACACCGCCAGCCGCCCCGCCGCGGGCCCGCCGCCGCCCCTCGCCCATTGTCCACCCTGGCTTTTGCCGAAATTCCTGTCCCGCTCGCCGGGCCGCGATTGCTGGCGGCCGCGCTGCGCGCCGAAGAAGGCGAGCACCCGCTCGCGCATGTCCTGCGCATAGTGATAGCGCACGCTCTCATCCTTGATGCGCGAAGTGAGTTCGCGCAGCGTCTTTTCGAGTTCGGCGCGGCGCTCAGGCGTGTCGAACACACCGCCCGAAGTCTCGCGCATCCACAGAACATCCGACAGCGGCCGCGCCTCTGAAAGCACGGCCCTGAATGCCTCGGGCCCGTCGGCCTTGACCAGATCGTCCGGGTCCTTGCCTTCCGGCAACAGCGCGAACCGCGCCGTCCGCCCCGCCTGAACCGCCGGCAGCACCATGTCGGCCGCGCGCCACGCCGCCCGCAAGCCGGCCTGGTCGCCGTCGAAGCACAGCACCGGCTCGCCGGTCATGCGCCACAGAAGCTCGAGCTGGTTCTCGGTGAGTGCTGTGCCGAGGGGCGCCACGGCGTTGTCGAAGCCGGCCTGCGCCAGCGCGATCACATCCATATAGCCTTCGACGGCTATCACTGTGCCGTCCTTGCCCATGCCCTTCCGGGCGCGGGCGAAATTGTAGAGCACATTGCCCTTGTGGAAGAGTTCGGTATCGGGCGAGTTCAGGTATTTGGCCGAGATTTCCGGCGACAGCGCGCGCCCGCCGAAGGCGATGACCTTGCCGCGGGAATCCTCGATCGGGAACATGATGCGGTCGCGGAAACGGTCGTAGGAAACCGGCACGTCCTCGAAAACGGTCAGGCCGCAAGCTTCCATCTGCGCCTTCTCGACGCCCTTGCCGGCCAGGAATTCCTTGAGCGCGTTGCGGCTGTCGGGCGCAAAGCCAAGGCGGAACGCCTGCTGCGTGGCCGGCGTCAGGCCGCGTTCGCGAAGATAGGAGCGGGCTTTGGCGCCGTCCGACGATTGAAGCCGCTCTTGGAAAAAATTCGTCGCCATCTCCATGACGTCGGTCAGGCTGGCGCGCTGCTTCTCGCGCCGTTCCGCGGCCTCGTCGCGCGCGGGCATCGGCACACCGGCCAGATCGGCGATCTTCTCGACCGCTTCGGGAAAGCCCATGCCGTCCAGTTCGGTCAGGAACTTGAAATGATCACCGGAGACGCCGCAGCCGAAGCAGTGATAACGGCCCTTCTTGTCCTCGCAGTGAAAGCTCGGCGACTTTTCGCCGTGGAACGGACAGCAGGCCCAGAAATCGCCCCGCGCGGCGTTCGTCTTCCTGCGATCCCACGAAACGCGCGCGCCGATGACCGATGAAATCGGCACGCGGTCGCGAATCTCGTCAAGGAAGGAGGGCGGAAAGCGCATGGGATGTGGGTCTCTCTCTCTCCAATATATAGGCTGAGCGGGCACGCAAAGCGAACAGCCATTTCCGGCATTCCCGCGATTCACAGGTGCTCTGCGACCCGGGTATCAAGAAAAGCTGAAGCCGGCCTCACAAAATCTGGCTTGCATGGAGCCGTTCACGCGTGGTTTGAGGCCTAACCTCAAAGTTGCGTGCTCGCCATGTCCCTCCCCTTGGTTGCTCTTTTCATCGCCGCCTTTGCCTTCGGCACGACCGAGTTCGTCATTGCCGGCGTGCTGCCGCAGGTGGCGGAGGGCCTCGACGTGTCCATTCCGACCGCCGGCTATCTTGTTTCCGGCTACGCACTCGGCATCGCGCTCGGCGGTCCGCTTCTCACCATCGCCACGGCGCGCCTCCCCCGCAAGACGCTGCTGATAGGCCTCGCCGTCGCCTTCACCGCCGGCCAACTCGCTTGCGCATTGGCGCCGGGATTCGCAGAAATGCTTCTCATCCGCGTCGCAGTAGCGATTGCGCACGGCGCCTATTTCGGCGTCGCGATGGTAGTCGCCGTCGGCCTCGTGAAGGAGGAACGGCGCGGTATGGCCGTCGCGCTCATTCTGGCGGGCCTGACCGTCTCCAACATCGTCGGCGTGCCGGCCGGTACGGCGATCGGTAATCTCTTCGGCTGGCGCGCGACCTTCTGGGCAATGTTCGCGCTCGGATTGCTGGCCACGGCCGCAATGATTGCGCTGCTTCCGCGGGCGAATGGACAGTCGGCCCGTCCGGCTGGCTTTCTGCGCGAAGTGCAGGTGCTCGGCCGTCAGCAGGTCTGGACCTCGCTGATCCTCATGTTGATGCTGATGATCGGCCAGTTCGTGCCCTTCACCTATATCGCGCCCATGCTGCGCGAGGTTACCGGCATCGAGGCCGCCATGATCCCCTGGGTGCTGCTGCTCAACGGCGTCGGCGCTACGGCGGGCGTGTTCATCGGCGGCAGGCTCGCCGGCTGGAGGCTGATGCCATCACTCATCGTGATGTTCGCACTGCAGGGGGTCGTGCTCGCAGCGATGTATCTGGTCAGCCCCTACCCGCTCCCCATGGTCGCAGTCATCACCCTGTGGGGAGGCATCAACTTCGCCATCGGCACGCCGATCCAGACCCGCATCCTGGGCTGGACGGCGGACGCGCCCAACCTCGCCTCATCGCTGATCCCCGCGGGTTTCAACATCGGCATCGCGCTCGCTGCGTCCGTCGGCTCAATGCTGCTCGCGAGCGGCATGAACTATCGCAGCTTACCCCTCTTGGGCGTGCTCGCTATGGTCGTGGCAACCGTCGTGGCCTTCGCCTCCTATACATGGGAGCGGCACAGCGGAGTCAGGCCGCCGCTGACCGCGCCGGCTGCCTAAGCTGCCGATCAAGGGGCGGCGAAGCAGCTTCCTTGACGCGACCCGCTGAATAGCGAGCGAAAAGCGGCTGGCAAAGCCCTGTCCGATCATTCACACTCTCGGATGCGAACCCAGCCTGAGACACGCCGCGTCGGCAGGGACAGCTTCGCGCAATGGACGAGGATTACATTAACCGGCTAAGCTTCACGGCCGGCGGAACAACGCCGCGATTCGCCGATTGGGTGAGATGATCTTGCGCTTCAATTTCCACGCACAGTGCGCCGGCTGCCCGGCATGAGCGGGTCCGTCGTACTCCTGCACCTTGCGGGCGCGGTGGCGCTGCTGCTGTTCGCCACGCGCATGGTGCGCACCGGCGTAGAGCGCGCCTATGGCGACGTGCTGCGCCATCGCCTGCGCTCGGTGCTGCGCAATCCGGTGCTGGCCATCCTCGCCGGCACAGCGCTTGCCATCTGCCTGCAGAGCGCCACCGCCGTTGCCCTGCTGGTCGGCTCGTTCAGCGGCGCGGGCATCGTCGGCGGTACATCCGGCCTGCTCGCCGTGCTCGGCGCCGATGTCGGCTCCGCGCTCGTCGTCAAGCTGCTGAGTTTCGACCTGTCGCTGCTGGTGCCGCTCTGCCTCGCCGCCGGCACCGCCATGTTCATGGCCACCGAGCGCCGCGACTGGCGCCAGTTTGGCCGCATCCTGATCGGCGTTGGTCTGCTCATTCTTTCGTTGCGCATGATCGGCGAAGCGTCGGAACCGCTGCGCCACAGCCAGATCCTGCCGGTCGTCGTCAATTATCTCTCAGGCGACCCGGTCACGGCCTTCCTGCTTGCCGCCATCATGACCTGGTTGTTCCATTCCAGCGTCGCGGCGATATTGCTGGTCGTTGCGCTGACTGCGCGCGGCCTGGTACCAGTGGAACTCGGCCTGGTTCTGGTGCTGGGCGCTAATCTCGGCGGCGGCGTCATCGCCGTCATGCTGTCGCGCGCAGCGATCCCCAAGGCCAGGATCGTGCCGCTCGGCAACCTCATCATGCGCGGCACCGGAGCGCTCGCCGCACTGCTCGTGCTCATCTTCGCCGCGCCGCCGCTCGGCTGGCTGGGTGCCTCCGCGCCCGACCAGCTGATCCACGGCCACATAGCCTTCAACCTGATGCTGGCGCTGCTCGGCATCCCGCTTGCCGGCCTCGTCCACCGCCTGGCCGAACGCATTGTGGCGCTCGGCGCGCCGGAGGCCAAGCCGGAATCGCTTGCCGCTACGGAACTCAGCGCTCTCGACGAGGCCGCACTCGACACGCCGTCGCAGGCGCTCGCCAATGCTACCCGCGAGGTGGTACGGGTTTGCGAGACCGTGGAGATTATGCTCCAGCGGATCATCGAGCTCTACGTCGAGGCCGATCAGGACAAGATCGACGCCTTGTCCGCGCTGGACGACCGCGTCGATCGCAAGCATGCGGCGATCAAGCTCTACCTCGCTAAGGTGACCAGCCGCACGCTTTCCGAAGCCGACGCGCTGCGCTGCCAGGAACTTATCGGCGCCTGCGTCAAGCTCGAGCAGGTCGGCGACATCATCGTGCGAAACATGCTGGTCCATGTGCAGAAGAAGTTCGACCGTGGGCTGGAATTCACCGAACAGGGCTGGCGCGAACTGAGGGCATTCCACACATCGGTAGTGGCCAACGCCAAGCTGGCGTTCAACGTGCTGGTGTCGCGCGATTCGGAAACCGCGCGGCAGCTGGTGCGGGAGAAGGACCGGTTGCGCGACCTCGAAAAACGCTCCAGCCAGAGCCATTTCGATCGCCTGCGCGAAGGAACGGCAAAGAGCGTCGAGACCAGCTCGATCCATCTCGACACTATCCGCGACCTTAAGCAGATCAACTCGCTGCTGGCCTCAATGGCCTATCCGGTGCTTGAGGAGCAGGGGCTGCTCAGCGGCTCGCGCCTGAAGGCGAGTTGACGCGAGCCAGATCGCAAATCAGCGGCCCTTGGCGCTCGAATTCTCGTTGCGCTTATCGGCGCTCGTGACCGAGCCTTTTGAGGCCTTGGAGCCGCCGCCCCATTCCTGCGCCTTCTGCTGCTGGCTGCCGCCCTCCTTGCTCGGGTGGACGGCCTTGTCGCTGCCGCTGGCGCGCTTGTTTGAAATCGGTTTTTTGCTGTCGGGCATCTGAGCCTCCATTTCCCGCAAAACCTCTGGAGCGCGAAAGCGTTCCGTCTGCGGCGCGCCGGATTCCGGCCGTTCCGGACAGCTTTTTTTCTCTCCTTTTTATGAACCTCTCGCCCGCTGCCGCATTCAAGCCTCATGGCGATCAGCGGCGGCGATCCATAGCAAAACCCGTCTGCGCACGGCCTCCCGCGTCGTCATCCACGAAGGATCCTGTCATGCCGAACACTGCCGATATTCTCGTTGATACCTTGATAAAATGGAATGTCGACGTCGTCTTCGGCCTGCCCGGAGACGGCATCAACGGCATCATGGAGGCGTTGCGCACGCGTCAGGACCGCATCCGCTTCGTCCAGGTGCGGCATGAGGAATCCGCCGCGTTCATGGCCTGCGCCTACGCCAAATGGACCGGCAGGCTGGGCGTATGCCTGGCAACCTCCGGGCCGGGCGGAACCCATCTGCTCACCGGCCTCTACGACGCTAGGCTCGATCAGGCGCCGGTGCTCGCCATCACCGGCATGCAGTTCCACGATCTTATCGAAACCTTCACCCAGCAGGATGTGGACCTGACGCGCGTCTTCAATGATGTGACCGTCTTCAATGCGCAGGTTTCCGACGCGGTGCACATGGAAAACCTAGCTGGCCTCGCCTGCCGCTCGGCGTTGGCCGAACGCGGCGTCGCGCATTTGTCGATCGCCAGCGATGTGCAGGAACTGGCGCTCGACGAATCCCGGCGCTCGAAGCGCAACCGCCCCTCGCACACGCCGGACCAGTGGTTCGAAGGCGACAGGCTGCCGGATCCGGATGAGCTCGAAAAAGCCGCGGAAATCCTCAACAGCGCGAAGAAGGTTGCGATCCTCGCCGGCCAGGGCGCACGGAACGCCAGGCAGGAACTGGAGCGCGCCGCCGACCTGCTCGCAGCCCCGGTCGCCAAGGCGCTGCTCGGCAAGGCGGTGCTTCCCGACGATCATCCGCACACCACCGGCGGCATCGGCATTCTCGGCACGCTGCCCTCGCAGGAAGCGTTGAAGGAATGCGACGCACTGCTCATCGTCGGCTCGACCTTCCCCTACATCGAATACTATCCGGAGCCCGGCACGGCGCGCGTGGTGCAGATCGACCGCGACGCGCAGCGGATCGGGCTGCGCTGCCCGGTGGAAGCCGGGCTGGTCGGCGACGCCGGCCAGTCGCTTGCGCTCCTGAACGACAGGCTCGTCCGCAAGACCGATCGCGGCTTCCTCGAGAAGGCGCAAGGCGGGATGGCGCGCTGGCGGGAGATGATGGCGCTGTCGGAAAGCAGGGCCGATGTGCCCATGAAGCCGCAGGTCGTGGTCAAGGCGTTCGGACGCCGCATGCCGGACAATGCCATCCTGACCACAGATTCCGGCCAGAACACCGAACTCGCCGCCCGCCACATAGATCTCCGTGCCGGCCAGGAGTTCGGCGTTTCGGGCGCGCTGGCCTCGATGGCCTGCGGTCTGCCCTACGCGATTGCCGCCGGCATCGCATTTCCCGGTAGGCCGATATTTTCCGTCGTCGGCGACGGCGGCTTCGCCATGCAGCTCGGCGAATTCTCGACCGCCGTGCGTTACGGCATCCCGCTCAAGCTGCTGGTGCTGAAAAACGGCATGCTCAACCAGATCGCCTGGGAGCAGATGATGTTTTTGGGCAATCCCCAGTTCGGCTGCGAATTGCAGCCCATCGACTTCGCGATGGCCGCCGAAGCCATGGGCGGCATCGGCCTCAGCGTTTCCCGCCCCGACGAGGTTGAAGGCGTTCTCGACGCCACCTTCGCGGCCGAGGGCCCGGTGGATCGAGGCCGTCGTCGACGCCTACGAGCCGATGATGCCGCCGAAAATGCCGCCGGATTACCGGAAGAACTTCCGCAAGGCGCTGCCGAAGACGCCGGGGCGCGAGCGGATCGAGGAGAATGTGAGCCAGGAGCCGCACAGCACGATGATGGCGGGCGGCTCCTAACATTCGGGAGAAACAGCCATGCTCGACCTGTCGAAGGCGCGCGACCGCATGGTGGACATCCACCTGGCCCGTCGCGGCGTACGCGACCGGAACGTGCTCGACGCCATGCGCGAGGTGCCGCGCGAAAAATTCGTCGACCCCGGCTTCGAGGAATTCGCCTACGAGGACGGCGCACTGCCGATCGGCCAGAGCCAAACCATCTCGCAGCCTTACATCGTCGCGCTGATGATCGAGGCGGCCGAGGTGAAGCCCGCCGACAAGGTGCTCGAGGTAGGCGCCGGCTCCGGCTACGCCGCCGCCGTGATGAGCCGTATTGCGAAGAAGGTCTACGCCATCGAGCGGCATGCCGCACTTGCCGAAGCCGCGAGGCAGCGGTTCGACAGGCTAGGCTACGCCAATATCGAACTTCGTGTCGGCGACGGCACGAAGGGTTGGCTCGAGGCAGCGCCCTTCGACGCCATACTGGTCGCGGCCGCCGGCCCGTCGACGCCGCAGGCGCTGAAGGACCAGGTCGACGTCGGCGGCAGGCTGGTCATCCCGGTCGGCGAGGAACCGCGCAACCAACGCCTGCTCAAGATCACCCGCACCGGCGGCACGACTTTCGAGGAGGAGGATCTCGGCGCCGTCATGTTCGTGCCGCTGGTCGGCGAACAGGGCTGGGCAGAAAACGGCAGCCGCTCCGCCACCAACCATCTGCCCGGCCATGCCGCCGGTCGCAGCCTGCCGGAGATGATCGCGGCCGCCGCCGAGCGCCTGCCCGGCTTCGAAGATCCGGCCTTCGGCCGGCTCTTCGACCGCTTCGCCGACCGCCGCGTCGTCCTTCTTGGCGAGGCGAGCCACGGCACCTCGGAATTCTACCGCGCCCGCGCAACCATCACCCGCCATCTGATCGAGAAGCACGGCTTCACCATCGTCGCCGTCGAGGCGGACTGGCCGGACGCCGCCGCCGTGGACGGCTATGTGCGCCACCGGCCGGCAAGGGAGCGCGCCGAACTCCTCCCCTTCCAGCGCTTCCCCACTTGGATGTGGCGCAACACCGATGTCGCCGCCTTCACCGACTGGATGCGCCAGCACAATGAGGCCGTCGCCGACCCCGAGCGCCAGGCCGGCTTCTACGGTTTGGACATCTACAATATGCGCAGCTCGATCGCCGCGGTGCTGGCCTATCTCGACAAGGTGGATCCGGAAGCAGCCGCGGTCGCCCGCGAGCGCTATGGCTGCCTCACACCTTGGCAGAGGGAGCCGTCCACCTACGGGCGCGCGGTGCTCACCGCCGGCTACCGCAAATGCGAGCAGGCGGTCATCGATCAGTGCCGTGAGCTTCTGAAAAACCGACTCGAATACACATTGCAGGACGGCGAGAGCTTCCTCGACGCTGCTCAGAACGCGCGTCTGGTCGCCTCGGCCGAGCGCTACTACCGCATCATGTATTATGGCGGCGCCGAATCCTGGAACCTGCGCGACACCCACATGTTCGAGACGCTGGAACACCTGCTCGAAGCGCGTGGGCCGCAGTCCAAGGCAGTGGTCTGGGCGCACAATTCTCATATCGGCGATGCCCGCCACACCGACATGGGGGCGATGCGCGACGAGTTGAACATCGGCCAGCTCTGCCGCGAACGCTTTGGCGACCAGGCGGCGCTGATCGGTTTCGGCACGCACACCGGCACGGTGGCGGCCGCCACCGACTGGGACGGCGACATGGAGATTAAGCGGGTCCGGCCCTCGCACCGCGACAGCTATGAGCGGCTCTGCCACGACGCCGGCGTAGCGCGCTTCCTGCTCGATCTCGGCCGCGACGAAGCGCTGCGCCGACGCCTGCTGGAGCCCCGGCTGGAGCGCTTCATCGGCGTCATCTACCGGCCAGATTCCGAGCTGATGAGCCATTATGCCGACGCCTCGCTGCCGCAGCAGTTCGACGCCTTCGTCTGGTTCGACGAGACCCAGGCGGTGACGCCGCTCGGGCCGGAGCACGTCAAGCCTGGCGTTCCCGACACCTACCCATTCGGGCTATAGTCAAATGCTTCGCGAGGTCGACTACGTCCTCGCCAAGCTCGACTGGATGCGGGCCGAACGTATCTGGCCGAACGGCCTGCGCTATCTCTGGACCGACGCCTTCGGCGTCGTCCTCTACGTCTCGCTCTACCGCGAACTTGGGGAGGAGCGCTGGCTTGCCGAGGCCGAGCGGCTGGTGGCCGATGTCGAGCGCGTGCTCGGCCGGCCGCGCGGGCTCCGCATTGGCGAGGCGGCGGACCGCGACGGCCAGTATTTCCACTATCTCGCAATGTGGCTGTTCGCCCTGGCTCGGCTCGGCGACATCAAGCCCGAATATCGGCAGCGCGGCGTAGCACTCGCACGCGACATCCACCCGGCATTCGTGGTCCCCGGCCACGGCGTGATCTGGAAGATGGCGGAGGATTTGAGCGCGCCTTACCCCGGCTATGGGCTCGGCGCGATGGACGCCTATGACGGCTACGTCTCCTACCGCCTGCTCGACGAGGAAGCGCTCGCGCCGGAGATCGCCGAAATGAAGGCGCTGATGGAGCGCGACTGGCGCACGCTGGAGATCGACCAGGATCTCGGCCTCGGCATGATGCTCTGGCTCGCCCATTTCTTTCCCGGCGAATCCTGGGCCGAGGCGCAGACCGAGCAGTCTCTGAACACGCTCGACACTATGTGGGTCGACCCGCTGGGCTATTTCTG
Source organism: Pseudaminobacter sp. (assembly GCA_035941355.1). Classification (GTDB taxonomy): domain Bacteria; phylum Pseudomonadota; class Alphaproteobacteria; order Rhizobiales; family Rhizobiaceae; genus Allomesorhizobium. Next base: position 30,846 of record DASZDZ010000008.1, read on the forward strand.
CCGCGCGCCCTGGCTGCGCGGCACGAAGATCGCCTTCACCAATTACGGCGTCTCGCTCGGCCTGCAGGCCGCAGGCGTCTGGCCGGAGCGAGTCGATCGGCTGCACGCCTTCTTCGAGGATTGGCGCTCGGGCGACGAATACGACCGCGAGGCAATCACCTGGGTAATGGCCTGCACAGCGCATCTGCCGGGCGCGTTCATCTGCGGAAGCCGCGACGGCCCAGACGGCGGATAGTGGGAATAGCTCTCCCCTCCCGGACGTTTGTTGCAGACAATCCTTTCGTCAGGAGGAAGCCATGAAAAGCTATCCGAGCGCGCTCGCCATGCTGGGCGGAATGCTGCTGCTTGCACCCGCTCCGGCGCTCGCCCAGGACGCCGCCACCGTCAAAGTCGCCGAAAGCGGCGAACACGGCAAATACGTTGCCGATGCCGACGGCCGATCGCTCTATCTGTTCGAATCCGACACGAGGGCAGAAGGCGACGCCAAGGCGCAAATTTCCTGCAAGGACAAGTGTCTGGAGCGCTGGCCGCCCTTCTATTCCGAGGGCGAGCCGAAGGCCGGCGACATGGCGGACGCAGCCAAGCTCGGCACAGTCGAGCACGACGGCAAGATGGTGGTCACCTACAATGGCTGGCCGCTCTACTACTTCGTCGACGACAAGGCTCCCGGCGATACTAAGGGCCACGACATCGAGGAGTTCGGCGCCGAATGGTACCTCGTCACGCCGGAAGGCGAAAAGGCCGAGGGCTGAGCGCGGAACATTCCGGAGCCGCCGCAGTTGGTCGGGCAGTTCAGGGAGGTGCCCCATGCCTGCGCTCCCAGGGAAGTCCGGAAGCTGCTGGACCGCAACGGCGCGTCCGACTGAATATCCTGCGCTCGAAGGCGCCATCCATGCCGAGACGGTGGTGGTCGGCGCCGGCATTGTCGGCCTCACGATGGCGCTCCGCCTTTGCGAGGAAGGCTGCGAGGTCGTGGTGCTGGAAGGACTTCGCGTCGGCGGCCAGGTGACTGGCCGCTCGACCGCCAAGATCACGACGCAGCACGCGCTGATTTATCGGCATCTGATCGACACACTCGGCATCGACCTTGCCCAGAACTATGCCGACGCCAATCGCGCCGGCGCCTCCCAGATCCGGGAATGGGCGCTCGCCTTCGACATCGGCTGCGACCTCGAAGAGAAGCCTGCCTACACTTATGCGCAGAGCCCCGCGCGACGCGGCGAGATCGAGGCGGAAGCGGAGGCCGCGCGCCGGCTCGGGCTTGACGCCGATGTTCTCGACCGCGCGCCGCTCCCATTCGACACCGCCGGCGCGCTGCTCTTTCCCGACCAGGCGCAGTTCAATCCGGCCATGTACCTGACCGGGCTGGCCGAGGCCGTCGTCGCCCGCGGCGGCCGCATCTTCGAGCAAAGCCGCGCGCGGCACATCAGCGAGGCGAGCCGCTGGCGCGCCGTCACGGACCACGGAACGGTGCATGCCGAGCACGTGGTGGTGGCCACCAACATGACAATCAAGAGCCCGGTCGGCATGGCCAACCGGACGCAGCCGCGAAGCCACGTCGCAATGGCCTTCCGCGTGGACGATCCCCTGGCCGTCGACGGCATGTTCATCGGCATCGATGACCCGACGCGCTCGATCCGCATGGGACGCGATGCCGAAGGTCCGCTGCTGGTGGCGCTCGGCCCGAAATTCAACACCGGCCAAGACGGCGACGTGGCGAGGCGCTTCGTTGAGTTGGATAATTGGGCTAGAGCGAATCTTCCTGTCGGCGAAGCCGTCTGGCGCTGGTGCAACGAGGATTACGACACGCCCGACCGCGTGCCCTATGCCGGCACGCCGGAACCCGAGAAGGCGCCCGGCTTCCACGTCGCCACCGGCTTCAACGCCTGGGGCATCAGCAACGGCACGGCGGCCGGCATGATGATCGCGGAACTCGTCCGCGGCCAGTCCAGTCACTGGCAAAAGCTATACGACCCGGCTCGGCCCTATCCGGAAGATTTCCACAAGAACGGCGACAGCCAGTCGGTCGTGGCAAGCGCGGAAGACATTGCCCCGGGCGAAGGCGGTGTCATCGTGCGCGGCGAGAAGAAGATCGCCGCCTGGCGCGACGAAAGCGGAGAGCTTCATGCCGTTTCGGCTGCCTGCACCCACAAGGGCTGCACCGTGACCCGGAACAATGCCGAGAGAACCTGGGATTGCCCATGCCACGGCTCAATCTTCGCTGCCGACGGGTCCGTCATCCACGGCCCCGCCCGCAAACCGCTGCAGCCGGCGGACCTGTGATCCGCTTGAGCGCTCAGTGTACGTTCTCGCGCGGCTCGGCCACGCGCCTGATGTCGGCGGGCAGAGCCTCGAATATCTTGGCGGCCTGCCCTTCCCCGACATGCTTGGCCAGAACCCGGCAGACGACGCGTAGCGCATCCCCCGAATCCACCGGCCGGGTGAACTGCATATCTTCTTTGATCTTGGCCAAGAATTCATCGAGCGAGCGAATCTTGTCGGGCGTCGTCGATGGCTTGTAGCGGTCGAAATAGGCGCCACGCACGAGCAGCGGCAATTGCGAGCCCAGATGCGCCGCAAGGTCGGGCTGTACCCTGTCCCGCACGGCCCGCAGCACCGAGCCGAGCATATGCCATGCGAGCTGGCGGTCGGGATCCATCTCCTCCATGATCTCGTCGAGCCAGATATTCGTGGTCTGCAGCGTCTTGTCGAATACGTCCAATCCGGTGGCGCTCATCGCTACCTCCTGTTTTCCTGCGCTTGGCGGTGTGCCTGAAAAACAGGGCCAAACGGCCAATGGTTCCCAAAAATCGATTACGATTCGCGCGTTTCGACCGGGCGCACCTTGGCAGCGGTCGGGCCGGTGTCGCCCATGTCCTCGACATAATGCACGTCGTCACCTCGCTTGAGGCTGTCGAAGTCGCCGCTGAGCAGGCTGTTGCGGTGGAAGTAGAGCAGCGAGCCCTCCTTGGTCATCAGGAAGCCGTGGTCCTCTTCGGGGTGCATCTCGGCCACCTGGCCGAGGAACTGGTTCGTCCCGTCATGATAATCCGCGGTCGCGCCGCCCTCGCGCTGCCGCTTGAATTCGACGATCTGCCGCTCGGCGGCGTCGAAAGCGTCGGAAATGGCGTTGCGCAGGTCCGGGTTCTGGAACTTCTGCAGCAAACGCTCGGGCTCGTAGGCGACCACCAGATCCTTGGCGCCGGGCACGCTCATCTCGATGCGGACCACGGGCGGCGTCCGCCTCTTGTCGGCGCGCTGGTCGACCCGCACGCGACAGCCAACCAGCCCGCTGTAGAGCTTTTTCAGCTTATCCACCCGCGAGCGTATCTCCCTTTCGGCGGAGTCGGATTTATCGATCTTGTGGAAGGCGATTTCGAGAGGAATTTGCATCGGATTGCTCACTGATGATAACCGCTTCGCGGGCGGCAATCTGCCAACGCCGCGGCCGGATGAATCGTTCCGAATGTCGAACCGTCCGCGGGCCCGGCTAGCCCACGGCGCGCCGGACCGTTTTCGACATCCGCTGCAGGAACACCGGCCGCGACGACGCGACGAGCTTCCATGACAGGATTGCCCTGGCCATCCGCAGCGGCAGCACGCCTATGGAAAGAAACCACGCCGCCAGGAAGGCGCGCCTGCGCAGCGAAGCGTTCATCTCGAGGCTTGCCGCCACCCCGGCGGCGGCCAGCGTCAGCTTCGAATCGCCGCGCACCGGATGGCGGTCCCCGTCCGTGCACAGCGAAGCCAGCCGCTCTTCGAGATGGCCGGGATCCCGCAACCCGACATTGTCCGGCAGCGTCAGTCCCATGTCGGCCGTTTGGCGCGACAGCGCTTCGAACCGGTGGAAGTCGTGCCGCACCCGCCAGCGCGCGCGCTCGCCGAGCTTTTCCCCGAATACCGAATGGTTGGAACCGTGCTGGCGGTATGCGCCAAGGCACGCTTCGATCGATTTCACCCTTCCGTAGAGGGGCGCCAGCGTCACCAGATAGCCGTCCGCGCCCTGCCGGAAGTCGGCTTCCGGAATCGGAAATATCGGTTCCAGCGCCGAACGGTCGAAGGCGAGCCCGCTCGTCACAGTCGTGCGATACCGCCCGCTGCGCAGCAGCTTGGGCAGCACGTCGCCGTCGTCGAAGGGCAGTTCCGGCGGCGGGAATACGTCCTTCACGTCTTGGCGTTCGTCGACCACATGCAGCCTGAACTGCACCTGCGCGGTCTTTGCCTGCCACGCATCGACCACTTCGGACACGGCGTTCGGGTAGAGATAGTCGTCGGCGTCGAGGAAGAAGACGATCCGCCCGCCGGAGGCAGCGAATCCTGCATTGAAGGCCGACGCGTGGCCTCCATTCTCCTCCTTGAAGCAGGGCAATATCCTGTCGCCGTACGACCTGATGATCTCCCTCGACCCGTCGGTCGATACGTCGTCGACGACGATCACCTCCACGGCGGGATGCGTCTGGCGCAAGGCGCTGTCGATGCAGCGGCCGAGAAACCGCGCATAGTTGAAATTCGTGATTATGATCGACGCCGGGACTTGCCCTGTGGAGTGGTGCATTCGATGAACCTCGCACTCGTTTCGGGATTGCGGTTCATTGGGCCTAACAACGAAGTTTGACGAGAAGATGCAGGCGCGCGCCGTCACAAGATCAGGACGATGCCGGTGATCGCCAGTGCGGCGACCCAGAGCAGATCGAAATTGATCCAGCCGCGCCGCAGCAGCGAAAGGCCGAGCCATTCATAGACCGAGACCGAGATCGCCAGCGTTACCGCCAGCATGGCGGCCGTGTGCGTGCCGACCGCCGCCAGCGCCACCGGCAGCGATCCGGCGGCCGTCAGTTCCCCCGCCGGGTCCGCCGAGAAGCACAGCGGGATGATGACCGGAACCAGCATGAGGCCGGCGCCGTGGGCAGTCGCCATCACGAACGACCAGACGCCGAGCCCCAGCATGCCCGTTTTCATGCCGACCCGAACGCGGCGGCGGTGGCCGTATGCGGCGTGGTAGGCGGCCCAGCCAACCAGCGCCGTGCCGGCCGCGGTTTCAAGGACCCGCTGCTCGATGAGGAAGCCGAGCGCCACCACCGCCAACGCGACGGCGGCGATCGAAATCATGTGTCCGGCCGCGATCGGTATCAGCGACTTCAGCACCATGCCGCGGCTTTGCCTGTGCAGGCCGAGCGCGACCGCGAACAGCCAGCCCATGGCGGGGTTGAGGCCGTGGAACGCGCCAAGGCCGGCAAGCACCAGCCAGGGCGAGACCGTGGCCATTCTATGCGGTCCGTTTCGCTTGCGCCGGCATCGTCACGGATAGCAGTAGGAATCGGACGAGCAGTCGCCTCCTTCCAGGCGCACCTGGTGCGGCCGATGGCCCTTCGGCCAGTCGATGAAGAAGTTCGGATCGAATTCGATGCCGCCGTTCTCGCCCACGTCGAGCTTCACCATCCAGCCTTCGATGCCCTCGGGATAGAATTGCGGGTCGATGGCCCCGTAGAGCGAGTTGGTGAAGTAGACCCGCCTGCCGTCCCGGCTGATCTCGACCATTTGCGGGCCGCCGTTGAGCGCGCCGTTCGTCGCCTTTGGATGCGTCGCCCTCGACACGATGCCGCCTATGCGCACCCGGCCCGCCTCCTTCGGCTCGAACGGGTCCGATACGTCGTACTGGATCATGTCGCCCGTGCCCCAGCAGGACACGTAGAGGAAGCGGTCGTCCATCGACAGGTCGATGTCGGTCACCAGCGGCGGCACCGCCTTGAAGCCCTTCAGCAGGGGCGGCAGGAGGTCCGGATCGGCCGGCTCGGCCGGGATTTCTATCACCTTCCTGACTGCCCATTTGTCGCCGTCGCGGTACCAGGTCCAGATTGATGCCGAGAGATCCTTGAGGCTGATGACGCAGCCCACGAAGCCGTAGGCCTTTGTGGGATCGTGCGCCGGGCGCAGTTCGAACACCAGCTGGTGCTCCTCGCCGAAGTCGATTTCCTGCTGGTGCTTGCGCTTGTGCAGGTCCCAGAAGTGCAGCCGCCGCCCGTATTTGCTGCCGAGCAATATCTCGGGCACCAGCCCGTTCTCGAACGTGTCGGGCGTTCCCCATTCGCTGGTGATCATCGTGTCATGGCCGAGATGCCACCAGAAATCGTAGGCCAGTTTTTGCGGTCCGCGGTCCATCTCCCACTGGCCGAGCACCTCGAAGCTTTCGGGATCGAGCAGGAATATGCCGCCCGGCCCCTTGCCCTCGGCGTTTCCGAGCGCGTTGACGTATATGCCCTCCGGCCCGCAATGGGTCGTATGCAGGCGCGAATAGCCGGCCCTTTCGGCGATCGTCTCCGGCTCTATGACCTTCACGATCTTGGGATTTCTGGGATCAGGCTTGGTGTCGATGATGTGCAGCCTGGACGAACGCAGGCCAGGAACGACGAGGTAGCGCCGTTCCATATGCGGGTGCGGCGCGTTGGGGCAGAGGCAGGACGAGCAGGCGTTCCAGCCGAAATGGTGCAGCTCGTCGCCGGAGTTCGGCATGTCGACCTGGCCCACGATCTGCGAATAGGAAGGCGATTGCGGGTCGACATCGACCACGGCGATCGCGTCGGGCGTGCGGCGGTCGGGATCGAAGGCGGCGACGTAGGCTAGCCTTTCCTTCGGCGCCTTGGCCGCCATTCTCGGCGACGGATAAAATGAGGGATCGGGTTGCCAGCTTGCCATGATGAAACCTCCTCTTGCTTGTTGATTGCTCTCTTTCAGTTGCTTGCTGATCGGTCTTGCTGTCCCCGCTGGATGGCGTAAGGCGCGATTGTCGCACCGGCGGCGGGCGGCGTCCAATCACGTCGCTTGCGGCCGGGCTCACGAAGGTACTGTTGCCTGGCCCGCGGCTCATGGATGGGAGTGCGGCGGGAAGTTGGCTTCGCCCTTCGACCGCCCTACGTTCCGGAAAACTTCCAGAAAACCGCTAGCCCGGGATCCTGCGTTGGCGCTGGTGTGCGAAGGATGACAAAGAGATGATCCTCACCCGCCGAACATTCGTGAAGGCTGCAGCTGCTTCCGGAGCGGCTTTCGCGTTACCGGGCGTCGCTTCGGGCCAGGCGCGTGCACCTCTGACCCGGACCATCCCGTCCTCAGGCGAGGCGATCCCGGCGGTCGGCCTCGGCACCTGGATCACCTTCAACGTCGGCGATGACCCGGTGCTGCGCGACGAATGTGCCGACGTGATCACGGCGTTCTTCGAGGCGGGCGGAAGCGTGATCGATTCCTCGCCCATGTACGGCTCCTCGCAACCCGCGATCGGCTATGGCCTCGAAAGACTGGGCCGGCCGGACACGCTGTTTTCGGCGGAGAAGGTCTGGACCTCCGCCGCGGCGGATGGACCTTCGCAAATCGAGCAGTCCCGGCGCTTCTGGGGTGTTGAACAATTCGACCTGGTGCAGGTCCACAATCTCGTCGGCTGGAAGGCGCATCTCGAAACGCTCTTTGCCATGAAAGCGGCCGAACGGATCCGCTATGTAGGCATAACCACCTCCGAAGGCCGCCGGCACGATCTGTTCGAACGGATCATGCGGGACTTTCCGCTCGACTTCGTGCAACTCAGCTATAACATCGTCGACCGAGAGGCGGAGGAGCGCCTCCTGCCGCTGGCGGCTGAGCGGGGCATAGCCGTCATCGTCAACCGGCCTTTCCGGCAAGGAGAGCTGACGCAGCGGCTCGAAGGCGAGCCCCTGCCCGCCTGGGCGGCTGAAATCGGAGCTTCAAGCTGGGCGCAGTTCATCCTGAAGTTCATCCTCGCGCATCCGTCGGTCACGGTCGCCATCCCCGCCACCACACGCGTCGATCATGTGCGCGAAAACGTGGCCGCCGCGGCCGATCCCCTCCCCGACGCGGCCATGCGCGAGCGAATGGCCGCCCATGTCCGGGATCTCTAGATGTCTGAATGGTGGACGTACCGGCCGGAAGACTTCCTGCTCTTCTCCCCGCGCGTCTACTGGCGCATGTTCGAGCTGCACAATGCCGCATTCTGGCCGCTGCATTTCGCAACGCTTGCCGCGGGCCTTGTCATCATCTTGCTCGTGCTTCGGCGGCTGCCCAGGCGTGGACTGTGGGTCGCGCTCATCCTCGCGGCGCTCTGGGCCTTCGTCGGCTGGACTTTTCTGTGGAGCCGCTATGCGGCGATCAACTGGGCGATCATCTATGTCGCGCCGGCCTTCGGCTTGCAGGCGCTGCTGCTGGCGATCGCCGCCGCGCGCGGCGGTCCCGTCTTGGACCGGAAGGACGCCGGCGCATGGGTCGGAGTGCTGCTCATGGCGATTGGCATCGCCGCCTACCCGCTTCTGCCGCCGCTCTTCGAGCGGCCATGGCGAAGCGCGGAAGTCTTCGGAATAGCACCTGACCCGACGGCGATTGCAACGCTCGGTGCCCTGCTGCCCGCGAGCGGCCGGTTTGCGCCGCTGCTGTTGGTCATTCCGCTGCTTTGGCTGCTGCTCAGCGGCCTGACACTACAAACCATGGGCGATCCTCAGGCTTGGCTGCCGCTTCTGACGGCCGGGACGGTTGTCGCTGCACTGGCCCTGCGCCGCTTGACCTCGGCTGCGGGCTAACCCACCTGCACTTTAGCTAATAGGCGCCGGCCTGGATCACGCGGAGCCGCCGTCATCGTCGACCGACCCGCCCGACAGCAGCACCGCGATCCACCGGCTCGAGGGGTCCTGAGCGCAATAGACGATGAAGACCATCAGCATCGGCACGCCGAGAAACGCACCGGGAATGCCCCACATGAAGCTCCAGAAGAATACCGCGAAAATGACCGCGAAAGGCGAGATCTTCAAGGACGCGCCGGTGAGCAGCGGCTCCAGATAGCTGCCGATGATGAACTGGATGATGTTGAGGCCGATGAACACCACCACCGCCATCTGCCACGATTCGAATTGGGCGATGGCGAACAGCGTCGGAAACACCGTTGCGATCAGTGGCCCGAGAAACGGGATGTAGTTCAGCGCGAAGGCGATGGCGCCCCAGGCTGCGGCCAGTTCGAGGCCGGCGGCAAGCGCAAACGCCCAGACGACGAGGCCGGTGAGCACGCTGGCGAAACTGCGCACCACCATGTAGCGGCGCAGCTTGCCGGCGATCTCGCGGATGGCCCCCAGGATTTTCTCGCCCTGCGGCTGGGCTGCGGGCAATCGCAGCCGCCGGGTGAAATCGTCGACCTCGAGCAGGCCCAGCATGACGAAGATGAACACCAGGACGAGGAAGCCGGCGAAGCCGTTGAGCCTGAGCACTATGCGCTGCGTGGCGCGGACCAGCCACATCACGTCGAAGCGGTCGGCGAGCGGGCCGGCGATCGCGATGCCGTGCAGCTCCAGCCAATCGGCCCAGCTGACATAGATTTCTTGGTAACGCCCCGCATTGACGAACAGCCATTGGCCGAGCCTGCCGAGGCCCCAGGCGATCGACGAGCCGACCATCAGGATAACCAATATGGTCAGGGTCAGCGTGATGAGCAGCGCCAGCAGCTCCGGTATCCACCTTTTGAGCGCCCGCTGCAGCGGCCAGACCAGCGCGATGGCGAAAAGCGAGACGACCAGCGGCACCAGGATCGACTGGGCGAAATAAAGCAGGGCGATGACGAGGATGCCCGTCGACAGACGGCTGACCGGTCGGCTGGCGTTCATCTTCGTCGTGCCCCGCCTTCAAACTGCGTCATCGAACCGCTGCGTAGCAGTTGACGTGACCGCCATCAACGGCAGGGGCCGGAATGGACGATCGCGTACCCCTCGACGCGCGCCAGGCAACCGTTGGTGAAGGTGCGCAGCCGTCCGTTGCGGCTTGCGCAGACCCTGGCGATCTCGCGCGTGCATTGAAAGATGGGACGACATTGGCCGCGCGCGATGACGCGGAAGCCTTCGGCTCGCGCAAGGCAGGCATTTGCGAAGGTGCGCTGCCGGTCGCCGCGCTGCCCGCAGACCGGGTCGTGCTGCATGGTGCATGCGACCGGTGCGGGAGCCGGCCGGGGCTGCTCCACCACCACCGTGCAGGCGGAAACGATGCCGGCGATGAGCAGGAGGAGCGCTGCGGGGTGGGAAAGAACGCTTCGGATCATCACATTGTCCTTTCGCATCTTGGATGTCCTGCGGCGGCCACCATCTTCAGCGCCCCGCCTTGTTTCGGATAAACCCGGCAACGGCCACCAGCAGGATGCCGCCAATCAGCCCGGAAATGCCCACCCCGACGAGGATCGCCGGGGTGAGGCCACCCATGCTTTGCGCGGTGGCGTCAGCCGCCTGTTCGACGCGCCCGACAAAGCGGCCGACGCCGGGTGTTCGCGCTGCAAGCCAGGTCAGCGCCAATCCGCCGATCGCGCCGGCAAGCGCGTCGCCGCCAGCGCCGAGGCTCAGCCTGCGAACGAACCTTCCGAAGAAGATGCCTCCCGCCGCGCCGCAAACGATCTCGATAATGATGGGAACGAGTGCTTGCGCCGTCAGCATGGCTTCACCCCGCCTTCAAAACCGCCAGATCAGCGGCACGATGAAGACCGCCACCACGAAGAACCAGAGCAGCAGCGGCAGTCCGAGCTTCCAATAGTCGCTGAACGCATAGCCGCCGGGTCCCATCACCATCAGGTTCGTCGGCGTTGCGATAGGAGTCAGGAACGCCGCGGCGGCGGCCACCGCCACGCTCATCAGCACGGGACGAGGCGATATGCCCATCGCCGCCGCGGCCGCTACACTGATCGGGATGATGATAAGCGCGGTGGCGGTATTGCTGATGAGCTGCCCCATGATGGCGGTCATAACGAACAGGCCGGCGAGCAACGCCAGCGGGCCTGCGTCGCCGACGACGTCCACGAGGTGCTCGGCCATAAGCTTCGCCGCGCCCGTTTCCATCATGGCGGTGGACAGCGGCATCATGGCCGCGACCAGGATCACTGTCGTCCAGCCGATGGCGCGGTAGGACTGCTCCACGGTCATGATCCCCGAGAGCACGATCGCGCCGGCGGCAAGCAGGCCGGCCACTGCCGGCGGGACGACGCCAGTGGCAAGCAGCACGACCATGGCGACCAGAATGGCGATGGCCTGGCGTGCGCCCGGTCCCATTGGAACGGCCTGGCGGCGCACCAGCTCGGGCGAGTTGACGACCAGAACGTCGGGATCGTCGAGGTGAGAATCGAGGGCTTTCCATGTCCCTTGCAGTAGCATGGTGTCGCCGGCCTGCAGCTTGATTCCGCCGCCATGCCTGGTTGCGCTGGCGCTGGCTGCGATCTCCGCGCCTCCGCGCTGCACGGCCAGAATGATCAGGTCGCCGCTTTCGGTGACCATGCCGGGGAAAACACTTCGGCCGATCAGGCCCGAGCGCGGCGGGATCACGACCTCGGCGAGACCGGAACTGCGATTGAACAGTGTCTCTTCGCCCTTGCCGGACGACGCTTCTGTGCGAAATGCGAGGTGCTTTTCGCTGGCGAACGCCGCCGCCGCCTCCGCCTCGCCGCGCAGCAGCAGGTGATCTCCCTCGACCACCACGGCCCTGCGAAGCGGACTGGCAGTTTCGCCGTCCTGGACGGCGACCAGCTGCAGTTCCGGATAGGCAGCGAGATCGATCGCCGACGGCAGCGCTCCCACATAGGGCGAGTTCGCGCGCACCCGCATCAGATAGACGCCGCTGGCGAGGCCGTACTGCTCGACCAGCGTCTTGGCATGGCGGCTGAAATCCGAGGGCATGGTCGCGCCGTTGCGCTCGGGAAGGAGCCGCTTTCCGAAGAGAATGATGATCGCCATCGTTCCCGCCAGCAGCGGCACGCCGACAAGCGCGAACTCGAAAAAGCCGAACATGCCAACGCCGGCGTCGCCCGCAGCATCGGAAACCAGCACGTTCACGGGCGTTCCGGTCAGCGCGAGCATCGAGCCGGCGTGTGCGGAAAAAACCAGCGGCATCAACAGCTGCGAGGAGTTCCGCCTGAGCCGGACAGCGATGACGACCACCACCGGCAGCAGTGCTGCGACCGCGCCGTTGACGCTGATCAGCGCGGTGAGCAGCGCGACCAGGCTCATTGTCAGCACCAGAAGGCGCGTGCGGCTTTCTTCGCCCGCTCCGCGGATCAGAAGCTGCCCGGCCCATGCGGTCACGCCGGTGATCTCGAGCCCGGCGCTGACAACGAAGAGCGACGCGATGAAAATGACCGCCGGATCGCCGAAGCCGCCGAGGGCCTGGCCAATCGTCAACACGCCGGTCGCCCACAGCGCCAATGCGACCAGCATCGAGACGATGACCACAGGCAGCCTGTTCGAGACGAACAGGACGACGGCGACGGCGATGATGGCGCCGGTGTAGGCTATCGGGCTCAATCGCTCAGCTCCGTACGAAATGCCGGCATCTTGCTGGTTCCTCTTCGACTGCGCCATGCGGGAAAGCGAACCGCGCAAGACGACGTGAAGCAATCAGCCGAGGCCGGTTCCGAAGCTGGCTGTCGAAAGTTCCGCTGGTTGTGCGCACCTGCTATCGCTGGTCCTCCAGCGTCGCCATGAGCAGCCCGAGGCGGCAACCTTTCTCGTACTCGGCAAGGTTCACATATTCCTTGATCGTATGGATCTCGGCCTGGCCGGCGCCGATGGTGATGGTGGGAATGCCGTGCTTGTCGAGCCAGTTGGCATCCAGTCCGCCATTGGAGAACAGATAGGCCGGCTCGATGCCCAGCATCCCGAGCGCTTTGGCGGCGCGCTTCACGATCGGGCTTTCTTCGTCGAGCTTGAATGGCGGGTAGGACGCCACGTGGCTGAACTTGACCTCGGCGGATTCACCCTCGTGATCGACCACAGCCGCCTTTGCCTTGGCGAAGGCTTCCTTGTAGCCTTCGGCGATCGTGGTGGCGAAGGCCGCCTCCGGGCTGCGCGCCTCGCCCCGAATATAGGCATAGTCTGTGACGACGTTGGTGGCGTCGCCGGCGGCGACCTTGCCCTCCTTGCCGCCGAAGATGCCGACGTTGCTGGTCCCGCGTCCATCCGGCTTGACGATCTTGCCGAACCAGCCGGCGCTCCGCGCTTCGGCGAGAGCGATGGCCCCGACCAGCGTTGCCGATATTCCCTTCTCCGGCGCGACGCCGGCATGGGAGGCCCTGCCCTTGATCTCGACCTCCCAGTTCTCCTGCCCGACCGCGCCGACGATCAGCTCCGAGGCGCGCTGGCCGTCGACATTGATGCACATGACCGGCCCGCCGAGATCCGCCGGGTTCAACTCGCGGGCGCCGTGCAGGCCGCTTTCTTCGCGGACCGTAAACAGCAGCGTTATCGGCGGATGCGGGAGCTTGTGCTTGATGAGCGTCTCGGCAACGACGACGAGCAGAGCGACGCCCGTGCGGGCATCGCCGCCGAGCGCGGTGGTGCCGTCCGAAACGATGCGGTCGCCCTCGCGCCGGGGTTTTGCGCCGGCGCAGAGCGGCACGGTGTCGAGATGGGTGGAGAAAAGCAGGTGCGGTCCCGGCCGCGTGCCGGGCAGATCCACGATGAGGTTGCCGGTTTCGGTAGGCAAGGGGATACGCTTGTTTGCATCGTCGAAACGAATGGCCGAGGCCGGCACGCCGGCCTTCTTCAGCGCATCGCTGACCGCGGCGGCGATGTTTGCCTCCTGCCCGGTCACGCCTTCGACTGAAAGGAACCGCATCAGGTGCTCTTCGGCAGCCGCGACATCAAGTGGAATTGCGGTGTTGCTCATGACCTCCTCCGATGTTCTAATTTCGTCCTGGGCCGGGCAACCAGCCGTCACAGACCCCAGGGCAGGCCCAGCGCTTTCCAGATCGCGAAGAGCGCCGTCCACAGCACGAACATCCACACGACATAGGGAAGCATCAGCGAGACGATCGTGCCGACGCCGGCCGACTTGTCGTATTTCTGGGCAAAGCCGACGACGAGCGCGAAATAGGCGTTGAGCGGCGTAATTGCGTTCATCGGTGAATCGCCGACGCGGTAGGCAGCGAGCACGGCCTCGGGCTCGACACCGAGCTTCATCAGCAGCGGGACGAAAACCGGCGCGAAGATCGCCCATTTCGCGATCGCCCCGGTCAGCAGCAAGTCGATGATCGCCACAACGACGATGAAGCCGAGGAGCAGCGGCAATGCGCCGATATTGGCTGCTTGCAGGACACCCGACAGGCTGAGCGCCATGACTGTGCCCATGTTGGTGTAGGTGAAATAGGCGACGAACTGGCTCAGCACGAAGAACAGGAAGATCGTGCCGCCCATATTCTTGATCGACTTTTCGATCGCCCCGATCACCTCCGTCAGGGTCCGCAAAGTGCCGGCGCCGATGCCGTACGCCCAGCCGGTGACCAGGAACATCAGCACGACAAGGGTTATGAGGCCGTTCATGAATGGCGAACTGCCGATCAGTTCGCCGGTGGTCGGATTGCGCAGCGGCCCCCACGATGGGATCGTAAGAAAGCAAAAGACCACGATCAGGCCGAGCAGTCCGAGGCCGGCGAAGCGCAAGCCGCGCGACTCCTGCTCGCCAAGCATGGCGCTCTGGTCCGTCGTGGCGCCCTCGGAGGCGTTCTCGGGATTATAGGCTCCAAGGCGGGGTGCTATCATACGGTCGGTTATGAATGCGATGATGACCGTCAGGAACAGAACGGACGCAATGGAGAACCAGACGTTCGACGCCAGGCCGATCGATCTGTTGGGGTCGACGAGGGCGGCAGCATCATTGGTGAACTCGACGAGGACGGCGTCGAGCGGCTTGATCAGCATGTTGACGGTAAAGGCGCCGGCCACGGCGGCAAAGCCAAGCGCGAGGCCGGCCAAGGGGTGCCGCCCGACAGCGAGATAGGCAATGCCCGCGAGCGGGATCAGGACAAGGTAACCAGCATCGGCCGCTATGCTCGCGAGGATACCGACAAACGCCAAGATGTAGGTGAGCGCCCAGTGCGGCGAAACCGCGACGAGCTTGTGGATCAGCGCGGTGACAAGGCCCGACTCCTCGGCCACGCCGGCGCCGATCATGGCGGCGATCATCAAGCCCACGGCCGTAAAGGCCATGAAGTTGGGAACGAGCGATTCGTACATGAAGCGAATGCCGTCGGCATTTAGCAGACTGCGGATCGCCGCGCTCGCTTCCTCGATCTCATGCGTGTCGGGATTGATGCGCTCGTAAGTGACCGCCGTTCCAAACGCGCCCAACACCGCTGACAACACGATTACGATGGCAATCAGGATAAGGAAGATGACCACCGGGTGGGGAACCATGTTTCCGACCCGCTCGACACGGTCGAGAAATCTCTGCATCGAGGTTTTGGGCACAGCGTTCACGGTTGCCACGACTTGCCTCCCTCAACAACGGTTTGGGCACGCTACAACAGGTAAATGGTCCTGAGCAGCTACTTTTTTCGAAGCTGGTTTATTTGCACGGAAACGACATTAGAGCGCAATACCAAAATCTGGCTTTCCGTCCCCAACCTGAATTCTGGAAGAGTTACAGCTAATATTAAATATTACTAATGTAGTAATTATACCGGTTTCCTTTTGGAACCTGGCCCGGTGGTCCTAAGAGTACGCTTCCCTTCGCTTGTCGCCAACCTATAATGCGCGAATCTCGGCTTGCTGGAATGTTCGGATACGCGATTGCTGCGAAAGGAAACGATCAGATGAGCGATCTCGCTTTCATCGTCTTCTCGTCAGGGCCACGATCCAGGAAAGCCTTGCGAAGGACGCTGGCCGCTTGAACGACAAAGCACAGGAAGCCGCAGCGGCCGTCACGGTCGCGTCGGGCCTCGCCGATTTTCAGCCGCTCAACCCAGCCGAGGCCAAGGTGTTTGCGGAACTGCGGTCTGGAGATTTCGAACGGCTGGGTGATGGCCTGCGCCCGGAGTGGGATGATCCTGCGAGAATCGTTCGCGCGGAGTTTATTCGCTTCCTCATTCTTGGTGGCGACGAAGGCTCCCGCTTGCACGAGAAGGGGTTGAGAATCAGCGGCGCTCGCGTGGTCGGAAAACTGGACCTTGAAGGTTGCCGCATCCCGCGCGACATCGGCCTCAAGGATTGTCTCTTCGACGCTGCTCCGGTGCTGCGCTCCGCGATCATCGACAATCTTTTCCTGGACGGCTCGGCCTTTCCCGGCTTGCAAGCCGAACGGCTCGAGGCGCGCGGCGGTCTCGCGATCCGCAGCGCGAACGTGACCGGGCAAATCCGACTTTCCGGGGCTCGAATAGGGGGCAACATCGAGGCAGATGGAGCCACGGTCGCGCTGCCGGACGAGGTGGCATTCCACGCCGACGGGTTGGAGGTCCGGGGAAGCATCCTGTTGCGCGGCGCGCATGTGCGCGGAGGTGTCAACCTCTCAGGGGCGCGGCTGGGCGCCGACGTCAATGCAACCGGCATCCGCATCGAGAGACCGGGTGAAGTCGCACTCGACGGCGAGGGCATCGCCGCACGCGGCGACATGGTCCTTAGAGGGGCGACAATCGCTGGCGAAGTGCGTTTATGGGGCGCCGATTTCGGCGGCAACGTTCATTGTGCCTCGGCAACGCTTGCTCAGCCTGGCGGTTATTGCATGCGGCTCAATCGCGCGAAGATAGACGGTGCATTTTTTCTTTTGGAGGGCGCCTCGGTCGATGGGGTGCTCGACCTGACCGCCGCGGCGATCGGCGCGATCCACGATGACGAAGCAAGCTGGCCCCAACGAGGTGATCTGCTGCTCAACCGTTGTCGATACGGCGCCTTTATCGGCGGACCGGTTGACGCGGAAAGCAGGCTGAACTGGTTGGCGCGCCAGGTGCCCGAGCGATGGAAAGAGGATTTCTGGCCGCAACCCTACGAACAGCTTTCGACGGTGCTTCGAGACATGGGCCATGACGAGGACGCCCGCACCGTCCTCATCGCGAAGGAACGGCTGCAGCGGCGAGCACGGCGGGCGCGCACAAAAAATCCGGCGTTGCGGATAGTATTGGCGGCAATCGACGGGATCCTTGCCGTGACCGTCCGCTACGGACGCCAGCCCCTGTACGCCTTTGTCTGGCTTATGCTGTTTTGGGTGATCGGAGCGGTGGTGTTTAACCTCGCCTATCGAAACGGCGCGCTCAAACCCAACAGCCCGATAGTCCTGCGCTCTCTTGAATGGACACTGTGCGCCTTCGAACAGACCGACGGTCGCTACATGCCCTCGACCGGACAGGTCATGTCTGGACGTGCGACGGCCGGTGAGACCCAATTGTCCTGCTTCCTCAGTCAACCTGAATCAGCCAGCTATCCGGAATTCCACCCGTGGATGTATTCGCTCGACACGCTCCTGCCGGTGACCGAGCTAGGCCAGGGTGAATTCTGGCGCCCCGATCCTTCCAAACCGAAAGGCTGGGTCCCCCTGCACTACTATTTTTTCCAGTCGGTTATCGGCTGGGCGCTGAGCCTGCTGGCGGTGGCGGGATTTTCGGGACTCGTCAAGTCGAGATAACTCCGGCATCTCGCTGGAGTTCGCATGTACCGCGAGGGCGCGGCCCACAAACCTTTTGAACCTTTTGAACGGAAATCACGTCCCGGATGTGTCGACAACGCAGTTGGCCCGGGCGCGCGTGCCAATGAGCGCACGACATCCCTCAGGCGTTTTCGTTGCGTCTAACGATCTTCAATACCAGAAGGACCAGGCCAACAGCGATAAAGACGACACCCGCCACAATAAGCCAGTTAGACGTGGACCTGTAGCCTTCGGCGGCCAGCAGGAAGCCGAAAATGATCGCTACCAGAGCGCCGAGTTTGTTGATCAAAGGGTGAGTTTCACCGGAGACGGCCATATCGAAACTCCCAGCATGAGTTGGCATCCACTGCGCAGAGTATCTCTCATGGAAGGGATAGTCGAGTTAACCTCGTAGCCGAATGCGCGGAGATAACTGACGCGCGCTTCCGGTGAGCGCGTGCGCCCGACGGCGGTGTGCAGCCAACGCCGGCGATGCCGCCGCGCTTGAGCTTCTGATCCAATCCGGACTAATCTGGTCCATGCGTTGGTTCATCGCATTTCTGTTTTCATTGTTTACGCAGGCAGCCTTGGCACAAGACTGCGTGGTCCTGATCCACGGGCTGTCTCGCTCCGACGCTTCTTTCCTTCTGATGGAAGAGACGTTGAAGGCGTTCGACTTCGCCGTGGTCAACGAAACTTATCCATCGACCGGTGCTCCAATCGAAAAGTTGCTGGCGAATATCGACGCGTCAGTCGCGATGTGCGGGGAGGTCGGTAAAATCCATCTCGTCACCCATTCGCTCGGCGGCATCGTGCTCAGGGCCTGGGTCGCGCAAGGTCGGCCTGACAATCTCGGCCGCGTCGTCATGCTTGGGCCGCCCAACCAGGGATCGGAAGTGGTGGACGCGCTCGGCGATCTCAGGATCTTCGAGTTCTTCAATGGTCCGGCCGGCCTGCAGCTCGGCACCGGTCCTGACAGTGTCCCGAACACGCTCGGCCCCGCCGATTTCGAGCTGGGCATCATCGCCGGCGACCGATCGGTCAATCCTATACTGTCGACCATGTTCAACGGGCCAAACGACGGCAAGGTTTCGGTGGAAAGCACCAAGCTCGAAGGCATGGCGGACCATATAGTCCTGCCGACCACCCACACTTTCATGATGAACAATCCGCTGGTCATCGCGCAGGTGCTGAACTTCCTGCGCGACGGACATTTCGACCACGAGCTGACGCTGCGCGAATTGTTCCTGCGCGCCGTCCGGGATTGAAATGCAGGGCCGGCAGCAATTGGTCCGCGGCTCTGATTTTCACTTGTCGACATTTCCTGAAATGCCCTTGTCGGGGCGATGTGCTAAATGGACTCGAGGGAGACCATGGTTCGCTTCATCATCATCCTCGGCCTGGCCGTCATCGGCATCACCGTCGCGCTGGCGTTCTACCACCCGCCGATGCGGCTGATGCCGGCGCCGGAAGCCTTCCTCGACGGCGAGGTGAATGCCTTCACCGTCAATCCGACCTTGGCGCAGGATCCCCGGATCCCGCTTTTCTACGCCACCAACCGCCTGCCCGTGGGACCGCGCAGCAGCCGGCTCTACGCGGTGGTGCCAGGGCGCGACATGCATATGGGCGTGGCGACGATCAGGATAGGCGAAGAAGGCACGACCTGGGACCGCATCTATGCCTGGTCGACCGGCGCCGGCGGCGACCGCAGACCTTTTCTCAACCTCGAGAACCTGAACGAGCAGGCGAAATTCGAGACTGGCGAGCCGCTGACTGCCGAGGCCCTGGTATGGTTCGCGGACATAGAAGCGGTGCTGAAGCGCAGCCGCGACAGGGACATCACCATCTATGTCCATGGCGCCAACACCACTGTCGAGCGCGCCGCTGGGCAGGCTGCGCAACTGCATCACTTCACCGGGCGGAATTCGGTCGTGGTGTTGTTCGCCTGGCCGACCGCCGAGAATTTCCTGCGCTATTCCCGAGACATGGTCACCGCATTCGGCGCCGCGCCGCATCTGGCGAAGCTGATCGAACTTCTGGCCGAAAACACCAGCGCCAAGAATATCGATGTCTTCACCTACAGCGCCGGCGGCACGGTCGGCAGCGACGCCCTGGCCATCGTCGGCCGCGACCCTGAGCAGCCGGATGCATCCACGTTCCGTATCGGCGAGGTCTATCACGCCGCCCCCGACGCCGATTTCCGAACCTTCGCCGACGATATGCGCCACTATGCCGACGATGCGCGTCGGATCACGGTCGCCGTGAACATGAACGACAGCGCGCTCAGGCTGTCGCAGATCGTCAACCGCGCCTCGCGCGCCGGGCGGCCCGACATGCGCGAGCTTGACCCGGAAGCCACCGACTGGCTGCTTCAGGCGGCTGCGGATTACGGCCTCGAAGTTCTGCGCGTGCGGCCGGAGAACATTCCCGGCCTGTCGAACCGGTCGCATACCTTCTGGTACGACGATCCCTGGGTAAGCAGTGACGTCCTGATTACGTTGCTTTTCCACCTTTCGCCGGACGAGCGCGGCCTGGCAAAGGGCGAAGGTCCTTCAGGGTCCTACTACTGGACATTCATGCCGGACTACCCGGAGCAACTGGCGAAGGTGATGGCACGGCTGCGGCAGGAGGGCGAGGTTCGGCCAGCTGCCGCGGCCCAGTGAACGTGAGCCGGTTCGGCAGGCGAAGCGGGAATGAGCAGCTGTTGCTGCGTGTCCGCGGCGATAATGTCTTCGCGAACGGCCTTCCAGCGACGGCGGCGAGCGCGTAGAGCTCCGCCCTGGCCAATTCCGGTAACTGCCATATCCGCTCAGCCGGCCGTTTTGAGATTCGCAAAACGGCGCGAACGGCATAATTATCTTTGCCATGAACAGAGAAGACACGAGTTCGACGCAGGGTTCCGCCAGCACCACGGCCACCGTCGCATTCGTGGACCTTGCGGGATTCAGCGCTATTGCGGACGTCTATGGAGACGCGTCCGCCATCGCCGTGCTCGAGATTTTCGAGAGCATGGTCCGCGAGGCGCTTCGTGGCTACGGGCCCCCGATCAAATGGATTGGCGATGAGGCGATGCTCTCGTTTCCCGAGCCGGAAATCGCGATCCAGGCGCTTGGAACGCTCTTGCAGGCATGCCGAAAAGAATCGCGCCTGCCGCTGACCCGGGCGGGGCTGAACCATGGACCGGTCATCCGCCGGGCGAACGACCTCTTTGGGTCGACCGTCAACATAGCGGCGCGCATTGCGTCGCTTGCATCCGCCGGTCAATTGCTCGCCACTCAACCCATTGCCGAAGCAGCGGCAGCCAGAGGCATCCTGGTGCGGGATCTCGGAAACGTGGAGCTGCGATCGGTGGCGGGCAAAGTTCCTCTCTACGAGATCGAGCTTGCTCCGTCACCCGATCCTGCCTGGATCGATCCCGTGTGCAAGATGCATGCTCCGTATGCATCCTACCGGCGGGCTGCCCCGGAAGGACCGTGGTTTTGCTCGCCGCTTTGCGAGGAGGCGTATCGGAAATCGCCGCAGACCTATCCGTTGCCTTGATACCGCGGTTCGCGGCAGCAAAATGCCACGAACCTTGTGCGGCGATCTCGGGAATCAGCTCGGAGCTGCGCCGAATGCCGGCGCCGCCCTCGCCTACTGCAGCATCGTCTTGACGATGCCGCTGGCCTTGCCGAAATCCATCTTGCCCGGGAACTTTTCCTTGAGCGCGTTCATGCAGCGGCCCATGTCGCGCAGGCCGTCGGCGCCGACCTCGTGAATGACCTGCTGGCAGGCCTGCTTCACGGCGTCTTCGCCGAGCTGCTTGGGCATGAAGCCGCGTATGATTGCGATCTCGTCGCGCTCCTGCGTGGCAAGCTCCAGCCGGTTGCCTTCCTCGAAGGCCTTGGCCGATTCTTCGCGCTGCTTCACCATCTTGGCCAGGATCTGCATGATCTCCTCGTCGCTGACGGGGTCCTTGCCCGCGCCGCGATTGGCGATGTCGCGATCCTGGATTGCCGCATTGATCAGGCGCAGGGTCGAGGTGCAGCGCTTGTCCTGGGCTTTCAGCGACGATTTGAGTGCCTGGGCGATTTGCTCGCGCATGGCGGAATCTCCTTTACCGGCGAGCGACAATAACGCCCGCGACCGATCAACGCAACGCAATGTGGACCGCCAAGTTCCTGTTTTCCAAAGGAAAGTTTTTGGCTGTCCGTGCGCCCGCGTTCATTGACCGCTCGGCCGGCTTCGCTTATTGTCCGCGCCTTGCATGAACTGTTTTGCTATGCACGGGGCCATCGCGGCATCCCGTGCTTTTCGTTGCGCCATATGGCCCCTGGCGGGCCGCTTTGGCAGGGTTTCTGGACCGACCGACACGGAGCACCGCCATGGCCGCCGCCACCGCCCCCTGGGCAACCGAAACGCCAACCGCCCTTCTGGTGCTCGCCGACGGCACCGTCATCGAGGGGCGCGGCCTCGGCGCGACGGGCAGCGCTGTCGCCGAAGTGTGCTTCAACACAGCGCTCACCGGCTACCAGGAAATCCTCACCGATCCGTCCTACGCAGGCCAGATCGTCACCTTCACCTTCCCCCACATCGGCAATATCGGCGCCAACGACGAGGACATCGAGGATCTGAACCCGGCGGCCCGCGCCGGCGCGGTCGGCGCCGTGTTCAAGGCCGACGTCACCAATCCGTCGAGCTACCGTGCCTCGGTCCATCTCGACCAGTGGCTGAAGCGGCGCGGCGTCATCGCCATTTCCGGTATCGACACCCGCGCGCTCACCGCGCTGATTCGCGAGAAGGGCGCGCCCAACGCCGTCATCGCGCATGCGCCCGACGGCAGGTTCGACATCGAGGACCTGAAGACTAGGGCCAAGGCGTGGTCCGGCCTCGTCGGTCTCGATCTGGCGAAGGAAGTAACCTCCGGCCAGTCCTCCGTCTGGCGCGAGACCCCTTGGATCTGGGACGAGGGCTATGGCGAGCAGGGCGAACCGTCCATGCACGTCGTCGCCGTAGATTACGGTATCAAGCGCAACATTCTGAGGCTGCTCGCCGGCCTCGGCGTCAAGGTCACGGTGGTGCCGGCCAGGACCGGCGCGGACGAGATACTCGCCATGAAACCGGACGGCGTGTTCCTCTCCAATGGTCCCGGCGACCCGGCCGCCACCGGCGAATACGCCGTGCCGGTGATCAGGGACCTGCTCAAGACCGAACTGCCGGTGTTCGGCATCTGCCTCGGCCACCAGATGCTGGCGCTGGCGCTCGGCGGCAAGACCGAAAAGATGCACCAGGGCCATCACGGCGCCAATCACCCGGTGAAGGACCACACCACCGGCAAGGTCGAGATCGTGTCGATGAATCACGGCTTCTCGGTTGATTCGAAGTCGCTGCCCCAGGGCGTGGAGGAAACTCACATCTCGCTGTTCGACGGCTCCAATTGCGGCATCTCGCTCACCGGCAAGCCGGTGTTCTCGGTGCAGCACCACCCCGAGGCCTCGCCCGGCCCGCAGGATTCGCACTATCTGTTCCGCCGCTTCGCCAACCTGATTCGCGAGCGGAAAGGCGAACCGGCGCTGGCGGAACGCTGAGCGGCGCGCCTCCCGGAGCGCCGCGCGCGCTTTTCGAGCACGCAACTTAGCCAAGGCTAGCGCGAGGTGTCACAATGTGCGGCCGAGCCGGGCCCGCAGGCTCCCGCATGGACAGCGATCGGTTCACGGCTCCGTCCTTGTTGCCGGTAGTCGCCAGCTTTTCCCTTGCCGCAGACTTTTTTTGCCAGGCTGCCCTGTGACGCGGGGCCCCCTTTGCTTTTCTTATACACGTAGGCCTTCGCGCAGTCGTTGGTGTAGCTCCAAAGGCGGCCCTTGATCCTCCATTGATAGGGTGACTCACCGCCGGCCTTCCTCCAGAAGATCCGGCCCGACGTGTAGGCCTGCTTGTCTGGACTCGTGCTGCGGTAAACCCGGCTCTGCCATTTTCCGGTCCACTCGGCAGTTGCTTCGCTGCCGCTTAACGCGAAGATGACGGCGAGACCGAGCGCCAGGCTCGCGAGCCGCTGTGTTTTCGCTCTCTGCATCTTTTCCTCCATGGTTTCGGGTGATGTGGAACAACCACACCGGGAACTGATCGTCGGCGTTAAAGGCTACGGCTTGATTTCACGGAGGCGGATTTCGGGTTTCGATTGAAACCTGGTCATCGATCCGGAGTCTCCCGGCATCGCGCACTCAATCGGGTCCGGAAGCCGGAATTCGACGGAGACACCACCGACCCGATTCCGATTTTCGGGTCGACGCCAACTCTCTGCCCGAAGGCGTGGAGGAAACTCACATCTCGCTGTTCGACGGCTCCAACTGCGGCATCTCGCTCACCGGCAAGCCCGGTGCAGCACCACCCCGAGGTCTCGCCCAGCCCGCAGGATTCGCACTACCTGTTCCGCCGATTCGCCAATCTGATCCGCGAGCGGAAGGGCGAGCCGGCGCTGGCTGAACGGTGAGCTGCGCGCCAAGGAGTGCCGCTCGCCCTTTGAAATGGGTTGCGTTGGGACTCAGCCGCCAGTTCGGAGGGGCGCGGTGCGTATTCAGCCGACAATGCCTGCTAGTGAGGCAGCTCTCGCCGTCATCTCCGGCTCGCGACTCGGATCGACTTGGCACGATGCAAACACGTCCTCGCCTGCCAGCCACCGGGATTCCAGATCGGGCTCCTCGAGAGCCAACGCAAGCGCCTCCCCTAATTCGTAGGCGTGATTTGCCCTACCCGTCGATTCGATCGCGGAGATGAGGGCAAGTCGCGTATTCGACCCAGCATAGACATGGACTCGCGGCCGCGGGATGCTTTCATCGCTGCCGTTGAAGCGGCCTCGCAGCGGGCCTTCGACCCGGAAACGCACATGCGGCATGCAATCGGGCGGACTTCATAAGCGGAACAGACGTTGTCCTGCAGAAGCGGGCAAGGGATTTTCGCCCGGTTGCGGTTTTCGATGCTCATGCCCTTCAGGGGCACGCATCGCTCCACTATGCCGTCGAGGCGATCGGCATCGAAATTAGCCCGGAGAAACCTGGACATAGCGAATATCTCGGGGGCGGTCGCGGATGCATAGAGATAGCAGCAGAAGCTGCATCCCTTGCGCAGTCGATAGGAACGAGCGACGGATAGGTCTGCAAGGAGCGATTATTGATCTGGAAAGCCGCTTCGGCCGCTTCCGCCGCATTGCCGCCGCCGGTGCGTTGGCCCACCAGCCTGTCCCGGATGGCTATCGCGACCGCGCCGACTTCATTCGGTTGGGCTTTGGGAGGAATGCCCCGGCGAATGGCCCGGTCTGCCCCTTTCCGGAATTCTTTTTGAATCCTGCGCTTGTCGGTGCGGTGCATTGGTCAACTCGCCAACTCGCTCCGCCCAATGCATCGAATACAGAAATTTCGTGGCGGTCGGGTGACAATGCGGGATGCAGCGCCGGCAAATGGATTGGGGCCAGTGCCTCGCGGCGAAACCCCGCACCCTTTCAAGGGGATAGGCACAATTCTGACCCGAACTGGCCACATTTGCAGGCCATGATTCGGCATGCGGGGGCATGCGTAGAGGGTTCAGTGTGAAAAATTTCCGTAAACTCGGCGCCGCCGGGCGGCTGTTTCGGGTGCGCCTGGATTGGCGCAGGGCCCGCAGAATGGCGGGCATCGCCGCCGCTGTGTTCTCCGTGGTCGCAGCCGGCACGTTGAGCGCAATGTTCGTCGACCACCTTGCCGAACGCGCAGTGATGCGCGCCGCGGCGGAAGCGCCCGCGGCCGCGCGCGAGGCCGCGGTCAAGTCGGCGGCCGACAGCGCCGCCAACGCACTGGCTGAGGTGAAGCCGGCCGCGCCTGTCGAGCGCGATGCCGGCAAGGTCGGTGCCGCACCAGCCGGCCTCGTGGCTGCCGCAGCACCGCAGCGCGCCGCCGCGACGGCCGCGTTGAAACCGGCAACGGCCGCGCCGAAATTCCCCGGCGAGGAAAAGATGCCGCCGGCCGCGCCCACAATGGCCTATGCGGAGCAGGACGACGCCGATCGGAAGTTCGACGCGTCCGCGAAGGAGGCTGGCGACACGACCGACGAGACCGCCACGGCGGCCATCGCCACGGTTCCCCTCCCCGCCTCCGCGCCATTCCCCGAGCCGCGCGACAAGGAAGCCGTCGAAGCGGAAGAGGCTGCGGGCCGCGAGGCGCGCGTGACCAAATACGTCAACCTGCGCTCAGGCCCAACTGACGAGTCCAAGGTCGTCGCCGTTGTGCCGGCCAAGGCATCGGTCAGCGTGCTCGACTGCAAGGCGTGGTGCGAGGTCGTCTTCGACGGCAAGAAGGGCTGGATCTACAAGCGCTTCATCCGCGAGTCCTGACCGCCCGGCGCAACCCCTCAAATCGGATTGTTGAACGTGTCGCAATCCGCCAGCTTGCCGCTCTGGAAGCCGCGGTTGAACCAGGTCGCGCGCTGCTCGGACGTGCCGTGGTTGAAGCTTTCGGGCACGACATAGCCCTGCGTGCGCCGCTGCAGCGTGTCGTCGCCGATCTGCGTCGCGGCGTTCAGCGCCTCCTCCAGGTCGCCCTGTTCGAGCAGCCCCTTCTGGTCGGTGAAATGGCCCCATATGCCGGCGAAGCAGTCTGCCTGCAGTTCCACCCGCGTCGACATCTGGTTTGCCTCGGCCTGGCTCATCGACTGCCGCATCTCGTTGAATTTCGGCAGGATACCGGTGAGATTCTGGACGTGGTGGCCCACCTCGTGCGCCAGCACATAAGCCTGCGCGAAATCGCCGGCGGCCTCGAATTGACGCTCGAGCTGGTCGTAGAAGGCGAGGTCGATATAGACCTTGCGGTCGCCCGGGCAATAGAACGGGCCGGACGCCGCCGAGGCGTAGCCGCATGCCGAGCGTACCTGACGCGAAAACAGGACAAGCGTCGGCTCGGTGTAATCGAGCCCTTCTGCCTGGAAGATGCCGTTCCACACATCCTCGGTTTCGGCAAGCACGGTGGAGACGAACTGGGTCATCTCGTCGCTAGCCTGCGTGTCCGTGGTCTCCGTGATCTGGCCGCCGCCGCCCGGCGCCGGGCCAGACGCCTCCTCCAGTATGGCGAGCGGGTCGATGCCGCACGCCCGCAGCGCGAAGAACAGCACGACGAGGATCAGGATGCCCGATATTCCGCCGCCGCCGACGCCTCGGCCTATCGGAAGGCGAATGCCGCCGCCGCGCCCCAGCCCGCCGCCGCCGAACCCGCCTCCCTGTCCGCGTGCGTCCTGGACGTTCTCGCTCTGTCGACGGCCTCTCCAGCGCATGGCGCATCCTTTCGAACCGGCTTCCCGCCGGCGGCGCCGATGCCGCCCGCGACCCTCAACCGATAATTAGCCGAACGGTTGCGGCCTGTCACAGCTTTTTGGACGGACGGTGCAACTGGCGCGAGGGAGACGGACCAGGGTGTGTTGAGATTCAGGTCAGGCCGAGTCGGAATCGAAGATGGGCGCGCAGCGACCAAAATGATGGATTTCGAGAACCGGAGCGCAGCGGACATTCGGGTCCGTGAGCACCGGAAGCGCAGAAAAGCCGTCATTTGCAGGCCGGCCTCACCTGAATATCAACACATCCTACGAGGCGCGCCGCTTTCGCGAGCGGATAAACGCCTTGAGATCGGCCGCGCTCATGGCATGTCCGAACGCGAAGCCCTGCAGCATGTCGCAGCCGAGATCCTTCAGGATGCGCGCGTGCTGCATGGTCTCGACGCCCTCTGCCACCACCTCGATGCCGAGCGACTTGCCGATGTCGACGATCGACGCAACCAGTTGTCTTTGCTTGGGCGACTTGGCGATCGGCATAACCAGCTGGCGGTCTATCTTCAGCCGCCGCGGCTTGAGCTTGAGCAGGCTGACGATCGAGGCGTAGCCGGTGCCGAAATCGTCGATCTCTATGTCGATGCCGAGTTCCTTGATCTGGTGGACATTCCAGGCCACCAGTTCGTCGCTTTCGTCGAGGAAGATGGACTCGACCAGTTCGAACGAAACCGTGCCCGGACGGATGTTCAGCTTGCGCAGGCTCTTGATCAATTCCTCATCCTGGAGACGGCGCGCCGAGACGTTGACCGATACGCGGGGCACATCCAGGCCAGCCCTCGCCCAGTCGTCGAAATGGCCGAGCGTCTGCTCCAGCACGATGCGGTCTATGGTCGAGAGGACGTTCAGTTCCTCGGCGACCTTCACGAACATCTCCGGCGTCAGGACACCCGCCGTCGGATGCTGCCAGCGGGCGAGCGCCTCGACGCCCGCGATTTCCAGCGTCTTGGCGTCGAATTGCGGCTGGTAGTACGCGACGAATTCGTTGCGCTCCAGGCCGCCCAGTATTTCGTCGGCGACGCGCTTGGTGGTGACGATCTCCGCCTGCAGCGCCTCGCTGAAGAATTCGTGGCGGTTGCGGCCGCGGCTCTTGGCCCGGTAGAGCGCGATGTCGGCGTTGACCAGCAGGCGCTTGGGATCGACGTTTTCGCCCGGTTCCATGGCGATGCCGATGCTGACGCCGAACCGGCACTGATGACCCTCGTAGAAGACCGGTTGGCGCATCCGCCGGATGATGCGCTCGGCAAGCGAGGACAGATCGTCCGAACCGCCATCCGCAGTGCAGACCACCACGAACTCGTCGCCGCCGATGCGGGCCACGAAGTCCTGCGGGCGCACATTCGACTTCAGCACCTGCGACGCATGTATCAGCATGGCGTCGCCGGCGGCGTGGCCGAGCGTGTCGTTGATCTGCTTGAAGCGATCGAGATCGATGTGCAGGAGCGCCGCGTGCCCGCCGCCCCGCACGCATGCGGCCGCGTAGTGCTCCAGTATCTCGTCCAGATAGCGCCGATTCGGCAGCCCCGTCAGCGAATCGTGCAGCGAGTTGTGTTCGATGCGTGCCTTGGCCGCCTCGAGTTCGGCGTACCTGGTTTCGGCGAGATTCTTGGCGCGCTCCAGTTCCCTGGTCAGCATCACATCGGCCGTAACGTCCCATTCCGCGCCGATCATCTTCGGCGTTTCGTTGCTGTCGTTGTAGATGATGGCGCGGGTGCGGATGTGGCGGATCTCGCCGTTCGGCAGCACGAGACGGTAATCCGACGAGTAGCGGCCGCCGGTTGAAACGGCCTTGTCGAAATCCGTCGTCGCGCGTTCCAGGTCGTCGGGATGGATCGACCCTGCCCAGTCTTCGTAGCCGCGCGGCGCGCCATCCCTCGGCTTGCCGTAAATCTCGTTGACGCGGTCGTCCCAGACCAGATCGTTGGTTTCCAGATCGTGCTCCCAAACGCCGATCTGCGATGCTTCCAGCGCCAGTTCCAGGCGCCGCGACAGTTTTTTGAGCTGCGTCTCGCGTCGGCGCGCTTCGCGGTAGTGCTTCTGGCGTTCCTCGATCAGCCGCCCGGCAATCAGGATCGGCACGATCACCAGCGCGCCGGCCACGAAGATAAGCCCCCGCAGCACCCAGGCGTTGGGTGGGATCGCGTTCCAGCCGCCTTTCGGCACGGCCGCTATCTGCCACGAGCCAGAGGGCAGGATCACGGTGGCGGTCACCGGATTGCCCTCGACCACTTGTTCCCGGCCGTAGAACCGCGCGCCGGTCTTGCCGAGCGCATCGTGCCCGGTCAGAGCTATCTCGATGGGCAGGTCCGGGTCGAGCAGTCCGCTGTCCCTGTAGAGCCGCTGCACGTCGATGACGGCCGAGACGATGCCCCAGAACCTATCGCTGTTCCCCGCGCTCGGGACATAGACTGGAAAGCGGCCGATGAAGCCTTGTCCGCCTTGGGTCAGTTCAACAGGCCCTGCAAGAACCAATCGTCGAGTATCGCGCGCGCGAAACACGCTCTCGCGCTGTGCTTCGTTTTCGCGGTAGTCGAGCCCGATCGCCCTTTCGTTGCCCTTTATTGGATACATTAGGGAGATGACAAGATTCGGTGCGCCCGCGATATTGTTCAGCTGCGAACCTTCCGCAAACAAATTGCGGGCGAGCGAAGCAAAGCGCTGCTGGCCCATGTAGGGTTCCGTCACGATCGCCGAGACCAGGCCGCGCACCAGCTGGATATTGCCGTTGATGTTGCCTTCGAGCTTGGCGCGGATAAGATTGACCCCCGCGAGCACGTCGGCGCGGCTGGCCTGATCGTGCACGAGGCGGTTCTGCTGGTCGGCGAAGATGCCGCCAAGCACGATGACGATGACGGCGATCACTGCCGGAAGGTTCGTCCATGCAAGGACGACCCGGCGCGCCTGGGCGACACTGATGCCGAAAGAACTCAATACCGCAACCTGCCAGCAGTCCGGCATTCGAGCCGGTACGCGGACATGTTAGCATCCACTACTTAACTTTGGCTTTCCAAGGAATTTCGCGGGCTCCACCGGTCGAACCGCCGTCGCGCGAATTCGAAACGAAGGTCAGCGAAGTAGATTTCGCGGGGGCTTCGGACAAGATCATGCGGCCGATCAATACGTCGGAGCCCACTCCCATCGAAATTGGCCGGCGTTAATCCCGCTGTTTGTCGCCAGCGCTCCTGCCGTCCGAGCTTTTTGACCTCTCCTCGAAGCGCTTTGCGCCCTTCGCGAGATCGCTGCCCTTCCTGGCCTCGGTCTTCTTTTCGTCCTTTTCCGCCGCCTGCTTCAGGCCGGCCGCCGCCGCCCTGCCCTTTGCCGTCGGTGCCTGGTTGACGCCCATGACGTTCCTCCGGATTGCGCGAATATCCTCCCCAACGCGCGATCCTTCAGCGCGTTCCGGTCAGAGCATGATCCCGAAAAGTTGCAGACTTTTCGGACAGATCATGCGGCGAATAAACAGTTAGATCAGAAAGGATCAGGTTCTGGAATCTACTCGGCTGCCGGCGCGGCGGCGACACGCCGCGACCTTGAGCTCGCCATGAGCACCGCCAGCGCCAGCATCGGAAAAACGGCGGCGACAAGGCCGAGGTCGGACGGCGTGGCGAATTCGAGCACCCGCCCGCCCACCACCGTGCCGGCGGCAATGCCGAAATAAAGTGCCGAGGCGTTGAGCGACAGCGTCAGATGCGCGACCTCCGGCGCGAAGCCGACGATGCGGCTCGCCTGCGCCGGCGGAAACGACCAGCCGATCGTGCCCCACAGACCCATCAGCGCAATCAGCGCCGGCCCCGAGATCGCAGGCGGCAGGAATTTCAGGACGAGCGCGATGACGACGCTTACGGCGGCCGACGTCAGTAACGCCAGGACCACCACCCGGGTCGCCCCGATGCGGTCGGCCAGATAGCCGCTGGCGAGGTTGCCGACGACGGCGCCGACGCCGAAGGCGAGCAGCATGCCTGGAATGGCGAGCGCAGGCAGGCCCGCTCCTTCGGTGGTCAGCGGCGCTACATAAGAAATGATGGCGAAGCCGCCGGTGAGATATAGGAACGTTACGGCCAGTGACGGCAATATGCCCGGCCGGCCGATCGCGGCGAACCGCTCGCCGAGCGTCAGGCGCGCGCCGCGCATTCCGTGCGGCAGCCGCGCCCAGAGGATCGCCGCGCATGCGACGCCGAGCAGCGCTATGGCCACGAAAGTGCCGCGCCAGCCCCACATCGTGGCGATCAGCGAGCCCGCCGGTGCGCCGAGCGCGACCGCGAATGTGGTGCCGCCGACCACCACCGCTATCGCCCGCGCGCGGTGCTCCGGCCCGGCCAGTGCGACTGCGGTCGCCTGCGCAGTCGCGGCGAACAGGCCGGCCGACATGCCCATCAGGATCTGCGCGGCCAAGAGCCCGAAGAAGGACGAACTGGTCGCGGCGATGATATTGCCGGCGACGAATGAAACCATGGCCGCAGCCAGCACGCGCCGCCTGTCGATCTCACCAGCCAGCGCCGACAGCACCGGCGCGCCGATAGCGTAGGCGAGCGAGAACGCGGTGATGAGATAGCCGGCATGCGGAATGGACACGCCGGCATCGGCGGCGATCGCCGGCAGCAGGCTGGAGAACACGAACCCCACGGTGCTCATCGCGAACGATCCCACGGCGAGCCAGACAAGGCGCTTGTCCATGATCTCTTCCTTTGTTCAAGGTTTCTTGAACTATTGAACTTGTCGCGATGTCATGTCAACATGCCGCCATAAGCCTCCTGCCACGTTTGTCTCATGTGTGGGCGGCCCCTTTCGCGCAATCCGTCAGCAAGCCCCAATCCGCGAGTATCTGTTCTTCGGCCTCGATAACACAGAGGTGATTTGCCAGACCTCCCATTCCGGGTTGATCCAGCGGCAGAGCGAGAGGCTATGCCATCGGCGCCGGCAGACATCTCGGTCGGCCCCTTGATCCGAACCATGCTTGGAATAGGACACCTTAGTGAGAACCTACTTTGTGCGCGTGGCAGCCGACAAACAGGTGGTTGGCGTGTTCGTCGCGCCGTCCCTCGTCATGCTAGCGGTTCTGGTAGACGAGTGTTGCGATCCGAATACCTGCGAGTACGCACCAGCCGGGATGGGAGGCATAATGGTCAAGGAGCCGACCACGGCAACATGGCCGCTGTCCGATCCAGCCAACGACGAACAGGGCAGGACACAGTTTGCGACAGGCCTGGAAGGCGGTGCTCTGACCCAGCAGTGGGAAGATGATCTACGGTTTGCACCGAACGGGCTAGTATGGAAGCCACTGGCCTCCGCCTTGCCAAGCACAGAGTCCGTGGCGCGAGATAATGTCGAGGAATCCGAAGGTCGTCCAGACTCCGGCCAAATAACGTGACAACCAAATCAGCCGACAACTCCATCGTGGCCCGCAAAGGCGTCAACAGACGGAGACCAGTCACTTCGAGGCCGCAAGCCAACTGGCCAACGACTTAACGTGAAGCCAGCGAGCAGCGAGACGACTGGGGCTGGAGGTACCGAGTGGCGGTGCATCAGTTCGCCTGATTAGCCAAGCCGATGGGAACGGAGCCGTTTCGGGAATGATTCGATGCTCATCCACCGAACCGGCGCACGTCGATACATTTGCTGACGGGGCACTCGTCTGTATCGGCTACCGTTATTGTCTCTCTCGCCGTCGTGGAGCTTGCTTGGCAAAACGCTCCATCCTTCACGAACCGGTCGTAAAGCACGACGCCCGATTCTCCTTGCCGATAAAGGATGGCAATGCCGTCGCGATCGAGAGCCTCCTGTACCTCGGCGCAGGTCATGCCCTGCACCATGTAGCGGACGATCGCCGAGGCATCGGAAGAGACGATCGACAAAATTGCGGCCATTGCGAGCCTCATCGTAGCTGTGGTCCTTCGCATCCGGCGCACTGCATGAAAGCACTGGCAAATCGGTTCGGCAAGGGCATTGCGATGAACGCCCGCGAAAGTCTTGCCGCGACCTGATCGCCGCCTGTCCACCCATGGTGGACGACTGCACCACAACCTGCTCTGGGCGTGGACTCTCCGCTCGCTGACTGATTTGGCTGCTTCTGGCGTAGCATCGTGTCCTGGGATTGAGTATTCGTGGTTGCGTCTTCGCCGGCCTCGCCGAGCCCAACACTCCTTCCGGTACGCCGGATCAGTTTCCGCAAAACAGGTTTTCGCACGATGACCGCTACCGCCGCCAAAAAATCCACTGCACCCCAATGCCCGATCTGCGGCGGCACGGTTTTCGTCCCCGGCCCGAAGGGCCGCATGGCGCCGAACGGCAACCTGCCGCGCTGCGCCGGCTGCCAATCGCTCGAACGCCACCGGATTTTCCGGATCATGTTCGAAAAACTCGGACCCGAAAACTTCGCTGGCTGGAAGGCGATCCAGTTCAGCCCCGATCCCACGGTCGATCCGTCATGGTTCGCAAGCCACGAGTTGTCGGTCTATGGCGAACCCGGCGGCATCGACATCCAGGCGATCGACCGGCCCGACGCCGCCTACGACCTCGCCATCTGCTCGCATGTGCTCGAGCATGTCGGCGACGATCGCGCAGCGCTCCACGAGCTGCTGCGCATCGCTAGGCCGGAGGGCCTGCTGTATCTCGCATTCCCCGATCCGTTTCGCGAGGAGGTGACGCGCGATTGGGGTTTTCCAAAGCCGGAGAAACACGGACATTGGCGTGTTTACGGCGCCGATGTCGTGGAGCGCTTCCGCGTCTACATCCCGTCGCAGCCAGTGCTTGCCTATCGCGGGTGGGACCCGGTCACCGGAGAATGGGACGGCGCGTTCCTGCTGCCAAGATCAGCTGCGCGGCATCGCTGGATCGTCGACCGGCTCGGCGGCGCGGTGACGCTATTCGCCGGTCCGCCGCTCGGCTGATCGCGCCAGGCGCATCCCACAGCTGCGCCGCCGGGCCGCACTTCTTGTTATGCCACGGTCAAGCAAATCTACTTGGGGTTGTGAAGCGAAATAGTTGTGCCTACTCGAAACTTTTCTCGCTATTCGGTTGCGGGAAGATGACGGGAATCTTGCATTGCCTGCAATGCTTCGATTTTCAGCAAGGCTCGCGCCTGCACTTCATCCATTTGCAAATCCGAAGGAATCACAACCCGCTGATATCATTCAACTCTTTTTAGGCCGGCTCGGGGGTTGCATCCATCCCAAGAAGCAATATCTACTTGTCGGGCGATCTTATGAATATGAGGGAATTCCAGTTATGACCGATGACTTCAACAAAACAGATACAATCGAACTGACAGTAGACGTGATTGCAGCTTACGTCTCGAACAACCCGGTTCCGGTGTCCGAGTTGCCTTCTCTGATCGCTCAAGTTCACCAATCCTTGGCCGGGCTCTCGACGGCCTCGGAGACGACGCCGTTAGAAAAGCTTACGCCCGCCGTTCCCATCAAGAAATCGGTGACCCCTGAGTACATCGTCTGCCTCGATGACGGGAAGAAGTTCAAATCCCTGAAGCGGCATTTGAAGACGACGTTCGGGATCACACCTGAAGAATACAGGGCGAAGTGGAATCTGCCTGTCGACTACCCGATGGTCGCACCGGACTACGCGGCCGCGCGTTCAGAACTCGCCAAGAAAATGGGGCTCGGCCGCAAACCCAAGGCGGCGGAACCGGTAAGGCGGACGCGAAGGGCGGCCTAGCCGCAAGAAGAAGAGGCGGGTTGATCGCCCGCCTCTAGAGCATCGTGCCGAAAAGTGGATGCCGGTTTTCGGCAAAAACGATGCGAAAACAAAAAGCTAGAGCGAGATGCCCGATTCCGAAATCGGGCGGCTTGCTCTGGATAGCCGCTCCCTATCGGCCCGCGATGATGCTCGCGATAATTCCTGTGCCCAGGCTGATTAGTAGGAAGTCATGGTCGACGCGTACCCACTGCTGGCCACGGCCGGGACGCCCGAGGCCGTAGCGGTAGTGATCGCGGATCGCCTGCCTGCGCTGCCATTCAGGAACACGTTTCCCCCTGGACCAGTGGTACCGCTTGTTCTGATGTTTGCGCACCTCATGCCCCCTGGGTGCATGGAAATCCCACTTATGCTGTTGCGAATAATGCTTGCCCTGACGCGGGCCATCATGACGCTGCTGAGCCTGGGCGACGGGAACCGCGAGCATGGAGATCGCAATCGCGGCAAGAACGGTTCGTTTGAACATTGATAGGTTCCTCGTTGTCGATGCGAGGAACCTAGCGATCGGGCGATGAACCAAAACTGAACATGCTGATTACATTTTTGTAATGAAATCAAAGATTAAGCAAGGCCGCTTAAGCGGATTGCGCAGCACTACGCACGAACGCGCCGAAGCATCCCTGCCTTGATCTACTCCGTTAAGTCCTCGATCCGGATCGGAAAACGGTGCGCCCTTATTCCGGTCGCGTGCCAGATGGCATTCGCGATTGCGCCTACGGTGCCGGTGATGCCGATTTCGCCGACGCCTTTGATTCCCAGCGCGTTGACGTAGGGGTCGTCCTCGTCGACCAGCAGCGCCTCCATCACGGGAATGTCGGCATGGACCGGGACGTGATAGCCGGCCAAATCGGCATTCATCGGCCGGCCCGTGCGGCGGTCGTGGAGCGCCTCTTCGTGCAGTGCGAAGGAGAGACCCCAGATCATCCCGCCGTAAAGCTGGCTGCGGGCCAGTCTGGGGTTGATGATCCGCCCTGCGGCGAAAGCGCCGACGAGCCGCGTGACCCTGACCTGGCCGAGATCGGGGTCGACCTTGACCTCGGCAAAAACCGCGCCGTGCGAGAACATCGCCCGCGCCTCCGCGTTGGCCGGATCCCGACCGCCCTTGCCGTTTCCCTCGAGGGTCTGGAGACCAGCCCGCGCGAGAATATCGGAGTAGCTCTCGCTCCGGGTCTCGTCCGCGCCGTGGTAAAGCCGACCGCCGCGAGCCTCGACCCCTGCATTGCCGGCTCCGAACAGCGGAGAGTCCGGGTCGTTGGCGGCAATCTCGGCGAGCTTGCCGATGACGTCGGTACCGGCGCTGTGCAGCGCGCTGCCGGCCGTCGCGGTATGGCCAGAGCCGCCGGCGATGCCGCCATCGGGAAGCTCCGATGAGCCGGCGCGAAACTCGACCTTATCGATATCAAGGCCCAGCCCGTCGGCGGCTATCTGGGCAAGCGCGGTCCAGGCGCCCTGGCCCATGTCGGCGGCGGCGGTCTCGACCAGGGCGGTTCCGTCGCTACGTAGCGTCGCGCGCGCCTCGGCCTGAAACATCGGCGCGGGGAACAGCGCACTGCCCATGCCCCAGCCGACAAGGAGACCGGAATCGTCGCGCATCTGCCGCGGCGCCAGGGGCCGGCCGGCCCAGCCGAACCGTTCGGCGCCTTGCGCATAGCACTCACGCAGCGCCTTGGCCGAAAATGCCCTGCCCGTCGCGGGATCCGTCTCGGCGTAGTTGCGCAGGCGCATTTCCAGTGGATCGATGCCGCAAGCCAATGCGGCCTCGTCCATCGCGCATTCAAGCGCCGCCGAGCCGGTGGCTTCGCCCGGCGCCCGCATCGGGCCCGGCGTTCCGATATCGGCCCGCACCGCGCTGTGCCGGGTCGAGATTGCGGGACTGGCGTAGAGGTTATGGGAAGCATTCGCGGCAGGCTCTATGAATTCGTCGAAGCTGCTGGTCATCGCCACGGCGCGATGCTCCAGCGCCGTCAGCCGCCCCACGGCATCGAGGCCGAGCCGCAGATGCTGTTGCGTTGCTCCGCGATGTCCCACGGGTCCGAACATCTGGTCGCGGGGCAAGACCAGCTTGACCGGACGCCCAAGCATCCGCGCCGCCAGAATGCAGAGGATCTGCGGACCGGCCAGGATCGCCTTAGATCCGAAGCCACCGCCCAGAAACGGGCTGCGCAGCAGCACGTTCTCGGCCGGAATGCCGAAGAACGCTGCAAAACCTGCCCGCGCCATCAGGATCGCCTGGTTCGGGGTGTCGATGGTCAGCCGGTCGCCGTCCCATTCGGCAACGATGGCGTGCGGCTCCATTGCGTTGTGATACTGGGCAGGCGTCTCGTATTCCGTCTCGATCAAGTGCGTGGCCGCGCCGAGACCGGCGGCCAGGTCGCCGCGATCGAAATCGGCCGGTGAGCCGATGCCGACAGTGGGCGGATCGTAGCGCTCGCCGTTTTCGAAGCCGATGCGCGCCGGTTCCACCTCATAGGTCGGGGCCAGAAGGCGCGCGCCCTCGGTCGCGGCTTCCAGCGTCTCGGCAACGACGACTGCGATCGGCTGCTTGGCATAGCGCACCCGCTCGTTCTGCAGCGCCTCGAAGCGGAAGCCGAACAGGCCGTGCTTGCCGTCCGGATCCATTGCCAGCGGCGGGCGGTTGGCAGGTGTGATGACCTCGACGACGCCGGGATGGGCTTTGGCTGCCGCGACATCGAGAGAGGTCACCCGTCCGCGGGCAATCGTGCTGACCGCGACGACGGCATGCAGCATCCCGGCGGGATGGTTGTCGGCGGCATAGGTCGCCGCACCGGTGACCTTGAGCAGACCGTCGCGGCGGGTCAGAGGCTGGCCGCTACTGGAGCCAAGACGGACGTGTGGCGCCGCCGGAAATGGAATGATGTCAAGCATGAGAGAGGACTCCGGTGTCAGAGCTGAAGGCGGAGGCGGGCAATGCCGGCATGCGCCGCGGCGTTCCGGCCGTCGCGAGCAGGAAGGCGCGTTTGACCACCCGCTTTGCAAGTTCGATCTTGAAGGCGTTGTCGCCCGACGGCATCGCTTCGGCGAGCGCTACATCTGCCGCAAGTGCGAAAGACTCGACCGTCGGCGTTGCGCCCACCAGCAGCGCCTCGGCGGCGCGAGCGCGCCAGGGTTTGGCGGCAACGCCGCCCAGCGCCAGCCGGGCGGAGCGTATCGTCCCACCCTCGATCCGCAGCGCCGCGGCGGCCGAGACGAGGGCGAAGGCGAAGGAAGTGCGTTCGCGCAGCTTCAGATAACGGGCATGGGCGCGGAAGTCGGCCGCCTCCGGCGAGAGACGCAGTCCGGTGATCAGTTCGCCTGCCGCAAGAACGCTTTCGTGCTCGGGCGCTGTACCGGGAAGCAGGTGGAAGTCTTCGAGCGGCACGTCCCGGCGCCCGCTCGGGCCCTCGATCTCGACCACCGCGTCAAAAGCGACGAGCGGGACGCAAAAATCGGATGGGTTCGTGGCGATGCAGGCGTCGGACCAGCCGAGGACCGCATGCGTCCGGTTCTCGCCCGCTAGCGCGTCGCAGCCCGCGCCCGGTTCTCGGCGGTTGCAGGCGCTTGCGGTGTCATAGAAGTAGGCGCAGCGTGTGCGTTGCATCAAATTGCCGCCGACCGTGGCGGTATTGCGAAGCTGTGGCGAAGCCCCTGATAGCAGCGCCTCCGCCACCGCCGGATAAGCGGTCGCGAAAGCTGGGTCGCGGGCCAGATCCGCATTGCGAACCATGGCGCCGATACGCACGCCGCCATCCGCCAGCATCTCGATCCGGTCGAGCCCAGGCAGCCGCGAGACATCGACGAGGCGGCTCGGTCGCAGCGCCCCGCCCTTCATCAGGTCGAGCAGATTGGTGCCGGCGGCAAGATAGGCAGCGCCGGGTTCGGAGGCTGCCACGACGGCTTCGGCCACCGATGCAGGCCGGACGTAATCGAACAGGTTCATGCGACCCTCCGTTCTTCGTTGGCAAGGCGCTGCGCGTCGAGCACGGCCTCGACGATTCCGGCATAGGCGCCGCAGCGGCACAGATTGCCGCTCATGCCCTCGCGGATGCGTTCCGGGTCGCTCCCCGCCTCGCCCTCGCGGATCAGCCCGACCGCGCTCATGATCTGACCAGGCGTGCAGAAACCGCATTGGAAACCGTCATGGGCGATGAACGCCGCCTGTACCGGGTCGAGCCGATCACCATCAGCGAGACCTTCTATGGTCAGCACATCAGCGCCGTCGAGGCTAACAGCCAGCGCCAGGCAGGCATTGATCCGCCGACCGTCGACCAGTACCGTGCAGGCGCCGCATTGGCCGCGGTCGCAGCCTTTCTTCGTTCCGGTCAGGTCGAGCCGCTCGCGCAGAAGGTCGAGCAGCGTCACCCTCGGGTCGTCAAGCATGACGTCCTTGCGGACGCCATTAACCGTAAGGCAGATGGACAGAGTCATGGTTGCTCCGATCGGGATGTCTTCAGATTTGTATCGACGTGGTGGGTCGGCTGTGCGACGCAGGCAGCAGCATTCTTTCGATGCAGGGCCTGCGTGCCACCAAGATAGAGGGTCGCGTCGGCCATGCAGAAGGACTATACGGAGGATGCCTCCGTTTTGCAAGCGGTAATGGAATGACAGGAGAAATGGGACAGCAGCCCGAAAAGCCAAACCGGAAACCGCGCGCAGATTCCCTGCGAAACCGCGACCTGCTGCTTGTCGCGGCGCGGGACATCTTCAACGCGGGCGGTCCGGATGCGAGCCTCGAGGCCGTGGCCCGCGCCGCTGGGGTCGGCATCGGCACGCTCTACCGGCATTTCCCCACGCGCGAGGCACTGTTTGAGGCTGTTTACCGCCGCGAGGTTGACCAGCTTGTCGATCTCGCCGGAGCGCTCGCCGCGGAAGAATCACCGCTGGAGGCGCTGCGCCGCTGGCTCCACGCCAGTATCGGAATGGTTGCTACAAAGAAG
This sequence comes from Pseudaminobacter sp., assembly GCA_035941355.1. Lineage (GTDB taxonomy): Bacteria > Pseudomonadota > Alphaproteobacteria > Rhizobiales > Rhizobiaceae > Allomesorhizobium. Next base: position 70,211 of record DASZDZ010000008.1, read on the forward strand.
GGCATGATTGCGGCTCTAGCCCCTGCCACCGGCAGTTCGACCGAGCTTTTTGCAGATTCCGCCGCGCGGCTGACCCGCTCCGTCGACGGCCTGATGGCGGCGGCGGCCGCGGCCGGCCAGATCCGCGACGACATCGCGGCCGAGGACGTGATGCGTGCCGTATTCGGAATGTGCTACACACGCGAGCAGCCCGGCTGGCAGGAAACGGTCATTCGCCTCGTGGACGTCTTCGTGGATGGCCTGCGCTTGCGGCGCAACGAAGCCGGCTGAGCGTCCCTATCCACTCAGATTTTCGCCCGCAATCTCGACGGCTTGGCGCCGCAAAGCCGACCGCCCAGCGTCAAGATGTGCGCCAGCCGATGCTATTGTGCAAATTTCGCGGCGCTCCGGGTGGCCATATCGCTCAAGACTGCGTGAAGAAGCGTTCCAACTTCCTGTTCGGCGAGCCCGGGTGCAATTCCTGATTCGGACAATTGAAAGAGAATTTGTTTGGCGGTGCTGCGCCAGAAGGCATTCGCATCTTCCCCGTTCTTGGATTCCAGAACCCGGGCGATCCCCTCCACCAATTTCCGCCGCCGATGCAGCGGAAATGCGCTTATGTTTGAAACACCCATAGTTCACCTCACCCTTTTCAACCCTGCGCATAAGCACTGGCTGGTTGAAAAAATTGGTTAACAGCGCTTTTTTGACGGGGTCGGCAATGGGATCGAAGCGCCCGCCACTAGCTCTGTCGTTTCGGCGTCGAATCGCTGAGCGCCTCTGCGACGAAGGAAGCGGCAATCAGGTCATCGGCGTTGAGCCGCAGGGAGCCCGCTTCGCCTCCCATCAAAGAAGCGACCTTTTGGAAAGCTTTCATCTCGTCCTCGGTAACCTGGGCGCTTCGCATTTTCGATTCGAGGTCTGCGACGCGCACCTCTAGAATTGGGGAAGTTCCATTTTCAGTTTTGGCCATAGCGCGCTGTCATCCTCCCACCATGGTTGCGAATTTTCGGATTTAGGCTCTCCAAGCGCGTAATCCGATCGAAGGTTCCGAGGCGACAAGTTCACTAAATGATACGAGGCGCAATGACGTGATAGCTGCGATGCTCCCCTAGATCCGCATGGCAACGCACGGATCTTGAGCACGGCAGGATTTGTCACGCGCATGAGGTCCGGATGCCCCGAACGTGACAATCACATTCGGGCTCCGGGCAACACTCAAATCTTGCGATCAACGGGTCCGAAGCTGTTTTACCCACACGCGAAGAAAGTTGCGTAAGCCCCGACCACGGAAATTCCTGCATAGCGCATGTTAGGCCTAAGCAAGTTGGTGTTGTGGGCTGTGGAATTCCTCCATCCTGAAAAAAGCTGCTGCGCATTTTGATAACGAAAACCAACGTTTTCCGTACATACTCCGCTGGTCCCGGCAGCCTTGGCCTGAGCTGATCTCTGGCGGAAACCATCGTGGCCGAGGGCATTCCGGGCTGCTTGGTGCTGGCTGTGCTGTCTCGCCAAAGCCTTCAACGCATCGTGAGAGACCAGGGGAGAAAGGCCGCGACTGGTCCTGTAGGAATTGATCAGGGTCAGGGCGTGGGGGCCGAAATCGACTGTCGGAGCCGCCGGCTGAATCGTACCGGCACAACCCGAAACCAGAGCCGCAACCGCAATTGTCTTTAGAATTTTCATTTCGGATTTCTCAGCTTCGCGCCTGCCATTCCTGAACGCCCCATTGTGGCGCGTCCATGTCACATTGCCCAGGAACCCTGCGCCGTATTGAATCGAGCCCTGAACGCCTTTACTTTCGACCCATGATCTTGCCTCACCCCTCGATCGACCAGATCGACCTTGCCAATGTGCTGGCCGTTCTCGGCGACCAGACGCGCCTGGCCATCGTCGGCTATCTCGCCCGCAACGAAGGCGTGCCTATGAATTGCAGCCAGTTCCTCGATTTCGGCTCCAGGACCAATCTCAGCTACCATCTGGCCAAGCTCAGGGAAGCCGGCATCACCCGCACCGAAATATCCGGCACCAGCCGCCTGATTTCGCTGCGCCGCGCCGATCTCGACCAGCGCTTTCCCGGCCTGCTGGATTCGATCTTCGCCGCTGCGGCGGAGACGCCGGCGGAGCAATTCAGCGAGACGACGGACCTATTGCCCCGGCTTTAGATTAGCCGGGCCGGGCCTATTCCGCCTTCAGCCAGAACGCCGGCCGATTTTCGGAACGCTGCCCCTAAAGCCAGGCTCGGGGGTTGGCGCCTGCGCAAGCGCCCGCCGATGCCACTCGTTCATCAGCCAGGCGAGTTCGGCTCGACCCAACTCGAAATTGTCCTGCAGGATGCGCTTGGTCTTGGTGGGGACGCCTCGCCATGCGCTGGGGGCGATGACCTCGAACGTGACCACCCGAAGCCGACGTATCGTATCCTCGCGGAAGTCTCGCACTACGTCCTGCCACGATATGCGCGTCGTCCGGAAGACCAGTTTGCACGCCAAACCGTCAGCGTCGATCGTCAGGCTTCCTACGCCGGGCACGAGCGTTGCGATCGCGACCCTGACCGTGAGCGCAGCAAAAAATGCCAGCAAGATGGCGAAACCGATCCACTCGTTCGTGTCCTTGCTTGCCACGACCACGGCCCAGGCGGAGGCCACCGTCAAACCGAGGCACAGTGCGAACGAAACAAGCTTCCTGCTCCGCCTGATTTGCAGCGTAACAGGCCCGGGAAAGCGGGCGAGGATAGTCTCGGCGCGATGCATGCCGAATGGAGACAAGTTCGGGCGATCTCCGGCCCCGACGCTCTCGGCGGCCATGTGCATTGTAAGCATATGCGCCTACCATGGGAAGTGCCGTCGCCGCCGTGGGGAAGACGTTGGCGCCACAAGCGGCATGATTGCCGACGAAAGGTCGGCGCGTCGTATTTTTTGCCGGCCCCTGTCGGAAAGCGGTCGCGCCGGCCGTCCTTGGAACAACTCGGGGCTTTGGCCGGGGCTTTTCTTTTAACGAGGAGAAAATGCGATGAGGAAAATAATCACCGCGACATTCGTCAGCCTCGATGGCGTCATGCAGGCGCCTGGCGGTCCGGAAGAAGATCCGACCAGCGGCTTCAAGTTCGGCGGCTGGGTGTTTCCACACTTCGATGAGGCGGCCGGCGGCGCGATGGACGAGATTTTGGGCCAGCCCTACGACCTTCTGCTCGGCCGCAAGACCTACGATATCTTCGCCGCGTACTGGCCTCGCATCACCGACCCCAACGACACGATCGCACCCATCTTCAACCGGGTCACGAAATACGTCGCCTCGCGCTCGAAGCCCGAGCTTTCCTGGAACAACAGCCGGTGGCTGGGAGACGACGCCGTCGCCGCGCTGAAGAAGCTGAAGGCCGAGGACGGTCCCGACCTGCTCGTGCAGGGCTCCAGCGATTTCCTGCAGACGCTGTGGGCACACGGCCTGATCGACGAGATTAACGTGCTGACCTTCCCGGTGCTGCTGGGCAAGGGCAAGCGCCTGTTCGGCGACGGCGTGGCCCCGGCCGGCCTGAAGCTGGTGAAGTCGCAGTCCTATCCGACCGGCGTGATCGTCGCCAAATATGAACCGGCCGGCGCGGTCAAGACGGGATCGTTCGCCCAGGAAGAGCCGACCGAAGCCGAGCTCGAGCGGCGCAGGAACCTGCGCTGAGCGATTAGCCGGTCCTGCTCGGATAGCGTTCCAGCGTGGACGTGAACATCCGCGACAACGCCTCGATCGCCGTGGCCCGGTCTATGCGGCCGGCCGCGGCGTCGTTCGCCAGTGCTTCGACGGCCCCCAGGAAGCCGGCGAAAATCGCGTTGCCTTCTGCCGGAGGGACGTCGACGAGCTGTCCGAAACCTTTGCGGTATTCCGCGATGTAGCCCTGGCGCAGCGACTGGCGGAACGCGGCTGTTTCCTCGCTGGCGGCCAGGGCGTCGAAGGCGGCGCCCATTTCAGGTCCGATATCGAGAACACAATTCACGTAGGCTGACGCGAAGATGGCGGCGATGTCCGCCAGCGTCGCACTGCCCGTCGCCAGCGCACGCTCCCGCGCCGCGACCTGCCTGTCGTTGTATTCGTCGCACAGGGCCACCAGGAGCCCGGCCCGCGTGGCGAAATGTTCGTAGGCGATCGGCTTGCTCACGCCGGCGCGCTCGGCGAGATGGCCGAGCGTCAACGCTTCGGTTCCCTCCTCCGCGATGATTTTGCGCGCCGTGTCGAGCAGTTGCTCGCGCCGCGCCGCCTTCGGCATCTTTCTTGTCGCTGGTCTATCCACAACTGCTCCGCTGGTACAACCGAAACTGCCCCGCACGCTTGGAAGGCCGGAGGCTGTCTCCTATGTTACTGATGGTAAGTTACAAATCGTAAGTTACCATCGGTACACTTCTATATAGGGGATTCCCATGACGATTGCAGCACGCGAAATCCATCTCAAGAGCCGGCCGAACGGGCTGCCCAGCCTCGACAATTTCGAAGTTGTGAGCCGCACGCTTCCCGAACTGGCGCCGGGGCAGGTTCTGGTCCGCACGACCTGGATGTCCGTCGACCCCTATATGCGCGGACGCATGCGGGACCGGCCGAGCTACATCGCGCCGTTCCAGCTCGGCGAGGCGCTGGAGGGCGCTGCGGTCGGCGTGGTCGAGCGTTCCGCCGACGACGGGTTCAAGCCGGGCGATCTGGTCAGCCATTTTTCGGGTTGGCGCGATTACACCATCGTGGATGCGTCGACCGTGTCGAAGATCGACGCCGCAGCCGCGCCCGAACCGGCGTGGCTCGGACCGTTGGGTGTTCCCGGCTTCACGGCCTATGTCGGTCTCGGCCGCATAGGCGAACTGAAGGCTGGAGAGACGATCTTCATCTCGGCCGCTGCCGGCGCTGTCGGCTCGATGGCGGTCCAGATCGCCAAGGCGAAGGGCGCGCGCGTCATCGCCTCGGTGGGCGGCGACGCCAAGGCAGCCTGGGTCCGTGACGAATTGGGCGCGGACGTGGTGATCAACTACAAGACCGCGGGCGATCTCGCCGCCGCATTGGCCAAGGCCGCTCCGGAAGGCATCGACGTCTATTTCGACAATGTCGGCGGCGAGCACCTAGACGCCGCCTTGGCCAACGCCAAGGACCACGCGCGTTTTGTCATCTGCGGCATGATCGCCGGCTACAATGACGAGGGCAACGCCGACGCGGCGCGCAATCTCGCCCGCATCGTCATCAACCGCCTCTCGCTGCGAGGCTACATCGTACTCGACCACTACGACCTGCTGCCGGAATTTACCGCCCAGATGACCAAATGGATCGCCGAGGGCCGCATCAAGTGGCGCGACACCGTGGTCGAGGGCCTTGACAACGCACCCAAGGCATTCCTCGGCCTGTTCTCGGGCGAAAACATCGGCAAAATGCTGGTCAGGCTCGGCGATTGAACTGAAGGCGAGGCGCGTAAGATCCGGCGCGCGTCAAACCGGTTGCATTCATGCACCGGTCGAGCAATAAGTTTAGTCGCGCTCGACGAAGGAACCCCGAACATGATCACCGTCTTTGGCGAAGGAAGAGGCTTTCGGGTCGTCTGGCTGCTGGAGGAGATGGGGCTCGCGTACCGGCTGAGGCCGGTGGACCTGCTGGCCGGCGTTGAGAACGACGCGGAGTACCTGGCCATCAACCCGGCCGGGTTCATCCCGGCGATCCGGGACGGGGACGTCACCATGATCGAGTCGATTGCGATCATGGAGTACCTGATCGCCCGCTACGGGCCGACACCGCTGGCGCCGGACCCACACGATCCGGCCTTCCCCGCGTACCAGCAGTTCCTTCACCTCGGTGAAGCCGGTCTCGCCGCCTCCATGTATTTCGTCGTCGTCAGCCGCAATCTCGCGCCCGAGGCCGAGCGTCAGAACTGGGGCGCCCGCAAGGCGTTGGAAGTCTTCGAGAGCCGGCTGGGGCTGGTGAGCCGGCAACTCGCGCGCTCACCTTATCTCGCTGGCGATACCTTCACAGCGGCCGACATCTCGGTGACGTATGCCCTGGAATTCGCCCAAAGGTCCGGCCGCTACGCTCTCGGCGACGCAGAGCAAGCCTATGTGGCGCGCACCACCGCGCGCGACCCCTATAAGCGGGCCATGGAGACATGCCAGGACACGAAGGCATGGGCCGCCAAAAGCGGCCAGTCGATGACCGTTCTTGGCGCTTGACCGGATGCGAAGCGAAAGTCGGCTTGAGCCCGCTCAGGGTCGGTAGCGGTATTCCGTTTTCGGGTACCGAGCGTCAGGTTTTGACCACTAGATGACCCAAATTGCTTGCGGGGGGCGGCTCCCCGTTGTTTCGATGGCGGCGCTAGGAGGCGCGCCGCCGTGAGCCTGCAGGGCCGATGCTGTCCACTCGACCAACGCGTGCGATAGCCGATCTTAAAGTCGGCCGTTAGCAGGCGATCGCCTGAATGATGGGCGCGGCCTGTGCGGTCACTGAAGGCATGACCCGGCTGCTGGCCGCAGAACTTCGCACCAAGCGGCATTCGTGTCGTTTGCCTGCAGCCCGCCCCACGCTATTGTGGCATCCGACCGTGCCCGCGCAATGACGGGCGCCGTCGTCAACATGACTTGCGGGACCTTGGTGGACTAGGACAAAACCGAGATTCAGGGTTTGGAGCGTGTCCCAATAGTGTGAGTCTAGGCCGTAGATACGAGTAGCGAAGAGCAGTTTATGAGTTTACGGCCTGGACGACGCCTTGTAGATTGGACACATGGCGCTCAAACGGATGGACAACGTAGGAATCGTCGTCGAAGATCTCGAAAGGACAACTGATTTCTTTCGCGAGCTCGGCCTTGAGCTCGAAGGGCGGGCCACGATCGAAGGCGAATGGGCCGGACGTGTCACTGAACTGGGCGATCAGCACGTCGAAATTGCCATGATGCGCACGCCGGACGGCCACAGCCGGCTCGAGCTATCCCGCTTCCTCAGGCCGCCTGTCGTCGCGGATCACCGCAACGCCCCGGTTAACGCTCTGGGCTATCTCCGCGTCATGTTCACCGTGGACGACATCGACGAGACGCTTGCAAGGCTCCGCAATCGCGGCGCGCAGCTCGTAGGCGAAGTAGTCCAGTATAAAGACGTGTATCGGCTCTGCTACATCCGCGGGCCTGAAGGGCTTCTCATCGGACTCGCCCAAGAACTCAGCTAAGCCCAATACGACGACAACGACGAAGGGCAATCAATGTCAGCGAGCGCGTCTCACAAGGGTTCGTTGTTAGACTCGACGCATCGCAAGGCTCCCTTCCAGAGCCCTGAATCAAGCACTTGCTCACCTAGCAGCAGTTTTATGAGTTCACGGCCTGGTTCTCCAACCCTTCGAGCAGCGTGACGAGGGCGGCGTCCAGGGGGTCCGGGCCGACCTTTTCGAGCAGGAACAAGCCTTCCATGGTCAACATGGTGATGCCGTGCATTTGCGCCCAGCAAGCTGCCGCCCCGCCCCGCACGTCGCGCTTGCGCAGCACTCCCTCGGTCTGGCCCCTCTCCAGCAATTCGGTTATCACGCCAAACACGGCGAGCGCCCTTTCGCTCAAATGCACGTCCACTGCCTTGCCCGCTTCGGCGCTGAACATGAGCCGATAGAGGCCCGGATTTGACGTTCCAAATTTGACATAGGCCCGACCGATCGCGAAGAATTCGTCCCGCAAGGAATTCGACCTTTTTGCCTTCGCCGTCGTCAGCTCCTCATGCAGCCGGGCGAATCCCAGCAGCGCCATTTCCGCAAGCAGGGCGGCCTTATCCGGAAAGTGCTTGTAGGGAGCGGCATGGCTGACGCCGGCCCGGCGCGCCACTTCCCTCAGAGTGAACTGCCAGCCCTTGTCCTCGTGCAGCATGGCCATGGCGGTTTCGATGATCGTCCGCCTCAGGTCGCCGTGGTGATAGGGCCGATTGGGTGCGTCCTGCATCTTGCCTCAAAGTTGTCAGCGAAAACATATGTTGACATCGCCTACTTTCGGGCTTATGTCAATGTCCGGAAGTTAACACTGTCAACATTGGAGCGTGCCATGAACACCATTGCAAATGAAGTCGGAAGCCGCTTGACCCTTACCCATCGGCGCGAGCAATCGACCAGTAATATCCTTGCGGACCAGCAGGGAGGGAAATCCAGACGGGGCGCCACGCTGCGCAGCTTTGCCGGTGGCCTGGCCGCATTCTTGATGGCCGCGTCTCCCCTGCATGCCGGCGAACTGTCCGCCATGGCGGGCGAGAGCATCGACCTCGGCCGTTTTCATGGAGTGGTCTACTACACCAGTGCAGGCGACGGCTATCAGGTTGTTGCAACGATCGCGGACGGTGAGGCCGCGCCCGTGCGCTTCTCGGCCACTCTCGCTGAAAATCAATCGGCCACCATATCCGTGCCGGGGGAATTGGGCGAACCCGGCCACAGCTTCGAAATCTCGCGCTCGGGCGACAAGCTTACCGTCTCCGAGGTGGGGACGATGTCCAACTAACAGTCCAGAGATGAGGCGATTGCCGGGCAATGGCCTCGTCAGGCGCCACGGCATGCACCAACCCGATTGGAGGGTGCATGCCCGATCATCAACACGCGGCACACCTCTTGACTTGTTGGGTAGCAGCGGCTCGATCACGCGCCATTCAAAGTCTGTCAGGTCATATCGGCTCATGGTGAGCCCTGAATCAGAATCCGGCGCGATGTGAAAGCAGCCAGTCAGCAAACGACCCTGAGCAGAAATTCGTTCCCCGAATGGCGAATTCACGCCGCTGGCGCTAAGCCGCCTTTAGTTAGGATGCTGCGAACTTGAGTTCGTAGAAGACTAGCCACCCCTCTAACTCTGGCGGGATCTCATAGTAAGCGGGAACTTGGCGAAAGCCTAAACTCTCGTAGAGCGATACTGCCTGCTTCAGGCTGCGAGTGGTATCGAGTCTAATACCTCGATAGCCTGACCCCACAGCTTCTGAGATCACGCGATTTGCCAAGGCCCGCCCAATACCGCGGCCGTGGCACTCGGGCGAGACAAACATGCGCTTCATCTCGGAAAACTCAGCGTCCATCTCCTGAGACGCGACGCAACCCACTGGCTGACCATAATAGTATGCAATGAGCAAGGAACCTTTCGGGCCATCGTACTTGCCCGGCAATCCCGCTAGGTCTTTCTCGAACCCTGCGTGGTCGAAATAAAGGTCATCCTTTTCTTTGTCCTCTGGGCTTGCTGCGCGCACCCACTCGACATACGCCCTCATCAATGTCCGTGTCGCGTCAAGGTCTGATTGCGAAGTAGCGCGATGAATATCGATCATGTTGCCCCCATTTCACTACAGTAGCACAAATCGCCCCGTTCGCGTAAGCAAGCTCGGCTTTCCGAAATTGTCCAAATCTGTCGCCTATTTTTCCCGCCCAAGGAAAGGCCCACAGACGGGCGCTGGGGTCACGCTTCGTGCGGGTTCAGATCAAGGGCAGCAACGCGAACCTTCCACCCATCTCAGCCGTTCGCGTTTATGGGTTCACGGCCTGGTTCTCCAGCCCTTCGAGCAGCGTGACGAGGGCGGCGTCCAGGGGGTCCGGGCCGACCTTTCGAGCAGGAACAAGCCTTCCATGGTCAACATGGTGATGCCGTGCATTTGCGCCCAGCAAGCTGCCGCCCCGCCCATTGCCGACATTCGTCGTTCCAGAGGCATGACGACTCCCCCTTCCGAATTTGGATATGGTTCGAACTGAGCAACTGAGCAGCCATTGCTGCCCGATTGCGGGAAGGGGCGTGGACATCGCGGTATGGCTGAGGCGCCTTGGACTGGAGCAATACGCTCCGGCTTCCGGGATAATGACATTGAAGCCGAGATACTTTCCCAGCTAACGGCCGAGGATCTGATGATCTGATGGCGCTCGGGATCACCTCGGTTGGTCACCGACGCAGACTGGTCACGGCAATCGCTTCGCTCGCCGACGCACCGATCCCACGGCCCGTCGATCGGGCCTCCGGTTACTCCGGCAGGATGCCCACCACAATGGAGATCGCCCAGCGCATCCGGTTCAACAGCGGCGGCTGATCATTCGGATGAGGGAAGCACGAAAGGCTTTCCGTTGACGGGGTAGTTGGCCAGCGCCGGCCACTCGTTAACGATAGTTCTACGGAGGATCTCGCTGGACTTTTGGGCCTCTGCCGGCACTGATAACATTAGTTCCAAGGTCCGACGGCAATTGTAAAGAGATACGCTCTCAAATGCTGGATCGCCTTCGGTCGCGACCTGCGAGTGCCAGCACCCCATTCTATGCTCCCAGTAGAAGAGCGACGTTCGCTCGACCGGCGCATCGAAAAACTGTGTCCGCTCAGCGAATTCATCGAAGGCAAGAACATTAGCGTCGTTACGGAGAGCCTCGTCCGTCGTCCAAAGCCTCATCAGCGTCGACGCCGACCGGGGATATACCTTCTGATATTTATAGAACATTCTCCCGATCTCGCTCAAGTTAGTGGCCGTTCCAAAAAGAGTTGAGTGATTTCAGCAGGTTGTGATTCCGTCGGATTTGCGAGATTCGATGGAGATCACGATGGCCTGGACTGAAATCACCCGTGCGCATTATGAGCGGCGTTGCGCCCGTTACGCAAGCGA
>DASZDZ010000009.1:0-77511 GCA_035941355.1 Pseudaminobacter sp.
TGCAGGATGATGCAGCCTTTCGGCTTGTGGCGCGAGAACTCGATCGCCTGATCGAGCAGCGGCGTGTAGGCAACGACCCGGCCCGGCTCGATGCCGCACGAGGCAGTGAGGATCAGCTTCGGCGTCGCGTCGTCGATGCGGGTAGCCAGCTCCCTGGCTGCGAAACCGCCGAAGACCACGGAGTGGATGGCGCCGATGCGGGCACAGGCCAGCATGGCGAACACCGCCTCGGGCACCATCGGCATGTAGATGATGACGCGGTCGCCCTTCTCGACGCCGCGGTCCCGGAGCACGGCGGCCAGCGCGACCACCTCCGCCTTCAGCTCGGCGTAGGTGAATTTTCTGCGCTCCCCCGAGTAGGCGCTGTCATGGACGAGGGCGAGCTGGCTGGCCCTTGCCCCGTCGGCATGGCGATCGACGGCATTGTGGCAGGTGTTGCACTCGGCCCCGACGAACCAGCGGCCATACGGGCCCGCCTGAGGGTCGAAGACCGCGTTCCACGGCTTGAACCAGTCGATCTCGCGCGCGGCCTCGGCCCAAAAACCTTCGGGATCGCGTTTCCAGTTGTCGTAAACTTCGCGATAGCGCGATGCCATTCCGCCGCCCTCCCTAGGGTATGTTGATATTCAGGTGATGCCGGCCTGCAAATGGCGGCTTTCTGCGCTTCCGGTGCTCACGTACCCGAATGTACGCTCCGCTCCGGTTCTCGAAATCCACCATTTTCGGCTCGGCCTGACCTGAATCTCAACATACCCTAGCTAATCGCCGACCCGTGCGTCCATCGGCCTAATGGGTTAGCCGGTGCTTTGACAGAGTGCTGCGTTCCTGCTCAAACGCCGCATGTCCAAAGCCCTGTCGCTCGTCATCGTCGCCATGATGGTCATCCAGATCATCAAGCCGCTCGGCTTGCCGGGCCTGCGGCACAGACGCGATTTCTGGAAGCTGGCGGTCGTCGCGCTGGGAGCGATCTCGCTGACGGTTCTGCTCAGCCACGGGCAGTAGGCATCCCGAACTGAAGATCCGAGCAGCAAAGTTGCAGGCTTTCGGACAAGATCACGCGGCTCTGACAGAACTTTCAGCCTCGCCGAGCACCAGGTCGGCCAGATGCTCGGCCCAGGCGCGGTAGCCTGCTTCCGAGGCATGGAAGCCGTCGGTCGAGAAGCCAAGCTGAGGATCGAGGATCGGCAGGCGCGCCGCCGGCACCGCGCCGCGCTCCAGGCACAGGCGCTCGCCCAGCCCGTTGATCGCCTGCGCCCGGATTTCGAGGATGCGCCCAAGGAGCGGCGGCAGCGCCGGGACGCGGGTGAACTCGACCACCGGCGACCAGACGACGCGCGCCTCCGGCCATTTGGCGCGAAGCCCGTAGAGGAGACCGCCGAACTCCTTCTTGAAGCGCGGCAGAGAATGGAAATTCTTGGTGTCGTTGGTGCCGATGGACAGCACGATGTGTGTCCAGGGATCGGCCGAAAGATTGGGCAGGACGTGATCGCGGACCTGCCCGGACGTCGCGGAATTAAAGCCGGCGGCGCGCCAGCGGACGGCGCGGCCGGTCCGGCGCGAAAGGATCAGCGCAAGCTGCGCGGCAAGGCCGTTTTCGGAATGACCGATGCCGACCGAGGCCGCCGAGGAATCGCCGAGCACCAGTAGCGATATCGCAGCTCGTCGCCCCGAATGGCGTGCAGCACGGGGCCCTTGGCCGGGTACATGCGCTCGGTGCGACGGCGCACGCCAAGCCCCTGCCAGACATAGACCGGGAAGGCGAGCCAGGTGAGGAGGGTGGCGAGCCGCGACATTGGTGCTGTCGTTCCCCTTGAGCCGAAACAGGTACCAGTCAGCCGGCGCGGGATGCTTCGAAAATGCTGTCGATCGCCGAAGCCAGCGCGGCGTTGAATTGCTGATCGCTCTGGTCCGCCGACAGACCCTCGGTCAATGCGCGCGAAAAGCTCGCGATCATGCCCTTGTTCTGCGCGAGCTTTTCATTCGCTTCGTCGCGGGAATAGCCACCGGAGAGAGCGACCACGCGCATGACGCGCGGATCGTCGATCAGCGGCTTATAGAGGTTCGCTTTCGTCGGCAGCGTCAACTTCAGCATGATCTGCTTGCCGGCCGGCACGCCGTCGAGCTGCTTCGTGATTTCCTTGAGCAGGATGTCCTCCGCTTCGGCCTTGTCTGGGATCGAAATCGTGACTTCCGGCTCGATGATCGGGACGAGGCCGTGCGCCAGGATCTGCTTGGCGACTTCGAACTGCTGGTCAACGACAGCGGCGATGCCTTTCGGGTTCGCCGCGTCGATCACCGAACGCATCTTGGTGCCGAAAATTCCCTTCGCGACGGCGCGCTTCAGGAGCGCGTCGAGATCCGGCATGGGCTTCATCAGCTTGACGCCGTCCTTCGCGTCCGCCAGCCCCTTGTCGACTTTCAGGAACGGCACCACGCTGCGCTTTTCCCATAGATATTGCGCCGTCGGCGCACCGTCGATGTCGCGGTCCATGGTCTGCTCAAAGAGGATAGCGCCCATCACCTTGTCGCCGGTGAAGGCGGGCGACTTGATGATCCGCGCGCGCATCTTGTGAACGAGGTCGAACATCTCCGCTTCATTCGCCCAGGCGCTTTCATCGACGCCGTAAAGCTTGAGCGCTTTCGGTGTAGAGCCGCCCGACTGATCGAGCGCTGCAATGAAGCCGTCCTTGTTTGCAGCCTGCGCAGCCATTTCCTGGTTCATCTCATCACTCTCCTGATTGTCTGCCCGGGCGATTATCAGAAGATTTTTTGCGATGGAATGCCAGCAAAAACCTGAATCGATTGAAAGATATCACTGGCGGTGTGGAAGTGTTTCATCCGCCCCGAGAAAAGCCGAATGCATTCGGGTCCACCTGGCTGCAAAGTGCTCTACGCCTTGAGCACATTCACTCCCGGCAGATCCTTGCCTTCCATCCATTCGAGAAATGCGCCTCCCGCGGTGGAAACATAGGTGAAATCGTCGGCAGCGCCCGCGTGGTTCAGCGCCGAGACCGTATCGCCTCCCCCGGCCACGGAAATAAGCTTGCCCTCGCGGGTGCGCTCTGCTGCGTGTTTGGCCGCGGCAACGGTCGCGGCGTCAAAGGGCTCGATCTCGAACGCGCCGAGCGGCCCATTCCAGACCAGCGTCGCCGCGCGGTCGATCCACTGGTTCACCGTCTCGACAGTCTTCGGGCCGACATCCAGGATCATGGCATCGTCGGGCACGGCGTCGATCGCCACCGTCTCGTTGGCCGCGCCCGCCTTGAATTCGCGGGCGACGACGCCGTCGGACGGCAGGATGATGGCGCAGCCGGCGCTGGCTGCCTCGATCATGATCTGGCGCGCCGTTCCCGCCAGATCGTGCTCGCAGAGCGACTTGCCGACGCTTTCGCCGCGCGCGGCGAGGAAGGTGTTGGCCATGCCGCCGCCGATCACCAGCGCGTCGACCTTCTTCACCAGGTTCATCAGGAGGTCGAGCTTGCTCGAAACCTTGGCGCCGCCGACGATGGCGACCACCGGGCGGGCGGGGTTGCCGAGGCCCTTTTCCAGCGCCTGCAGTTCCGCCTCCATCGTGCGCCCGGCATAGGCCGGCAGCAGGTGGGCGAGGCCTTCGGTCGAGGCATGCGCGCGGTGCGCGGCCGAGAAGGCATCGTTGACGTAGATGTCGCCATTGGCGGCGAGCGCCTTGGCGAAGGCCGGATCGTTCTTCTCCTCGCCCTTGTGGAAGCGGGTGTTTTCCAGGAGCAGGATGTCGCCGTCCTTCATCGCGGATACGGCGTCCGCGGCTTCCTTGCCGACGCAATCGGCGGCGAAGGCGACAGGCCGGCCGATCATCGCCGAAACGGCGTTCGCCACCGGGTCGAGGGAGAAGACCGGATCGGGGCCGTCCTTCGGCCGGCCGAAATGCGCCAGCAGGATGACCTTGGCGCCCTTGTCCGACAGTTCGGTGAGGGTCGGCATGATCCGCTCGATGCGGGTGAAGTCGCTGATCTTGCCGTCGGAGACGGGCACATTCAAATCGACGCGGACCAGCACGCGCTTGCCCTTTACATTGCCAATATCGTCGAGCGTCCTGAAACCGGCCATTACACCACCTTTGAACTTAATTTGCCGCAGCCTATCGCGCCGAACGGCGGATGCAATGAGTTCAATGGCCGCGGCTGTTGTAGGAATCGGGCGTCTCGGCATCGGCGGCCGGCGCCGATGCGACACCGCGTTTCTTAAGCCTGGCGAAAAGACTGCGCAACCGGTCGCCGATTTCACTGGCGCTCAGGAAGGCGGGGATCGGCGGCGCCGGCGGAGCCGGCTCCAGCGACACGCCGACGGAAATGATGCGACCCTTCTCGTCGACCTCGCGCACGATCAGCTCGATCGGCCCGATGGTGACCCGATCGGCATATTCGGCTCGTCCGCCGAGCCGGGAGAGGATCAGCTGGCCGATGGTCATAGCGGTTTCAGCCTCGATCAGGCCCGTTCCGTAAGCTGCTTCGAGGTCCGCGGCCGGACGGGTCGGGTCCACGGCGAAGGCGCCGAAGAAATCGGCGTCCTCCGGATCGACTTCGGTCCGGCTGGCGAACAGCCGGTCGAGCAGACGCGGATAGCGGTCGGGCACGAAGATATAGACATGATCGCCGGCAAGCAGCCGGCCGGCGTCCTGGTACTTGATCGACCGGCCTTCGCGCACCACCAGGGAGGGGCGCGCCCAGCGGGGAATGCGCTGGCCGCGCGCCACCGGGCTGCCGGGTACGATCGTATAGGCGAGGAGTTCGTGATGGGCTGAGCCGGGGAGCTCCAGCTCCACCTTTTCCAGCGGACCGAGCCGCGCCGGCACGATCAGCCCCAGGCGGCGGGCCAGCGGCCCGACAGTCCAGCCCTGGATCACCAGCGAGACCAGCACCACGATGAAGGCGATGTTGAAGATATCGCGGCCGTTCTCCAGCCCGCCAAGTATCGGCGTGATGGCGAGCAGGATCGACACAGCGCCGCGCAGGCCCACCCAGGAGATGAACGCCGTCTCCTGGCGCGGCATGTTGAAGGGCAGCAGGCAGATCCAGACCGCCAGCGGGCGGGCGACGAAGATCAGGAACAGGCCGAGCACGAAGGCGATCGCCAAAATCTCCGGAAATTGCGACGGCGTCGCAAACAGACCGAGCACCAGGAACATGATGATCTGGGCCAGCCACGACATGCCGGCCTGGAAGCGCCTCAGCACCGACACCGCGCGTATATCGGAATTGCCGGCGACGAGCCCCGCCAGGTAGACCGCCAGAAAACCCGACCCGTGGATGGCGCCGGCGGCGGCGAACACTATCAGCGACAGGGTCAAGACGAAGATCGGCAGCAGCGCCTGGTCGAGATTGAGCCGTTCGACCAGGCGCACGATCAGGAAGCCGCCGATCAGTCCCGCCGCCGCGCCAAGCCCCATATGCACGACGAAGCCGATAACGAGGTCTATGAACAGGAGTTCGGCATTGGGGTTTGCGCCCGCAGCGATGATCTCGACCAGCGTGATGGTCAGGAAGATGGCGATCGGATCGTTGGTGCCGGACTCGATTTCGAGTGTAGAGCGGACGCGTTCGCGCAAATTGACGTTGCCGGCGCGCAGCAGGAAGAACACGGCAGCCGCGTCGGTCGAGGCGACGGCCGCTCCCAGCAGGAAGCTTTCCAGCCAGGTGAAGTCGGTCATGTAGAAGGCGACGACGCCGAATATGCCGGCCGTCACCAACACGCCGATGGTCGCGAGCGACAGGGCAGGCAGCGCCGCCTGGCGGAGCACATTCAGCGGGGTGCCGAAGCCCGAATCGAACAGGATGACAGCCAGAGCCAGCGAGCCGGCGAAATAGGCAAACTGCGCATTGTCGAATTCGATGCCCAGGCCGTCGACGCCCGAGGCCAAGCCGATGCCGAGGAAGAGCAGAAGCAGCGGGGCGCCGAAACGGAAGGCGATCAGGCTCGAAAACGCAGCAGCCAGCACAAGAGCAGCGCCGACCAGCGTTACGAGATAGATCGACTGCTCCATTTAGCCCCTTCCCCTCTGCGTGTTCTCCTGCTTAACGCAGAGTGAGGCGAAGGTAAGGTAGCGCGCAAGAAATTTGCATGATTATCAGGGCTCTGCGCCGCATTTGCCGCAGCCCCTGAACGAAAAAACGCCCGGACGAGGCCGGGCGTTTTGATTGAGCGAAATTCGTCCGATGTCAGGCGATGATCTTGCCGAAAGCTGCGGCCGTGTCGGCCATGCGGTTCGAGAAGCCCCATTCATTATCGTACCAGGACATGACGCGCACGAGGTTGCCCTCGATCACCTTGGTCTGGTCGAGGGCGAAGGTAGAGGATGCCGGGTTGTGGTTCATGTCGACCGAGACCAGCGGCTCGTTGGTGTAGGCGAGGATGCCTTTCAGCGGGCCGTTGGCGGCAGCGACGAGAATCTCGTTGACCTCCTCCACTGTGACGGTGCGTTTGGCGACGAACTTGAAGTCGATAACCGAGACGTTCGGCACCGGCACGCGGATCGACACGCCGTCGAGCTTGCCCTTCAGTTCCGGCAGCACCAGGCCGACGGCCTTGGCGGCGCCGGTCGAGGTCGGGATCATCGACATCGCCGCGGCGCGGGCGCGGTACAGATCCTTGTGCATCGTATCCAGCGTAGGCTGGTCGCCGGTATAGGCGTGGATCGTCGTCATGAAGCCCTTCTCGATGCCGATGGCATTGTTGAGGACCATCGCCACGGGCGCCAGGCAGTTGGTGGTGCAGGAGGCGTTGGAGATCACCATGTGTTCCTTGGTGATCTTGTCGTGGTTGCAGCCGTAGACCACGGTCAGGTCGGCGCCGTCCGAAGGGGCGGAGACGATGACGCGCTTGGCGCCGGCGGCAAGATGTGCGGAAGCCTTGTCCTTGGCGGTGAAGATGCCGGTGCATTCGAGCGCGATGTCGACGCCGAGATCCTTCCACGGCAGCTGCGACGGGTCCTTCACCGCCAGCACCTTGAACTTCTCCTTGCCGACGCTGATCATGTCGCCGTTGACTTCAACGTCGCGCGGGAAGCGGCCATGGACGCTGTCGTAGCGCAGCAGATGGGCGTTGGTCTCGACCGGGCCGAGATCGTTGACGGCGACGACGTCGATATCCGTGCGGCCGGATTCGTAGATGGCGCGCACGATGTTGCGGCCGATGCGGCCAAATCCGTTAATGGCAACTCTGACAGTCATGCTCGGTTCTCCTTGGGGGCGAAAGTCGGTGCCGCGGGCCAAGATCAACGCGCCCGTGGCAAAGATCAATGTGACTTCTTGTGCAGCCGCGCTTCCGCTGCCTTCACCGTCGCTTCGGCGGTGATGCCGAAATGCGGGTAGAGCTGCTCGATCGACCCGCTGGCGCCGAAGCCGGTCATGCCGATGAAGATGCCGCCGAGCCCGATGAAGCGATCCCAGCCGAGCCGGATGGCGGCTTCGATGGCGATCTTGACGGGCGCGTTGCCAATTATCGCGGCCTTGTAGTCGTCGCTCTGCTTCTCGAACAGTTCGAAGGCTGGCACCGACACGACGCGGGTTGGGTGGCCATGTGCCTGCAACTGCGCGCGCGCGGCGAGCGCTATCTCGACCTCGGAGCCGCTGGCGAAGATGGTGACTGCCGCATCGCCGTTGGCCGTTGCGAGTTCGTAGGCGCCATAGGCGCAGAGGTTCTCCTCGACGAACTCGGTGCGCACCGCCGAAAGGTTCTGGCGGGTAAGCGCAATGGTCGACGGCGTCTTCGCCGATTCCAGCGCCAACTGCCAGCATTCGGCCACTTCGGTCGCGTCGGCGGGGCGGAACACGGTGTGGTTGGGGATAGCACGCAACGCTGCCAACTGCTCCACCGGCTGGTGCGTCGGGCCGTCCTCGCCAAGGCCGATGGAATCGTGCGTCATCACAAAGATCGAACGTATGCCCATCAGCGAGGCAAGCCGCATGGCCGGGCGCGCATAGTCGGAAAAGACCAGGAAGGTGCCGGAATAGGGGATGACGCCGCCATGCAGCGCCATGCCGTTCATCGCCGCGGCCATGCCATGCTCGCGGACGCCGTAGTGGACATAGCGCTCGCCGTAGTTGCCGGCCGAAATCGGCTTGGTCTGGCTGGTCTTGGTGTTGTTGGAGCCAGTCAGGTCGGCCGAGCCGCCGATTGTTTCAGGCGCCACCGCATTAATGACCTCCAGCGCCATTTCGCTCGACTTGCGGGTCGCGACCTTCGGTCTGTCCCTAGCGAGCTTCTGCTTGTATTCCGCAATTGCCCCATCCAGGCCGCCAGGCAGTTCGCCGCGCATGCGGCGCTCGAATTCGGTGCGGATCTCGCTTTCGGCGGCGGCGAGGCGCTGTTCCCATTCCTTGCGCTTCCTGCCGGCATTGAGGCCGGACAGGCGCCATGCATCGAGGATGTCGGAAGGCACCTCGAACGCCGGGGCGGTCCAGCCCAGCGTCTTGCGCGTGGCCACAATCTCATCGGCGCCGAGCGGCGAGCCGTGCGCCTTGTTGGTGCCGGCCTTGGTCGGCGCGCCGAAGCCGATTGTGGTCTTGCAGGCGATCAGCGTCGGGCGGTCGGAATGGCGGGCAAGCTCGATCGCGTCGGCTATGGCGTCCGGGTCATGGCCGTCGCAGCGCATGGTGTTCCAACCGGAGGCGGCGAAGCGCTCAAGCTGGTCGGTGGAATCGGCGAGCGATACGGGGCCGTCGATGGAGATGTTGTTGTCGTCCCAGAGCACGATTAGCTTCGACAGCTTCAAGTGCCCGGCAAGCGAGATCGCCTCCTGGCTTATACCTTCCATGAGGCAGCCGTCGCCCGCGATCACATAGGTGTAGTGGTCGACCAGGGCGTCGCCGAAGCGCGCATTGAGGATGCGCTCGGCGAGCGCCATGCCGACCGAGTTGGCCAGGCCCTGGCCGAGCGGGCCGGTCGTGGTCTCGATGCCGGCGGCGTGGCCGTATTCGGGGTGGCCGGCGGTGCGCGAGCCGAGCTGGCGGAAGTTCTTGATCTCGTCGATCGTGATGTCTTCGTAGCCGGTCAGATAGAGCAGCGAGTAGAGCAGCATCGAGCCGTGGCCGGCCGAGAGGACGAAGCGGTCGCGGTCCGGCCAGGCCGGGTTCTTCGGGTCGTGCTTCATGAAGCGGGTGTAGAGCACCGTCGCCATGTCGGCCGCGCCCATGGGCAGGCCGGGATGGCCGGAATTCGCCTTTTCGACCGCGTCCATCGAAAGGAAGCGGATCGCATTGGCCATCCGGTCATGTTTTTCGCGCTGGTTCATCATGTGCTCGCTGCAGATTGGACGGCGGGGCAACAGCTGCGTCGTGTCCCCCGAAAAAGGCAGGCGACACATAGCAGGCGCGCCGCGTGAGTCAACAAAAGCGGCGCTCTTTCCGGCTGAAGTCCGAACCCTTGCGGCGGGCCGTCGCGCGATAGCAGGGGACAGCCCGAATCACTTTGTTGACGGCTGCTTCACACGACGCCTAATGTTTCGAGGATAAATCGTTCTGAACGCGGACGATTCGGTGATGGGCGGGGTTGGACAGGAGCCATGACCGGGGAAACGACGCTCAAGGAAGTCATTAGCCGGCTCGGCAGGGCCATCGACGCGCTGGAACAAGGCGTCGCGGCCCGCCTCGAACACGAACAGGATTATTCCGAAGCCGAAGCCGAAGTGCAGCGCATGAACGCCGATCGCAGCCGGCTGGCGCAGGAGCTCGACAATTCCGAGGCCCGCGCCGAGAGGCTGGAGGAGGCCAACAAGGAAGTTTCCCGGCGTCTCGTAACCGCCATGGAAACCATCCGCGCGGTTCTGGACAGGTGATCAGATGGCGCAAGTGACAGTCACGATCGACGGCAAAGCCTACCGCATGGCCTGCGACGAAGGCCAGGAAGAACATCTGATCGACCTCGCCCAGCGCTTCGACCGCTACGTCTCGCACCTGAAGGATTCTTTCGGCGAAATCGGTGACCAGCGTCTGACGGTGATGTCCGGGATCATGGTCATGGATGAGCTGGCGGAACTGCAGAAGCGCGTCAAGGGCATGGAGAGCGAGATCATGACGCTCCGCAAGACCCGCGACGATGCGCTTATCAAGGCCGACAAGAACGACGCCGCGCTGACCGGCGCGCTCAGCGGCCTGGCGCAGCGGATGGAAGACCTAGCGCTGAAGCTGGCGGTGCGGAAGGAGTAGCGCCACCTTCGATAAAAAACCGCGCCGGCAAGGCCGACGCGGTTCTTGTTTTCCAGTTCAGTTCGCCGAAGCGCCGGTTTACGCCGCCGGCTGGGCCTCGATGGTGCGCAGGGCCTGCGCCTGGCGTTTGGCCGCGGCTTTCACTGCGTCCTGCACCTTCTCGAACGCGCGCACCTCGATCTGGCGGACGCGCTCGCGGCTGATGTCGAACTCGCTCGACAGTTCCTCGAGCGTCAGCGGCTCTTCCGACAGGCGGCGGGCCTCGAAGATGCGCTTTTCGCGATCATTGAGGACCGACATGGCGCCGGCGAGCATCGAGCGGCGGTTTTCCAGCTCGTCCTGCTCGATCAGCACCGTTTCGGCGCTGTCGTGGTCGTCGACCAGCCAGTCCTGCCATTCGCCGGATTCGCCTTCGGTGGCGCGGATCGGCGCATTGAGCGAGGCGTCGCCGGAGAGCCGGCGGTTCATCGAGACGACCTCGGCCTCGCTGACGTTCAGCCGGGTCGCGATCTCGGTGATCTGCTCCGGCTTCAAATCGCCCTCGTCCAGCGCCTGGATCTTCCCCTTCACCTTGCGCAGATTGAAGAACAGACGCTTCTGGTTGGCGGTGGTGCCCATCTTCACGAGGCTCCACGAACGCAGGATGTATTCCTGGATCGAGGCCTTGATCCACCACATGGCGTAGGTCGCCAGCCGGAAGCCGCGCTCCGGTTCAAATTTCTTGACGGCCTGCATCAGGCCGACATTGCCCTCGGAAATGACTTCGCCGATCGGAAGCCCATAGCCGCGATAGCCCATGGCGATCTTGGCCACGAGACGCAGATGGCTGGTCACGAGCTTGTGGGCCGCGCCTGTATCCTCATGCTCCTGATACCGCTTGGCGAGCATGTACTCTTCCTGCGGCTGAAGCATCGGAAAACGGCGGATTTCTTCCAGATAGCGGCTGAGGCCGCCTTCCCCGGAAACAATGCTTGGTAGTGTCTGGGCCATAAAGCACCCTCCTCTCGAATATTTGCCCCCTGAACAAGGCAGGCATATGGCGCGGTGGCGTTGCCGCCCGTCCGCGACAAACACCCTTATATAGGAACAAAACCGGAAAATCCAGTATTTGTTCAACCTTAAACAGTGCGTCACGCCAAAGTGAACAACGCCAGTCAGGTTTTCTCAACCGAGGTTCAGAGATTCCGAAAGCCGGCGACGAGCTCTTCCATATCGGCCGGCAACGGCGCCTCGAAGCGCATCAGCTCGCCCGAAACGGGATGGCGGAAGGCCAGAAGCCGCGCATGCAGGGCCTGGCGCGGGAAGGTATTGACCTGCGATCTGAGCGGTTCGGGCAGGCGGTTGGCCTTGCTGCGGAAGGCCGCGCCGTAGTCGGGATCGCCGATCACGGGATGGCCGATATGGGCCATATGCACGCGGATCTGGTGCGTGCGCCCGGTTTCTAGGCGGCATTCGACCAGGGCGGCCTTGGCGAATTCCTCTTGTTTTTCGCCGAAACACTCCAGCACGGAGTAGTGGGTTACGGCGTGGCGGGCGTCGTCGCGGCCTTCCGGCACCACTGCCCGTCGGGTCCTGTCGGAGGCGCGGCCGAGCGGCGCGTCGATCGTGCCGGCCCTGCGTTGCGGAATATTCCAGACCAGCGCCATATAGGCCCGTTCGAGGTCGCCGGCCCGCCCGTGGTCGGCAAAAGCCTCGGACAGCGCCTGGTGCGCGCGGTCAGTCTTGGCAACGACCATGACGCCGCTGGTGTCCTTGTCGAGGCGGTGCACGATGCCCGGCCGCTTGACGCCGCCTATGCCCGAAAGACTGTCGCCGCAATGGTGAATCAGTGCGTTGACGAGGGTACCGGTCCAGTTGCCGGCGCCGGGATGCACCACAAGGCCCGGCGGCTTGTTGAGCACGATCAGCTGGTCGTCTTCGTAGAGGATGTCGAGCGGAATGTCTTCGCCGGCCGGTTCCGCCGGTTCCGGTTCGGGCAGTTCCAGCGCTACGGCGTCGCCCGAGACCATCTTGCGCTTCGGCTCGCTGACGACCGCGCCGCCGACGCGAACCGCACCCTGCCGGATCAGCGTCTGGACGCGGTTGCGCGAAAAATCCGGCCCGAGGGCTGCCGCGAGCCACTGGTCGAGCCGCAGTCCTGCGGCGTCGGGGCCGGCCGTCAGCCCTTTCAATGCAGCGCCGGCTTCGCTATCAGGGTCGCTCATTGCAGACAATTCCAGGTTTTTCCCATTATGGCGCGGCCAACGATTGACGATAACGAGGAAAAACCGCTCGATCCGGCCGTCGAGAAGGTGCGCCGCAAGCTCGTCCGCTTCGTCGCGATCAATCTCGGCCTGCTGTTCCTGGCCCTTATGGCGGTGCTGGCGGCGATTGTCTACAAAACCGGCCAGAGCGAGGATCGACCGACCGTTGCCGCGGCGCCAGACACGAATGCCTCGCGTCGTGATATGGTCATTCAGGATATTCGTCTTCCACGCGGATCGCGTGTTATCTCGCATAGCATTTCGGGCGACCGCCTTTCACTGCATGTCGCGGTGAATGGGGGCGAAGTCATCGCCGTGTACGATATGTCGAGTGGCCGCATGCTTCACAGCTTCGATCTGGAGCGAGAACCATGAGCGCCACGCCAGGACACTACGCGCAGAAGCCGGAATTCCAAAGACTGGCGACGGTGTCGGTCGTGGTCGCCGACTATGACGAGGCCATCTCCTGGTACACGGAGAAGCTCGGTTTCCGCCTCGTTCAGGACGTGGACCTAGTCGGCGGCAAACGCTGGGTGACCGTCGGTCCGACCGGTGGGACGGGTGCGCAGTTGCTGCTTGCACGAGCCGATGGCGACGATCAGCGCTCACGCATCGGCGACCAGACGGGCGGCCGAGTCTTTCTCTTCCTCGAGACCGATGACTTCTTCCGCGACCACGAGGCGATGCTCGCGCGGGGCGTCGAGTTTCGAGAGGAGCCGCGCCGCGAGGCCTATGGAACGGTCGCGGTTTTCGCCGATCTCTACGGCAATCTCTGGGATCTGATTGAGCCGCGTCACTAGAGCGCCGCGCATCCCCTCGGACGCGTAGGGACTCTATGACATGAATCCCGCACGTACGCTTGCGGTCGCTGCTTATGGCCCGCGAATCGCGGTTGCATTTTTCCGGCGGCCGGACTATACGCCCCGAACTGTCAGCGCCCATCGTCTAGCGGTCAGGACACCGCCCTCTCACGGCGGGAACAGGGGTTCGATTCCCCTTGGGCGTACCAGTTTTTCGGCATATACCAATCATTCGGTGGCGGGGCTGCTTCCGGAACTCGGTGCAATCGGTGGAATCGGTGGCCTCGTCAATACCGGCAAAGCGGTTCGAACCAGCATCGCGGCTGGCAATCTCCGTTCTGGCGTGCTGCGCTATTCTGGCCGCGGCCGCGTGCACGCGGACTTCCGACGGCTCGATCGAACTCAACAGGCTTGAACTTGCGCAGCCCAAGATTCCGAACCTGTTCAAGCTCCGGCTCCCCGGTTGGCGAGCATCGCAAACGGCTCCGGTGCAGAGCGCCGCGGCACCATTTCCGCGCAAGCCGCCCGCGCCGCAGCAAGTGGCCCGCACCAAACCCGCGCCGGCAAAGGCGCGCCCGCGGCCGCGCCGCGTCGCTGTGCCGCCGCCGCCGGCGGCAAGCACCAAGCCGGCAATCCAGGCCGAGCCGTCAAAGCCGCTGGTCTGCCGGAACGACTCGCAGGCGGCTGGCCGCATTCGCGTCGTTTGCGAGTAGATCAAGCAAAGACCTTCGAACGATCCGTTCGGTTTTCGCGAGATCACTTGGCGCGAAAAAAAGCCGCCTCGGGGGGAAGGCGGCTTTTTTATGCTTGCAACAGGCTGGTGGAGGGGATCCTGATGCCTGCTGCATCGCTAAAACCGGCTGGCCCGGAAAAGGTTCCAGCCGATTCTAAAAATTTCTTCAGCATATTTTCGACTGGCCTATTCCGCCGCCAGTCGCTCGTCCAAACCGGCGTCAGGCCGGGTCGGATCGCCGGGTGCGGTTTCACAGCCGAGATCAGGAAAGGCCGCGACACGGTTGCCGCGAAAATCGGTGCGCAGCACCAGGAGCCCGCGTTCCTCGAAATAGGTCAGGAGCCGCCGCGCGCGCCTTGCCGAATGGCTGCCATAGGCGCGCGCCAGTTCGGCGTCGGAAGGGCAGGGGGCGGAGGTGATCGCGGCCTGCACGACGAGCAGGAACACGCCCTGTATGTCGTCGGGAACACTCTCCGACATAGCAAGCGCCTGTTGCCACGCCTCGCCGGAGGCAGTCTTCTGGTCGACGCCGGCGCGGGCGACAGCGAATCTTCGCCGAAAGACCGGCAGCGTCAGAGGTTCGCCCGGCACGCGGCGTATGCGGCAGCGCACGAGAAAATCCTGGTAGAGAACGGCGTCGGAACGGAACGAAGCGTCGGCGTCCTCCAGTATCTCGCGCAACACGCTTTCCACCAGCGCCTCGCGCTCGGCCTGGTCGATCGCCGGGAACTGGGGCTCTGCCGGTTGTTCGGCCTGCGGCTTCGGACGCGACAATTGCGCAAGAATGTCTGCCGTAGGTGTCGGCGTTGGAGGCGGCGGCGGACGGCGGACGATCGGCCGACGCTCCTCGGGGCCGGGCGTGAAGATCAGTTCGCTCGCATCTTCCGGCGCGTCGGGCAGCGGCGTCAGCTTGGGGCTTGACGAGCGCGGCGCGGTCTCGACCGTGCCGATGGTGATGGGCAGCGGCCTGCGCGACATCGCGGGGCCAAGCGCCACGAAATGGCCACGGCCAAGATCGCGGAACATCTCCGCCTGGCGGCGTTCCATGCCTAGCAAATCGGCGGCGCGCGCCATGTCGATGTCGAGGAAAGTGCGGCCCATCAGGAAGTTGGAGGCTTCCGCCGCGACATTCTTGGCGAGTTTGGCCAGCCGCTGCGTGGCGATCACACCGGCAAGCCCGCGCTTGCGGCCACGGCACATCAGATTGGTCATCGCGCCGAGTGAGAGCTTTCGGGCGTCGTCGCTGACTTCGCCGGCCACCGCCGGTGCGAAAAGCTGCGCCTCGTCGACCACCACCAGGACCGGATACCAGTAGTCGCGCTCGGCATCGAACAGGCCACCGAGAAAGGCCGCCGCGGCGCGCATCTGCTGCTCGACATCGAGGCCTTCGAGGTTGAGCACCACGGAGACGCGATGCTGGCGGATGCGCGCCGCGATGCGGGTGAGTTCGGCCTCGGTGCGCGCGGCGTCGACCACGACATGACCAAACTTTTCCGCCAGCGTGACGAAGTCGCCTTCCGGGTCGATGACGCATTGCTGGACCCAGGGTGCGCTCTGTTCGAGCAGGCGGCGCAGCAGATGCGATTTGCCGGAGCCGGAGTTGCCCTGGACCAGAAGGCGCGTCGCCAGCAATTCCTCGAGGTCGAGCGTCGCCGCCGTCCCGGCTGAGGTCGCTCCCATATCGATGCCGACTTTCATGCGGTTGTTCCGGCCCTCGTAGTCTCTGTCATGCGTGTTCCGGCGTGCCGGCCGAGACTCAGCCGGCCGAAATTGCCGCCCTGCTTAGCATCCGGCAGCGCTGGTGTGTGTGACCAGAAAGGCAAACCCACAGATGAAACGGATTTGGCCGGGTGAGACGGTGGCGGATGGGTCAGCCGGCCCTTGCTAAACTAGGCCAAAGAAAACTGCCCCTCACCCTTACCCTATCCCCGTGAAGGACGGGGAGAGCGGGTCGCCAACGCAGGAGCTAGCTTCTGATGGCCTCGTCAATGACCGCTATCGCGTCGACCTCTATGAGGTAGCCTGGGGACATTATCGCTACCCCGACCACCACATTCGCTGGTTTGTGATCTCCAAACAGCGAAATCTGCGCTTCTTCGATGATCGGAACGTGTTCATCGCGCCTATAATCGACAATGTAGATTGTGATCTTGCAAACTTGCTCAGGCCGTGCACCTGCCGCACTGAGCGCTCGGCCAAGATTGCCGAATGCCAGGCGCGCTTGCGCCGCAAAATCACCATGCCCAACGAGCTTGCCGTGTATGTCTTCGGGCTGCTGACCTGAGACGAATACCAGCTTGGATCCTGTCGCGACGACAACCTGCGTGTACATCTCTGGAATTGGCAGATCATCGGGGTTGATGAGTTCGAGCGACACTAAATAATCTCCTACTTCGTTCGACTGAAATCGACATTGGTGATCACCGCGTTTAGCCAGTGCGCCTGAAACCCTCGCTGGCGACCAAAAGGTTGCGCGTATAGTCCTTGGTCACCCGGCGCGCCGAGAGGTCCGGAGCCGAGAGCCGTTCGACCTCCTCACCTTCCTGCATGACCATCAGCCGGTCGCACATATGGGTGATCACCGCGAGATCGTGACTGACCATGACAAAAGTCAGGCGGCGGTCGCGGCGCACCTGTTCCAGAAGGTTCAGCAGCTCGGCCTGCACCGAGGCGTCGAGTGCCGATGTCGGCTCGTCGAGAAGCAGTATCGACGGTTCGAGGATCAACGCGCGGGCGATCGCCACGCGCTGGCGCTGGCCGCCGGAAAGCTGGTGCGAATAGCGGAAGCGGAAACCGGAGCCAAGGCCCACCTCGTCGAGCGCGCGGATGATGCGCGGCTCGATGTCCTTGAAGCCATGGATGACCAGCGGCTCCAGCAGCAGCCGGTCGACGGTCTGGCGCGGATGCAGCGAGCCGTAGGGATCCTGGAACACCATCTGCACCTGACGGTAGAACGCCTTGTCGCGCCTGTGGCCGAGCTTTGCGCCATTGACGGTGATCTGCCCGCCCGACACCGGAGCGAGGCCGGCGACGGCGCGCAGCAGCGTCGATTTTCCCGAGCCGGATTCGCCGACCAGGCCGAAGGACTCGCCGGCGGCGACATCGAGGCTGACGCCCTTCAGCGCCCGGAAATGATCGTAGGCGACCTCGAGCCGGTCGATTGTCAGGGCCGAGCTCATAACGCCCACTCCGGCCGGCGGTCGAGCACAGGCAGCGGGTGGCGGCCGGCGCCGATCTCGGGCATGCAGTTCAGGAGCCCGCGCGTATAGGGGTGCTCTGCATTGGCGAGTTCTGTCGCCGGCAGTTCCTCCACGATCCTGCCGGCATACATGACGATGACGCGGTCGCAGAAGGACGACACCAGGCGCAGGTCGTGCGAGATGAAGATCAGCCCCATGCCGCGCTCGCGCACCAGGCGGTCGAGAATGCCGAGGATATCGAGCTGCACCGTCACGTCGAGCGCCGATGTCGGCTCGTCGGCGATCAGCAGCTCGGGACCGGCGACCAGCATCATGGCGATCATGGCGCGCTGGCCCATACCGCCCGAAACCTCATGCGGATAGAGGTCGTAGACGCGCCGTGCATCCCTGATCTGCACCGCTTCCAGCATGGCCAGCGCACGGTCGCGCGCCTCCGATTTGCCCACGTCCTCATGCGTCCGCAACGTCTCGACGATCTGCCGGCCGATGCT
This sequence comes from Pseudaminobacter sp., assembly GCA_035941355.1. Lineage (GTDB taxonomy): Bacteria > Pseudomonadota > Alphaproteobacteria > Rhizobiales > Rhizobiaceae > Allomesorhizobium. The sequence continues at coordinate 17,649 of DASZDZ010000009.1, forward strand.
CATCACCGGGTTCAGCGAATATTTCGGATCCTGCAGGATCATGGCGATGCGGTTGCCGCGCAGGTCGCGGCGCAATTTCGCCGGCGCGCGCAACAGGTCGATGCCGTCGAATTCGAGCTTGTCCGCTGAAATCAGCGCGTTGGGCGGCGTCAGCCCCATGATCGCGCGGCCGGTCTGCGACTTTCCCGAGCCGGATTCGCCGACGATCCCCAGCCGCTCGCGGCCGAGCGAGAAGGAGATGCCGCGCACCGCTTCGATTACGCCGGCCCTGGTCGGAAAGCGCACCCTCAAATCCGCGACGTCGAGCAATGGTTTCACTGGTCGCCGCCTCGCGGGTCGAGCGCGTCGCGCAGGCCGTCGCCGAGGAGGTTGAAGCCGAGGCTGACGATCAGGATCGCCGCGCCGGGCGCCGCCGCCACCCACCACTGGTCGAGGATGAAGCGCCGGCCCGACGCGATCATCGCGCCCCACTCCGGCAATGGCGGCTGCGCGCCGAGGCCGAGGAAGCCTAGGCCGGCCGCCGTCAGGATGATGCCGGCCATGTCGAGTGTGACACGCACGATTAGCGACGAGACGCACAGCGGCATGATGTGCCGTAACACGATCCGCATTGGTGACGCGCCCATCAGCCTGACTGCGGCGATGTAGTCCGAATTGCGCACCGTCATGGTTTCCGCGCGCGCAATGCGGGCATATGGCGGCCATGAGGTGATGGCGATGGCGAGCACCGCATTCTCGATGCCGGGTCCGAGCGCTGCAACGAAGGCCAGCGCCAGGATCAGCTTGGGGAAGGCGAGAAAGATGTCGGTTATGCGCATCAGGATAGCGTCGGTCCAGCCGCCGGCATAGCCGGCAACGGTGCCGACCAGAAGCCCGATCGGCGCCGCGATGATGGCGACCAGAATCACCACATAGAGCGTTAACCGCGATCCATGGATGATGCGCGAAAGGATGTCGCGGCCCTGGTCGTCCGTGCCGAGCCAGTGCTCGGCGTTCGGCGGCAGCAGGCGCGAGCCGCGCAGGTCGCCGATGACAGGCGAGTAGGGCGACAGCGCGTCGGCGAATGCTGCGACGAACAGGAGGAGCAGGATGATGCCGAGCCCGATCAGCGCCAGCCGATTGGACGAAAACCGCTGCCAGCTATTGTAGGCGCGGCCGAGCCTTGCCTGCAGGCGCGACCTCGGCCGTTCCGTCAGCAGCCAGTCTCGGGTGGTCTGGACGGTCTCGCTCATCGCGCCCGCGTCCTTGGATCAAGGGTCCGGTAGAGCAGGTCGGAAAACAGGTTGAGCGCGATGAACACCGAGCCGATGACGATCGTGCCGCCCAGCACCGCGTTCATGTCGGCGTTCTGCAGCGAATTGGTGATGTAGAGACCAAGACCCGGCCATGAAAACACCGTCTCGGTCAGCACCGAACCTTCGAGCAGCCCGGCATAGGAAAGCGCAATGACGGTTACCAGCGGCACGGCGGCATTGCGCAGCGCGTGCCGCCAGATGATGCGGGTCTCGCTGAGCCCCTTGGCGCGCGCCGCCACCACATACTCCTGGCTAAGCTCGTTGAGCATGAAGGAGCGCGTCATGCGGCTGATATAGGCGAGAGAGAAATAGCCGAGCAGCGATGCCGGCAGGATGATGTGGCGGAACACGTCGCGAAACACATCCCACTGCCGCTGCCACAACGCATCCAGCAGGAAAAAGCCTGTCACCGATGTGAACGTGTATTCGTAGGTGATGTCGATGCGTCCGGGATACGCGACCCAGCCTAGTTTCGCGTAAAACAGCACCAGGGCCAGTAATCCAAGCCAGAAGATCGGCACGGAATAGCCGATCAGCCCGATGACGCGCACGATCTGGTCGATGATGCTGCCGCGTTTGACGGCCGCCAGCACGCCAAGCGGTACGCCGATTACCGAGCCGATGATGGTGCCGAGCGTCGCCAGTTCCATCGTCGCCGGAAAAGCGCGGCGGATGTCAGTCATGACCGGATTGGTCGTCAGCACCGACGTGCCGAACTCCCCGGCCAGCGCGCCTTTCACATAGATGAAGAACTGCTGGTAGAGCGGCAGGTTGAGGCCCATCTCCTCGCGCGTTCGGTCGACCACATGGGCCGGCGCGCGGTCGCCGACGATCGCCAGCACCGGATCGATCGGGATCACGCGACCGATGAAGAAGGTGACGGCGAGAAGCCCGAGATAAGTCGTGACGGCGATCACGAGGAAGCGCGCGATCGCCGATGTGACGGCGGAAGCACGGGCGCCCCTGCGCCGCGCTTCCGTCCTGGTTTCAGCCATGGCCAAGCCACACGCCTCTTGGAGCTATTCCTTCGAGATCGTGTAGGTGAAATTGGTGTCGAAGCTCGGCCCGAGCTTGAAGTCCTTGAGATTGCCGCGATAGCCGGCAACCTCGGTCTGCTGGAAGATGATGATGAAAGGGCTGGTTTCCAGAATCGTTTTCTGCAGCTCCTGGTAAGTCGCGGCGCGCTTGTCCGCATCCTTCTCCAACAGGGCGGCCTTCGTCTTTTCCGTCAGTTCCGGAACGTTCCAGGCATTGCGCCAGGCGAGCGTCGATACCTTGCCTTCGTCCGAATTGTCCGGATTGCTGGCAAAGGTTTCGGCGTTGGAGTTCGGATCGAAATAATCCATGCCCCACTGGCCGATATACATGTCGTGGTTGCGAGCCCGGTATTTCGTCAACGTCTGCTTGCCGTCGCCAGGGATGATTTCCAGCTTCACGCCGGCCTCAGCCAAGCTCTGCTGGAAGGATTCGGCAATGCCGGTCACCGGCTGCGTGTTGCGCACGTCCATCGTCACCGAGAAACCTTCGGCAACGCCAGCCTTGGCAAGCAATTCCTTGGCTTTGGCGACGTCCAGCTTGAAGGGATTCTCGTCGAGTTCGCCGAGCACGCCCTTGGGCAGGAAGGTCTGATGGATCTCGCCTATGCCCTTGATCAGCGTTTCGCCGATCGCGTCGTAGTCGACGAGATATTTGAAGGCTTCGCGCACCTCCGGCTTGGCCAGCGTCGGGTTCTTCTGGTTCAGGCTGATGTAGTAGACGGTGCCCTTCGGCGCGCTGGTGGTCTTGAGGTCCGGATTCTTGGAGACGGCCTCCAGATCGTTCGGCTCGAGGTTGCGGGCGATGTCGATGTCGCCCGACTCGAGCGCGAGACGCTGACCGGAGCTCTCCTTCATGTGGCGATAGATGACACGGGCAAGCTTGGCCTTCTCGCCGTGATAATTGTCGTTGCGCTCGAGCACGACGGCTTCGTTGGCGCGCCATTCGCGCAGCTTATAGGCGCCGGAGCCCGCATAGCCGGTCTTCAGCCACTCATTGCCGAAGTCGTTGTCGTATTTGTAGTCGTCGCTCGGCGTTACCGGCTTGATGTGCTCCAGCACCAGCTTCTTGTCGACCACCGAGCCGACGGTGGCGGTCAGGCAGTTGAGCACGAAACTTGGCGCATAGGCCTTGTCGACGGTGAAGACGAAAGTCGTCTCGTCGGCTGCCTTGGCTTTTTCAGTCACGTTGTCGCCGGTCAAGCCGAATTGCGACAGGATGAAAGCAGGGCTCTTGTCGAGCTTGATGACGCGCTCGAACGAATAGGCGACGTCTTCCGCGGTGATCGGGTTGCCGGAGGCGAATTTCATGCCGGGCTTCAGCTTGAACGTATAGGTCAGGCCGTCGTCGGAAACCGTCCAGCTCTCGGCCAGGTCGCCCTTGACCTTTGAGGTGTCGCCCATGTCGAGGCGCACCAGCAGGTCGTAGGTGTTGCTGGTCATTTCCGCGGTCGAGAGTTCGAAAGCCTCACCCGGATCCATGGAGATGATGTCGTCAATGGCAAAGCCCTCGACAAGCGTGTCGGCCGGGGTTTCGGCGTAAGCAGGCGCGCCTGCGAAAACCATCGCCGACAATGCGGCGCCTGCGAGAAGAACGCGGTAGCGTCCGTTTATCTTTCCCATCATCATTTCAAGTGTTCCCTGTTTTTTCGTTGACGAGTTTTGTCTTTGGATCAGTTCGCCGGGTGCTCCTTCCAGGCGGAACGCAGCACCCTGAACCAGTTTTCGCGGCATATTTTCGCGAGATCGCCGTCACCATATCCGGCGCTTTTCAGTCCGGCAACGAGGTTCTGAAGACCGCTCGCGTCGCCGATTTCCTTCGGGATCAACGCGCCGTCGAAGTCCGATCCGATTGCCACCCCGTCGATGCCGAGACGCTCGACGAGATAGTCGATATGGCGGATCATCTCGCTGATCGGCGTATCGGCGTTTTCGCGGCCGTCGGTGCGCAGCATCGTGACGGCGAAATTCAAGCCGACCAGGCCGTTGCTTTCGCGAATGGCGCCGAGCTGCCGGTCGGTGAGGTTGCGGGCGACTGGAACGAGCGCATGGGCGTTCGAATGGCTCGCGACCAATGGCTGGTCGCTCAGCTCCGCCACATCCCAGAAACCTTTTTCGGTGATGTGCGACAGGTCGATCAGGACGCCGAGGCGATTGCACTCCCGCACGAGGGCGCGGCCGGCGTCGGTCAGGCCCGGCCCGGTGTCGGGGCTCATCGGGTACGCGAAAGGGACGCCATGCGCGAAAATGTTGTTGCGGCTCCAGACTGGGCCGAGCGAGCGCAGGCCGGCGGCGTAAAACACTTCCAGCGCGGCGAGGTCCTCGCCTATCGCCTCGCAGCCTTCCATGTGCAGCACCGCGGCGAATTTCTCGCCAACCATCGCCGCATCGATGTCGGTGCTCGAGCGGCAAAGCTTCCACGAGCCGGCGCGCTCCAACTGCAAGGCGATCGCCGCCATCTCGATGGCTATGTCCAGCGACGGCGCCCGTTCGAGCGGTTCGGAAAGTGGGGTCGAATAGCGCCCATCTTCTCGGGGCTTGTCGAGCACCAGGGCGCCGGAGGGAATGTAGATAGCGCAGAGACCGCCGACCAGGCCGCCGGCGCGGGCGCGGGGCAGGTCGATATGGCCGTCCGCCACGCCTCCTGTCATGTCGGCGACCGGATCGGCGCCTTCATTCCGGCGCTTCCAGAGGCGGAGTAGAACGTCGTTATGGCCGTCGAAAACTGCTTGCATCGGACCCCTTGGCATTGGCGCGATGATGCAAATGGCCGGGCCAATATCAAGTGACAAACAGCCTACGGCGCCGCTGGACCAATAAGCCGGCTTTCCTGCGGGCCAGTCGGCCGCGTCTAGCACCGGCTGGGCCGCGTAACAATTGCTTAACCACGCCGCCAGGTCCGCCGCAACTTTGTCCGAAGGCGGGCGTTGGCTCGCCCGAGGAGGAACCGCAATGCCTGCGCCCCGCATAAGCACCGGCGAGAAAGCGTTCCGCGAGCTTTCCCGTGTCCACGCCGCCCATCTTGCGGCTTACGCGACCGCACGCCTGAGGCTCCAGCGGCCTCATTGCCTGAGTCCGCGCGACCGCGCCCATCTCGCGGCCGCCGATGCGGTGCTGGAAGAGCTCCGTGGCTTGCTTCAGAGGCGGAAGAAGAGCGAGTTCGGCCCGACGGTGGCGCAGCAGGAAATCTGAGGGGCGAACGGCGCCTGAAGTCAGTCTTCATCCTCGCCCGAAATCCAGGAATGCGGCGAAATCCTCTTCTGTGTTTCGCTATCGATGAACGTCCACCAGCCGGCATCGGCTTCGTCCCAGTCGCCGCCGGCTGCCTTCAGCCTTTCGAGCGACCGGTATCGCGCAACGGACTGGTTCTCCTGGCCGTCGCGGTCGGTCCAGCAGACCTCGACGCTGCTGCCGTCCCTGGGTGCGGTTTCGATCGGCATTTTCGGCATTTGCAGCTCCCGGTCCGGGTTTGTTTCCGCGGACTGAAATTAGCGGCCGCCTTCGAAATGACAATGCTGCTTCCTGCTTCCGTTTGGCGGACGGCGATCCGTTAAGGTTAGCGGATCGTTAAGGCTTGTCGCTCATATTCCGGGACCAACCTGCGGCGGGGTTGTCGGGGTGAGGCGGGACGGGGAAACATGTTCGAAACTCAAGGCGCAGAGCTGTCGCGTCACGGCGGCGGAGCACATTATTCTGGCGCCGGAACCTGCGCGCCGCTTAAATTCTCCGCCGAGGAGATGCGCCAGATCGGCGACGCCGGCTCGGACTGGATCTGGGAAACCGACAGCGAGCTTCGCTTTTCGTGGCTATCAGGCGAATACGAGCAGGTCACCGGCGTTTCGCCCGACGAGGTGCTCGGTCGTTTCCGGTTCGATTTCCTCAGCCAAGTCGCCAAGGGCAGCAAGAGCGCCATCGACCATCTGGAAGATCTGCAGGCCCACCGGCCGTTCCGCGACTTCGTCTATGAGCTTGCCGGAGGGCGGCCGGACTGCCGCTGGATATCGACAACCGGCTTTCCGAGGTTCGACACGACGGGCGCGTTCGTCGGCTATCGCGGCTTAGCGCGCAACGTCACCGCAATGGTGGCGGCCCTTCACGAACTGGAAGCGACGCGCGAGAAATCCGTGCAACCCAGCGTCCAGGCGCACCATGCCGACGAACGAACGGAGCAATTGCTGTTCGATCTCGAGCGGACGATTAATTCCATGAAGATGGGCGTCGTGCTGCTCGACGCCAATCTAAATGCGGAAATCATCAACCGGGCATTTTACGACATATGGAAGCTCGCGCCGGGCGATGTCGCCGTAGGCAGCCCGTTCCGGGCGCTGATGGACATCAACCGGCACAACGGCATCTACGATGTCGACGAGGTCGAATGGGAACGCTACGTCGCCTCGCGGCTGGCTGAAATCCGCGCTGGCGATGTTGCGCCGCGTGAGTTCAGCCGCGCCGACGGCTGCACGATGATCTACTCCGTGACGGCGTTGTCGGGCGGCAAGCGGCTGGTCTCTTATTACGACGTCACAGAGATGAAGCAGCGCGAAGCCGAACTCGCCGCAACCCATGAAAGGTCCAGATTGGCGGAGGCCGTGATCAATGGCGTCAGGGACCCGATCTTCGTCAAGGACAGTGACCTGAATTTCGTCATGGCCAACGAAGCCTTTTCCGGCATGTTCGGTCTGACGCCGCGGGACCTGTTGGGCAAGTCCGACCTTGATTTGTTCGGGCCGAAGGAAGCTGCCGCATTCGCCGAGGCCGAACGCCAGCTGCTCGCCAGCGGTGAATCTCTGGAATTCGAGAAAGCTGCGGAGGTTTCAGGTGAAAGCCGCACCAGGATCGTGCGGAAGAACCGGATCCAGACCGCCAGCGGAAAGGCTTATGTTTCCGGCTTGATGTTCGACGTGTCGGACATCAAGAGCCGCGAGAACGAGGCGCAGGAGGCGCGCCAGCATCTGGCCAACGTGCTGGAATCGCTGCCCGCCGGCGTCATCATCTACGACCGCGACGACAAATTCGTCTTTGCGAACAGAAAACTTCAGGATTCCTTGCCGGCGCTAATGCCGACCTGGCAGGTGGGGTGCAGTTTCCGCGAAGCGCTCGAACTTGGCCACTCCGTGGGTTATTTCCGCGCCAGCGGCGACCCGGAACTCGATGCGATCTACGAAACCGATCACGAAAACTGGCTCGAGGGAATGCTGCGGCACTACCGCCTCCGCCATTCGGTTTTCCAGCGCAGGAACCCCGACGGGCGCTGGTATCAGGTATTCGACACGCGCACCGACGACGGCACCTTCATTGGCGTGCGCGTCGAGATCACCGAGTTGAAGGAGCGCGAGGAGGCTCTCCGCGACAGCATGCGGCAGATCGACCTGTTCCGGCACGTGCTCGACGAACTTCCGGTTTCGACCTACGTGAAAAATGCCGACCTGGCGTTCGAATTCGTCAACAAGGCCTGGGCCAACATGACTGGGGTCTCGCAGGAAATCGCGATCGGTCTTACCGACCGCGATTTCTTCGGCGAGGAAGGTGAAGGTTTTGCGGAACGCGACCTCGAAGTGCTGCGCACGGGCCAACTGAACGAATTCGAGGAGACCCTGACCCAGCCCGACGGCATGGTGCGTCAACTCATCGCCAAGAAGAACCGGCTGGTCTCGATCGACGGTTCCGTCCATCTCATCGGCTCCAGCACCGACATCACCGAACTGAAGCAGCGCGAGAGCGAGCTTCAGGAGGCGCAGCGCAGGGCAGTGCTCGCCGACCGCGCGAAATCGGAGTTCCTGGCTAATATGAGCCACGAAATCCGCACGCCGATGAACGGCGTTCTCGGCATGGCAGAACTCCTCGCCAAGTCCGAGTTAGATCCGAAACAGAAGACATTCACCGACATCATCGTGAAGTCGGGCAATGCGCTGCTGACGATCATCAACGACATTCTCGACTTCTCCAAGATCGACGCCGGGCAGCTTGTGCTCGACCCGGCCCCGTTCAATCTGGGCGAGGCGATCGAGGATGTGGCGACGCTGGTTTCGACCCGCGCCAAGGAAAAAGATCTCGAACTCATCGTGCGAGTCGCGCCGCACCTCCACGATCTCGTGGTGGGCGACGTCGGCCGCATCCGCCAGATCGTCACCAACCTCGTCGGCAACGCGGTCAAGTTCACGGATTCGGGCCATGTACTGGTCGATGTGACGGGCGACATCGACGGCGGCATGTCGAAGCTGCGCGTTTCGGTGACCGACACGGGCATCGGCATTCCGAAGGACAAGCTGAAGCAGGTGTTCGAGAAGTTCAGCCAGGTCGACACCTCGTCGACGAGGCGGCATGAAGGCACCGGCCTCGGCCTGGCGATCACCTCGCGCCTCGTCCACCTTATGGACGGCGAGATCGGCGTGGAGAGCACCGAGGGCAAGGGTTCGACCTTCTGGTTCACGCTGTCGCTGCCGAACGCCGGCGGGCCGAACGGCCGCCGGGCAGCGCCGGTCGACGTGACAGGCGCGAGAATCCTGGTCGTCGACGACAATGCGGTCAACCGGGCGATTCTGACCGAGCAGATGGCGTCGTGGACGTTCGATTCCTGCGCTGCCGAAAGCGGGGCCGAGGGCTTGAAAGTTCTTGAGGCGGCGGCGGCCTACGGCGTGCCGGTCGATTGCGTCGTGCTCGACTACCAGATGCCGGGAATGACGGGCGCGGAAATGGCGCGCACGGTCCGCGCAACGCCGAACCTGGCGGACACCCCGATCGTCATGCTGACATCGGTCGATCAGTCGCTGGCGACCGCGAGCTACCGCGATCTCTCGATAGATGCGCAGCTTATCAAGCCGGCGCGCTCTTCGACGCTTCTCGAGGCCCTGGTCTCCACCATCCAGAAGCGGCGCTTCGTGCAGGGCGCCCACCCTGCGGCGGCCGCGCCCGAAGCCGTGCGCGAAACAGTACAGCCGGTCGAAAGCGTGCGGCCGCGCAACCGGGCTCCGAAACTGGACGGACACCGGCTCGACATTCTCGTGGCGGAAGACAACGAGGTCAATCAACTGGTCTTCACGCAGATACTCGGCGAAACCGATTGCACCTTCCAGATTGTCGGCAATGGCCGGCTGGCGGTCGCCGCGTTCCAGGAGATGAACCCACGCATGATCCTGATGGACGTCTCCATGCCGATGATGAATGGGCTGGAGGCGACGGCCGCCATACGCGAGCTTGAAGCGGCGACGCAAGGCCGCATTCCGATCGTCGGCGTCACGGCGCATGCGCTGAAGGGCGATCGTGAACGCTGCATCGAAGCCGGCATGGACGACTACCTGCCCAAACCGATAAGTCCGAAGGCGCTGCTGGACAAGATCGAGCGCTGGGCCGGGGACAAGGCCGGCGACCGGCGCAACGCCGGCTGAGCGCCGAACGTTCCTTCAGGCAAATAAAATTCGTGCAGTTCCGGAACCGGCGCATAGCCGGCTTGGTTTAGCTGTTGCTGGCCTAAGCGCTTGATTCCGGAAACATCTGCGCGCTGGCTCCTGTCCGGTCAGGTTTCGGGCCTAGGTACGCCGCGGAAGACGTTATCCAACCGACACGAAAGTGTCATGCAACTGTTACAAACCGGCGCTATGGCCTCACGCGACGCTGACAAAGAGAGCGTCGAGAACAATTCCGACAGGAGTAGGCCAAATGAAGAAATTCCTCCTTACAGCGTCGGCTGCGGCGTTGGCGCTCGCCGCCTCCGCCGGCTACGCCGCTGCGCGCGACCAGATCCAGATCGTCGGTTCGTCGACCGTGTTTCCGTTCACCACCGCCGTCGCCGAGAAGCTCGGCCAGGGCGGCCAGCTCAAGACCCCCGTCGTGGAATCGACCGGAACGGGCGGCGGCATGAAGCTGTTCTGCGCCGGCGTCGGCGAGAACACCGCCGATTTCACCAACGCCTCGCGCGCCATCAAGGATAGCGAACTCGAAACCTGCAAGGGCAATGGCGTGACGCCGGTCGAGATCAAGGTCGGCTTCGACGGCATCGTGCTCGCCAACTCCAAGGCCGGCACCGTCATTGACGTCACCAAGGACCAGATATTCAAGGCGCTCGCCAAGAATGTTGCCGTCGACGGCAAGGTCGTCCCGAACCCGTATGTGAACTGGTCGGATGTCGACGCTTCGCTGCCCGCGACCAAGATCGAAGTGCTCGGCCCGCCGCCGACCTCCGGCACGCGCGACGCCTTCGTCGAGCTGGTCATGGACGCGGCCTGCCAGGAAGAAGTCAAGGCGGCCAACGAAAAGGGCTGCGGCGAAATCCGTGAGGACGGCGCCTATGTCGAAGCCGGCGAGAACGACAATCTGATCGTGCAGAAGCTCGAAGCCAATCCGAACGCATTCGGCATCTTCGGCTTCTCCTTCCTCGACCAGAACGCCGACAAGCTGCAGGGCTCCAAGGTCGAAGGCGTTGAGCCGACCTTCGAAAACATCGCCTCGGGCGACTACGGCGTGTCCCGCTCGCTGTTCGTCTATGCGAAGAAGGAACATGTCGGCGTCATCCCAGGCATGGAAGAGTTCATCGCCGAGTATACGTCCGAAGCCGCATGGGGTCCTGATGGTTACCTGGCCGACAAGGGCCTGATTCCGCTGCCGGACGCCGAGCGCGCCACGTGGGCCGAGAACGCCAAGGCTCTGAAGGGCATGGGTTCCTGACAAGCATGTCGAGCCCGGGCGGAGTTTTCGCCCGGGCTCGCAGCTTAAGACAAAGTACGAAGCGCTGGGCCGCCGGCCCAGTGCTTCGAGCCGGTAAATGACCCGGCGGTCGAGGGGACGTCCTGCATCATGGTCGGTTATCTCGTTTTTCTTCTTCTGGGCCTTGCTGCAGCCGCCTACTGGATCGGCCGCAATCGCGCCATCGCGAGCGTCAACGGCGAGGTCGCGCGGCTGCATTCGCTGCCCGGACAGCACGCCATGTTCCTGGCACTGTTCACCGCCGGCCCCGCACTGCTTGCCGTCATCATCTGGGCGATGGTTACGCCGGGCGTGGAATCTTCGATCATCGCCGACCGTTTCGCGGCCGAACTGTCCGGAATGGGCGTTCCCCAGGTCGAGGCGTTCATCCGCGACGCCCGCGCCATTGCCTTCGGTGGGTTAGTCGGCTTCACCGATCCCGCCAAAGAAGCGGCTGCCGCCGTCTACAAATCCATCCACACGACCAGCCTCTGGATCATCTGGATCGTCGCGCTCGTCCTAGCCGCCGGCGGATTCTTCTGGGCCTATGGGCGCATCGCGCCGGCCTACCGCGCACGCCACGTGGTCGAGCGCATCCTGCGCGCATTCCTCATCGCATGCTCCGTCGTCGCGATCCTGACCACGATCGGCATCGTGCTGTCGCTGATCTTCGAATCCCTGCGCTTCTTCCAGCAGGTGCCGTTCTACAAGTTCCTGTTCGGCACCCATTGGTCGCCGCAGAGCGCCTTCACCGGCGCGGGTACCGAAGCGGGCGCGGTCAACGAGGACATTTTCGGCGCAGTGCCGCTCTTCGCCGGCACGCTGCTCATCACCTTCATCGCCATGCTTGTCGCCGCTCCGATCGGCCTGATGGCGGCGATCTATCTGTCCGACTATGCGTCTAAAAGCGTCCGCGCCGTTGCCAAGCCGGTTCTGGAAATCCTCGCCGGCATCCCGACCGTGGTCTACGGCTTCTTTGCCGCGCTAACCGTCGCGCCCTTCTTCCGCGGCATGGGTGAGAGCCTGGGCCTCAACGTGGCGTCGGAATCGGCGCTCGCCGCCGGCGTGGTCATGGGCATCATGATCATCCCCTTCGTTTCCTCGTTGTCCGACGATGTCATCAACGCCGTGCCGCAGTCGCTGCGCGACGGCTCCGCCGGGCTTGGCGCGACCAAGTCCGAAACCATCCGCAAGGTAGTGCTGCCAGCGGCCCTGCCGGGCATCGTCTCGGCGATGCTCCTGGCGGTCAGCCGCGCCATCGGCGAAACCATGATCGTGGTGATGGCGGCCGGCCTTGCCGCGAACCTGACGGCCAATCCGCTCGAAGCTGTGACCACCGTGACTGTTCAGATCGTGACGCTGCTGGTCGGCGATCAGGAGTTCGACAGCGCCAAGACGCTGGCCGCCTTCGCGCTCGGCCTGGTGCTGTTCTGCATCACGCTCGCCCTCAACATCGTCGCCCTGCGCGTCGTCCAGAAGTACCGAGAGCAATATGACTGATGCGATCTCGACATTGGGCGGCGGACGCCCCGTCAGCGTCCATACCGACGACGCGGCAAAAGCGCGGCTGAAGGCTCGCTATGCAGCCGAGATGCGGTTCAAATGGCTGGGCGCCGGAGCCGTGGCGCTGGCGGGCTTTTTCCTGGTGCTGCTCCTTTCCACCGTGGTCACGCAGGCGTGGCCGGCGCTACGCATGAACTACCTGATGCTGCCGCTCGATCTGTCGGCGGCAAAGGTCGATCCGGCCAAGCTCGATGGCTTCGATTTCCAGGGCGTCATCAACGACGCGCTGACCGCCGAATTCCCGGATGTGACGAGCAGGCAGGACAGGCGCCTGCTTCGCGGCCTGATCTCCACGGGTGCCGGAACGTTCATGCGCAAGGACATCGCCGAAGATCCGGGGATGCTCGGCAAAACGGTGGAATACCCCGTTCCGCTCGATGATTTTGCTGACCTCTACCTGAAGGGCCTGCTCGCCGATATCGGTTCCGACGAAGCTATCGCCACCACCGTCACGCCTTCGGGGACGACCGGCGACATCGAACTGACTTTTGGCGACGATGGCATGTTGGCTCTCGCCCGCGGCCATGGCGCTACCGAGGGCGAGAACGGCGCGCTGACGCTGACCAGCGGCGCTGCCTCCCTTTTGCTCGCGCTCGACGGCGGCACGGTCAAGCTGACCGCGCTGGCGCCGGGCGACAACGGCACGGCCGTAGCCAAGGGCCTAGTCATCGAGGCGCTCGACAGCACCGCTCCGGCGGCCACTGGACAGGCGGCGCTGCGCGTCATCGACACGCCGGAATCGTCGCGCAAAATCTCGGACAAGGAGATCGTCTGGCTCGACAGGCTGAAGAGCGAGGGCCTGACCGAAAGCCGCTTCAACTCGATCTTCTTCTTCACCGGCGCCAGCCGCGAGCCGGAACTCGCCGGCGTCTGGGGCGCGGTCGTCGGATCGTTCCTGACAATGATCGTCACGCTCGCCATCGCCTTTCCGATCGGGGTCTCGGCGGCGATCTACCTCGAGGAGTTTGCGCCCAAGAACCGGCTGACGACGATCATTGAGGTCAACATCAACAACCTGGCTGCGGTGCCGTCGATCGTCTTCGGTCTGCTCGGCCTTGCTGTGTTCCTGAACTTCTTCGGCCTGCCGCGCTCCGCGCCGGTGGTCGGCGGCATGGTGCTGGCGCTGATGACCTTGCCGATCATCATCATCGCCTCGCGCGCCTCGCTGCGCGCCGTGCCGCCGTCGATCCGGGAGGCGGCGCTCGGCATCGGCGCATCCAAGGTGCAGACCGTGTTCCACCACGTGCTGCCGCTGGCGATGCCCGGCATCATGACCGGCACTATATTGGGGATGGCGCATGCGCTGGGCGAGACCGCGCCGCTGCTGATGATCGGCATGGTTGCCTTCATCGTCGACATTCCCGGCGGCTTCACCGACCCGGCGACCATCCTGCCGGTTCAGATTTTCATGTGGGCGGATTTCCCCGAACCCGGCTTTCAGCAGAAGACCTCGGCGGCAATTTTGATTTTGCTGGCGTTTCTGGTCATCATGAACGCCATCGCGGTGATCCTGCGCAAGCGCTTCGAGCGGCGCTGGTAAGGGGAGCAGAGGATATGAACATCATGACCGAAGCCGGAATGGAACAGAAGCTGGCGCAGAGAACCAACGAGCCCCCGATCAAGATGAAGGGCGAGAAGGTCAATGTTCACTACGGCGAGAAGCGCGCGCTGTTCGATGTCGACCTCGATGTTCGCGAAAACCAGGTGACGGCGCTGATCGGCCCGTCCGGCTGCGGCAAGTCGACCTTCCTGCGCTGTCTGAACCGCATGAACGACACGATCGACATCGCGCGGGTGTCGGGCAAGATCACGCTCGACGGCGAGGACGTCTACGACCCGAAGATCGACGTGGTCGAACTGCGCGCCCGCGTCGGGATGGTGTTCCAGAAACCCAACCCGTTCCCGAAGTCGATCTATGAAAACGTCGCCTACGGCCCGCGCATCCACGGTCTTGCCAAGAACAAGACGGATCTCGATGGCATCGTCGAATCCAGTCTGAAGAAGGCCGGCCTGTTCAACGAGGTGAAGGACCGCCTGCTCGAATCCGGCACCGGGCTATCCGGCGGCCAGCAGCAGCGCCTGTGCATCGCGCGCGCAATTGCCGTCTCGCCCGAGGTGATCCTCATGGACGAGCCGTGCTCGGCACTCGACCCGATCGCCACCGCCAGGGTGGAGGAACTGATCGATGAATTGCGCGAGAACTACACGATCGTCATCGTCACCCACTCGATGCAGCAGGCGGCCCGCGTTTCGCAGCGCACCGCCATGTTCCACCTCGGCTATCTGGTCGAGGAGGGTGCGACCGACAAAATGTTCACGAACCCCGACGACAAGCGCACGCAGGACTATATCACCGGCCGGTTCGGCTGAGTGACAAGGCGAGGACGATAGAATGGGTGAGCACACCGTTGCCTCTTTCGACGAAGAACTCGGGCATGTCGACCGGCTGATCCGCGACATGGGCGATCTCGCCGGCGCGATGGTCGGCGCTTCGATCAGGGCGCTCCTGTCATCCGACAATGCACTGGCGCAGCGGGTCATCTCCGACGACGCCATCATGGACGCCAGGCAGCGCGAACTCGACGACCGCGCCATCACGCTGATCGCCAAGCGCCAGCCGATGGCGCAGGATCTGCGCGCCGTGCTCGGCGCCATCCGCATGGCAGGCGATCTCGAGCGTATAGGCGATCTCGCCAAGAACATCGCCAAGCGCGTCAGCGCTGTCGGCCAGAGCGCGACGCCGCGCGACCTCTCGCACAGCATCGACGCCATGGCACAGATGGTGCTCGCCCAGGTCCATGGCGTGGTCGACAAATATGTCGCGCGCGAACCGCAGGCGCTGCAGACGCTGCGCGCCGACGACGAGAAGATCGACGTCAAATACACGTCGGTGTTCCGCGAATTGCTGACCTACATGATGGAAGACCCGCGCAACATCACCGCCTGCACCCATCTGCTGTTCTGCGCCAAGAACCTCGAGCGCATCGGCGACCATGTCACCAACATCGCCGAGAACGCCTACTTCGTCATGACCGGTTCGCAATTGCCGCCGAACCGGCCGAAGCTCGACGAGACCACGCAGACGGTGTCGGCCGAGTAAGCAAATCGGCATTGGGATTTCATTGATGATAGCTCCGAAAATCATGGTTGTCGAAGACGAGGAGCCGCTGGGCGTGCTCCTGCGCTACAATCTGGAATCCGAAGGCTATCAGGTGGAGATAGTGCCGCGCGGTGACGAGGCCGAGATTAGGCTGCAGGAGAACGTGCCCGACCTTCTGGTGCTGGACTGGATGCTGCCGGCGCTTTCGGGCATCGAGCTCTGCCGCCGGCTAAGAATGCGGCCTGAAACCGAGCGCCTGCCGATCATCATGCTGACCGCGCGCGGCGAGGAGAGCGACCGGGTCAGGGGTCTCGCTACCGGCGCCGACGACTACCTGGTCAAGCCTTTCTCCACGCCGGAATTCATGGCGCGGGTCAAGGCGCTGCTGCGGCGGGCGAAGCCCGAGGTGCTGTCCAGCGTGCTCAAGGTCGGGGATATCGTTCTCGACCGCGAGGCGCACCGGGTCTACCGCAAGAAGAGCGAGGTCAAGCTCGGACCGACCGAATTCCGGCTGCTGGAATTCATGATGCGGCATCCGGGCCGGGTGTTCTCGCGCGGGCAGCTGCTCGACAATGTGTGGGGCGAGACGATCTATATCGACGAGCGCACCGTAGACGTGCATGTCGGGCGGCTGCGCAAGGCGGTCAATAACGGCCGTATGCCGGACGTCATCCGCACCATCCGCGGCGCCGGCTACGCCATCCGCGAGGAATAGCGTTTACGCCACTTCGGTCTTCCTGGCAGGCGTTTCCGTTGGCGCGCCGGCGGCGAAGATTTCCTGGTCGATGAAGGTCAGCGCGCGCATGGCGCAGCCTTCGCGGATCAGCGGAACCTCGTCCGGCTCGACGGCGAAGGATATAGCGCCTGAATGCTGGCCGCCGGCGGTCCTGGCGATCGCCTCGCGCAGAGGTGGCTCGATCAGGTCGAAGGCGGCGGCGCCTATGCCGACCATCGCCACCGGGGCGGGGTCGATGAGCGCGAACAGGCTGCCTAGGCCGAAGCCGATCGCCTCGCCGGCCCGACGGAACGCCTCGCGCTCGGGACCGTCTTTCGCGCGCGCGGTTGCCGCGAGCGCCTTCATGTCGGCGTCGCTGATGTCGGCTACCGGCTCCTCGTCCTCGCTCGATTGACGGGCGGCCCGCCAGATCGCGTAATTGCCGGCATAGGCCTCGACGCAGCCGCGGCGTCCGCAGCGGCACAGCGCTCCGTCGGGGCGGTGGATCATGTGCCCGAACTCGCCGCCTGAAGACTGCGTGCCGGTAAAAAGCTCGCCCTTCAGCACCAGCCCCATGCCGATGCCGTGCGAAAGCAGGATCGCGATGAAATCGTCGCGGTAGCGCTCGGGATCGCGCCACTTCAGCGCCTCGGCGATCATGTTGCAGTCGTTCTCGACCGTCACCGGAATGCCGAACTCGCCTTCGAGCGTATCGGCGAAGCCGATGCCCGAGTGCGGGGTGATCGGCGACCACAGCATGGTGCGCCGCCCGGCGTCGGTAGTGCCCTGGACGGCGAGCACCATGCGCATGATGCGCCTTCCGCCCGCTACGCCGAGCCGCCGCCGCACCATCGCCAGGCATTCGCCTATCAGCTCGTCCTCGGGCAGGGTCAGCGTCGACAGCTTGCGCTGCTCGCTGGTCACCGTCTGGCCGGCATAGTCGACAACGGCGACGGAAAGGAAATTCAGCGCCAGGACGATGGTGACGACGGCTGCCGCTTCAGGCTTCAGCGCCAGCGCTACCTGCGGCCGTCCCCGCTTCAGCGAAACCGCCTCACCGCTTTTGGTCTCGGCCAGGATGCCCTCGGCGATCAGGTCCGACGAAATCGCCGATATCGTGGAATGGCTGAGGCCGGTTGCGCGAGCGATCTCGGTGCGCGACGGCTGGAAGGCGCGGCGCACCGCCGAGATGACCATTGCGCGGTTGCGCCTGCGCAAATCGTCGTGACGGATTCCGACCGACATTTCCTGCAATCCTCCCGCGGCTGCCGCCGCAGACCTTCCCTTCCAAGCCAAGGTCCGTCAACAGCGCCGCAACAATATTGACAGAAGTCACCGCATGCGTCATTCTTTTTTTCGAGGCTCGAAAAAAAGAGCTTCGGACGAAGTTCAATGCGCTTCCGGGCGCACCAGGGAGGTAATCATGAAAAAATTTGCAACCGCCATTCTGGCGGGTGTGGCGATGACCGTGTCGCTTGCGGCAGTGGCCGAGGCGAAGGACAAGATCATTGGCGTATCCTGGTCCAACTTCCAGGAAGAGCGCTGGAAGACGGACGAGGCAGCGATCAAGGCAGCGCTCGAGGCGGCCGGCGACAAATACATCTCGGCCGATGCACAGTCCAATCCGGGCAAGCAGCTCACCGATGTCGAAAGCCTGATCGGCCAGGGCGCCAACGCGCTGATCATCCTGGCGCAGGATTCTAGCGCGATTGCGCCGGCCGTCGAGAAGGCGGTCGCCGAGGGAATTCCGGTGGTCGGCTACGACCGCCTGATCGAAAACAAGGACGCCTTCTACCTGACCTTCGACAACAAGGAAGTCGGCCGCCTGCAGGCAAAGGGCGTGTTCGCGGTGAAGCCGGAAGGCAATTACGTCTTCATCAAGGGTTCGGGCTCCGATCCGAACGCCGATTTCCTGTTCGCCGGCCAGATGGAAGTGCTCAAGGAAGCAATCGACGCCGGCAAGATCAAGAATGTCGGCGAGGCCTACACCGATGGCTGGCTGCCCGCCAACGCCCAGAAGAACATGGAGCAGTTCCTGACCGCCAACGACAACAAGATCGACGCGGTCGTTGCCTCCAATGACGGCACGGCCGGCGGCGCCATCGCCGCGCTGTCGGCGCAGGGTCTTGCCGGTGCGGTTCCGGTTTCTGGCCAGGACGGCGATCATGCCGCGCTGAACCGCATCGCGCTCGGCACCCAGACCGTCTCGGTCTGGAAGGACTCGCGCGAACTCGGCAAGGCGGCCGCTGAAATCGCCTCGCAGCTCGCCGACGGCACGGCCATGGATGCGATCCCGAACGTCGTCAAGTTCAATGGCGGCCCCGCCGGCGTCGAGATGAACTCGGTGTTCCTCACGCCGATCGCGATCACCAAGGACAATTTGAACGTCGTCATTGACGCGGGCTGGGTCTCCAAGGACGTGGTCTGCCAGGGTGTCGCCGCCGGCACGGCGCCGGCCTGCAACTGAGCGTTTAATCGACATGCCAACGCCGCGGTTTGACGAAAACCGCGGCGTTTCGCTAAGCTGAAAATTGTCCGGCGGTCCGCGCGAGACGGATGCCGGCGGGAGGAACGTCATGACCGAGGTGACCTCGACAGCGCCGGCAGACCGCGCCCGCGCGTCCGAGCTTGGGCCCGTCGCCCGCTTCCTCAGGGCGACAGAGCTCGACACGCGGATGCTGGGCATGATCGGCGCCTTGCTGATCATCTGGGTGGGCTTCCACATCCTATCGGGCGGCCTGTTCCTGACGCCGCGCAATCTCTGGAATCTGTCGGTCCAGTCGTCGTCGATCGCGGTCATGGCGACGGGCATGGTGCTGGTCATCGTCACCCGCAACATTGACCTGTCGATCGGCTCTGTGCTCGGGCTGATCGGCATGATCATGGGCGTGGTCCAGGCCGAGTTCCTGCCGCAGGTGATGGGCATACCGCTCGGCAGCCCGTCGATCTGGATCCTGGCGCTCATCTCGGGACTATTGGTTGGGCTCGCCATAGGGGGCTTCCAGGGCTTCCTCGTCGCCTATCTCGGCATACCCGCCTTCATTGTCACGCTGGGCGGGCTTCTGGTGTGGCGCGGCGCGGCCTGGTGGGTGACCAGCGGGCGGACGGTCGCCCCGATGGACGCGACATTTCGGCTGATCGGCGGCGGGCCGGAAGGCTCGATCGGCGCGCCAGCGAGCTGGGCGGTCGGCATCCTCGCCTGCGTCGCCTTCGTGCTTCTGCTTCTCGTCGCCCGTTCGCGGCGCAAGCGCTTCCGCTTCCCGCTTCGCCCTGTCTGGGCCGAAGGCTTCATCGGCGCGATCGCCTGCGCGGCAATTCTCGGCGCGGTATGGATCGCCAACTCCTACCCATGGCCGATCGGCATCGTCAGGCGCTATGCCGAGGCCAACAACATCACGCTTCCCGAAGGCGGCCTGTTCATCGCCCACGGCATCGCCATACCGGTGCTGATCGCCGTCGCCGTCGGCATCGTCATGACCTTCATCGCGACCCGTACCCGCTTCGGCCGCTACGTTTTCGCCATCGGCGGCAATCCGGAAGCCGCCGAGCTCGCCGGCATCAACACGCGCTGGGTCATCATGAAGATATTCATGCTGATGGGGCTGCTTGCCGCCATCGGCGCCAGCATTTCGAGCGCGCGCCTCAACGCCGCGACCAATTCGCTGGGGACGCTCGACGAGCTTCTGGTGATCGCCGCGGCCGTCATCGGCGGCACCTCGCTCGCCGGCGGCGCCGGCACGATCGCCGGCGCCATGCTCGGCGCGCTTTTGATGCAGTCGCTGCAGTCGGGCATGGTGCTGCTCGGCGTCGACACGCCGCTGCAGAACATCGTCGTCGGCGTGGTGCTGGTCGTGGCAGTCTGGCTCGACACGCTCTACCGCAAGCGCATCATCTAGGAGGCGAAAAACATGGATGCTCCAGCAGCAGCACCGCTCGTCGAGATGAAGAACATGTCGATCGCGTTCGGCGGCATACGCGCCGTCGACGATGCTTCGGTCGACCTCTTTCCGGGCGAAGTGGTGGCGCTTCTCGGCCACAACGGCGCCGGCAAGTCAACGCTGATCAAGATCCTGTCCGGCGCTTACAAGCGCGACGCCGGCGTGATCTACGTCAATGGCGAGGAGGCCACGATCGCCAACCCGCGCGACGCCAAGAAATACGGCATCGAGACGATCTACCAGACGCTGGCGCTGGCCGACAATGTCGACGCCGCCGCCAATCTGTTCCTCGGCCGCGAACTGCGCACGCCCTGGGGAACACTCGACGATTCCGCGATGGAATCCGAGGCCCGCAAGGTGATGGGCAGGCTCAATCCGCGGTTCCAGCGCTTCAAGGATCCGGTCAGCAAGCTGTCGGGCGGCCAGCGACAGTCCGTCGCCATCGCCCGCGCCATCCTGTTCAACGCCCGCATCCTGATCATGGACGAGCCGACCGCCGCGCTCGGGCCGCAGGAGACGGCCCAGGTCGGCGAACTGGTGAAGCAGCTCAAGTCGGAAGGCATCGGCATCTTCCTGATCAGCCACGACATCCACGATGTGTTTGATCTCGCCGACCGCGTCTGCGTGATGAAGAACGGCCAGGTGGTCGGCACGGCCCGCACAGGGGATGTGACCAAGGACGAGGTGCTCGGCATGATCATCCTCGGCAAGTGTCCGCCGGGCGCGATTCCCGGACCGGGAGCAATGGCGATCGCCGCCTGAAAAAGAAAAGCCGCCGGCCGTCAAACGGCCAGCGGCTTGTTGTTCGAGAAACCGAAAAATTAGCGGCAGCGGGCCTCGTAGATACGCCCATAGCGGTCGCGGTAGCGGCACCAACCCGTGCGGGTGGCCTTGCCGAGCAGCACGCCCGAAGCCGCGCCGACCACGCCGCCGACGATCGCGCCGCCTGCGTCGCCCGTCGCGATCGCGCCGACCGCCGCGCCGATGCCGCCGCCCACCGTCGCGTCCTGCTCAGCAGTGGTGCACCCCGTCACCGCAATCATCGCGGCGACAGCAAAAATGACGTTCTTCATCTATGGTCACTCCTCACTTTTCGTCACGCAATCGGTGACTTGCACGATCAAAACTGGTGTCCCGTCCGAAATCATTCTTGGGTAAGAGAGTCTTTTTCGCGGCGGTCCCGAGTAGATGCAACC
This sequence comes from Pseudaminobacter sp., assembly GCA_035941355.1. Taxonomy (GTDB): domain Bacteria; phylum Pseudomonadota; class Alphaproteobacteria; order Rhizobiales; family Rhizobiaceae; genus Allomesorhizobium. Next base: position 39,169 of record DASZDZ010000009.1, read on the forward strand.
ATAACGTCAGGCGCGTCAAGGGAGGCGTACAGCGTACCGTCAGGCAGGACATCCCAAGTCAGCACCGCGTCTTCCTCCGCGAGCGCCGGGTCGACGGTCACGCACTGGACGAAGACCTTCGGGCTCTGGTTTTTGAGCACGCTCAGCGTCGGAGCAACTTCGCCCTCGCATTCCTCGGCCGTTTCATAAAGCGGAACGGGGGCGGGGAGTTCCTGACACTGCTGCAGATCTTGCGAGCATCCGATGACCAACAGAAGAGCAGCGATGTGTTCCATGGGGTGAATCCTCTCGCCGAAGAAACGAAAGGCCGGACAGGATGGTTCCACGAGATCCGTTTGCCGGAGCATCTTCAGGGAGCTGTGTTGCCGTCACAATCGCGGGCGAAGTGCAGCCGCACGCCAGAAAACTCCGCGTTGGGGCCTAAGGGTAATCCGGGACGGTCAAATCAGCGCGATTGCGATCAGGCCGAAGCCGACCATAGCCAACACAGCGGCGACAAGCGGGGCCGAGGCATGGGGCAGCAGACGTGGTTGTGGTTTGTTCTGGGCCGGCGCCTGGACGTCGCCCATGGCGATCCGAGCGGCGTTTTCCAGCCTTTGCATCTCGGCGACCATGCATCCCTCCTGCGGCTCTCGACTGCACTAAACGGCAAGCACGGCTCCCGGTTCCATGCGAGTCAGGCAAAGCGTGGGACTTTATGGTAAACGCCTGGTTAATCTGGCGTTTTCGCCCAGCACGGGCTGCCGCCATTCAATCTCGAAACTGCCGTGCGGCACCAGCCGGCGGCAGGCGAGGCGGTCACCGTAATTCCAACAAAGTCCGGCGTATTCACCCCAAGCCTTTTTGTCTGTTGGCGAAGTCAAGGATCAGGCGAGCTGCCGCTTCCGCACGGCTTTCGAGCAGCATGTGACCGGCGTTGAGGATGTGGGCGTCCATCCGGGGAAGGTCCTTCATCCAACTCATGATTTCGGCGAGTTCGAAGAAGGGGTCATGGCGACCCCACACCATCAGTGCAGGCGGCTGATGGCTTTGTAGATAGCCCTGGATCTCGGCGAAACGGCGCACATAGTTCCCATAGTCCGCCACGAGAGCACGTTGGGCCTCAAGCCTTCCGGGCAGGCTCATCACGCGCCAGTCCTCATCCCAATTTTCGGCAGAGATGGACTTCGCGATATCTTCGGGTACGCCCCCGACATACTCGTTCCGCACCCCTTCCCAGGTCAGGTGAGCGGTGGCGGCGGCTTCATTCTCCGGGGTAGGCTTCGACCAATAGGCGAGGGTGTCTGCCCATTGTGGGCCGAACCCGCTTGTGTGGGCGTTGGCATTCTGGATGATCAGACCCGCCACCAACGCGGGCGCGTGCATCGCGACATGAAAGCCGACCGGCGCGCCGAAGTCGTGAAGGTAGATGAAGCGACGACCGACGGAAAAGTGGTCGAGGACCGCAAGGGTTGCGTTCCCCATAGCTTCGAAGGATGTCGAGCCGAGGACATCGGATTCGCCAAACCCCGGAAGATCCGGAGCGATGACAAACAGGTCGTCAAGGAGCATCGGGGCCAGGCGCCGGAACGCGCGTGCCGAGGTCGGAAAGCCGTGCAGCAGCAATATGGCGGGTCTGGAGGGCTCCCCTCCGACATCCACCGCAAGGCGATTTCCGCCCAGGATACGAAGGTAGTGCCGGATCAAGGCAGGCCTCGTTCTCTCGCGGAGCAATTGCTCGCGTAGTCCGCCAGTCTCTGCATCTCGGCGACCATGCATTCCTCCTGCGGCTCTTGATTGCACTGAACAGCAGCGCGGCTGTCGGTTCCATGCGCGTCGGACAAGGTGCGGGACTTTATGGTAAACGCCCAGGTTAATCTGGAGTTTCTCGCCCCTGCATTGGCTCCGCTATTCGATCTCGAAACTGCCGTGCGGCACCAGCAGGCGGTAGTCGAGGCGGTCGCCGGAAATCTCCAGCGTCGCAGTGCCGTTCAGCGAGGCTGGCACGACACGCTCCAGGGCGACGCTGCCGAAACGCTTCTTCCCGTTATTGCCGTTGACGGCGATTTTTTCCGACCATGACAGTTTCAGGTCCATGTTTTCGGGCGGGGCGACCAGGTGCGCCGCGACCGTGACGAAGCCGTCCGGCCGGGCGAGCGCGCCATAGCTGACCGAGTTCACCGCCAGTTCATGCATCGCCAGGCCGATATGCAGGGCTGCATTGGGGTTGAGGTAGGGGTTTTCGCCCTCGAAGCGGATGCTGTCCCGCGGCTTGATGCTGTAGCGGCTGACCTGACCAACAACCAGTTCGTGAAGGCCGGCGCCGCGCCAGTTCGACGAGGTCACGAGGTCCTGCGAGGAGGCCAGCGATTGCAGGCGCCCCCGAAAGCGGGCCAGGAATATCTCGATCGTATCCGAATGGCGTCCGGTTTGAGCGGCGATGCCCTGGATGATGGCCAAAAGGTTCTTCGAGCGATGGGATACTTCGCGAAGAAGATTCCTCAGCGTCTGCTCGCGCCGCTTCTGCTCGGTAATGTCTACGGCCGTGGTGACCACCGTCTGGACCGTTCCGTTCGGAAATTTGTCAGGGTCGATCCAGATAGCGAACCAGCGCGCGCCCTCCCGATCCGGAAGACCGATCTCCAGACTTTCGGGCTGCCCCGTGGCGAGAACGGCGCGTTTCGCCGTCTGCAGCCGGTCGGCTTGCTGCGCGGGAAGAAATTCGTGGTCGGTCTTGCCGGAAACATCCGTCTGCGACCATGCGGCCGGTATGTTCTGCGACCAGAGGATGCGAAGGTTACGATCCTGGCAGAGCACCGAGATGCCGGTGTTGCGCAGGGCGTGCAGAAGACTGCGGCCGATCTCCGGATTGCTGCTGGCCAACTGCAGATCCATCGCGCTCCCCTCCTGGTTGCCTTTTTTACGCGATGAACTCATGAGCCGGCTTCCCGCTTTGGACGGAAAACGGCTCCGTCCGAAAGGGGTTCCCTTCAACAGGCTCCGCCGGGCTCCACCCGTTGAGGCTTTGCCCGGCGGATCACTGGAGACCGTTTGAGGGGGACGGTATCCAGCATTCCGTTTTCGCCTAGGCTCGCCTGAACAGCCCGGCGATCAAAGAGATCACCAAAAATGCCAGGAATACGAAGAACAGTATCTGGGCTATCCCGGCGGAGGTTCCGGCTATGCCGCCGAAGCCCAACGCGCCGGCTATGATGGCGACCACGAGAAAAACAAGCGCCCAATAAAGCATCGGTCATCTCCTTCGGATTGTTCGGTAAAACGCCGGCGGCCGATGTTGGTTCCTGAAGAAAGAAAGTGCCGGACAAAAGAAAAAGGCCGCCAGCGGCGGCCTTGCTCCATCTCATGCCACGAGGTCAAGCGGCTGCCTTGGCCTGCCGGTCGAAAAACAGCGCCTGGCTGATCAAAGCCTTCACCATGTCGGGATTGAACGGCTTTGTGACCAGGAAGGCAGGCTCGGGACGCTCGCCGGTCAGCAGGCGCTCCGGGAAAGCGGTGATGAAGATGACCGGAACCGCGGCGGACGCCAGGATCTCGTTGACGGCGTCGATGCCGGAGCTGCCGTCGGCCAACTGGATATCGGCCAGCACCATCCTCGGCCTCGTCTTGTTGAACATGGCGGTTGCTTCGGCATGGGTTCGCGCGATTCCCACCACCCGGTGGCCAAGACCCTCCACCATCTCCTCGATGTCCATGGCAATCAGGGGCTCGTCCTCGATTATGAGGATGTCGGTGGCGACCTGGCGCGAGATCTCTGCGCTGGCCTGGGACAGGAGCGCGCTGAACTCGCTTTCCGACACGCTGAGTATCTCGGCCGCTTCCTCGTCGGTGAAGCCCTCCACCGCGACCAGCAGGAATGCCTGGCGGGGAAGCGGCGAGATCGCCGTCAGATTGGCGGCGGCGCGCTGCTCCCAGGCGGAACTCGGCGTTTCCTGAGGCACCCGGATCGCGATAGAGGTGAAAAGCTTGGCAAAGGTCTTGTAAAGCGCGATGCGCTCGTTGGAAGCCTCGGGGAAAATACTCACGTCGGCGATCAACGCTTCCAGCATTGCCGCCACAAGCGCGTCGCCACTTTGCTGTGAACCAGATACCGCCCGGGAGAAACGTCGAAGAAAAGGTAAATGGGGAGCAATAGTTGCGGATAGACTCATAATGTACGGTTCCCTCACCTGATCCGCTTTTGGCAGATTGTTACCGAACCCATTAACGCTGAAACTCCGAAAAAGTTCCCGCGCTGCGGAACTTAATCCAACCGGTCCCGTTATAGCCGGAATTTGGGCAGCCAGATGGCCGCGCCATCCCGCCTCGGATTCAGAAAAAGAGGGCGGGTTGGGGTCGATGGGACAAACAGGGCGATACACAAGTATGACAAAGCAATCCACCGGTGCAGTCGGTGCGAAAGCGCGGCGGAACGGATCGAAGGATCCGCTCGGCGCGAACTCCGAAATCGGCCGCAAGCTGAAGCAATATTATGACGAACTGGTTTCCGACGAAGTGCCCGACCGCTTCGCCGAACTGCTCAGCCAGCTTGAAAATGCCGAACCCACGCAGAAGCGAAAGAAGGCTTGACCGGAATGGTGGTAACCCCGCAGTTCAAGAACGATCTGCTTGGCACCATACCGAGCCTGAGAGCCTTTGCCGTGTCGCTGACCCAGAATTCGGACAAGGCCGACGACCTTGTCCAGGAAACGCTGGTCAAGGCGTGGGACAAGCACGAGAGCTTCCAGATGGGCACCAATCTCAAGGCTTGGCTGTTCACCATCCTGCGCAATGAGTTCTATTCGCAGATGCGCAAGCGCGGACGGGAGATCCAGGACAGCGACGGCATCATGACCGAACGTCTCGCCGTACACCCGAGCCAGCACGGCCTTCTCGACCTGGAGGACTTCCGCGCCGCGCTCGAGCAACTTCCCGAGGACCAGCGCGAGGCGATCATATTGATCGGCGCTTCCGGATTTTCCTACGAGGAAGCGGCCGAAATCTGCAACTGCGCTGTCGGCACCATAAAGAGCCGGGTCAGCCGCGCCCGCAACCGCCTGCAGGAAATCCTCAAGATCTCGGGCGAGGCCGACTATGGCCCCGACGCGATCTCGGCGCAGGTGATGGGTTCAAACGCCGCTTGACCGGCGGCGGGCGGCGGCCGCCACCGCCTCAACCAGATCCGAACCGGAGTACGGCTTGCCGACCACCGGCACGCTGGGGAAAGCGGAGAATATCTCGTCGAGATCGGTGTAGCCCGAGGCGAAGACGAACGGCACGTTGCGTTCCTGGATGTGCCGGGCGAATGCGAGCGTGGACGTGCCGTCGAGCATGACGTCGACGATGGCGGCATCGAATTCGGAAGCCGCGCGGTCAAGATCTATCTCGGCGAGGCTCCGAGCAACGACGACATCGGCGGCGCCGCTGTCGCGGCAGAGCTGCTCGACGTCCATGGCGATCAGAACCTCATCCTCCAGAACCAGAATCCGCATTCCCGCAAGTAAATCAGCCAATTGTAATCTCTCCTTGAAACAGCGCGACTCATGGACGCAAATTGGCCCCGTGTCATTCAAAAAAGACAGGTTGGGACGTGGACTGCCCGCTATGTCCGCTGCGGCCGATGTCGGTGTTTCGCGAATTCTAGACCAGGAACTGGCTTTCGTTAGCCGGTTTAAGAAGGGTCCAACTTTGCCGATGGCGGCTGTGTTATCTCGACCTCGCGGGATCGATATCGCTTGCACGCTCGGAGGGACTTGGCGAGAGGCGGCGCTGGCTGATCGACCGCGGTCAACCAGTCTAATCCCCCCAGTTCAAACCGGGGACGACGTTCCTGATGACCGCGTACGTGACCAGGAGTGCGGGAATTGCGATGAAGCCGCCGAGCGGTCCCCACAGCCATATCCAGAAAACCAGCGCGAGTAGCACGACCAGCGGGTTGAGCGTCATCGCCCGTCCGATCACCATCGGGGTCACGAACTGCCCCTCGATAAGGTTGATGCCGAGAAAGACTGCCACCGGGAGCAGGCTGCCGGTGAACGTGTCGAACTCGGTCAGCCCGATTGCGAACAGGATCACCACCATCACAGCCGGCCCGATGAACGGTACGAAGTTGGCTAGCGCTGCGAGCGCGCCCCAGAGCGGCGAGGAAGGAATGCCGATCAGAAACAGCCCGACGCCGACGGCAAATCCCTCGGCAATGTTGATGATGCCGATCGAGAGCAGGTAGCGCGAGACAAGGCCTTCGACATCGCGGAAGATATGCGCGACGCGCCAGCGCAGGCGGCGCCTGAAGCACAGGTTCAGGATGGCAACGCGCGTCTGATGCCGAGTCGCGACGAAAAAATAGAGGCTGGCGAAAAAGATCAGTATCTGGGCAATGACGGCCGGGGCGAGCCTCGCCAGGCTCTCGAATCCCATGCCTTCATTGACGGAAACCGCGAGGCCTTCGTCGCCGGTCAGATTGCGCAGTTGTTCGCGGATGCCGCCTAGCGCTTCGAGTGGTTCCTTCAAGCGCGCCAGTTGCCCCTGGAGATCGCTCCATATCTGCGGCAGGCGGCCGATCCAGAACGAGAGCGGAGCAGCCAGCGCGAGGGCGAAGAGGCAGACTATGAAGATGAAGATGAGGACGACGACGGTCGCCGAAATTCCCGGCGATAGCCCTTGCCGTTCGAGCCGGGCGGCGATCGGCCCGAGCATGAGGCCAATGACGATGCCCAGCGAGATCGGCGCCAGGATATATTCGCCGGCGGCCAGCGCGGACACCAGCGCAATGATGCCGATGACGATCACCGAGACCTGCGCCGCCTGCGCCAGAAATATCTCGATATTCGACTTTGGCGGCAATCGTACGATCGGTGCCTTCTTGGCAGTGCGATTGGCCATCAGACATTTCCGGCTGGACTTGCCGCGGGAAACGCATTCTCATGGCCTTTCGTTCCTTGACGGAACCTCGCTGCTTATCGGGCGTTCCGGCAGCGAACCAGCACAAGGAGTTGAATCATGGCCGCAGCAGCAGGCAGATCCTCGAAATCCGCGGGCGAAGCAGGGCCGAGCTCCGATCTTGAAGCGGACATCCGCCAGTTGCGAGCCGATATCGCAAAACTCGCCGAGCAGTTGGCCGCCACCAGGGAACATTCCTATAGTGCGGCCCGCAGGGCGGCCGCCGAGGGCGTGGAACAGTTGCGCACCCAGGGAGAGGCGGCGATCGAGGGTCTGCGCAGCAACGCCAACGATATCCAGGAACAGGTGATCGCAACCGTGCGCGAAAAGCCGGTGACGTCGCTCGCAATCGCGGCCGGGGTGGGATTCCTGTTTGCCCTGCTATCGCGCCGCTAGAACTCACCCGGGGGGCACGAATGCTCGCGTCGCTGATCGCAGGTCTCGCGTCGGGTGAGACCAAGCTTGCCATTCGCCGCGCGCAATGGGCGGCGATTGTTTATCTGATAGCCGCCGCCGGCGCGCTCTGCGGCGTCGGCTTCCTTATAGGCGCGGTGTACATCGGGGCGTCCGAGCGGTATGGGGCGCTCGAAGCAGCGATCGGCATCGGCGTCGCTTTCCTGCTTCTGAGCGGGCTCGTTCTTGTCGTCCACTCCATCATCTCGCGCGCTCAGGCAAGGCGGGCGAAGGACCGGCGGGCGAGCGATCTGACGGCGGTCGCCGTGGCCTCCGCACTTGCTGCCCTGCCCACGCTGCTTCGCCGCAAGGGCGGGCTTGGAGCGGCGGTCGCCCCGGCCATCGCCCTCGTCGCCTACGCGATTTACCGCGAGAACCGCAGGCCGAAGGCCAAGAAGGAAGATCTCGACCGCGACTGAGGTCGACCGGCCCGGAACCAAGCCAAGCCGCAGGCATTGACTTGCATAGGCAACGGCAGCGGAGAAGCGGTGTGCCCAAGACAATACCGCCCGGCAAATCGCGCCAGGGCAGCCGCGGCGACCGGGTCCTCGTCATACTTCTGGTCGGTCTGGTGCTCGCCTTCGTCATCTGGGGCGGCGTGGAGATCTGGGGCGAGGTGATAGACGCGGGAAGCGTCGAGCAGCCGGGCGCCGAGACGACGCAGGGCGACGAGCAGCCTCCCGCAAACCCGAACTGATCCGGCTGAATCAGCCGCCCGTTCCGCGGCAAGCCGGTATGGAAATCAGGACAACCGGACGTTCCTGGCGCGACTCGATAGGCTCTGGAACCGCACCAAGCGCCCAAGTCAATTCGGAACTAGAACGGAGTCACGACGTTGTGAGGGTGTGAGGCCGCGCCCGGCCTCCCTGCGAGGGTGCAGCCAGGCGCGACAGTGCATCGAAGTTCACGCACAAGGAGAACTTGTCATGATCCGCAATCTTCTGGCTACCACGGCCATCGCGACATTGTTGTCGACGATGGCCTACGCGCAGGACACCACTGCGCCCGCGCCTGCCGCGCCGGACCCGACCGTCCAGGCTCCGGCTGAGGCGCCCGTTCCACGCGCCGACGGCCATCTCGCGACCAGCCTGATCGGCGAAACTGTCTACAACGGCACCGGCGACGACGCCGAGAACATCGGCGAAGTCAATGATATCGTCATCGGTTCGGCCGGCGAGATCGAATCCCTGGTCATCGGCGTCGGCGGGTTCCTCGGCTTGGGCGAAAAGAACGTCGCCGTGAATTATGCCGAGGTGGACTGGGCGGAGCGCGATGGCGACCGTTGGCTGGTCGTAGCCGCCACCAAGGAACAGCTCGAGGCGCAGGCCGATTTCGACCGTCGCGCCTATGACCCGGCTCCGGCTACCACCGCCGGCACGGAACCGCCTCCGGCGACCGACCAGACCGCAACAGCCCCGGCCCCGGTAGCCCCGGCTGATCCGGCAGCGCCGATGGACGACACCGCTGCGGCTCCGGCCGATCCTGCTGCCCCGGCGGATGACCAGACGGCAACAGCGCCGGCCGACCCGGCCGCCCCTGCCGACGACCAGACCGCGACGGCTCCGGCTGACCCGGCTGCACCGGCGGACGACCAGACGGCAACAGCTCCGGCCGATCCGGCTGCCCCCGCGGATGACCAGACGGCAACAGCTCCGGCTGATCCGGCCGCTCCGGCTACCGACCAGACCACGACGGCAGCGGTCGACAAGTCCACGCTGACGGAAATGCCGGCTGGCGAAATCACCTCGGAAGCCCTGGTTGGCACCACCGTCTACGGCGCCAATGACGAGATGATCGGCGAAATCGGCGACGTCGTCCTCGAAGGCGAGAAGGTCGATTCGATCATCGTCGATGTCGGCGGGTTCCTTGGCGTCGGCGAGAAGAAAGTCGCTGTGGCGATGGACAATCTCGCATTCATGACCGATGCGGATGGCAACAAGTACCTCTACACCGGCTTCACCAAGGAGCAGCTGGACGCACAGCCGGCCTATGATGAGGCTACCTTCGCCGAGAAGCGCGACGAACAGCGCTTGATGATGAACCAGTAGTCATTCTCGCATACCGAGACGAAACCCGCGCCGGCAACGGCGCGGGTTTTTCTTGTCCACGGCATCACCGGCCGTGGCGCACAACCCCGTTCTCGGTCAGTTCGACAAGCGCAAGCGACTGGTCGAGATGCTCGGCCCGCCAGGAAAGCAGACGCTCGGCATATTCCAGCCTGACGGCCAGATAGTCCGGCTCGCCAGCCACGTTGCGGATTTCACTGGGGTCGGCCGAGAGATCGTAGAGGAGAGGCGGCAGGCCGCCGCCGAAATGGACGTATTTGAAGCGTTCGGACCGTATCACGGCGAGATTGCAGACTTGCGGCCCGATGCCGAAACGCCTTTCGGCGTCTCCCGTTGAGATCGAGCGGAAATCAAACTCCCAATGCGCGGCATCGCGCCATGCCAGAGGCTTCTCGCCAGCGACGAAGGGTTTGAGCGAGCGGCCGTCGAGATGCGCGGGCGCCGGTCCGTCGAGCAGTTCGAGCAGCGTCGGCATGATGTCCACTGCCTCGGTGAAGCGGTCGACAACCGTGCCTGCCTCCCGACGGTAGCGTGGATCGCGCACGATCAACGGGATGTGATAGCTCTGGTCGAAGAAGCCGCCCTTTCCGAGCATGAAGTGGTCGCCCAGCATCTCGGCATGATCGGAGGTCAGGATGACGACAGTATCGTCCCACGCGCCGCGTTCCCTGACCGCCTGCCAGACGCGGCCGAGCTGCGTGTCGACTTCGGAGACCATGCCGTAATAGATCGCCCGGATCGCGCGGAAGGCATCGTCGCCCCAATCGCGCACCTTGCCCTTGGCGCCGGGGATGAATTTCGACCGCTTTTGCTGCCCAAGTTCGTAGTCGAGAAAGGGATGGCTCCTGGCCTCGCTCTTCCAATCCCGGCCGCGCCGAAACTCCGGGCCTTCGGCCGGATCGTACATCTCGTTGAACGGCTCCGGCACGATGAAGGGCGGATGCGGACTGATGAACGAGACATGCGCGAACCAGGGTGCGTCCTTTTCCTGTTCACCAAGCCAGCGGATGAATTCGCCGGCCATGAAAGCGGTCGGCGTTTCGTCGCGGGAATAAGCCGGCGGTGCGTTGGTCACGCCGGGACCGCCGGCCACCGGCCGGTGTATGTCGGGATAACCGGCGCTCGAATCGATGCCGCGGGCGGCGAGCCAGCTCAGCCAGGGTTTCTGGTGCTCCGGAAGAAGCTGGCGCGCCGAGAGCCCCGGCAGCACGCCTTCATAGCTGCGCAGCAGCGGATCGCCCGGCGCGTGCAGGCGGGGATCGGGCGCGACATCCGTGTAGCCGAACAGGGTCGGCTCGTAGCCGAGCCGTCTTGCCGCCAGCGCCAGATTGTCGTGCCGCGCGTCCAGTGGTGTCCCGTTGCGGCAGACGCGGTTGTTCATCTGGTAGAGGCCGGTATAGAGGCAGGCGCGGGCCGGCGAGCAGGGCGCGGCTCCGGCAAAGTGCCTGGAAAACCTCACGCCCTCGCGAGCCACCGCGTCCACGTTGGGCGTCTTTACCGTCGGATGACCGGCGGCCGACAGGCAGTCGCCGCGCCACTGATCGCAGGTGATGAGCAGGACGTTGGGGCGTTTCGGTTTCCGTGCCAAGCTGAGCTCCCTCATTCTCGTGTCGACAGGTGGAGCGGAAATCTGGCGGGCGTGCAAGACTGCCGATGTGCAGAACCTGTGAACGGACCGCCGCCGCTCGTTCACTGATTGATGACAGTGCATTCTGACTTCGACCTCTACCCCCGGTGGCTCGTTCAACCGACATAAGAGGCCGAGGGGCGGCGAGGGCCGCCTGTGAAACAAAGGAGCAAGGAAATGCTCGACCAGATCAAGGGCCTGCACCACGTCACGTCGATGGCCAAGGATGCGCGCCGCAACAATGAATTCTTCACCGGCAAGCTCGGGCTGCGCCGGGTCAAGAAGACCGTCAATTTCGACGCGCCGGACGTTTATCATCTCTATTATGCCGACGAGGTCGGCACGCCGGGCTCGGTCATGACCTACTTTCCCTTCCCGAATATCGGCAAGGGCAGGCATGGCGTGGGCGAGGTCGGAACAACGGTCTTTGCGGTGTCGCAGGGCACGCTCGGCTATTGGGAAAAGCGGTTCGCCGACGAGGGCGTAAAGGACGTGAAGCGCGAAACGCGCTTCGGCGAGGACAGGCTGGCTTTCTCCGGCCCTGACGGCGATTCCTTCGCGCTCGTCGAGACAAAGGACGACCCGCGCAAGCCGTGGACCGAAGCCGGCGTTCCCGCCGACGACGCCATACGCGGCTTCCACTCGGCGTCGCTCAGGCTGCGGGACGGCGGCGCGACCGAGGAGCTGCTGAAGTTCATGGGCTACGAGGATGTCGATGCCTCCGGCAACGTCAAGCGGCTGGCCATCAAAGACGGCAACGGCGCCGATGTCATCGACATCGAAACCCTGCCGGGCGCGCCCTTCGCCGACCTCGGCGCCGGCTCGGTTCACCACATCGCCTTTGCCGTCGAAAACCGGGCAAAGCAGCTCGAGGTTCGCAAGGCGCTGATGGACACGGGCTACCAGCTGACGCCGGTGATCGACCGCGACTATTTCTGGTCGATCTATTTCCGCACGCCGGGCGGCGTCCTGTTCGAGGTCGCCACCAACGAGCCGGGCTTCGATCGTGACGAGGACACCGCCCATCTCGGAGAGGCGCTCAAGCTGCCCAAGCAGCATGCGCATCTGCGCGAATATCTCGAAAAGCACCTGCAGCCGTTGGAGGGCTGAGCCGCCATGTCCGCTGACGCTTACATCCACAAGGCCATAGCCGGCGCGCTGGGCGCACCGCTCATGTTCCTGTTCCACGGCACCGGCGGCGACGAGAACCAGCTCGTCTCACTCGGGCAGGAAATGCTGCCGGGAGCGTCGATTATTTCGCCGCGCGGCGACGTCTCGGAATTCGGTGCGGCGCGGTTCTTCCGGCGCACTGGCGAGGGCGTCTACGACATGGATGACCTCGCGCTGCGCACCGGCAAGATGGCGGCATTCGTGCGGGCCCATGTCGAGGCGCAAGAAACCTCGGCAGTGCTCGGCCTCGGCTATTCCAACGGCGCGAACATCCTCGCCTCGACGGTCTTTCTCGAGCCGGACCTGTTCGATGCAGTGGTGCTCATGCATCCGCTGATCCCGTTCGAGCCGCAGGTGAAGGGCAGCCTCACGGGAAAGCGTATCCTGATCACCGCCGGCCGCCGCGATCCGATCTGCCCGCCCAACCTCACGGCGCGGCTCGACGCGCATTTGCGGTCGGCCGGGGCCGATGTCACACTCCACTGGCATGAAGGCGGACACGAGATCCGGCCGGACGAGATCGAAGCGGCCAACCGGTTTCTGGCAACGGCCCAAGCATAGGAGCAACCATGAACGACACGCTGCCTGAAATCCGTCTGGAAGACACCGGCTCGAAGGGACGTTATTTCATCCGCTCGGCCGCCGGCGACGAGGCGGAGATGACCTTCAGCAAGGCCGGTGAGCATCTGATCATAATCGACCACACCGAGGTCCCGGACGCGTTTCGCGGGCAGGGCGCGGGGCTGAGGCTCGTCACCCGCGCCGTCGAGGACATGCGCGCCGCGGGCAAGAAGATCATCCCACTTTGCCCTTTCGCCAACGCGCAATTTCGCAAACATGCCGAATGGGCGGACGTGCTGAAAGGCTAACCGCGCACCCGCCGGGATGGTCCGATTCCTGCGGGCAGGAACCAAAGGCTCAAGCAGCCATTTCGTCTGAAGAGCTTGAAGAGATCGAGGCGGCGATGCAGACGACGGATCTGGGCATCAGGCTGGAAAAGCGCGGCCACCGCGGCCGTTACGTGCTCGAAATGCCCGAGGGCGAACCGGCCGAACTCACCTATGTCGAGAGCGGGCCGGACCACATCATCATCGACCACACCTGGGTGCCGCCGAAGTATCGCGGTCGCGGCGTGGCCGAGCGGCTGGTGGTGCGGGCAGTCGAGGACGCCCGCGCTTCAGGCACGAAGATCACGCCGCTCTGCCGGTTCGTAGCGCTCGAATTCCGCCGCCGCAAGGACTGGGCGGATGTGTTGAAGCAGTGAGGCGCACACTATGGCTGCTGCGAACTCTTCATCCTCTCGAGCCACTCCTTGTCGATGCCCCGCTCGCGGATGATCGGCAGCGGATCTTCCGAATCCAGCCTCGAACAGAGCCGGTAGACTTCCAGGGCTTCCGCGCTCAGTTCGCCGCCCTTGTAGAAATACATCGCCGCCGCATAGCGTGTGCGGCCCGACCACGGCTCGCCGAGCGGCGTGTTGACCAGCGCCCATTGTTCGGCAGTTTCCTGGTCGGGTTCGGCCATCTCAGAAGTCCCCGGGCGGGTTGGCGGACCGCCGGTCCAGCTTGATGAACGGCCGCGGCACGATCTTGGCGCGCTTCATCAGCCGCTCGTATTCAGTTCGCGCATGGCGTAGATCTCGACCCAGAGATCGTCGGTGATCGCATCGCCGTAGGGCCTCGACAGGCTGGCGACGGCGATGTTGCGCTTGGCCAGGGGCGACCAGATCGCGGCGCTGACCAGCCCGACCTCGCGCTTCTTCCGGTGATAGACGATCGCGTGCTCGGCCGGGATGTTGCCCTCGATCTCCAGCCCCCGACCAGCACATGGCGCAGTGCCCTGTTCTGCCGTGCTTTGAGGATAGCCGCGCGACCGTTGAAATGGCCCTTTTCGGCATCGACCATGAAGCCCAGCCCTATCTCGTCGGGCATGCGGACACGGTCAGCGCGCAGCGCGTGCTCTGCGGCAGTGAAATCGGCATTGGCGACGATCAGCCCGGCCTCGAGCCGGGCGCGGTTCAGTGCCTGGTAGCCGATGGCGCGCAGGCCGCGCAGTTCGCCTGCCCGCCATAGCCTGTCCCAGAGGCTCAGCGCCAACTCCGTCTCGACGAAGAGTTCGTAGCCGAGATCGCCGGTGAAGCCGGTGCGGGAAATCGTGACCGTACCGCTTTCGTGAGGAAAATGAGCGAGATCGAACAGTTTCAGCTTCTCGACGCCGGCAAATCCGGCGTCGCGCAGCAGCGCGAACGAGGTCGGCCCCTGCAACGCCATGTGTTCGCTCGACAGCTCCAGGCCGTGCTTTTCCAGCTCCAGCGTCTTGACCACGTCGGGATGCAGCCGGTTCAGGATGTGTGCGTTGGATGCGCGGACGCCGGGATAAAATTCCTCAGTGCGCGCGGCCCCGCCGCCGCAATCCGGTTCCTGGAGGCGCTGTGGGGCGAGGGCTATCTGTCACCAGGCGGGCTTGAAGAGGTCGCGTGCTCGACGGGGTGTCGCTCCGGGGCAAGAGCGTTTTGACATCGGCTGCGGCTCAGGCGGCATCACGCTGCATCTGGTTGAAAAACACGGCGCGGACCATGCAACGGGGTTCGATGTCGAGAAGCCGGTCATCGAAGCCGCGCGGCGGCGGGCTGAAAAGCCTGGTCTGTCGGAGCGTGCACGTTTCGTCCGGGCCGCGCCCGGTCCGCTTCCGTTCGCCGGTGCATCCTTCGACGTGGTCTTCTAGAAGGACGCGCTCCTGCACGTGCCGGACAAGGACGCGCTGTTCGCCGAAATTTTCCGCGTACTGAAGCCGGGCGGCGTGTTTGCCGCCAGCGACTGGCTGATCGGCCATGACGGCGAACCCTCCGCCGAGATGAAGGCCTATGTCGAGGCTGAGGGGCTCTCCTTCAGCATGAAATCGCCGGCGCGCTACCGGCTCGCGATGGAGCGCGCGGGGTTCGTCGATATTGAAGTCACCGACCGAAACGGATGGTATCGCGAGATTGCGCGCGGCGAGCTGGCGCGGCTCAAGGGACCGCTCTACCAGACGGTCGCGGCCGCGGTCGGCGCACCCTATGTCGACAAGAACATCCGCACCTGGGAGGCCATGCAGAAGGTGCTTGACAGTGGCGAGCACCGCCCCACTCATCTGCGCGCATGGAAGCCGGAGCGGAGTTCGAAGCCGGCGATGCTCACGACGGATGCGGCCATGCCGAAAGAGGCGACACAGGAAACCGAAAAGCGCGGCCGCAAGGCGTCCAAGGAGACGCGCCGACTGCAGTTGATCGAGGCGACGATCGATTCGCTCGCCAAGCGCGGCTATTCCGAGACCCATGGCCGATGTCGCCGACGGGGCCGGTCTTTCGCGCGGCATCGTCAACTTCCATTTCGAGAGCAAGGAAAAGCTGCTCGTCGCCACGCTGCAATACATGGCCGACGAATACGCCGCCCACTGGCGCGCCGCCCGGCTGAAGGCCGGCGACGATCCGGCGCGGCAGATAGAGATGCTGGTGGCGGCCGATTTCGACCGGTCGATCTGCAACAAGCGGAAGCTGGCGGCCTGGTGCGCCTTCTGGGGCGAGGCCAAATCGCGCCCGACTTACCAGGCGCTGTGCGGCGCTCGCGACGAGGCCTACCAGAATGTCATTGTCGATCTCTGCGCCGCACTGAAGGCCGATGCAGGCTACGATTTCGAGCCGCATTCCACGGCGCTGGGGCTCAGCGCCATGCTCGAGGGCCTGTGGTTGCGCCTGATGATGGGCACGGAGAACGTCACGCGGGAAACGGCGCATCTGGCGGCGACGGAATATCTCGCCTCGGCCTTTCCGAAGCATTTTTCGCGGGAGGCGGAGCGGTCGAAGAAGCCGGCCTGAACAACACAAGGGAGGATGGAACGATGACGACATTCACAGGCAAAATCACGCTGCTCGCGCTGGCCGCGGCGCTTTCGGCATCGGTGGCGGCGATAGCGTTGGCCGAGGACAAGGACCTGATTATCTTCGAATGGTCGGGCTACGAAGTGCCGGAATTCCATCCGGGCTATATCGAAAAGATCGGCGACTCGCCCACCTTCCACCTTCTTCGGCGACGAGGAGGAAGCCTTCCAGAAGATCCGCGCCGGCTTCAAGGCTGACCTTTCGCATCCCGCCGTCATTGCGGCAGGCCCGGCTCAGGCTGGGTTTCAGGCGCGGCTCGCTGCCGCATATGGCTCCCACCGTCTTCTCGCTTCGACGCGCCCTGAAAGCTGCCCTCGCACAGGCCGCCGTCAGGGCCGGCGGAGGGCGGTTCCCGTCGCCCGAACTTTCCGGACAATTACCTGAAGCGCATCCGCGAACTCTGCCGCGCCAACGACATCCTGTTCATTTCCGACGAGGTGGTCACCGCCTTCGGGCGGCTCGGCCATGTGTTCGCGTCGGGCGATGTATTCGGCATCGAGCCGGACATGATCACCTTCGTCAAGGGCGTCACCTCCGGCTATTTCCCGCTCGGCGGCCTGATGGTGTCGGAGCGGCTGCTTGAGGATCTGAGGCGCTCGAACCATCCCGACGCGATGTTCGCGCACGGGCTCACCTATTCGAGCCATCCGGTCGGCTGCGCCGTCGCGCTGAAGAACCTCGACCTGCTCGAAGACGGCATACTCGACCACGCGCAAAAGATCGCGCCCTATTTCCAGGCGCGGCTGAAGACGCTGGAAGAACTGCCGCTGGTCGGCGAGGTGCGCGGCCTCGGGCTGATGGCTTGCGTCGAATGCGTCGCCGACCGCGACAGCAACGACCCGCTTAAGCTCGACCGGCAGGTGGGCAGCCGCATCGACGCGCACTGCCATGAGCTCGGCCTGCTGGTGCGCCCGCTGATCAATATGTGCGTGATGTCGCCGCCGCTGATCATCACGAAGGAGCAGATCGATGAGATGGTGGCGATCCTGCACGAGGGGATTTCGCGGACGATGGAGGATTTGTGGCGCGAGGGGGTGTGGCGGTGTGAGGGGTGGACGTTCCGAAAGCGGTCGTCGCGGAGCCAACCTGAACGTCTTCAAGGGGAGTGAGCGGTCGCCGCGCCGACTCTCCCAACCCCCCGGACCGGAGTGGCCGGTCCCGCACGCCGAGACGGTTCCTATCGGCTCCGAATATGCAGCCGTCGATTGTCTTGGCATAGCCTTGAGGAAGCTCGCATCGCCCGCACCTAAGCAAGGCGACACGAATGTCGATGCCTCTGTGATCAGCACCGGATTGCCCCAGGCAAATCCGCTACGGAAATCACTGCCTAACCGGCTGCCAGGGCAGTGTCACATGCCCTTGCCAGCTCGGTATTTGGCTTTTCGGCCGCAAAAATTCCTGCTCGGGGTCGCCGCTCATATTGTTGAATGGCAGCACCACTATCGAAGGTTTCGAAACGGATCGCTTTGCCTCGATTTCTGGCAGGACAGGACCGTCAAACCCAATGCGACAGAGGCGAACCGGACGGCTGATGTTCTTCAGCGTCTTAACGCCCAGGTCCTCCATGGCAACTTCGAGACGGTCGGCAATTTGAGTCGCAACCGCTGCGGTCACGCAGATGCCGCCGACGTCCGCGAGTTGCCTGGGCCGCCAAATCCAGCAATTTGGCCTTGCGGATGAATCAGGAAGTCTTCCTATCGGTGCAGCAAGAAGGAGCGGATCAGAAGTTTTCGCCTTGCGGTATTTGGCTGCGAATTCGATCGCATTAGTGGCAAGATGCGCTCCGGAACCCCCTATCTGGTTACGAGCTTTGATCGTGTGTCGCCCGAGATGCTCGACAAGGGCGCGTCGATCGGCGATTGTGAAATGGCTTGTGACCGACATGACGTCGTCCTTGGTTTGAGACAGGGGAGCGATGGCAAATTTCAGCGGACGTTGTATGTGCGGGGCGGTTACCTGGACCTGCTCGGGACAGATCATGCGCAACCTGGTTTGCCACTGTACCGATTGTCAGCGTGCCACCTCCGCCCCTCTCACTGCATTCCTGGGTGTGAGCCCCGAGCAACTGACCTGGTCGGGTGAAGTCGTGCACTATGAGAGCAGTCCCGGAACATTCAGGGGGTTCTGCCCATCATGCGGTACGAGACTCTATTTCCGATCCGACAACTGGCCCCTCGAGGTTCATGTGCACGCCGCCACAATGACCAGTCCGGATGAATATCAGCCTAGCGCTCAGGTGATGACTCGCTCGCGGGTCAAATGGCTGGACCAGCTCGGGTTGATTCCAACCTACGAGGGTTTTCAGCAAAGCCCGGCAAATCACAGGTCTGCCGAGACTCTTGGCAGGGGCCACATTGCGATCGCCGATTTGAAGTAGAGGTCTACAAAGCAGCTCAGGTCGACGGCGATTGGGGCATCCCCGCCGTCGGGATCAAAGGCGAACCTTCCGCGAGCGGCATCAGGCGTAGTTCGATCGGCTTTCGTGCGGGGCCGGCCGTATCGGAGTAGTACCGACAGCCTTTTCACAGAGTTCCACGTGCTTGGCCAAGGCTTCCTTGGACAAGCATGCGCTGATTGTACTGATGTCGCGGTTCTGGAACTTTGGCATCCGCTGGAGTTCCTTGAGCCGCTCGAGAAGTGCAAGCCGTGTCATGCTCGTCTCCTTTAGTCGATAAGGCGGCTAGAGCCATCCGCCCGATTTCGACATCGGGCTTCTCGCTCTAGCTTTTTGTTTTCGCATCGTTTTGCCGAAACCGGCATCCACTTTTCGGCACGATGCTCTAATATGCCGCCACAGTGTATCGGGCTGCTCTCACGCCGCCCGCAGTTTCGCGGACAGGGGGATTTCGACATCGATTTCCAGTGTCGAAACCTTTTCTCCGCGGTCCATCTTCACGGTGACCTTGTCCCGGTCGATCTTCACATGCTTGCCGATGACCGAGAGAATTTCCTCCCGAAGGCGCACCACCAGGTCGGACTGGCCTACCGATGACCGCTCGTGGGCGAGCAGAACCTGCAGGCGCTCGCGTGCCTTCGGAGCCGACGAAGAACTCTGCTTGCTGAAAAAATCGAAGAACTTCATGCCGCCCTCCTTCCGAATATCTTGCCGAACAGGCTGCGCTTTTCGCCCGGAATGGTGATCGGCACCGTTTCGCCGGCGAGCCGGCGCGCGGCATCGTGATAGGCCAGGGCCGGTGCACTGCGGCTGTCCGCCAGCGTGACCGGTGTTCCGAGGTTGGAGGCGCGCAGGACATCCATGCTCTCGGGGATGATGCCAAGCAGCGGGATCGACAGGATCTCGAGCACGTCGTCGACCTTCAGCATGTCGCCCCGCTCGGCGCGGTTTGCATCGTAGCGAGTCAGGAGAAGATGTTTTTCCACCCGTTCGCCGCGCTCGGCCTTGGCGGTCTTGGCATCGAGAAGGCCGATGATGCGATCCGAATCGCGCACCGACGAGACTTCCGGATTGGTCACGACGACCGCAATGTCGGCGTGGCGCATCGCCAGCGTCGCACCCCGCTCGATGCCGGCCGGGCTGTCGCAGATGATCCAGTCGAAGGATTTCCTCAACTCGTCCATCACTCGCCTGACGCCCTCAGTCGTCAAATTGTCCTTGTCTCGGGTTTGGGACGCGGGCAGCAGATAAAGCGTCTCCAGCCGCTTGTCGCGGATCAGCGCCTGCGGCAGCTTCGCGTCGCCCTGGATGACGTTGACCAGGTCGTAGACGACCCTCCGCTCCGCGCCCATAACCAGATCGAGATTGCGCAGGCCGACGTCGAAATCCACGACGACCGTCTTCTCGTTCCGCTGTGCAAGCGCGGCGCCGAGCGCGGCGGTGGAAGTCGTCTTGCCAACGCCGCCCTTGCCCGACGTGACCACTATTATTTTTGCCATCCTCGTCTCCTGTCCGTTAGCCGCCCGCCGGCTCAATTGAGTGTCTTCGCCACGATCGCATCGCCTTCGAGCCAAAGCTGGACGGCCTGTCCGCGAAGCCCGGGTTCCATGTCGTCGGATGTCTTGTAGAGACCGTCGATCGCCAGAAGCTCCGCTTCAAGCTTGCTGCAGAAGATGCGCGCCGAGGAATTGCCCACCGACCCCGCCAATGCGCGTCCCCGCAGCGTCCCGTAGATATGGATCGAACCGCCGGCGACGACTTCCGCGCCGGACGCCACCGATCCGATAATGGTGACATCGCCCTCGGGGAAAACCACCGACTGCCCGGAACGCACCGGCTGACTGATGATGATCGAAGGCATTGCCCTGACCGGCTGCGGTTCGGGATAGTGGTCGGGTGCTTCGGGCTTGCCAGGGTCGGCGTGGACGGTCGTTTCCGCCGCCGGAGCTTCGAAATCCGATGCCTCCCGCCCGCCCGTCAGTGCTGGGGGTATGTCGGCGCCGAGCTGCGATGAACGCGCGCCATCGACGCCCAGGACCCGCACGCTGCGGTTAGCAAGCTCGCCGATCAGTTCCTTCAACTGCGACCGGTCGATGTCGAGGCCTTCGACATCGAGAACGATCGGCCGCCGCAGGAAAAAGCCCGCCGACCGGGCAGCCAAATCGTCGAGCCGCGCCAGCCAGCCGTCGAAGGGCAGTTCCGGAGTAAGCACGAGCGCCAGAAAGGAGCGGCCCTTGAGGCGGATGGGACGGGTGTCAGTTAGCACGTTGTTCATGTTCATTAATTTTCCGTTGATCAGGTCTATGTTAAGCATGGTTAACAGATGGTTAACGACAGCGCACAAGGCGGGGCAAAAGCCAAGAAACTGGTGAGGGAGAATGACTGAAGTCAGGTGACGCCCATCGGAGCGGCGGTGGGAACAACCTGTCCAAGAACAGGGCGCGTTTATTGGAAATCCTGCGTTGCAATGGGCGAGATGAAGCCGCTCGGAGCGCCGGGTCGATTCGGAGTTTAAGCCTTCATCTCGGCGCAGCAGAAGAGACGCTGCGCGCTGCCGCACGACCCCAAGCTACTCCCGCAACGCCTCGCGCCGCTTGAGCAGGAAGCGGCGGATCGCAGGGTCGGACGAGAGGCCCGTCGCTATGTCGTAGGCGTGGCGCGCCTCGGCGGCCGCGCCGTTGCGGGCGAGAAGCTCGGCGCGCGCCGCCCAATAGGGCTGGTATTCGTTCAGTCGGTTTTCCGGCGATGCATCCGGCATGGCTTCGAGGCCAGCGTCCGCGCCCTGCAATTCGGCGATCGCCAGCGCGCGGTTCACCGCCGCCACCGGCGAGCCGGTCAGCACAAGAATCGCGTCGTAAAGCTGCAGCACGTCGCGCCAATTGTCCCGCCCGGTCCGGCAGCGATGGACATGGGCCGATTGCAGCGCGGCTTCGAGCTGGTAGCGGCCGATCGCACGCAGCGTCGAGGCGCGCCGCAGGGCCGCCTCGGCCTCGTCGATCATGCGGGCGTCCCAATGCGTGGCGTCCTGTTCGGCCAGAGGCACGTAGTCGCCATCCGCGCTGCGCCTCGCCGCCCGCCGCGCCTCGATGTGGAGCATCAGCGCAAGCAGGCCGAGCGCTTCAGGCTCGTCGGGCAGCAGGGCGACGACCAGCCGCGCCAGGAAGATCGCCTCGCCGGCAAGGTCGCCGCGGAGGGCATCGGTTCCAAGCGGCTGCGTCCAGCCTTCCGCGAAGGCGGCGTAGATGGCGTCGAGCACGGCCTCCAGCCGCTCGTGCAACTCGTCGCGCCCGGGCGTGGCAAAGGGAATGCCGGCCTCTTTGATCGCGGCCTTGGCCCGCACCAGGCGCTTGCCCATGGCAGCCGGCGAGACCAGGAACACCGAGGCGATCGCCGCCGCGTCGAGGCCCAGCACCGCCTGCAGCATCAGCGGCGCGCGAACGCCTGGCTCGATCCGCGGGTCGGCGCAGGCAAACATCAGCGCCAGGCGCCTGTCGGGGATGTCTTCGTCCTCGGCGGCCTCCAACTCCTCGGCGGCGATCCGCAATTGGCCGCCGGCAAGATCGCCGGTGCGCTGCCGCCGGCCGGCGTCGATCAGCTTGCGGCGCGCGACCGTCAGCAGCCACGCCTCGGGATTTTGGGGGCAGCCCTTCGCCGACCAGTCGGCAAGCGCCGCCGCGAAGGCTTCCGACAACGCGTCCTCGGCCGCCGCGACGTCGCCGGAGCGCGCCGCGAGAAAGGCCACGAGCTTGCCGTAGCTGCGCCGCGCGACGCCCTCGGCCTCGGCGCGCGCCGCCATCGACCCGGCGCCGGCGGTCATGAGCTTCGCTTCACCCGGCCGGCTCATAACGCAGGAAGACCTTTCCATTGCCGAAGGACCGCGTCATTGCGAGCTTCATCGGGATATCGTCCTCCATGCCTTCAAACAACGTCCTTCCGGCGCCGAGCGCAACCGGGTTCAGCACGAACTGATATTCGTCGATCAGTCCTTGCCGCGCCAGTTGCGCGACGATGCTGCCGCTGCCGAGGATCGTCATGTCGGGACCGGCGCCATGCTTGAGCCTCCGCACCTCCGCCACTGCATCCCTGGAGACGCTTGTGTTCTCCCAAGCCGGATTTTCCGGCGTCCTAGAGAATACGAGCTTGGGCATGGCGTTCATGCGCTCGGCGACGACCGGGTCGTTCTGCGCCGCAGCCGGCGTCGGCCAATAGTGGACCATCATGACGTATGTGATCCGGCCGAGCAGAAGCATGCCGCCCGATCTGGCGTTGCCGGCGATGAAGGCGTCGTAGTCCGGATCGTCGCGGCCCTCATAGGCCCATCCGAGATCGCCGTCGCTCCCGGTGAAATATCCGTCGAGGGAAATGTTGTTGAAGACGACCAGTCTCGGCATGCACTCCGCCTCCGCAACAGCGTCGCTAGCGACGCGCGTATTCGCTCATCTGCCAGACCTCGCGCACTTCGACGACGCCGTGATCGACGGTCGGGCACCGCGCCGCCCATGCCATGGCGGCGTCGTGGTCGGGCGCTTCGATAAGGTAATAGCCGCCGATCTGCTCCCTGGATTCGGCGTAGGGTCCGTCCAGCACCTGTGGCTTGTCGCCGGCAGTGCGGATGGTCGTGGCGGACGAACTCGGGCGGAGGCGGTTGCTGGCGACCAGCGCGCCGGCTTTCCGCAGCGCTTCGGAATAGGCCATATAGGCGGCGGTGCCCACTTCCTGCTGGGCCGGGGTGAGCTCAGGCCAGCCGGCCTCGTTCACGTAGAGTATCAGAAGATATTGCATTGCTGTCTCCTCTCTTATTGGCGGCAGGGTCCATGCCCCGCCGGCACAATGACGCGCCAGATCAGCCGATTTGGACAGAGGAAAGGAAAAAACCGGCGTGCACTCTTCAATAAATGGAGGGCCGCGTTATCCGCGCGAGCGCATCGCCTCGTTGACGTTCCACATTTCGCGGTCGTCCGGCGCTTCGGAAAGCTCCAGCACCGGCAGCATGGCGCGCAGGTGGTCATGGTGGGTGCGCACGCCATATTCGAGATCGGACAGATAGAAGCTGGAAAACGCCTCCGACATCATGGATTCGTTCGACCAGACCGAGAGCTGCACGTCCTCGGACATGGTCTCGCGGTCGATACGGAAGGAGAGGTTGCGCGCGGCCGCCTGCTCGCGGCTCTCGTCGGCGTAGCGGTAGATCGCGCCGCGCAGCAGCGTCTCGCCGGTCGAGAGCGGGAACTCCTGGCAGAACTGCACCGATTCCGGCATTGCCGAGATCACCATGTTGGGGAAGATGCCGTAATAGATCCAGGCTTTCTTCAAATGCTCGGGCAGGCGCTTGGGCTCGGGCGCGAGCCTGATGTAGTTGCGCACGCTCCAGCAGCGCCCCGGCATGCGGATTGCCTCGACCGGCTGCATAAGCTCGGCGACGGTAGGCTGCGGCCCCGAACGGAAGCGCACGAAGATCAGGCCCATCCAGATTTCCAGGTCGAGCGGAATCAGCCCGAACTCGGTCTTGTCGCGACACAATAACGTTTAATTTGCAATGCGTTAATGAAATCAGGTTGTTCCGACCCCGCCTACACGCAGCGCGCGGGGCGGCTGAATCGTCATCCTTTACGGCGCGATCGGAAAACCGGCGGCATTTCCGGGTGTTATCGGTTGTGAGCTTTGCCACAGACGAACCTGGCCCAACCCTCGTAATGGTATGAGGCGAAGAGCGCCGTGCATATAGCCTGATTTTGTTGTTTCGCGCCTGTTACACGCATCCTGCTGGGCAACATCGGGCAGATACAATCGGCGTTTACCTTCGTTAACAAGAGTGAACGAACCGTCAAGGCAACACCCATGTCGACCACCGCAACGGCCTCCCAGTTCGGCCGGCATCTAGAACCGCGCGAACGCTTCGCCCGCTTTCCGAGGCTCGCGCTGCGCCAGCGCTCGAGCGAGCATCCGATGGTGATGTTTTCCGTCATCGTCGCCACCGCATTCCTTTCGATGGCGCTGGTTCCGTCCTCCGGGCCGGCCTGGGCCTCGTTCGGCTCACCGCTCAAGCTGACGGACGAAGCGGGAACGACGTCCAAGACCTATCGACTGCCGCTCTCGCTAACCGAGATCGCCTGCCGCGGCCAGGCGTGGGGCGCCGAGACTGCCGATTGCCTCACCGTCATCGCCAAGGAAACGGGGCACGCGCCGGCGCGCAAGGTCCGCATGGTCGCCAGCGCCGAACCGCTGAGCCATACGCCCAACATCTTCTGACCGGCACAGGCCGCATCCTCCCACCGCTTCAGCCCTTCACCGACGCCCCTCGGTGAGGGGTCTTTTTTGGAGCCGCCGTGGAGATCAGCGCGCGAGATCGATCTGGTCGTTGATCGCGGCGAGCACACCGCGGACATCGAGCGTGCTGAAGGGCTTTTCCAGTATCTGCGGCTTGAGATGGGCGGGAAGCGCCTCGACTTCGGCGCGCGCGCCGATCATGTCGCCGGTCACCAGCACGAAGCGCCGCGCAAGGCCCGGCCGCTGCTCCAGGAGCTGCCGATAGACCGTCATGCCGCTGGCGCCCGGCATGCGCAGATCGCTGAACACGATGTCGGTGTCATAGCCGTTCAGCACATCGGCGGCCGACGTCCAGATCGAGACGACGCGCGACTTGACGCCCATCAGCTCCAGCAGGTCCGAAAGCGAGCCGGCCACGTCCGGCTCGTCGTCGATGATCAGCGCATGGCGCAATCCGCCGGACGGCACGCTCGCGCCCGCCGCCACGATCGCGCCGGCGTCGATCGCCCGCAGTTCGACGACGAAGCGGGCGCCGGTCGGCTCGACCTCCTCGAAGCGTATCTTGCCATTGTGGCGTTCGACGATCGATTTGGAGATCGACAGACCGATGCCGGTGCCCACCCCGACCGGCTTGGTGGTGAAATAGGATTCGAAGACGCGGTGGCGGATCGCTTCGGGTATGCCCGGGCCGGTGTCGGCGACGGCGAAGCCGCAATTTCCGTCGGCGGTGCGGAATGTGCTCACCTTGATGCGGCGGTCGCCGTTCCAGGCGGCGAGCGCGTGCTGGCTGTTGACCAGGAAGTTCGCCGCCACCTGCGTCAGGTGATCCGGATCGCCCATGACGGTCAGCGGCTCGCCGGCGAATTCGGTGTCGATGCCAATGCCGCTGCTGCGCGCGCCATAGGCGGTGACCTCGAGGGCCGCGCGTATCACAGCATTCAGGTCCATTTCGCTCTGCGCAGTCGAGTGCAGCCGCACCATGCCGAGAAAGCTCTTGACGATGCGGCCGCAGCGCTCGGCCGCGGCGCGGACTTTTTCGGCGCGCAGCTTGGTCTGCGGGTCGGGCGCGAATTCGTGCAGCAGCGTCGACTGCGCCACCACCACGGCGAGCGGATTGTTGAGTTCGTGCGAAACGCCGGCCAGCAGCGAACCCATCGCCGCCATCTTCTCGTTCTGGTGGAGCTTTTCCCGCTGCCGGCCGATCTCCTCTTCGGCCTGCCGCCTTTCGCGCAGGTCGCGGATCGAGCCGATGAAGAGACGCCGGTCGGCAACCTTCACCTCGGTCGCCGTCAGCTCTATCGGAAAGATCTGCCCGGAAGCGTGCTGCGAAACGGTTTCGAGACGGCGTCCGATCATCGGCGCGCCGCGGCGCTGCATGTACTCCCCGCCATTGGCGTGGCCGGCGCGGTAGAATTCGGGAATGATGGTGTCGAGAACGTCATTGCCGATGACGTTCTCCCGCTCGTAGCCGAACATCTTCTCGGCGGCAGGATTGAATTCGAGGATCTTGCCGCTTTCGTCGATGATGATGACGGCATCGAGGGCGGCCTGCAGGATCGCGGCGTGGATGATCTCGCTGACGTGCCGCTCGGAGCGCGAGCGTTCGATCGCGTCGCCCAGCGCGAGCGCCACGATTTCGAGCGCTGCCTTCTCCTCGTCGGTCCAGACGCGCTCCCTGACGCAGTCGTTGATGGCGACGGTGCCCCAGACATGGCCGTGGGCGAATACGGTGACAGAGAGGAAGGACTTGATTTTCTGCCGGTCGAAATCTTTTCGGAGAAAGCCGTCGATCTCGCTGGTCAGGCCCGCGAACATCTTGCCTTGCCGGCCCTCCATCGCAAGCCGCCCAAGCAGCGGATCGGAATGGATATCCGACTGCAGGATGACGGTGGGAGGGCCGGAGATGCCCTCGATGGTTTCGTCCAGCCAGTAGGCGGGGATGGACTGGACAAGGCTCTTCTCGGGAGTTTCGCGCAGGCGGAAGAGAATGGAACGGTGGATGCCCAGCGAGCGGCCGAGCAATTCGAGGATATCGCCGATCTCCTGCTGCCAATCATCGGCGTGCCGCAGCCGGCGCGCGATGCGCGCCGCCGCGACGGTTGCGCCCGGATCGACGATCTGCGGGTCGATGCTGGGAGGCGTGGTGTCAATCATGCAGGCTGTTTCCGCTGTTCTCTAGGGCATCTCGACATTCAGGTGGTGCCGGCCTGCGAATGTCGATCTCTGCGCTTCCGGTGCTCACATACCTGAACGTGCGCGTCGCTCCGGTTCTCGAAATCCGCCATTCCGGTCGCTGCGCGCCCATCTTCGGTGCCGGCTCGGCCTGACCTGAATCTCAACCCTAAATCCGATCGGCGCCTGGCGCTCAATGGGCGTCGCCGCCGTTCTCGGGGAGCGCGAAGATGTAGCCTTCGCCGCGCACCGTGCGCAGGAATTTCGGGTTGGCCGGATCGTTCTCGATCTTCTTGCGCAGCCGCATGATGCGAATGTCGACGGCGCGCGAGATTTCCGGCTCCTCGGCAAATCCGATCGCTTCGGAAAGCGCGGCGCGGGTCAGCAGCCGGTTGGCGCGGGTCAGGAATACTTCGAGCACGTCGAATTCGCTCTTGGCCATGTCGATCAGCGCGCCATCCGGGCCGGTTATCATGCGGCCGTCGAGATCGGCGCTGAAGCCGCCAAAGGAGACGATGCGCCGCCCCTCCCCGGCCGGCTTTGCCGGGCGGATCTCGTCGGGTTGCGGCACGCGCCTGAGAACGCTGCGCACCCGCGCCAGCATCTCGCGCAGTTCGTAAGGCTTGACCATGTAATCGTCGGCGCCGAGCTCCAGTCCGACGATGCGGTCGATCGAGGCGCCGGCGGCGGTCGCGTAGATGATCCCGATCGGCATTCTGGAGCGCAGCCAACGACCGAGCGACAGGCCGTCCTCGCCGGGCATGGCGATATCGAGGATGGCGAGGTGGAACGCGTTGGTCTCGACCAGTTCGCGCATCGACCTGGCGTCGCCGACGGCGGTCACGTCATAGCCGTTCGCGCCGAGATACTCGGCAACGGCGTCCCGCAAATCGGGCTCGTCTTCGACAATGGCGATACGTGCGCGCAGTTTGGTCTCGCCCCCGCTTTCAGCGGAAAGTAGATTGGGTATAAACATATTGTCCAGTGATCATCTGAATTTGCTGGTTATTACGGGATCGATGCATGGCAAGAAGACCGGCGATCGGGCTTATCTGCATAGCGGGCGATGTTTTCGCTGAACTTGCCGACCACCTCGAGCGGCGGGGTCTGGAGGTTCGCGAGTCCGCCGAGGCGTGGGCGGCGGAGGAGCTGCTTTCGGCGGCGGATCTGGATGTTGTTGTTGTAGGCGAAGGGATGGTGCCTGGCGCCGCGCGCGACCTGCTGAAGCGGTTCGGCGAAGGCGGGCCGGCTTTCATCGTCATGTGCCGCCCCGCCGACCTGGTCGACAGGGTTCTGGCGCTCGAACTCGGCGCGGCCGATGTGGTCGACATCCCGGTCAACGTGCGCGAGCTTGCCGCCCGCATCGGCGGCCTGCTGGCGCGCAGGGGCAGGCCCGCGCCGGAACTCGTCGCCTTCGAGAACGCCACCGTCGACCTCAAGGCCGCGCTGGTCATGCACCATTCGGGCGGGGAGCAGCAGCTTTCGGCGGGTCAGATAGCGTTGCTGCGGCTTTTTCTCGCCAGCCCGCGCAAGGTGCTGACGCGCGACGACATCATGGCGGCCGCACCCGCCGAAAGCGCGGAAGCGTTCGACCGCTCGATCGATTCCAGGATAGTGCGGCTGCGCCGCAAGCTCGACACCGACAGCATCGTCACAATCCGCGGCAGCGGCTACCGTTTCGATCCGCCCTCGGAACGACGTGAGCCATGATGCGCGGCGGCCCACGTCGCTTACAGCGCCGTGGCCGCAGGCCCGGCATGGGGCAGGCTTGCGTGGCGGGCCGGCTCGCCGACATCGGCTCGCTCCTTGAGCAGCACGGTGGCGAGACCGGCGAAGCCGAGGAGGCCCTGGAAGTAAATGAGCGCGGTGAGCGCGCCGGCGGCGAATTTCGAATTCATGGCAGTGTTCCTGAGACTTGAAAAATGGGTCAAAGCTTGCCGGATGCGGTGGAATCGCCGCCGGTGGACCCCTGTTCAGATGCGGCGGGCGACCGTTGGCCGCCGGGGAACCTGACCGGCAGCGGGTCGAAGCCGAGCCGCCAATGGCCGGGGCCGCGGCGGATGCGAATGCCGGCGATCAGCCAGACGATCGCAAACAAGGCCGCTGCATGCAGGAGGGTCGGGTCGCTTGCGCCGGCAGCCGCTCCCGAGGCCACTTTGCGGGCGGGATCCGCCATCATGCCGGCGCCGGCGAGCGCCGCCGTGGCGATACCCACCCGCACCAGCCAGATCGATCCAATCCTTCTCATCATCTCGCCAGTTCCGGTTGATTTTGCGCAGAACTACCGGCGCGATGTTTCCGGATGATGCCGCGCGGCGGCGGCTTTGTTGCAGGGCGGTTGCGGAAGCCGCCTGCTGCCGTGCAAACGGCGCAAAAACGGAAACAAACTCGAAACCAAAACGCTAATCGGCGAAATTGAACCGAAACAGAGCAGGCGGATAAGGCGTCCATTGAATTTGGCCAGACGGCCATGATGGAGGGAACAATGAACGCCACACTTACCGCGAAGCTCATCAACGTCATCGCCGCCGCTCTTGCCGGCATCGCGCTTTTCCTGGAAGCCGGAAGCGCGCATGCCTCCGGCAGTCAGGTCGTTGCCCGCATCTCGATCTCGGAGCAGAGAATGGACGTGACGATAGACGGCCGGCCGGCTTTCGCCTGGAAGGTCTCGACGGCCGGCAAGGGCTACAGGACGCCGACCGGTTCATTCAAGCCGACGCGCATGCACAAGATGTGGTACTCGCGCAAATACGACAATGCGCCGATGCCGCATTCGATCTTCTTCCATGGCGGCTATGCGGTTCACGCCACGCCGCACATCAAGCGGCTGGGCCGGCCCGCCTCGCATGGCTGTATCCGGCTCCACCCTCAAAATGCCTCGGAGTTTTACGAACTCGTCCAGGCCTTCGGCCCGGGCAACACCAGCATCGTGATCGTGAAGTGAGCTTCACACCGTCCAGAAATAGCGGACGATGTGAAAGAAAACCGGGGCCGCGAAGACAAGGCTGTCGGCGCGGTCCATCATGCCGCCATGGCCTTCGATCAGATGGCCCCAATCCTTGACGCCCTGGTCGCGCTTGATCGCCGAGGCGACGAGGCCGCCGAGGAAGCCCATCAGGCAGGCGAGGAACGCGACGCCGGCCGCTTCGAGCGGCGAAAACGGGGTCAGCCAGTAGAGCAGCGCGCCGAGCGCACTGGCGCTCAGCAGGCCGCCGATCAGGCCCTCCCAGGTCTTGGATGGCGACACGGTCGGCGAAAAGCGGTGCTTTCCGAACAGCTTGCCGAAAATATACTGCAGCACGTCGCTGCCCTGGACGGTGACGATCAGGAAGGCGATCAGCAGCAGGCTGCGATTCTCGTAGCCGGGGATAGGCAGCGTCATCAGCGCCGGGACGTGGCTGACGCAATAGACCGCCAGCATCACCGCCCATTGCTGCGCCGCGATGCGCTCCAGGAAGCGCTCGGTGTCGCCGTGGAGCGCGGTGATCGCCGGCATGATCAGGAAACAATAAACCGGAATGAAGATGGTGAAGAGGCCGTACCACTCGGTCCACACCAGCCAGTACTGCACCGGGATGATGACGCCGAACATGCCGAGCAGCACCCAGTGATCGCTGCGGCGCGAATGGGTGAGCGTCACGAATTCCCGCAAGGCGGCGAACGAGATCAGCGCGAACAGCACGATCATGCCGTCCTTGCCGAACAGGAAAGCGATGGCGATCAGCGCCACCATCACCCACCAGGCCTTGATGCGCTGGTTGAGATTGACCAGTGTCGGGCTCTGCGGATCGGCGGCGCGCCAGGTCAATATGCCGGCCACCACGCTTGCGGTGGTGAGCACCCCGGCCATCCCAAGAACCAGAAGCGTAGTTTCGCGCATCATCGGGAAGATCTCCGGCTGGTGGACGGGTCAAGCGCCAGAAGCGCCGCATGGGCGCGGTTCAGGAAATCGCGGCGATCCTCGTTTTCGGCGACGGCAATCGGCGCGCCGAAGACCACGCGGCACAGAAGCGGCACCGGCAGGAACTGGCCCTTGGGCAGCACGCGCGACATGTTCTCGATCCAGCAGGGGACGAGTTCGACGTCGGGCCGGGCGATCGACAGATTGTAAAGGCCCGAGCGGAAGCGCAGCAGCGGCTCGTCGGTCATGTTGCGCGTGCCCTCCGGAAAGATGATGAGGGAATCGCCCTTGTCCAAAACCTCCAGCATGATTTTGATCGGGTTCTGGGCGGGCTCGGTCCAGGCGCGGTGCACCAGCACGGAACCAAGCATATCCTCGGCGATGAAGCGGCGCAGGCTGGTCTTGCCCCAATAGTCGGCGGCCGCGACGGCGCGGGTGCGGGCGCGCTGGCGCGTCGACAGGCAGGCCGACAGCAGGATGAAGTCGCCATGGCTGGCGTGGTTGGCGAAGTAGATGCGCTGGCGCTCAGACGGTCCGGAACCGCTCCAGATCGGCCGCACGCCGGTGACGGCGCGCGCCAGCATGCCAAGTGCGGCCGAGGCAATCGCGCCGAGCAGGCGGCGGCCCGTCGGCTTGGTGTCGGCGGGCGTTTCGAGTCTGCCCTCGACTTCCATCGTCTCGCTCATGACTGGAACGCCAGCGGTGCGGCCGCGACCGCAATGGCGAAGACGGCCAAAGCGAGGCGCTGCCGGAAAACCACCCGCCGCGCGCCGGCCATGCGCTCAGCGAGGCTGCGCACCCGTTCGGGTTTCGGCTTCAGGCGCATGCGCGCCAGCGCATCGTCGACCGCGGCTCCGCCTGCGGCGTCCTCGTCGCAACTCGCCATCAGGTGGAAAAGCGCGGCGTCGAAGCGGATGAGCGCCGACAAAGCGAGAACGGCGAGCCCGCATACGGTGGCGACGATCGCGATTGCCGCCGCCGGCCAGCTATTCGGCGCGACCCCGCCGGAGAATGCGGCCAGCGGCGCGGCTGACAGCACGGCCGCCACAATCACGGCCGGCCAGAGGGCCTGACGCGCCAGCCAGTCGGCAAAGCCGTCGCGGGTTCCCAGTGCCGGCGTCAATCCGCTGGCTCCTTTGCTGCAATGAGCGGCGGCGAAAGGTGAACCGGTCGGCCAGCCTTGCGCAGCATCGCTTCCGCCGCGGCCCAGTCCTTTGCCCTGCCGGTGGAAACCAGCCAATGGGCGACAGCGCCGGCGCTGCGCTGGAAGCCGAGCGCGCAGCAGACAAGCACGGTCCCGCGCGTTTGCGCCGCCTCGATCGCCTGCGTGGCGCGTTCGAGATCGGGAGCAGAAGGCGAGACGAGGTCCATTGCGGCGATGCTCGTCCATGTGGGCGTCGGTCCGAGTGGTTTTTCGAACTCGGCGGCCAGATCGACGACCGTGTCACACCCTTCGCATTCGTTAGCGCGCGGAAAGCGGCCGAGAAACACGCCGTCGGCGATCTCGACACGCGCCGGCAGACGCCGCGTCCATGCCCAGGCGTTGATCCTCGCAGTGAGGCGATAAGGTGCGAGCAGCAGGCGGCTGGCGAGCGAGACCGTGCCATCATCGGCTTTCTGGAAGATCTTCGCGCCCGCGCCAAAATAGCCGAAGGCTACGATAGCGAGGGCCAGCGCCGGCCACAAAAATATGAGCCAGAGAGCGGAAGCGAACGTCCCGACCGCGGCGGCTGCCAGGAGCAGCGCGGCGCCGATCGTGTAATAAGCGCCGAGCCGTCTTGCCCAAGAATCGCCGGTCAGGGCAAAGCCGGCGAAGGGCAGGGCGCCCGCGCGGGGAAACAGCCACAGCGCGAACAGACCGAGCAGTGCGCCGGTCGGGATGTCGATGAAATGATGCTGCCAGGTGGTCAGCACCGACGCGCCGATAAGTAGGCACCAGCCGTGCCAGACGATTTTAGCCGGCCCTGAGAACCTATGGCGCAGGTGATCCCAGATGATGACGAGCAGCGCTATGTGAAGCGACGGCGCCTGGTTGAACGGCTTGTCGAAACCGCCAAGCACGGCGAACATGAAGCCCGGCAGGCCGGTGGTTTCGGGCCGCACGAACGTCGTGGCCAGCGGAAAGGCGAGGAAACAGGAGACGGCGACGATCTGCGCGGTCAGGTAACGCCCGGCGAGACGGTCGACGCCGCTTTTCGTGTCGTTGACGAACAGCGACAGCGCATAGAACAGGTTGATCGACCAGTAGGGCACGATGGTCCAGGCCATGAAGGGGACGGCGCGCTCCCAGTCGAAGACGATGCTGCCGACATCGTTGCGCAGGGAGGCGAGCCAGTTGGCGGTGCCGTAGGTCAGGTAGAAGAACGGGGCGAGAAACAGCAGCCACAAGGCTGCCCGCTTCGCCACGGGGCCGTAGGGCGCTGCAACGGTTTCGGCTCGCGCGTGCATTCGGACAAAACCTCAGATGCGTTCGGCGAGCGACACGGTGAAGATGCCCCACTGGTCGATGCGCTGGTCGAGCTTCCGAAAGCCGGCGGCCTCGACAAGCTGGTCCATTTCGCCCTGCGTGCGCCGCCGCATCACCCAGGCTTCGCCGCCGCGATGCGAGGTCAGGCTGCGCGCGATCATTTCAAGCTGCGGATGCCAGGGCTGGTTGGTGTAGACAAGCAGCGCGCCCGGGGCCATGGCGCGGGCGAGCCCGCCGAGCGACCGCGCGATCAGGTAGTTGTCCGGGAAGAGTTCGTAGAGGCCGGAGACGATTGCGAGATCGGGAGCCGGATCCTGCGCGGCGAGCGAATCGCCGTCGAACGCGTCGGCGCGATGGAACGAGAAACTGGGCGGCAGCTTGCGCCCCGCGATCAACTTCTGGCCGGCCGCGACATTGATGTCGGAATAATCTTGCAGGCGGACGGAAGCCGGCTGGTCGGGGCATCTGGCGATCGCGTCGAGCACATAGCGGCCGTGGCCGGCGGCGATGTCGAGCACATTTGCCGGCCGGCCGGCCTGTTTCAGGCGCATGATTGCCGCCGGGATCATCTCTTCCAGGTGGACTTTGCGCTGGCGGATGCCGCGCCAGCCTATTGCGTTGAGGAAGGTGCGGTCGACGGCGCGGCCCACCGGACCGGCACCCCGCGCGTCGTTCTCATAGACATAGTCGAGGGTGGAGCCGGAATCGAAGCCGGTGGCGACGCCGGTCTTGAGGCCGCTGGAGAACCCCGCGCCCAGCTTTATGAAGGCGCGGTTCAGCGCCCAATAGAGGCCCTTCGGCGAGAACGTGTCGAGCGGCGAGGCCAGGCGATCGGCCTCGTCGCGGGTGAAGCCCGACAGGTGCGCCTGGGTGAGGTCGGCGTGGGTGATGGGAGCGGCGAACTGCTCGGCAATGAAGCGGCGCACCTCTGCTACCGCCGGCGCGCGGTCGCGCTCGCCCAGCGTGTCGTGGAAAAAGCCCTTCAGGACGTGGCGCTCCTTGATGGAACTGCCGAGATTGACAAAGAATTCGTGCTGCGGGGCATGCCTGACCACCCAGTCGCTGCCCGAAATGAGCAATTGCGTCGGGACGGTGATGGCGCGGGCGTCGCTCACCACGCGGGCAGCGTGCCGGTAAAGCTCGACCAGTATGTTTGAGGCGATCGGCCGCGTGATCAGCGGGTCGGCCTCGAAGGAGGCGATGCGCTCGGGGTCGTGGGTAAGGAATTTCGCCTTCACGTAAGAATTGACGAAGAACACGCCACGCAGCTTCTGCCACAGCGCGATGCTCTCCTTGGCGAAGGGCACGTAGAGCTTTACCGAGAAGGCGGGCGAGGCCAGCACCAGGGCGCGGATTCCGGGTGCGTAGTCGTGGACCCAGGTCGCGGCCAGCACCGCGCCGACGGATTGCGCGACGACGGCCATGTCGCCGAGCTGGAAGCCGTCCCGCGACTCGATCTCGTGCATGAAGCAATCGACGTCGCGCACCGATGCGGCGAAGGAGGGGGAATAACCGCGCGGGCCGGGCGATCTGCCATGGCCGCGCGCGTCCCAAGCGTAGAAGGCATAATCCGGCATTGCGAGTTCGTCGACCAGATAGGCGACGCGCCCGCCATGCTCGTGGCCGCGGTGGAGCAGGACGATTGCGCCCTTGGGGGCAGCATTTGCCGCCGGCCAGCAGCGGTAGAATATCTCGGCGCCGTCATGGCTCAGGAAGGTGCGCTCGAATGCGGGTCGCCAGGCGGCAGGCGGCGCGGCGGACAAGGTCTCGTGCGGCATTGCGGGTTCCTTTGAGGGTGCAATCAGGCCGAGCCGGCCGCGAGGCCGGCGCGGACCCGGTTGACGGCGGTGACCAGCGACAGCGCCGCCATCGCTGGAAAAATCCACGGCGCGATCAGCGGAAGGGCAAATCCCATCGCGACCGCCACCGCTATGACGCCGAGCGCCAGGGCACGGTCGCTCTTGCCGAACGGGCCGGCATAGTTGCGGCCGGAGCCCGCCGCCACGCCGAGTACGCCGGCAAACTCGGCGAGGAGGGCCGCGATGGCGAAGGCGGCCACGCCCCAGGCGGGGAAGGGCGCCACCAGCGCAAAGGGAAGGATGAGCGCGAGGTCGGAGATGACATCGCAGAGTTCGTTCAGGTACATTCCGAGTCGCGAGGCCTGGCCATGTTCCCGCGCCAGCATGCCGTCGATGGCGTTGAGCGCCATGCGGACGAACAAAACGGCCGGAAGCAGCAGGAACACCCAGCCGATAGTTGGAAACGTCGCGATAGCTGCGCCTGCCGCGACCGACAGGAGGGCGGCGGCGAGCGTCACCTGGTTGGCGGTTGCGCCGTTTGCGGCGAGCATGTCGACCAGCGGCCGGAGTGTCGATTGGAATGCAGGTTTCAGCGCGTAAAGTGTCGGCATCAGAACGGCTCCCCCGAGTCCGTAAACCTTGACTTGAACCTTGTTCACGTCTCTATTGCCATAACCGTGAACGATGTTCAAGGTGTTTGTGAACAGTGTTCAAATTGTGACGGCCAAGGATGGAGCATTGGCGAAGAAGACGCAAGAACGGCGCGACCAGCTCAGGCGGTCGCTGATCGACATCGCCGAGCGCAGGATCGCCGAGAACGGCTATCCGGCGCTGACGGCGCGCGACGTGGCGGGGGAGGCCGGCTGCGCGGTCGGCGCCATCTACAACATTTTCCCGGACATGGACGCGCTGGTGGCGGCGGTCAACTCGCGCACGGTGGCGCGGCTCGAGGCGGCGGTCGCCGCGGCCTTCGCGCGCGACCCTTCGAGCGCATTGCCCAAGCGCGCGCTGACGCTGCTCGGCCAGACCTATTTCGAGTTCGTGCTGGCCAACCCGCGGCTGTGGTCGGCGATTTTCGAACTCGGCTTCCGCGCTTCGAAGGAAGTGCCGGAATGGCAGGTGGCCGAGCACGTCCACCTGCTCGGCCACATCGTCAAGCCGCTGCGCCAGCTTTTGCCGACTGAGAGCGAGGAGCGGCTGTCGCTGCTCGCCAAATCGCTGTTTTCGGCGGTGCATGGCATCGTCAGCCTCGGCCAGCAGCGGCGCTTCATGGCCGTGCCGCCGGCCGAGATCGCCGAGCAGATCACCTTCATCGTCGAGGCGTTCTGCGACGGCATTGTCGCCCGCAAGGGTTGAAACTCCGGATTTCCGGTCACGGTTTTGTGCAATGCAAAATTTGCAATGCCGCCATGCAGCAGCGGTTGTTCAATATTGAACCGCTCGTACTTATCTGTTGCTGGCAAACGAATACGAGACTGAACGAGAGTAGCATGAACCTGATCCGCAATTACCGCAACTGGCGCCGCTATCGCGATACCGTGAACGAGCTGAGCCGCCTGTCGAACCGCGAACTCAACGATCTCGGCATCAACCGCGCCGACATCACCGTAGTCGCCAACAAATCCCTCTAATGCTCTTCGGCGGGGCTCTCCTCCCTCCCCGCCGGACCCGGCCAGCGTCTTTCCCCCCCTGGATGCTGGCCACCCATAAAAAAGCCCGCCGGTGCGCCCGGCGGGCTTTTTTGTTCTTGGAATCCCGCCGGCTGGGAGGAGTCAATCGTCGTTGGTGGCGTTCAACTCTTCGGGCCGCTTGCCTTCCTCGGACAAGCCGGACATGCCGGCCGCCTCGCGCAGCGCCGCGTTGATGCGCTCCTGCCAGCCCGGTCCCTCCTCCTGGAAATATTCAAGGACATCGCGGTCGATCCTGATCGAGACGAGTTCGCGTGGCGCGGGTACTCGCTGGGGGACCGGGGCGGGGGGCGTGGGCTTTTTAGCCGGTTTGAACGCGGCTTCGGCGGCAGCCATCGGATCGGTTGGGCGGCGCGGTGTCTTTGACATGTTCTGGTCCTGAATGTCCGTGCCCGGCCGCCGTGCGACCATGCGATATCAGCGGCTGCGCTTCTTCTTCGTCTTGGCGGGGGGCGGGTTGGCAGCCGCTTCCGCGCGCTCCTTCTCCTCCTTCGCCTCGCGCAGCGCCTTCAGCCGGGCGGTCTTCTTCTCGCGCGCCTCGATGCGGTCGTCATTGATGCCGCGGGCCACCGCGTCGGTGGCGGCTGCCTTCAGTTCGCCTGAACGCAGCCGCAGATGCGGCGGCACCGCCATGTTCTGACTTTCCTCTTTGCGGGCCATGCTGCCAAACTCCTTGTCGCGCGGGCGAGCGATTGCCCGCGATTTCACGCTGTTTTGGCAATCATTACACCATGATGGCCGCAATTGCCGCAATGTTTTGCGGGCCCTGGGGCAGCGGCGCTGCGAACGAAGGTCATTCCGGGCCGCGAGGAGACCTGCCGACAAACCCGATGGCTATGCCGAGCGCGAGGCCGATCCCGATGCCCATGACTATGTTGTCCGTGGCCAGGCCGATCGCCACTCCGATGACGACGCCGAGGCCGATATTCAGGGAATTTTTCGTGCCCATGGCTTCGCCATCTAGCGCGAAGCCGGGCAGCCGCAACCGCCGCGCCCTACGCCGGGCGGCAGCCGGACGATCGTTCAGCCGATATCCTTAACCTGGATGGTTTTGCCTTCCTTCGCCGACCTCAACGCGGCTTCGGCAAGCGTCAGCGCCACGAGGCCGTCCTGGCCGCTTGGAGAAGCCTTCGTATGGGAATTCACCGCGGCGATGAAGCTCGCGATCTCGTTGGCGTAGGCGTCGAGATAGCGGGTCATGAAAAAGTCGTGCAGCGGCGGGCGCGTATAGCCCTTGCCGTTGGCGATTTCGATGGACACGGGGCGCTGATTTTCGGCGGCGATCATGCCTTCCGAGCCGTGCACTTCGATGCGCTGATCGTAGCCGTAGGTGGCGCGGCGCGAATTCGAGATGATGCACTGCTTACCCGAGGCAGTCGCCAGGATGACGCTGACGCTATCGAAGTCGCCGAGCTCGCCGATCTTCTTGTCGACGAGCACCGAGGCATGCGCCGACACCGAGACCGGCTCTTCGCCGAGCAGGAAGCGCGCCATGTCGAAATCGTGG
>DASZDZ010000010.1:0-3687 GCA_035941355.1 Pseudaminobacter sp.
TCCCGCTCAAACAGGTCCGCCACGCAGATCCGAACTCACCGCCTCAATGCCATGGCAGAATGGAAGGCCGCGGCGTTGCAGATTGCCTGAAAACAGCTGTGGGCTTCCGCGCGTCCACGCTTCAAACAATGTGACAGCGCCGCGCCTTGATGTGAATGAGCGCCGACGGTTGACCCCTCGGCGCCAGCAATGACCCTACAGAAGTTATGAATTTGCCAGCAAATTCTTGCGCTCTACGGCGATCAGCTTGGTGCCAAGCTTTAGCGCTGATATACAGTCGCGTAGGTATGAGATACGCTTGGCCGGCGGCTTCGGCAAACCTGGCCACGACCGACCGCAGGGCCTCCCGCGCTACATCGAGCGGGCGAAGCGCCTCAAACAGCGGTTTGCAGTGCCGCTGATGCTTGGCCCAGCGAGCATCGAAGATCGTGTTCGTCGCCGCCCGCGGTTGGTTGCACCCGCCGCTGGCTCTCATCTGATGCGCGTTTCGCCCTGCGGACAGCAGATAGCGAAGCCGCCAAGGCGGCGAAAATCTCGCGACGGCGGCTCGATTCCGTGACCGGCCCGCCACTTTTGGGAGGTGATCCGTGCAGGTGTCTGACGTGGATCACGCCATCTATCTCCTAACCGCATCCTTGCCATCGTCCTCTTTCAGCCCGCCGAGCCTTCCGGCCGCCGGATCCATTATGACGATCCCCTCTGGAGAATAGTTTCTCTTGAACATTGTAACAGTCTGCGCGTCTTGACCGTGTTTCAGCCTTTGCCGGCCTCATGCCGTTTGCTGCCGCGCACGCGGCGAAGTGCTGACACTGCCATGCAATGGCCTTGGAATTGCTTCGCTTCACCTCACACGAGGAAAAGAAGCCGTCAACGTCGATCCTGTGCGGCAAACGTCACAGCGATAAGACAGAACGCAGAGTCGGGATAACGGTGTCCTGCCAAGCACGAGCTCGTGGCTGCCGACGTCTCAATGATGACTTCCATCTCTACGAGATCGGGCCGGCTCTTGAGCCGGCATTACGCTGCCCGGAGGAGGGCGCGCTGGGGCACTGCGTGAGGTTGCTGGGGAGATGGGCGCTGGACGGGGCGGCCCCGCGGCGCTATTGGCGGCCCGGCATCACCGCGCGAAGGGCCGGAAAAGTGCTCTTTCGCTCAGCGCGCCTTACTACAACTTATGAGCAGCTCTACAGCCGATAGATTTGCAAGACCACAAAGTCCGGTCGTTTTTGCCGCCGGCTAGTCCGGCCTTCGAATCGAAATCACGTTCTCCTGCTGGTTTTCCTGCCGCTGTTGAAGCGCCAGCATTTGTGCAGCGATTCGGGCAGACACTGGCCGGCTGAAGAAGAAGCCTTGCAGCTCATCGGCGCATTTTTCCCGATTCAACAGTTCAGCTTTTTCCTGGTTGTCGACCCCTTCGACCGTGACTGTCATACCGATTTCCGAAGCGATCTTGGAAACCCCGCGCAAGATGTTCAGCGCCTTTTCGCTCGCGCATGCTTCATCGATAATCGTCTTGTCGACCTTGATCTTATCAATGGTGAATTGGCGCAGATAATGAAGGCCGCAATAGCCGGAGCCGAAGTCGTCAAGGGCAATGCGTATGCCCATCCCGCGGAGCTCCCTCAAGATTGGATCGACGAAGGTCGTATCGCTAATGAGGATCGATTCGGTGATCTCGAGTTCCAGCCGATGGGGAGACAGCCCCGTCTTGCTTAGGATTCGTTCGATAGTTGCCAGCAGGTCGCTGCGAAAGAATTGTACTGGTGATACATTGACAGCGACACGCACATCCTCTGGCCAGTTGCGGCACTCCAGGCATGCCTGCTCTAGTGCCCATTCGCCTATTTCCACGATCGAACCGGTTCGCTCGGCGACAGGCACGAATTCACTCGGAGAAATCGTCGTTCCGTCAGGCAAATTCCACCGAAGCAACGCCTCGACGGCGACGATGCGCTGCGGGCGTGTTCTTTGCACGATCGGCTGAAACACAAGCGACAACTGTTTTTCCGCAAGGGCGGTCGCCAGCCCGACTTCGATTGTCCTGCGCCGGCTTGCAACCATCGCCATTTGAGGTGCGAACAATTCGCCGGTCGTGCCACGGGATTTGGCCTTGTACAGCGCCAGGTCGGCAGCCTTGAGAATCTGGGTCGGCTCGTCTGCGTGCAACGGAGCGAGCGCGGTCCCGATTGTAACCTGGACGGCAATCTGGTGGGTTTCCAGACCGTAGGTGGTCGAGACCGCCTGCCTTATCCTGTTCGCGAAATCGATAGCTTCCGCCTCAGACGAAACTCTGTTTTGCACGACGACGAATTCGTCTCCGCCGAAGCGCGCGACAAAATCCTTTATCCCAACGCAGTGCCGCAGCCTCTCGGCGATCGCCTTCAACACCGCGTTGCCCACATAGTGGCCGAGCGAGTCGTTGACCTGCTTGAACCTGTCCACATCGACAAAGTGGACGGCAAATCCCTCGGGCTGCTGGCGCAACCGCTGCTCCAGCGCATCTGACAATGCAAACGAGTTTGGTAGCTCCGTCAGGTGATCCGTGAAGGCCTGTTGCTTGATAACGCTGTTGGCAAGGCGCAGCCGGTATGAAGTCCTGTAGGACGGGTACAGAAAAATCGGCGCCAATATCGATGCGATAAACAGTGCGGCGAAGATCTGGTACCAAATGTTGGGAAAGTGCACCCCGATCGTGACCCAAAGTCCGGCTGACATCGCCACCGCCAGCAGCGTCACGACGACAGACTGGATGACGGTCAGGCTGGCAGGTTCGGCATCCAGACTGCCGTCGAAAATTGCTTTCGCACTTTTCCACATGACGATGATTTTGGTTCAAAAGTATTCAATTAAAGGTTGTTGCAGTCATTAAATTGTTAAAAAAGGGTGCCCAAATCGAGTATTTCGACTCGCAGGTACATAGCTGGCTCACCTCCAGTGAGCGCGCAGATATTTGCAGCGAAGCCCCAATTCGCAGAGCAGCTATGCCTGCTCCACCCGGTTCCTGGAACGCAGATGGCCACTCTCTGCGTTGGCCCGCAGGTGAATGGTTCTGATGGCGTGATAGTCTGCTGATCAAAGGCGCGAACTTTGGCGCCCGCGCCATTTTCGGGGTAAACTTCCGAATGGCTTGCGCAGGTGGCCTCGCTGACCTGGTGTTTCAGAAATCTGGGATCAGAATTCCAAACTGATCGGTGATGGGCGCCTCATCCACGCGGCTCGACTCGCACCGTCTTGCCCTCCTTCGCCGATTTCAACGCGGCGTCGGCGAGCGTCAGCGCCACGAGGCCGTCCTGGCCGCTTGGAGAAGCCTTTGTATGGGAATTCACCGCGGCGATGAAGCTCGCGATCGCGTTGGCGTAGGCGTCGAGATAGCGGGTCATGAAGAAATCGTGCAGCGGCGGGCGCGTATAGCCCTTGCCGTTGGCGATTTCGATGGACACGGGGCGCTGATTTTCGGCGGCGATCATGCCTTCCGAGCCGTGCACCTCGATGCGCTGATCGTAGCCGTAGGTGGCGCGGCGCGAATTCGAAATGATGCACTGCTTGCCCGAGGCAGTCGCCAGGATGACGCTGACGCTATCGAAGTCGCCGAGCTCGCCGATCTTCTTGTCGACGAGCACCGAGGCATGCGCCGACACCGAGACCGGCTCTTCGCCGAGCAGGAAGCGCGCCATGTCGAAATCGTGG
>DASZDZ010000011.1:0-6068 GCA_035941355.1 Pseudaminobacter sp.
TCTTCCAGGCGCATCGTTCATTGTGCAGCGTCAGCCAAAGCAGCGCCAAGACCGCATCATCGATCTTGTCCGTGTCGATCTCCATCCGCCCAGTCTAGCACAGATCACGCGTCTGCCGCGGCCCAGACCGGATGGTTACCCAAGGTCGCGCGGGCAATCGCGATCAGCTCGCGGTAGAGTTGGACCCGATTGGGTCGACCGCGTGAACTGAATCTTGCGGGCGCGCTTCTTGGCCGCGCGGCAATGATCGCGCCAGTCCAGGCCCGCGCCACCAATCAAGGCGTCAGCTCGCTTCAGCAGACGCACCATGACCCGCATGGCATCCCACAACAGGCTGCTGTCGCTCGGCTCGTGCATGAGCGCCGAGGTCACGGTGCTATCCAGCCGCACGACCGCGCCGTCTTCGAGCTTCACCTGCCGAGCGCCCAAAAGCAGGGTCCGGTTGATCTGTTCCCAGGTCTCGGGCCGGATCGCGCTGATCGTCT
This sequence comes from Pseudaminobacter sp., assembly GCA_035941355.1. GTDB lineage: Bacteria > Pseudomonadota > Alphaproteobacteria > Rhizobiales > Rhizobiaceae > Allomesorhizobium. The sequence continues at coordinate 486 of DASZDZ010000011.1, forward strand.
TTTGCAGCGCCGACTTCTGTGGGCTCCACGACCATGGAAGGCGCGCAAAGGCACGAAACGAGGCGGAGTCCTCAAGGTGGAACGCCAACTCCTGGTAGCTCAGCTGCCGATATTGTTTGAGCAGCGCGCAGCGCAGCACCGCTTCGGCGGGCAGGCCTTGCCGTCCGGTCGCTTTAATGCCGCCCCGACACAGGTCTCGCGCCACCAGGCCAAGCAGATCGCAATGCTCATCCAGCCATTGCGACATCGCCTTCAGCTCGCAGCCGATCTCGTGCGTGGCGAAAAGATCGAATATGTTGGGTTGGACGGTGCGTTCTTGGCGCATTGTCGGCTTCGGCGGTGGCAGGATTTTGGAATCAGTGGCATGATCCAACATACCTGAAACCGTCTGGCCTTGCTTGCGCAAATCAGCGATTCATTCAATTGAATCAACGGTTTGGCGTTTGTGGACGGAAACTAATTAGCCGGATCGACATATCCCGCCCGCCAGTGCCTTTCCAAGAGAACGCTAATCGACCAGCAGCGTCCGAAGATTGCGGAGGAGGTCGGCCTGAACTGCATCCTCGGAGACGTTCCACAGCTTAGCCAACCCTGCCACCGCTTTGGAGATATCGGTGGGACGGATGGGCTGGCCATGGCGCTCGATAAAGGGGCCGTCAGTCTCTGTGAGCACACGATCGCGTGGAAGTATTGCAATGACTTTGCGCCCGCCCGGGCTCGCGAACATGCGCTCGTTTACAGAAAAATAGCAGCCAAGCGCAAGCGCGCGCCGCGCCTCGGATAAGCTTCCCGAGAACCAATGCAGGACAACGCGGCCACGGCCGGGCCGCAGAAGCTCCTCGACATTGTCCAACACCGGCTTAGCCGCCCGAACGCTGTGAACACTTAGGACTTTGTCGCCTTGCTTCGCACATGCCGCGAGGACACGTCGGAACACGCGTACCTGCTCGGTGAAGCCGGCATAGTAGGTCGGGCTTGCGTCAAGTCCAACTTCGCCAACATAACGTGTCTGGTCCAGCAACGCCTCGAACAGCGGCAGTTCGGATGCGCGCTCGGCAGCCAGCTGTGGGTGAAGACCAAGGGCCACACGCACATACTGGGCTTGGCTGGCAAATTCCTGGTTACGCCGAAAAGCTTTTGGCGTGGTTGTTACGGCTAAAGTGGCAACCTGGGCATTTTCGCAGGCCAAAATAGCCTGCCGAAGATCCGGATAAAGATCGAGATGGCAGTGGAAGTCTACTGAGCGGGGCGAAAATGATGTCATGGGACACGCTTGCCCCATACGGCCACACAGGGGAACCCCTAACAGCGTCAAATCTGCCTACTGAAAGGCAGTCTGGCAGCTCGATTCCTACCCTGGTTCAGTCTCGACCTCTTGAAGCAATTTCGCCGACCTCTAAAATGCCGCGGCGAAACACATCGACGAAATCGCTGACCTCGGCGGGAGCATCATTCAAAGGACCCGGTATTCGGGCCAAGGCGCTTGCGCAATACGGGTTGGCCGAAAGACGCGCGATCATGAATTCGAACGATCGAATATGCTCCCCTTCCGCCCTCGCTGTGTCCAATCTACGCTCCTCAAGATCTGGCACGAGGTAGAGCGTGGGGCCTTCGAAGACAGCCCCCTTTGCAATGCCGCCCGGCGGATGAGGCACGGCACGCACGTCCCGCAGTGGCGGGGGGAAAGGCTACGATAGCGCGCTTTTGCGGGCGACGAACACGACATCGACAACGGCACCGCGGACTCGAGAAGCGCGATATCCGCATCTCCACCATTTCACCTTTCGTCTTGTGTCGATACGGATTCTCGAGCGTGGCGGTGATGCCCAACCGGGCGAGCAGGCCGTTAAATTGGGCCAGATAATGTGGATGGGTGGTGCGCGTGCTCAGTGCGCCAAGGCGCAGCGGGTCCAAAGGCACGTTCAAGCCTATCAAGCCGTTTTCCGGCACAACAATCCGAACCTGTCCTGTCAAAGCCGACGCGGCCAAGGCCGCGAGAGCGAAAAACACGAATGAGCGGCCGCGCTGGGTGTTTTCGATTTCTCCAGTCTGCACCTGATATCGGTCAAAACCCAACCGCGTCCGCATAACTTTGACGCCGGCGTTTGAATATCGCCCTTCCAGTTTGCTCCAGACAGCACGCTGTGCTTTGCTTGTCTCGCCGTCATACCAATGGCTGACCAGAAGGGGCTTCCTGCCTGCCGCGATGAGGTCGATCGCGCCGATCAAGCTGTCGAGTCCCCCCGAAAACAGACAGACCTCGTCGAAATGCTCCAGCGGCAGCTGGATTGGGGTCGGCGCGATCTGCTGGAGACCGCTCGGTCGTGCACGAAAGAAGATCCGCCAGCGATCGCCCGTCAGGAATTGCAGCATCTCGCCCACCGCGCCCGCCTGCTCCGTCCAGAGCGCAGGATCGGACACGGGGACAACCAGATCGATTTCGCGCGTCCACCCATTCTGGGAGTTGCGAACGCGCGAGACGCGTGTGTCGGCGGCATTGACTAGTGCCGCTAGGACCATCAGGTCGACGGCTATCTCACTGGGTTTGCGATCACGGGCCTTGAGAAAATCAAGGGCATTCCCAAGCCCATAGTCCAGGCGCTGATACGCACCTATGAATTGAACCGCCACCTCGGCGGAATCCGGCTGCACTAAGGAAATCGGCATCGTGTCGCCGACTCCCGACGCGCGACGAAGGTGAAGCGTCTCATGAGCTTTCTCCCAGAATCCGGAGCGCTTCAAAGGACCGCTCGTAAATTGTATCGACCAAGCGATCGATGTCCGCCTGCGGCAGACCCCGAAGGACCTGGCCTGAGTTTGTGAAGGCGTCACGCACCGACCCCTCGACGAATGAATAAAGCTCTGTTTCGACGCGCTGGACCGCTTGGATATCCGCGGGCAACCGGATCGACCGAGTCCCCAATTCATTGACAAGTTTGGTCTCGATCGAACGCGCGATGGTCCCCCGGAAAATTGCGTCGAGCGCTGGAGGCGTCACGGCGTCGAACGGGAGGTCGCCACTTATGGTGAGCTCTGCGGCCGTGGCAAGCATCGCGTCTCGCGCAACGGCTTCGTCAATCGTGGCGCCGGCGGGGCACAGCACGTCGGCCAGTGCAGCAAACACGACGGACGCCGGTTGCCCTGCTAGGCTCTCCAAATTAAATGGGCGTAATGCAGCGGCCGCCCCCAGCCGGGCGACATCGCTAACCAGGCCACCGATTCCAGCCGCAACCCCCTTGGACGGGCCCATAATCCGGCTCGCTGCGCGGGCTCCGCCAACGGCCCTAACGTATTTGCCGACGCCCCGCCGCAGGGACCGTCCTGCCCCCTCCCTGCAACCGTGCAGCGTGGGTGAAATCGCGTCGCGCGCTGCTCAAACTCCCGCGAGCCGAGGGAGTCGGAAGGGCTGGGAGCGGCACAGGATCAGGCGGCGGTGGCAGCGGCGGCTGGGGTCGCGGCCGAGGCTGGGGATTTGCCTCACATCCCTTGCGGGCCGCGGTTCATCGCGGCGACGCCGGTACGGCAGACCTCGACCAGCCCGAGCGGCTGCATGATGGCGATGAACTGCTCGATCTTCGACACTTTGCCGGTGATCTCGAAGATGAAGTGCTCGGTGTTGGCGTCGATGACGTTGGCGCGGAACGCTTCGGCGAGCCGGAGCGCCTCGACCCGAGCATCGCCAGTGCCCGAAACCTTGACCAGCGCCAGCTCCCGCGCCAGCGGCTTGTCCTGGCCGAGTTCGCCAGCGCGTACCGACAGGTCGACCACGCGGTGCACCGGCACGATGCGCTCGAGCTGGTGCTTTATCTGCTCCAGCACATGCGGCGTCCCTCGCGTCACGATGGTGATGCGCGACAGGTGTTTTTCGTGCTCGGTTTCCGAAACCGTCAGGCTCTCGATATTGTAGCCGCGGCCGGAAAACAGGCCGATGACGCGGGCAAGCACGCCCGGCTCGTTGTCGACCAGCACCGACAATGTATGGATCTCGGGCTTTTCCGTCTCCTTGGCGATGAAATAGGCCGAGCCGGTTGGTTGAAGGTGGGCGCTCATGGGTTGATTCTCGATCTCGAAATGCAGTTCTATCTATCTGACTTCAATGAGGTTCATGCCTCGATTGGATATACCGCTCACACCAGCTCCCGGCCCCGCGCGTCGATCGCATTCGCCACCGCCTCGTCCGTCGCCTCGTCGGGCAGCAGCATCTCATTATGCGCCTTGCCGGACGGGATCATCGGGAAGCAGTTGGCGAGAGCGGCCACCCGGCAGTCGAAGATTACCGGCTTTTTCACCGAGATCATTTCCTTGATCGCGTCGTCGAGATCGCCCGGCTTTTCGCAGCGAATGCCGTGACCGCCATAGGCTTCCGCCAGCTTGACGAAATCCGGCATCGCCTCGGTATAGGAATGCGACAGCCGGTTGCCGTGCAGAAGCTGCTGCCACTGCCGCACCATACCCATATACTGGTTGTTCAGGATGAAGACCTTTATCGGCGCTTCGTACTGAACCGCGCAGCTCATCTCCTGGATCGTCATCTGCACCGAGGCGTCGCCGGCGATGTCGATGACAAGCGAGTCCGGATGCGCGATTTGCACGCCAAGTGCGGCAGGCAGGCCGTAGCCCATAGTGCCGAGCCCGCCCGAGGTCATCCAGCGGTTCGGCTTCTCGAAATGAAAGTGCTGCGCCGCCCACATCTGGTGCTGGCCGACTTCCGTGGTGATGTAAGTGTCGAGATGCTTGGTCAGTTCGCAGAGCCGCTGCACCGCATATTGCGGCATGATCACCTCGTCATTGGGCGTGTAGGCCAATGAATCGCGGGCGCGCCAGCGGGCGATCTGCTCCCACCAGGGGTAGAGCGGCTTCTTGTCGGCCTTGGCGGTCGCGCGCCACAGCCGCACCATGTCTTCGAGCACGCGGCCGACATCGCCGATGATCGGCACATCGGCGCGGACGTTCTTGTTGATCGAGGACGGGTCGATATCGATGTGGATCTTTTTCGAGTTCGGAGAAAACGCGTCGAGCCGCCCGGTGATGCGGTCGTCGAAACGCGCGCCGATGCAGATCATCACGTCGCAATCGTGCATGGCCATATTGGCTTCGTAGGTGCCGTGCATGCCGAGCATGCCCATCCAGTTCTTGCCGCTGGCCGGATAGGCGCCGAGGCCCATCAGCGTCGAGGTGATGGGAAAGCCGGTGAGATCTACCAGTTCGCGCAAGAGATGGCTGGCTTCCGCGCCCGAATTGATGACACCGCCGCCGGAATAGATGACCGGCCTTTTGGCCTCCATCATCAGCGCTACCGCGGCTTTGATTTTGTCGAGGTCGCCCTGGACCTTCGGCTGGTAGCTGGTGCGCGGCGCCGTCTGCGGCGGCGTGTACATGCCCCTGGCGAACTGCACGTCCTTCGGCACGTCGACGACCACCGGCCCCGGCCGCCCCGTCGTCGCGACATGAAACGCCTCGTGCAGGATGCCCGCCAGTTCATTGACGTCCTTCACCAGCCAGTTGTGCTTGGTGCAGGGTCGCGTGATGCCGATCGTGTCGCATTCCTGGAACGCGTCCGAGCCGATCAGCGAGGTCGGAACC
>DASZDZ010000012.1:0-135998 GCA_035941355.1 Pseudaminobacter sp.
AGGATGAGGACCGTAGGCGCAAACCTCCCTCAATCCTGAGGTGCGAGCAAAGCGAGCCTCGAAGGACGCACAATGCAAAAGGGCCGACGGCCGCTACTAGACGGGTTCCCGGGCCATGACAAGGCAGGTGTTCTGTCCACCGAAGCCGAAGGAATTGGAAAGCACCGTCGCCACCTCGGCACTTCGCTTGGTGTTTGGCACCACGTCGAGATCGATCGCCGGATCGGGATTGTCGTAGTTGATCGTCGGCGGAATGACGCTTTCGGACATTGTCATCAGCGAGAAGGCGGCTTCGATCGCGCCGGCCGCCGAGAGCGTGTGGCCGATCATCGACTTGTTCGACGACACCGGCATCGAGCGAATGCGCTCGCCGAACACCGTCGAGAGCGACATGTGCTCCATCTTGTCGTTTTCGGGCGTCGAGGTGCCGTGGGCGTTGACATAGGCGATGCCGTCGACGCCCAGGCCGGCGTCGTCGAGCGCGGCTTTCACAGCCGCGATGGCCGGTGACCCGTCCGGCTTGGAGCGCGTGCGGTGGAAATCGTCGGCCTTTTCGCCGCAGCCGCGCAATATGCCGAACACCTTTGCGCCGCGCGCCAGCGCGCTTTCCAGCGATTCCAGCACCAACGCTGCCGAGCCTTCGGCGAGCACGAAGCCGTCGCGATCCTTGGAGAAAGGCTTCGACGCCCTTTCGGGGATGTCGTTGTGCGTCGAAAGGGCGGAAAGCAGCGAAAAGCGAATCAGCGCCTCGGCGGTCGCCGAACCATCGGCGCCGATCGACAAGGCTCGTTCGCATTCGCCGCGCCGGATCGCCTCGACGCCGAGCTGGATTGCGGTAGCGCCCGAGGCGCAGGCGGTCGACAGCGTGATCGGCAAGCCGCGCGTGCCGAAGCGGTCGGCCAGGCGGTCGGCGATCGAGCCGAATTGCGAAGTCTCGAAGATGTCGAGCGAATTGAGGCCGCGAGCGACGGTCAGAAGCTTGTCGGCGGCGCTGCCTTCCCTGCCGGCATTGTAGAGCGAGAATCGCTCGCTCCAGTCGAGTTCGACCGGCGGCGAGGCAAGAAACAGCGGGCCGTCGAAATCGCTGGTGTCGACGCCCGCCTCGGCGACCGCCTCCTGTGCGGCCGTTTCCGCGAGTTCGTAGGTCAGCGCGCTGGACCCTTTTTTACTCGACGCCAAATAATCCACGGTGCCGGCAATTCGGGTGTTCAGATGGTCGACGGGAAAGCGCACGATCGGATGAATGCCCGATTGACCGGAAGTCAGGGCTGCCCAATTGTCGGCCTTGCCTACGCCGAGCGACGTCACCACGCCGATGCCGGTGACGGCCACGACCGGCCTGCCGAGATGGTCCGTGTATCTAGCCATTCTGGTTCTCCGGCAATTTTAGTCGGCGGCGACGAGCGCGATGCCTTCGAAATAGTGATAGCCGACCGCGGTCGCCAGTACGGATTGCGGAAGTCCCTCGAACGGCTTTTCGGAAGCCGCGTCGAAGGGCGGATAGCCGGCCTTGCGGTCCACCGCCAGCGCGGCGAGCGCCACGGCGAAGGGAAACTGCGCTTCCTTCATGTGGCCGGTCAGCGCGCTGAAGCCGCGCGCGGCGATCGAGTTGTCGTTGTCGAGCGCCGTCTTCTCGGCCTTCGTGGCGGCATGCGCGCCTGATGCGCCGGACATTGCGAGCAGCGGGCGGTCGGCGCGAGCGGCGGCCTTGTCGATCAGTCTGGCCACCGAGCTCTCGAAATCCCCGTTTCCGCGCCGCGAGCGGCCCGAGACTACCGCTTCCAGTTGCGCGTAGATATGTCGGCCTCGCGCAACCGCGTGCTCGCGTGACTCCAGCACCAGGAAGGCCGCGCCGGAGCCGGTTATCACGCCGCCGCCTTCCGCGCCCTGTCTCTGCCAGACCGGCTTCCACGGCCCGCGGTGCAGGTAGGCGCCAAGTTCATAGCCCAGAAGCATATCCGGGTGTTCGGTCTGGAAAGCCCCGCCAACGAGTATATGTGTCGCCTGGCCCGAACGGATGCGGGCTGCGGCGGTTTCCACGGCCGAAACGCCGGCGCCTTCTTCGCCCATGAAGGTGCGCGAGGAGCCGGTGACCTTGTGCACGATCGAGATGTTGCCGGCGAGCAGGTTCGACAATTGCGCGAGGAAAAGCGTCGGGCGAAGCTCGGTCGTCAATTTCTCGTTGAGCAGCACGTCGCGGTCGGAGCGGCTTTCGGAGGCAGCCAGAATGCCGGCATCCACCGCCTCGTCGCGCTCGCCGCCGCCGGCGGCCACAACCATGTCCATGGTCGCGCAGAGCGCGTCGTCGCCCTTGATGCCTGCGTCATCGAGCGCCAGCCCGGCGGTGTAGGTTCCGAGGCGCTGCCAGGTTTCCATCTGGCGCTGGTCGCCGCGCTTGGCGATCTGAAGGCCCCAGTCGATCTCGGGGAGGGGGTGGACGACGTAGGGCGAATAGCGTCCGGCGTCGACAACGGGTTCGGGCCGCTCAGCCGTCAATTTGCTCCAATGCGCGTCGGCGCCTTCGCCCAGCGACGAGACGAGGCCGATGCCGGTGATGACGACGTCGTGGGCGTTCATGTGCGGCCGTTCTGGCTGAGGCGCTCGGTCCCGCAAGAAATCAAGCGGCGGCTTTCGCCGCAACGAGACCGTCGATCTTGGCGCAAAGGTTCTTCATCAGGAAGTACTCGTCCGTCGAGGCCTTCCCGTCATTGACGTCCTGCGTCCACTTCTCGAGCGGCACCTTGATGCCGAATTCCTTGTCGATCGCAAAGACGATGTCGAGGAAGTCGAGACTGTCTATGCCGAGATCGTCGATGGTGTGGCTGTCGGGCGTGATCGTGTCGCGGTCAATCTCGCTCGTTTCGGCGATGATGTTTGCGACTTTGTCGAATGTCGTTGACACGGTTTATCCTTCGATTTGCGGGCGGGAGATTTCCACGCATATTGGTTCGGCTCTCTAATCGGTTTTTCCCCGCAGGAAAAGACCCTATCCGTGCTCTGCAATCCGCCGGGCTCCATCGGCCTTAGTTGAAAACCACGCGGCCGAGCACATGCAGTCCCTGCTCGGTCGGCCGCACGATAATTGCCTCGCCCTCGCGGGCGGAGACGTCCGTCAACGCCTTGATGTTCTCCTGATGGGTGATGAGGATGAGATTGCCCGAACCGGAATAGGCGCGAATCTCGTCGATCACGGCCTTGTTCTGCGCCGCAGCCGTCTTCTCATCCGTGCTCAACAGGTCGAGCGCCTCAAACGGCTCAACTTCGCCGTCGCGGAACGCGATGCTGCCGGTTTCGAGCGCGCGGCAATAGCGACTCGAAAGCACGCGCTCGGTCGGCGCCGCGCGCGCCAAAAACAGCGCGCCAATCTTGCGGGCCTGCTGCTGGCCGCGATCCGAAAGGTTCCGCTGCGTGCCGCAATCCTCAATATTGAAGCGGGCCGGCTCGGCCGCCCCCGGCGAAAAGGCATGGCGCAGAAGCACCACCTGCTCGCCCTCGCGCAGCAGCGCCCAGCCCGCCTCCGTGGCCTCTGCCGGAACCACGACCAGCAGCGATAGAAGGGCGAAGAAGGCTCGACGCATGCGGAATCCTTTGCGGTAGCTCCGATATAGGGACGCGAAAGCTGAATGAAAGACAAGTCTGGCAGCCGTCGCCGTCGCGGTTGCGCAGTTCCACCGGCTCGCATATCAGGCGGCATGTCTCCGCTCACCGAAACCGTGCTCTTCGTCTTCGCGCTCGTCGCGCTCGGCTATCTCGCCGGGCTAACCGGCTATCTCAAGGCCGAAGCCGGGGATGCATTGTCGCAATTCGCCGTCGGCGTCGCGTTGCCGCTGCTCATATTCCGGACGATGGTTGGCGCCGATTTCCATGGTGCGGCGCCCTGGTCGCTCTGGGCGACCTATTTCGTCTCGGTGGCGGTGGTCTGGACCTGCGGCCATCTCGTAACCACCCGCATTTTCGGGCGCGAAGCGCAGGCCGGCGTCGTCGGAGGCGTCGCGTCGTCATTCTCCAATCTTCTGCTCTTGGGCGCGCCCTTCATGCTCGGCGTCTTCGGGCAGCAAGGGTTCGAAATCCTGTCGCTCATCCTCACGGTGCATCTGCCGGCGATGATGATGGCGTCGATCATCCTGTTCGAAACCTTCGGCCGCGGCGGTGGCGTCCATCCCGTCCACATCGCCAAGGAGTTCCTGCACAAGATCGTCGGCAATCCGCTCGTGATCGGAATTCTCGCCGGCCTGTTGTGGCGTGCAACGGGCGTGGAGCTGCCGGGACTCGCTGCCCGGCTGGTCGATGCGCTGGCGGACATTGCCGGTCCGGTGGCGCTGTTCGCCATGGGCTTCGGGTTGCGCAAATTCGGGCTCTCAGGAAATATCAGGCCGGCGCTGGCGCTTACTGCGCTCAAGCTTTTGCTGATGCCCGCCGTAGCGCTGGGCATGGCATTGCTGCTCGGCCTGCCGCCGCTGTCGGCCAAGGTGGCGGTCGCCGCCGCCGCGCTGCCGTCCGGCGTCAATTCCTACCTCATCGCGATGCAGTTCGGCACGGGGCAGGGGCTGGCCTCCAACCAGTTGACGATCGCGACGGCCTGCGCCGTCGTCACCACGGCTTTCTGGCTGACCGTCGCGCAGGCTGTTTTCGGATAGTTGGGTCCGGGCTCTGGACCACAAGGCGGCCGATCATTGCGATTGATCGAGAAGCGCACGCTGGAGTAAGAGATTGCCCGGTAGCCCGGGCGGCGTAAGGTCGTCCCCGAAGCGGCGGTCGGTCGATAAGATCGCCATTCGTCCAACAATTCCCAGAACAGCGCCACAGCGCTGACGAGAGGCGACAAATGCTACAGAAAACCAGCCACTACATGCGCCAGGCAAACCTCATCGGCGGCCAGTGGGTTCAGGCCGATTCCGGCGCGACGATCGATGTGATCAATCCGGCCAACAACCAGAAGATCGGGACCGTTCCAAAATCCGGCGCCGCCGAAACCCGCCGCGCCATCGAGGCGGCCGACGCCGCCTTCCAGGGCTGGAGCAAGACCTCCGCGCTGGAACGCTCGAAATTGCTGCGCAAGTTGCACGACGCGATCATGGACAACCAGGATTCGCTGGGCGAACTGCTGACCATGGAGCAGGGCAAGGCTCTGTTCGAGGCCAAGGGCGAAGTCGCGATCTCTGCCGCCTATATCCTCTGGTTCGCCGAGGAGGGCCGCCGCACCTATGGCGATGTCGTTCCGTCGCCATGGGCCGACCGCCGCATCATCACCATCAAGCAGCCCGTCGGCGTCATAGCTGCGATCACGCCGTGGAATTTCCCGTCATCCATGCTGGCGCGAAAGATCGGGCCGGCGCTGGCCGCCGGCTGCACCGCTGTCGTCAAGCCTGCCTCGCAGACGCCGTATTCAGGCCTCGCCTGGGGTGCGCTTGCCGAAGAGGTCGGCTTTCCCAAGGGCGTCGTCAACATCGTCACCGGCTCTGCTGCCGAGATCGGCGACGAGATCTGCGCCAATCCGCTGGTGCAGAAGATCACCTTCACCGGCTCGACAGAGGTCGGCAAGGTGCTCATCCAGAAGGCGGCCTCGACCGTAAAGAAAGTGTCGATGGAGCTTGGCGGCAATGCGCCGTTCATCGTCTTCGACGACGCCGATGTCGACCGCGCGGTGGAAGGCTCCATCATCGCCAAGTACCGCAATTCGGGCCAGACCTGTGTCTGCACCAACCGCTTCTTCGTGCAGGCCGGCATCTATGACGCGTTCGTACAGAAGCTCGCCGCAGCGACGGCCAAGCTGAAAGTAGGCCCCGGCCTCGAAGAAGGCACAACCCAAGGGCCGCTGATCGACGACAGGGCTGTCGCCAAGGTCGAGGAATTCATCGACGACGCCAAGTCGCATGGCGGCAAGGTCGTCGCCGGCGGCAAGCGGCATGCGCTGGGCGGCTCGTTCTTCGAGCCGACGGTGATCTCCGATGCGACGCCGAAGATGCGCTTCATGAAGGAGGAGATTTTCGGACCGGTCGCGCCTGTCTTCAAGTTCGAGACCGAGGAAGAGGCCGTCCGGCTCGCCAACGACACCGAATTCGGCCTCGCCTGCTATTTCTACACCGGCGATCTCGGCCGGGCTTTCCGCGTCATGGAAGGCCTGAGATATGGCATGGTCGGCATCAACGAGGGCCTCATCACCACGGTCGAGGCGCCGTTCGGCGGCGTCAAGGAGTCCGGCCTCGGCAAGGAAGGCGGGCACCAGGGCATCGAGGATTATCTCGACACCAAATATGTGTGCATCGGCGGCCTGGGCCTCTGAGGCTGGACTTCAACGCAATCCGACGGGTGGGCGCAATGGCGGACGGCGAAGTCTTCGGGACGACGGGTGAGGGCGAAGCCGTGCGGCGGATTTCGATCGCCGGCGGCGGCCTGTCGGCCAAGATCCTGGGTTGGGGCGCCGTGGTGCAGGATCTGCGGCTCGCCGGCCACGACGCGCCGCTGGTGCTCGGCTTCGAGCGGTTCGAAGACTACCCGGCGCTTTCGCCATATTTCGGGGCGATGGTGGGCCGCCATGCCAATCGCATCCGCGACGGGCGTTTCACCATTGCCGGCAAGCGCTGCCAGATCGACGCCGAGCATCCCGAAAGGCACGGGTTGCACGGTGGATCGAACGGCTATTTCAGGCGCGTATGGGAGATCGCGGGGGCGGGCGCGGACTTCGTGACGCTTTCGCTGCACGATCCCGACGGTGCGATGGGGTTTCCTGGCGCGGTCGACGTCCGCTGCACCTACAGGCTCCGGAATCCCGGCGTTCTGTCGATCGAACTCACCGCGACGTCGGACGCGCCGACCTTGTGCAATCTCGCACACCACTCCTACTTCAATCTCGACGACGGCGGCGGCGGCGACATTCTCGACCACCGGATGTCCGTAAACGCCTCGGCCTATCTTCCGGTCGACGATGCCCTGATCCCGACGGGCGTGGTCCGGCCCGTGGACGGGACACCGTTCGATTTCCGGATGGCGCGAGCGATCCGGATGGACAGCGAGGGCGAGCAACTGGAGTATGACCACAATTTCTGCCTCGCGGCGGCGCGCGGGCCGCTCAGGCAGGCGGCGTGGGTCCAGGGCGCAACATCCGGCGTCGAAATGGAAGTTTGGTCGACCGAACCCGGCCTGCAATTCTACATCGGACAGCACCTGAAGCCCGACGCGGAAGGGCTTGATGGCCGGCGTTATCAGCAGTTTTCGGGCTTTTGCCTGGAGCCGCAGACCTGGCCGGATTCGCCCAACCGGCCGTATTTTCCGCAGGCGATGCTGCTGCCGGGCGAAACCTATCGCCAAACAACCGAATATCGTTTCAGGCAGGTCTGACCGGCGGAAATTCCTACCTGTCGAAGGCCATCTTCAACAGTTCGAATGGCGCCAGCGCGCCGCGCACCTGAACCACCGTCGCCGCAACGCGGTGCGCGCGCTTGGCGGCCTCGGCCGGCGGATGGCCCAGCAGACGCGCCGCGAGATAAGCGCCGTTGAAACTGTCGCCGGCGCCAGTCGTGTCGACCGGGTTCGCGACGTGAATGGCGGGCGATTCGAACGTGTCGCCGTAGTGCAGGATCAGCGCCGGCTGTTCGCCGTTCTTGACGACGACCTCGGCGGGGCCGGCATGCTCTATCCGCCTTGCCGTCGCCTCCATGGACTGATCGCCGAACAGCATCTCTTCGTCTGGGAATGTCGGCAGGGCGATGTCGGCGACAGCCAGCGCCTCACCGATCGCCTCGCGCGCCACGGAGATATCCGGCCACAGCTTCGGCCGGTAGTTTGGATCGAAGGCGATGTGGGCGCCGTGCTCACGCGCCTTGCCAACGGCTTCCAGAAAGGCGCGCCGAGCGGGCTGCGTCAGAATTGCCAAAGTGATTCCGGAAAAGTAGATAAGTTCCCGGTTTTCAAGGCTTTTCGCCAATGCGGCGGGATCGTCTGCGAGTCGGCGCGCGGCGGCGTCGCTGCGCCAGTAGGTAAAGGCCCGCTCCGCCCCGGTAAGCGTGATCGCGTAGAGGCCGGGCTGCGCTCCGGGCAGGACCGGGCTGTTTGCGATGCCGATGTCGTGGGATTTGAAGAATTCTATCTGGCCGTTGGAAAACGGATCGTCGCCGAAGGCCGAGACATAGTCGACATGGTAGCCTGGCATCAGCGCGCGCATGGCCCAGAGCGTGTTGAACGTGTCGCCGGCATAGCCCATCCGCCACAGGCTGCTGCCCTGGCTCGACAGTTCGATCATGCACTCGCCGACCGCCGCAATGCCATGCGCCATGCAATATCTCCTTCGCTGCCGCCGCTCGCTTCTTAGCCGGTAGAAAGCAGACTTGCCACTACCCCGGAATGGCATGTTGCGGCTTTTCGTTCCTATTCAGAGCGACTACCCTGAACAGTTAGAATCGTAATGGAGACGGATTTGGCTTCGACCTGGCGCTATGTCATCGCTGCTCTTGTCATTGCCGTGATCGCGGCCGGCGGCATGATGGCCATGCACGGTTCATCGGCTCCTCCCGCCGACCCCGACCTCTCGCGTTCGAAGGCCACGAAAAAGGGTGTTTTCCTCGCCTCGGTCGAGCCGGAAGCAGGGTCGTTCAGGCAGGGCGAACTGCATTCATGGGTGTTGACCGTCAAAAAGCCGGATGGGACGCCGGTGGAAGATGCCAGCATCGTGGTCGACGGCGGCATGCCGGACCACAATCACGGCCTGCCGACCAGCCCGCAGGCAACCGCGCATCTCGGCGAGGGCCGCTACCGTGTCGAGGGCGTGAAGTTCAACATGGGCGGCTGGTGGGTTTTGCGCTTCGCCATTTCGTCGCCAGCCGGCGCCGACGAAGCCGTGTTCAACCTGACGCTGTGAGCGGGCAATGCGCAGCCGGGCAACATTTGCGCTTGGGTTGGTCGCAGCCCTGACGCTCGGCGGCTGCGGCGAGCCCGACTTCACCGAAGCCGAAAAGGCGATGATCGCCTCGCTGTCGCTTTCGGCGCTGCCGCCGCTGCCGCCCGACCCGACGAACCGCTATGCCGACTTGCCGGCGGCTGCCGCCTTTGGGGCGACGCTGTTCTTCGAGCAACGGCTCAGCCGCGACGGCAATGTGTCGTGCGCCACTTGCCATCTCATCGACCGCCAATTCCAGGACGACCGGCCGCTCGCCGTCGGCGTCGCGACCACCAACCGCCGCACCATGCCGCTGGCCGGGGTGGCGCGAAGCCCCTGGTTCTTCTGGGACGGGCGCAAGGATAGCCTGTGGTCGCAGGCGCTCGGGCCGCTGGAGGACGCGCGGGAGCACGCCGGCAATCGCACCGCCTACGCGCATTTCATCGGAAAGGAATTCGCCGGCCGTTACGAGCGGATTTTCGGGCCTTTGCCTGACCTTTCCGGATTGCCAAAGAATGCAGGACCGCTAGGAACCGAGGCCGAGAAAGCGGCCTGGAATGGGATGAGCGGAGAGCAGCGCGCTTCGATCGACCGGGTGTTTGCCAATCTTGGCAAGGCGATAGCGGCTTTCGAACGGTCGATCGTGCATGAGCCGACGCGTTTCGACCGCTTCGCCGATTCGGTGGCGGCCGGGCGCGAGCCGAAAGGCGAGGCGGCTTTTTCGGACGAGGAAATACAGGGGCTGAAGCTGTTCATCGGCAAGGCCAATTGCGTGACCTGCCACAACGGCCCGCGCTTAACCGACGACCATTTCCACAATAGCGGCGTTCCGGCCGTGAAGGAACTGCCGGAAGACCGCGGCCGTGAAACGGCTGTCGCGCAGGTCGCCGCCGACCCGTTCAACTGCCTTGGCGCATTTCGCGACGGCGGCGAGGAGGCCTGCGGCGAGTTGCGCTTCATGGTCAAGTCCGGGGATACGCCGAAGCGCGCCTACAAGACGCCGTCGCTGCGCGGCGCCGCCACCCGGCCGCCCTACATGCATTCCGGCCAGATCGCGACACTGGAAGATGTCGTGGAACACTACAACACCGCGCCGCCAAGCCCGTGGGGCACGTCGGAAATGCATCCGCTCGGCCTGTCGGAACGGGAGCGGTCCGCGCTCATCGCGTTCCTGAAGACGCTGGCGGAATAGCGGCTTAACGGTCCTTCACCGTCTCCATAGCCACGAAGGTCGATGTCTGCGAGACATGCGGCAGCGCCGAAATGCGCTCGCCGAGAACGCGGCGATAGGCGGCGATGTCCTTGGTGCGAACCTTCAGCAGGTAGTCGAAACTCGCCGCCATCATGTGGCACTGCTCGATCTCCGGCACGCCCTGGACAGCGCGGTTGAAGGCGTCGAGCGCGGCGGAACGCGTGTCCGACAGCGTGACCTGCACGAAGGCGACATGGCCTTCGCCCATGCGCTCGCGGTCGATGACCGCCGAATAGCCGCGGATGAAGCCGGCGTTTTCGAGACGTCGCACCCGCGCCTGCACCGGGGTTTTCGATAGGTCGACCTTTGCCGCCAGTTCCGCCATCGACAGGCGGCCATCGCGCGACAGCGCGGCCACGATGTTTCGGTCGATGCGGTCCAATTGATCTTCATTCATGGATTGGCAGGCCTGAATACGGTTCAAACGGCCTCATCAATAGGCCGAACGGACTGGATGGTCCAGCTTTTCAGTCCAAATCGACGTGCGGATTGTGCTAGCTTGGATAATCATTCCATCAAGCTAGAATGTTCCGACAGGACCGCCATGACAGCGCCCGACGCCATCCGCAACGCCATCCGCGCCAACTACCTTCCCGATGAAGGCGAGGCGCTGGCCCATCTCGTCGCCACCGCGGATCTTTCGGCCGCGGAACGCGAGGCGATTTCGGCGAGGGCGGTCAAACTGGTCAAGGCGGTGAGAGGTTCCTCCGACCCGCGCCTGATGGAAGTATTTCTCTCGGCCTACGGTCTCTCGACCAAGGAGGGCGTGGCGCTGATGTGCCTGGCGGAGGCGCTGCTGCGCGTGCCCGACACCGAGACGATGGACGATCTGATCCAGGACAAGATCGCGCCGCATGACTGGTCGGCGCATTCGGGCGGGTCGAGCTCGATCTTCGTCAACGCCTCGACCTGGGCGCTGATGCTCACCGGCCGCGTGCTGGATGACGAAGAGGACGAAGGCATTGCCGGCACGCTGCGTTCGATGGTCCGCCGTCTCGGCGAGCCGGTGATCCGCAAGGCGGTGGCGGCGGCGATGCGCGAAATGGGCGAGCAGTTCGTGCTCGGCCGCACGATCGCGGAGGCAGTCAAGCGCGGCCGTTCGATGATCGCGAAAGGCTATCTCTATTCCTACGACATGCTGGGTGAGGCAGCGCGGACCGAGGCCGATGCGCTGCGCTACCATCGCGCCTATGCCGACGCGATCTCTTCGCTGAACAGCGGCTCCAACAGCCCCGACATCCGCACCAATCCGGGCATCTCGGTCAAGCTTTCGGCGCTGCATCCGCGTTACGAGATGGCGCAGAAGGAAAAGATGCTGCCGGTGATGGCCGAACGGCTCCTGTCCCTGGCCGTTGCTGCGCGCCATGCCCGCATGGGCCTGAACATCGACGCCGAGGAGGCCGACCGGCTCGACCTGTCGCTCGACGTCATCGAGCGCGTTCTGGCCGCCCCCGAGCTCGACGGCTGGAACGGGTTCGGCGTGGTGGTGCAGGCTTACGGGCCGCGCGCGGCCTTCGTCATCGACTGGCTCTACGCGCTCGCCAAGCGGCTCGACCGCAACATAATGGTGCGGCTGGTCAAGGGCGCGTACTGGGATACCGAGATCAAGCGGGCGCAGGCTTTTGGCCTCGACGGCTATCCGGTGTTCACGCGTAAGGTGAACACCGACGTTTCCTACATCGCCTGCGCCAGGAAGCTGCTGTCGATGACCGACCGCATTTACCCGCAGTTCGCCACCCATAACGCGCATACGGTCGCGGCCATCCTGTCGATGACGCAGGACCGCGACAGTTTCGAATTCCAGCGCCTGCACGGCATGGGCGAAGCCTTGCACGAGACCGTTCGCAAGGCGGAAGGCACGCGCTGCCGCATCTACGCGCCCGTCGGCGCGCATTCCGACCTGCTCGCCTATCTTGTTCGCCGGCTTCTGGAAAACGGCGCCAATTCCTCTTTCGTCCACCAGCTTACCGACGAGGACGTGAAGGCCGAGGACATCGCCCGCGACCCGTTCGAAGTGGTCGAGACGCAAGGCCCGGCTGCCAATCCGGCAATCCCGAAACCGTCGGCGATCTTCGGCGCGGCGCGGTCGAATTCCAGGGGTTGGGACATCACCGACCCGGTGACGCTGGCTGCGGTCGACAAGGGCAGGAGCGCTTTCGCAGGGGCCGAGCGATGGTCCGCCAAACCGGTGACGCGCGCGGCCGGATACGGCGCTCCACGCCCGGTGCTCAACCCGGCCAAACCCAAGGATATCGTCGGTTCGATCAGCGAGGCGACGGCCAAGCAGGTTTCGACGGCGGTCCGCATCGCTGTGGAGGCGCAGCCGGCATGGGCGAGGCGGCCTGTCACTGAGCGCGCCGGCATGCTGCGCCGTACTGCCGACCTCTACGAGGCCAATTCGGTCGAGTTCTTCGCGCTGGCCACCCGCGAGGCGGGCAAGTCGCTGGCCGACGGCGTCGCCGAAGTGCGTGAAGCCGTCGACTTCCTCCGCTACTACGCGGCCGAGGCTGAAAAGGCCGAAGTGGGCACCGAGGCGCGCGGCGTCATCGCCTGCATCTCGCCGTGGAACTTTCCGCTGGCGATCTTCACGGGCCAGGTGGCGGCGGCGCTCGTCACCGGCAATGCGGTCATCGCCAAGCCGGCCGAACAGACGCCGCTGATCGCCGCGCGCGCCGTCGAACTGATGCGCAAGGCCGGCATTCCGGAAGACGTGATCCAGCTTTTGCCGGGCGACGGTCCATCCGTCGGCGCGCCGCTGACCGCCGACCCACGCATCGCCGGCGTCTGCTTCACCGGCTCGACCGAGGTGGCAAAACTGATCGAAAAGCAGCTGGCCGAGACCGCTGCGCCCGACGCCATGCTGCTTGCCGAGACCGGCGGGCTGAACGCCATGATCGTCGATTCGACGGCCCTGCCGGAGCAGGCGGTGCGCGACATCCTCGCCTCAGCCTTCCAGAGCGCGGGACAGCGCTGCTCGGCGCTACGCATCCTCTACGTCCAGAAGGACGTCGAGAAGAAGATGCTGGAGATGCTCGAAGGCGCGATGAGGGCGCTGAATGTCGGCGATCCGTGGCTTCTGTCCACCGATGTGGGTCCGGTCATCGACAAGGAGGCGCAGAACTCCATTCGTGAATATTGTGCGGCCATGGAGGCGAAAGGCAAGCTGATCGCGAAGCTCGACGCGCCGGCCGACGGGCGCTTCGTCGCGCCGCATGTGTTCCGCGTCTCGGGCATCGAGGAGATGGATCGGGAAGTGTTCGGGCCGGTGCTGCATGTTGCAACTTTCGATGCCGACAAGATCGACAAGGTCATCGCTGCGATCAACCGCAAGGGCTACGGCCTGACCTTCGGCCTGCATACCCGCATCGAGGAGCGCGTGCAGCACATCCTCGACGGCATTCATGCAGGCAATATCTACGTGAACCGCAACCAGATCGGCGCGGTTGTCGGCTCACAGCCCTTTGGCGGCGAGGGGCTTTCCGGCACCGGGCCAAAGGCCGGCGGGCCGCATTATCTGCGGCGCTTCCGGCGCTCGGAAAGTACTCGCGCCGAGATCGGCGAAGGCAAGAAACTCCCGGCGAAAGCGCTGGCCGACGCCTCGCCTGACCCGTCCACCGGCGGCTGGAACGCCGCCGTCGACCGTATCGCCGTCTTGCGGAAACATCTGCGCGGAAAAGGCGCTGCGGCGGTTGCGGCCGCGGCGTCCACCGATTTCGGCCCGGTCGATCTGCCAGGGCCGACGGGAGAGGCCAATACGCTGACGCTTCTGCCGCGCGGACGCGTGCTTTGCCTCGGGCCGGACAGTGAGACGCTGCTCGCCCAGGCGATCCAGGCGCTGGCCGCCGGAAACGCGGTTCTCGCTGTAGCGCCCGGAGCGCCGGCGGCGCTCAATGCGCTCACCGGAAAAGGCCTGCCGATCGCGGCGCTCGACGGGATTCTGGACCCCGCGCATCTGAAGACCCTCGGCATCGACGTCCTGGCGTTTTCCGGCGCGGCCGAACCGGCGCGCGAGATCAGGCAGTCGCTGGCCGAGCGGAAAGGGCCGATCGTGCCGCTGGTGGCGGAAATCCTCTATCCGGCCGCCTATGCGCATGAGCGCGCGGTCTGCGTCGACACGACGGCAGCCGGCGGCAATGCGAACCTGCTGGCCGCAGCGTGAATGGGAAGCGGCTACGCTCCCTCGACGACGCTGAAGCCCTCGAACTGCGGATGGCCGATGTAGAGCGGCTTGTTGGCCCCGGCATTCTTGTGGGCGGCGCGGAAGTTTTCCGACTTCGTCCAGGCAACAAAGTCCTCGTAGCTCGACCAGACCGTGTGCGAGGCGTATAGCGTGTAGCCCTCGGCTTCGTTGGCCGGGCCGCGCAGCAGATGGAACTGCTCGAAACCCTTCATTTCCGAAAGCGTGGAATCCCTGTTTTTCCAGACATTTTCGAAGGCTTCTTCAGAGCCTGCCTGAACCTTGAAGCGGTTCATCGCTATGTACATCGGCATTCCTTTCAGATCGTGCGTTTGGCCGGCGTTGCGCCAGGCCGTGAATCGGTTTTGCAGGCAGCCTGCGGGAACTTGACCACGCCGTCCGGCAGCGCTGCTCCCGCAGTGCCCGTCGGATTCGGACCAGCCTGGATCAGCATGTCGCCGCGATGCCGGGCAATATCGGCGACCGCGCGCTCGGCTTCAAGGCGGTCGATCAGCGCCAGGAACTCGGAACGAAGCCCGTCGCCCCGCGCGGCGGCGATTGCGTGAAGTGCGTTGAGGCGAAACATCTTGTCTCCAGTTCGCCGGTTCAGCGCGTGAACGCCAGCGGCACGGTGAACGGCCAACTGGAGCGCCCGGCGCCTTCGGGAATGGCCGGGAAGGGCGCTGCGCGGCGGACGGTCTCGACCGCCGCCTTGTCGAGCACCGGCGAGCCCGAACTTGCCACGACCCGCACCCCGCCGACGCCGCCGGCGGCCGAGACCGTGAAGGCAACCCGGACTTCGCCGCGCAGCTTGCTGCGCTTCGCTTCGGCCGGGTAGCGCAGCGCGCGGCGCAGCTTCGAGACGATCTTGCCGGGATAGTTGGAAACGGCCGCGTTTCCGGCCGCGGACTGCCGGTTGCCGCCCTTGTCGGCGGCGGCGCTTCCTTTCGCCTGCCCGTCAGCCTGGCCGCGACGGGCCTCGGCCGTGGCGTTGCCGTTGGAGCCGGCGGTCCGCTTTTTCGTAGATTTCTGTTCGCGCGGCTTTGCCGGCGTCTCTTTCTCCGTCGCCCGCTTCTTCTCGACTTTCTCGGCCGGCTTTTCTTTCGGCGCTTCGGGCCGGGGCTCGGGTATCGGCGCGACCGCGGCAAGCGTTTCGAAGGATTCATCCGGCACCGGCTCGGTCACCGCCTCGGCGGGCTGCTCCGGCGTCGCCTCCGTGGTTGGCTCAACGGCCGCGACCGGCGGCGCAACCGTGTTCTCGTCGACGGGCACGACCGTGTCGGTGGCCAGGATCTCCGGCTCCGGCTCGGTCACCGCCGTCGCCTGCGGCGCAGGTTCCGCCGGTTGCGGCTCGGCGGCCGGCGCGGTTTGGACCGGCGTGTCGGGCTCGACCGGCGTCGCCTCGACAGGTTCCAGCGTCTCGGTGACCGGCGCTGCGGGCTCCAACGTCTCCATCGGCTCGGTCGCATTCGCGTCGGTGACCGGCTCGGCGGTGACGGTTTCCACCGGCTTGGCGTCGAGCATGGTGATGATGCTTACGTCGGCAACCGCGGGATCAGTCTCGGCGCCCGCCGAACGCGCGTCCTGGGCAGCGCTGCCCAGCTGCGCGATCCCGGCCTGGTCCGCGCCGGCAATCTTCGCGCTCTCATCGATGCCGGCCAGAAAACAGAGGGCGATCACGGCGTGGAAGGCGCAGGAGCCGGCGATCGCCGCCTTCCAGCGTCTGCTTCTCGGCGGTTTGCCGGCGGCGCTGCCAGTACCCAGCGGCTCGGCCGGCGTCTTGTTCAGGGCCGCGTCGGAAGTCAGGACATAGCGTTCTTCGCGGATCTGGCGGGCGGGGAATGCGTTGTGCGGGATGGCCAGGCGCGGGTCGTCCGGCTCAACCGGCAGCATGCCGGCCAGAGGCCAGGTGCCGGAGTTGCGCGCGAAGGCTGGCTCTAAACCCACGGAAACCTCGTCACATGCCGAAAGCGATGCCTGCCTTGGCGGCGGTCTTCAGCTTGCGCAGGCACGCGGCGGGCTCGACGCCTTCGCCCGCGCATTCGGTCGCGTGATTGACCAGGATGCGGCTGATCCCGGCGCAGTCGACGCCGGCAAGGTCGAACCGCGTCACCTTGGTCTTGCCGGCCGGCAGTTCCTTGAAATCGAGAACGGTCAGACGGTCGACCACGCCGGAAGCATTAAACAACGCGATCTCGAAGGCGGCCTTTGTCAGCTCCGCCCCGAGACTGTTGTTCACCACGAACGTCAGGCGGCAGCCCTTGTCGGAGGTCTGCGCGCCATTGAGTTCGAGCGTGAGGGCAGGGGCGGGCGCCGCTGTCTGCGCCAGCGCCGGCACAGCCGACATTACGACCGCGGCTGTAAGGAAACGGAAGAATGTCGCTGCGCGCGTCATGGATCACCAACCAATTTGTTTTGCGAGGGAGACCTTGAAGGTCCGGCCCTTGGCCGGATCGTTCGAGAGGAACTCTTTGTATTGCTTGTCGAAAATGTTATCGACGCCGAGATTGGCCTCCCACCCCTTGAACTCGCCGTCCTGCGGCGTCCAGGTGAGGAAGATGTCGTGGACGTCGAAGGCCTCCGAGAAACGCGTCGAGGACGCGTTCGGCGGTGGCAGCGGACCGGATGAATCCCGGTCCGGATCCTGCGGGCCGGACACGACACGCGCCTTCCAGCCGAACACTAGATCGTGCTCGGGGAGTTTCCCACCAAGCGTGAACGACAATTCATGCGGGGCGATGGTGGTCAGGTAGTTGCCGGTGTCCTTGTCCTTGCCCTGGACATAGGAATAGCCGGCATTTGCGAAGAAGTAGTCCGCATCATAGGCGAGTTCGACTTCGGCGCCGTAGATCTCTGCCCGGTTGATGTTGACGTAGCCGGGAAGGTCGTTGAATCCGGAAACCAGGGCCGGGTTTCTGGTTATGAGATCCTTGATGTCGTTATAGAAACCCGTCGTCTTCAACTGAAGACTGTCTCCGGACTGGGCGAGATCGTAACCCGACAGGGCAAAGCCGAGTTCGAAATTGTTCGACTGCTCCTTAATGAGATCGAGGCTCGGATTGAAAAAGCTGCTGGAGGAACTGGTCGAGAAGGTTTCGTCGAGTGTCGGGAAGCGCTCGGTATGCGCAACGGAGCCGAAGACAGCAAAAGTCTCGTTGAATCTGTAGTACGCAGCGATCTTCGGCGAGAAGGCGGTATCGTCGGTTTCCTCCGCGCCGATGATCGAACCCTCCGGCGACAACTCGTGCCAGTCGATACGCATGCCGGGGATGAGGGTAAGCCTTTCATCCCAGACGAACTCGTCTTGCAGGAAAATGCCGGTTTTGACGTCCGTGCCTTCCGGATGGAAGGTGACTGGCAAGGGGTTCCCGAATACGTCTGCGGCGTCGGCGGTCCTAATCTGGTAGGCGCTCTGCCAACCGTAGGTCAGGAAGTTCTCCCAGTTATCACCCTGCCATTCCGTCGTGTTCTGGACGTTGAATTGCCAGGTCTGGTAGCCGTATTCGGAGTCGCAGAAGAGCACGCTCGTGGCGCAGGTGAGGCCGAAAATCGGATTGCCCGAGGCATCCGTCTGATCCACCGTCGTATCGGAGAATGAGGCCGAAACCTTCAGATCCAGCCAATCATTGTCCGAGAACGGATTCTCGTATGAAATGATCCCCGTCTTGTCGATAACGTGTCGATCCACCGTTCCGAACGTCGATTGGGTGCCGACCTGCGCATAATCCTGGTCGTCCGCGTCGGAATCCCATTGCGAGTAGGATAGCCGCAGCGTGCCTTCGTCGCCCACCTTGAAGGTGCCCTTGGCGAGACCCGACCAGGCGTCGAAATCGGAACTCGGCACCTCGGTGCCATCCCCGGTAAAATAGGAGTCGGCTCGGCGGTAATTGCCCTCGAACAGGAATTCGGCGCTTTCGTTCAAGCGCTGGGCGAGGAGGACCGATCCAAGCCAGCCATTTTTGTTCGAATTGTAGCCGCCCTTGAGCCGCAGAGCCCCGTTCTGTCCGTCCGCGATAAAGTCGGCGGCGTCCTTGGTGGTGAAATTGATGACGCCGCCGAGCGCGCCCGAGCCGTAGAGGGTCGAGGACGCGGGACCGCGCAGCACCTCGACCCGCTTGTAGAGTTCGGGATCGGAGAAGAAGCCGCCCATGCGGTACTGCTCGAAGAATTTGATGGCTCCGTCGACGGTGACGATGATGCGGCCTTCCTCGTTGGCCGATTCAGGGGCGCCGATGCCCCTGATGTTGAAGGTCTCTCCGAAGACGCGGTCGCTGCCCGAAACGTTGACGCCGGGAATCTGATCGAACACATCGCCGATGGTCGTCGGCTGTGCGCGGTCGATGTCTTCCTGCTCGATGACGGAAACCGCCTGAGGCGTGTCGATTGCGATCTTCTCGACGCCGGCGCCCACTATGAGGCGCTGCAGCGTCGTCACGCGGCCTTGCTTTTCTTCCTCGTTCGTCTGGGCTTCCTGGGCTTTCGCCGTCCCCATCCCCACAAATGCCGTCATCGCCGCGCCGCTCATCAGCGCAGCCCAATCCCTAGCCGCCAGCCCCATGTCCCAAACTCCTGGTGTGTGCATTTCGATGCGGGCTGGCATGGCGCTTGCTGGCATTTTCATTGATCCCGGATCGTTTTAAATCTTGACTCGTTTACTCCGGTATTGCACTGACTATTGAACATGAAGTTTTGAGTCAAGATTGATTTCGGCGATTGCCGGACATCCAAACCTGCGGCCGATCGGGAAAGGACCGGGAAGGTCATGAACAGTCACAATCAGGACCATTTTCATCATCGCGCGAGGAGGGCGGCCGTCGAGGCGCCACGCCCGCCGGAAATGCACCGCCCACCGCGGGTCGTCGCCAGTTCGGCCCTGTTTGCCGGCGAGCACGAGATCGGCATCAGCCATGCCGGTTCGCTCTACCGCCTGAAGATCACCCGCCAGGGCAAACTCATTCTCAACAAGTAGGGGCCGTTCCATGGATGCTCGCGTCAAACCCGCGCCGCACGAAATCCGTCTGGCGAGAGCCGGCAATCCGAAAATGCGCGAGCGCGACCTGGCAGCCCAGTTGGGCATCTCCGAAGCCGAGCTTGTCGCCGCCCATTGCGGCGACGGCGTCCAGCGCATCGAGCCACGCGTAAACGATCTTTTGGCGGGCCTCGAAGCCGTCGGCGAGGTCATGGCGTTGACCCGCAACGAAAGCGCCGTGCACGAAAAGATCGGAATCTACGACAAGGTCGTGACCGGCGACCACAACGCCATGGTTCTGGGCGAAAACATCGACCTGCGCATCTTCCCGAAAATCTGGGCGCACGGCTTCGCCGTCGAGAAGCGCGACGGCGAAGAGATCAGGCGCAGCCTGCAGTTCTTCGACGCCTCCGGCGAGGCGGTGCACAAGGTTCATCTGCGCCCCGCCTCCAGCCTCTATGCGTATCAGAAGCTGGTCGCCGTCCTTTCTTCGGCCGACCAGTCCCAGAGCGTCGCGACCGAACCGGTCGAGGACCGCGAGGGTCAGGAGGCGCCGCCTTCAGCCGGAGCCTTCGACGACCTCCGGGAGCGCTGGAGCAAGCTTACCGACGTGCATCAGTTTTTCGGGATGCTGCGCTCATTGAAGCTCAGCCGCCGCCAGGCAGTGCGCATGGTCGGCCAGGACTACGCATGGCAGATCGACAACGACGCCGTCACGGCCATGTTCAGCCACGCGGCGCAGGGCGCGATCCCGATCATGTGCTTTGTCGGCAATCGCGGCTGCATCCAGATACATTCCGGGCCGGTGCAGAACATCAAGGCGATGGGCCCGTGGATCAACGTTCTCGACGAGACGTTCCACCTGCATCTGAGAGCCGATCACATCGCCGAAGCGTGGGCCGTGCGCAAGCCGACAAAGGACGGGCACGTCACGTCGCTCGAGGCCTATGGCGCGGACGGCAAGATGATCATACAATTTTTCGGCAAGCGCCACGAAGGCCAAGGCGAACGGGATGACTGGCGGTTTCTGGCTGAAAACCTGCCGCGCATTCCGCGTTCCACGGCTGCCTGAGGAGCAAGCCATGACGAGCTTGAAGCTTTTGATGCGGCGGCTTGGCGCCGTCGCGGTCGTCGCGATTCTATCGGCAGCGTCCGCGAAGGCCGAGGAAGGCCAAACGGTATTTCCGGACACGTCACGGATCGTCTCGATTGGGGGTTCGATCACGGAGATCGTCTTTGCGCTTGGCGAGGAAAAGCGGCTGATTGCGCGCGATTCGACCAGCGTTTATCCCGACGCGGTGTGGAACCTCCCGGATGTTGGTTACATGCGGGCTCTGTCTCCGGAAGGCGTTCTGTCGGTCAATCCGTCGGGCATCCTGGCGCTTGCCGGCAGCGGCCCGAAAGAGGCCGTCGACGTGCTGAAAAAGGCCAGCGTCCCATTCATCGAAGTGCCGGAGACGTTCGACAGCGAAGGCATTCTCCAAAAGATACGGATTGTCGGAAAAGCGCTCGGTACGGATGCGAAGGCCGAAGCATTGGCGGATTCGGTCGCTGCGAAGCTCGAAGCCGCCGAAAAACTCACCGACGGCATAACCGAGCGCAAGCGGGTGCTCTTCATCCTCAGCATGCAGGGCGGCAAGATCCTGGCTTCCGGCAGCGACACGGCCGCCGACGGCATCATCTCGCTTGCCGGCGGCGTGAACGCGGTCGAAGGCTATTCCGGCTATAAGCAGCTTTCCGACGAATCCGCGCTGACCGCCAGGCCCGATATCATCCTGATGATGGATCGGGGCGGCGGCGATCCTTCGGCGAACGTCGATCCGTTTGCCCATCCCGCGATTGTTTCCACGCCGGCAGGCCAGGCCAAAGCGCTTGTCCGCATGGACGGCCAGTATCTGCTCGGCTTCGGACCGCGCACGGCCAACGCCATCCATGACCTCGCGGTCGCGCTTTACGGCGACCGGATCAAGGACTGATCGGACAGAATGTGACCGACCATGCGGCCGCCGGCCCGTTCGGACTTATGAAAAACCGCGCCACCGACGGCGACCGTTCGGGGCGCGCCAGGCTGGTGATCGCGGCGCTGTGTTTCGCGCTCGCGCTGACGGTGCTGTTCAGCCTGGCGTCGGGCGCATCCGACGCATCCGCGGTCGCCGTGGCGCGCGACTGGTTGTTTCCGTCATCATCACCGGCCGACGCGCTTTCGGTGCGCGATCGTATCATCATCTACGACATTCGCCTGCCGCGCGTTGCTCTCGGCGTTCTGATCGGCGCCGCGCTTGCGGTCTCGGGGGCCGTCATGCAGGGCCTGTTTCGCAACCCGCTCGCCGATCCCGGCATTGTCGGCGTTTCGAATGGTGCGAGCCTCGGCGCGGTTTCGGTGATCGTGCTCGGCGGCACGGTGCTCGCGCCACTGACCGGATTGCTCGGCATCTATGCGTTGCCGACGGCTGCTTTCGCAGGCGGACTTGTCGTGACCCTGGTGCTCTACCGGGTTTCGACGCGACGTGGGCAGACCTCGGTCGCGACCATGCTGCTTGCCGGCATCGCGCTGGGCGCCATGGCGCTGGCCTTCACCGGCATGCTGATATTCATGGCCGACGATCGCCAGCTGCGCGACCTGACCTTCTGGCAGCTCGGCTCGCTCGCCGGCGCCACATGGGGCAAGATAGCGGCGGCTGGGCCGATCATCGCGCTGGGGCTTGTGGTTTCACCGTTCCTGGCGCGCGGGCTGAACGCCCTGTCGCTGGGCGAGGCGACGGCAAATCATCTTGGAATTCCGGTGCAGCGGCTCAAATATGTGGCAATCGTCGCCGTCGCCGCGGCCACCGGAGCGTCGGTCGCGGTCAGCGGCGGCATCGGTTTCGTCGGCATCGTCGTGCCGCATCTGCTGCGCCTGCTGATCGGGCCGGACAACCGCTATCTGCTGCCGGCCTCGGCGCTTCTCGGCGCTTCGCTGCTGCTTCTCGCCGACGCGGTCAGCCGCACCATCGTCGCGCCTGCCGAACTGCCTATCGGCATCGTCACGGCTGCCGTCGGCGGCCCATTCTTCCTCTGGATACTCCTGCGCAAGCGCGGGATTCTCGACCTATGAGGATAGCAGCATGATCGAAGCACGAGACGTCTCGGTGTCCATCGGCGGCAAACAGATCATCGCCAATGTCGATTTCGAAATCCGTTCGGGCGAGCTGGCGGCGATCGTCGGGCCGAACGGTTCAGGCAAGACGACGTTCCTGAGGGCGGTGTCGGGCGACCTGTCCTATTCGGGCGCAATCCGCATCAACGGCCGCGACATCGTGGCGCTGAAGCCGTGGCAGGCGGCGGCGATGCGGGCCGTGCTGCCGCAGGCGACCGCGCTGTCCTTTCCATTTACCGTGCGCGAGATCGTAAAGCTCGGCCTGACCGGCGGGCGTTCGGGAGCGCTGCCCGGCGAGGACGAGCGGCTGCCTGATCGCGCGCTTGCGCGGGTCGATCTCGACGGCTTCGCTGGCCGCTTCTACCAGGAGCTCTCCGGCGGCGAACAGCAGCGCGTCCAGCTTGCGCGCGTGCTCTGCCAGGTCTGGGCGCCGGTGCTCGACGGCAGCCCGCGCTACCTGCTTCTCGACGAGCCGGTTTCCAGCCTTGATATCAAGCACCAGCTCATCATCATGAACATCGCGCGCGATTTCGCGCGGCGGGGCGGGGGCGTGGTGGCGATCCTGCACGACCTCAACCTCGCGGCCATGTTCGCCGACCGCATCTTCGTCATGCATCGAGGCCGGCTCGCGGCAGCGGGCTCGCCGCAATCCGTGCTCAGTGACGAGCTTATTTCGAAAGTGTTCGAGTGCCGATTGAAGGTAGGGGCCTTGCCTGCCGGCAACACGCCTTTCGTGCTGCCGCAGTCGGCGGCGCTTTAAGCCGCTGATGCGGGCGCGCGCTTTTCCGGCAGGAAGTCGATGCCGAGCAGTGAGCGCACATCCTTCTTCGAAGCCACGAGATCGGCGATCGAGTGGCGCTCCAGAACGGCAAAGAAGGCGTTCAGCGCCTCGCGCAGCGCCGCGTTGAGCGCGCAGCTGTCGACCAGCGGGCACTCGGCCGTATCGCTCTCGAAGCATTCGGCCATGGCGAAGCTTTCTTCGGTCACCCGCACCACGTCGAATAGGCTGATCGTCTCGGCCGGCCGGCCAAGCCGCACGCCGCCATTGCGGCCGCGCACGGTTTCGACCAGCCCGTGTTCGACCAGCGGCTGCAGGATCTTGAACAGGAACAGCTCCGACACCGTATAGGCGCTGGCGATCTCCGGGATCCGGCTCAGCCGGCCGTCATTGGCAGCGCAATACATCAGAATGCGCATGGCGTAATTCGTCTGGCGGGTTAGCCGCATCGTCTTTCCTTCGCGAAGCCCTGCATCGCTGGAATATGGCCTATAGTTTGGAATAATTCCAGACAAGAGTGGACGTAAACATGACGAAAGCGGTCATATTACGCCGACACTCGAAATGGCCGGAAAACCCTTCCCCTCTCGACGTTTGGGAGAGACTCGACGCGATCTTGCAATCGATGTTGCAGCGCACAATATATGGACCGTGTCGATCGTCGTCGACTCTGGGAGGACCCATGAGAAAAGCGACATGCAAACGATGCCATCTTTCACCACTTTTCCGCCAGGCACGATCCGGCAACTCAGGCCCTCCGACCTGCCGCGGTTTCGCGACCATCTGCTGAGGCTCGATTCGGAAAGCCGCCGCGACCGCTTCAATGGCGTGGCGGACGACAATTGCGTTGCGTCCTATGCGGAGCGCTGTTTTGCCCAGGGCACGACCGTCATAGGTTATGTCGAAGGCGACAAGGTTTTGGGCGCGGCCGAACTGCACGAGCGCCCGGAACTGCCCGAGCCGACCGGCGAAATCGCCTTCAGCGTCGAACGCGAATTGCAGCATATGGGTATCGGACGGAGGCTGTTCGAACGGCTGATCGGCAACGCCCGCGGTCTCGGCTACACTAGGCTCAGGGTCACCACCCACCCGCACAATGAGGCCATGAAGGCGCTGGCGCGCCGGTTCGACGCCGCGCTGTCGTTCGAGGATGGTGAAACCGTCGGCGTGATCGACCTCCATGCGCCCGCTGCCGGCGGACGCAGATTCTTTGTCTCTCCGGCGGAGCACATGTTCACCTGAGCCCAGCCGCGGTCAGTTTTCCTCGACGAACACCTCTTCGCGCTTTTTCTTGACCGAAGGCAGGAAGACGATAATCAGCACCGCCGCGGCAATCAGCAGAAGCCCGGCGCTGATTGGCCTTGTCACGAAAGTCATCGGGTCGCCGCGCGAAAGAATCATGGCGCGGCGCAGGTTTTCCTCCAAGAGCGGCCCGAGCACGAAGCCGAGCAGCAACGGCGCCGGTTCGCAGCGCAGTTTCACTAGCAGGTAGCCGAGCAGGCCGAAGAAGGCGACGGCGTAGAGGTCGTAGACGTTGGTGTTGACGCTGTAGACGCCGATCGAGCAGAACGCCATGATGATCGGGAACAGCACGTAGTAGGGGATCGTCAGCAGCTTCACCCACAGCCCGATCAGCGGCAGGTTGAGCACGATCAGCATCAAATTGCCGATCCACATCGAGGCGATGATGCCCCAGAACAGCGCCGGTTGCTCGATGGCGACGTTGGGACCGGGCACGATGCCCTGGATGATCATCGCGCCGATCATCAGCGCCATTACCGGGTTGGCCGGAATGCCGAGCGTCAGCATCGGGATGAAGGAGGTCTGCGCTCCGGCATTGTTCGCCGATTCCGGCCCCGCGACGCCTTCGATGGCGCCCTTGCCGAATTCTTCCGGATGGTCCGAGACGCGCTTTTCGACCGTGTAGGAGGCGAAGGCTGCCAGGATCGCGCCGCCGCCCGGCAGGATGCCGAGCGCCGAACCGATGATCGTTCCACGCACGATCGGCGCGGCCATGCGCCTGAAATCGTCGCGCGTCGGCATCAGCCCAAAAACTTTCCTGATCAGCACGGAGCGCTCATGCTCGTTTTCGAGATTGCGCAGGATCTCGGCGACGCCGAAGACCCCGACCGCTACCGCCACGAAATTCAGCCCGTCGGCATATTCGCGGATGCCGAGCGTGAAGCGCGGCGTGCCGGTGTAGATGTCGGTGCCGACGAGGCCGAGCAGCAGCCCGAGCGCGACCATCGCCAGCGCCTTGACAATGGAGCCGTGCGCGAGCGCGACGGAGGAGACGAGGCCGACGATCATCAGCGAAAAATATTCGGCCGCGCCGAATTCCAGCGCGATCGCCGTCAGCGGCGGGGCAAAGATGGCGACCAGGAAGGTCGACACCGTGCCGGCGAAGAACGAGCCGATCGCCGCGATGGCGAGTGCTGCCCCGGCGCGGCCGTTCTTGGCCATCTGGTAGCCGTCGATTGCGGTGACGGCTGACGAGGATTCGCCCGGCATGTTGATGAGGATGGCGGTGGTCGAGCCGCCATATTGAGCGCCGTAATAGATGCCGGCGAGCATTATGAGGGAGGAAACCGGGTCGCCGATCTGGAAGGTGATCGGCAACAGCATGGCGATGGTCGCGGTGGCGCCGATCCCGGGCAGCACGCCGATCAGCGTGCCTAGAAGCACGCCGATGAGGCAGAAGCCGAGATTTGCCAGCGTTGTCGCCGTCGAGAAGCCGAGCGCGAGATTGTCGAGGAGTTCCATCTTCATCTCCTCACAATGGCAGCCAAGGGCCGAAACGCCGGAACGGCAGGCCGAGCGCGTAGCTGAAGACGAGGAATGCAAACAGCGTCAGGCCGGCCGACAGCACGATCGCGGTGAGCGGCCGCATGCGGCTGCTGGCAAAGGATGCAATCAGCGCCGTCAGGAAGATCGACGGGATGAAGCCGAGGCCGCGTACCGTCAGGCCGAAGAAGATCGGGGCAGGGAGGATGAACAGCATGCCACGCCAGGCTATGTGGCCGATCGGCTCGCTCTCGACCCGTATCGCCTCGACGAGGATGACAACCCCGAGCACGATGAGCACGATCGCCAGCACCAGCGGGAAATAGCCCGGCCCCATGCGGAAGGCGGTGCCGATTTCGAGCCCTAGCGACTGTATGGCGAAGAACGCACCCAGAAAGATGAACAGCGCGGCGCATATGCCGTTGGTCGTGTCGATTGTGAAAGGTTTCATGACGTTCCTCCCAGGCCCGCGTCGCGGGCACGCCGATGCCGATGCCGGTTGTGAAAACGGGGCGCTGGTAGGCGCCCCGTTCTCGAAAGCCTCAGTCGGCGTATTGGCCGGCGGCTTCGATGATCGGCTTCCAGCGGGTGATCTCGCCCTCCAGCTTGGCCTTCAGCGCGGCAGGCGTCGCATCCGCCTCTGAAGACGGCTTGGTGCCGAGTTCGGCGAAGCGGGCGACGACGTTCTCGTCCTTCAGCGCGACCTGAAGCGATTTCGACAGGCGCTCGGTGACCTCGGCCGGCGTACCCTTGGGCGCATAGAGGCCGTGCCAGATGCCGACCTGCACTTCCGGCAGGCCGCCTTCCGTCGTCGTTGGCAGGTCCGGCAGCACGTCGAGGCGCTCCGGCGAAGTGACGGCGTAGGCCTTGATGGTGCCGCCCTGGATCTGCTTGGTGGTGTTGGTGGTCTGGTCGCACATGATGTCGACCTGGCCGCCGAGCAGGTCGGTCATGGCCGGTCCGGTGCCCTTGTAGGGCACTGTGACCAGCGGCGTGCCGATGGCGCTCATGAACAGCATGCCGCAGAGGTGCGAGGCCGCACCGATGCCGGCATTGGCTACCGTCACCGTATCCTTGTTGGTCTTGGCGTATTCGACGAGACCCTTGAGGTCGGTCGGCTCGAGGTCCTTGCGGGCGACGATTGTCATCGGCACTTCCGTGACGAGGCCGACATACTCGAAGGCGTTCAGCGTGTCATAAGCGAGCTTGCGGTAGAGCGTCGCGCTGGTCGCCATGCCGATGTGGTGGAGGAGCAGCGTGTAGCCGTCAGGATCGGCCTGCGCCACGCGGCCGGCACCCAGCGTGCCGCCGGCGCCGCCGACGTTTTCCACGATGACCTGCTGGCCGAGATCCTTAGACATGGCTTCGGCAACAAGGCGCGTGACCGTATCGGTCGGCCCGCCTGCCGAAAACGGCACGACGACGGTTATGGTGCGCTCGGGATAGGCCTGCGCGCCGGCCGCGAACGAATAGAGAGAGACGGCTGCGGCGGTGGCGAGTGCGGCGACGAGTTTCTTCATCGTGAATTCCTCCCAGGATATGAATTCCCAGCCAGTGCGCAGAGTTCCTCCCAACGCCGGCTGCGGATGCAATATCAATTAGGCCAAGCCAGCAGATTGCAATCGGACTTACGTCGCAAACTATGATTTACCGCCGTCCGGTTTCAAAAAATGGGTGGAAAGGGTGACATTGGGGCCGGAAGCTGGGTGCGCCACGACCCAACGGGTCGCGCCCTGTCAACTATCCGGCTGCGGGCCGCTGCTGGGCTTGCCCGTCGATCAGCGGCGGAAAATCCGTCGGCGCTACGGGAACGGCAGCGCTTCGAACGAGCTGAGCCACTTCGTCGGCGACCTCGCCGTTCAGGATTTTTTCGAACTTCTCCAGCGCCCGCGCAACATTGGCTCCGTCCATCACCCGGTGGTCGTAGTGGATGCGCACGGTCACCGATCCGTCCTCTGCGATCGGACCGTAGTTCAGGAGCGTGGTCAAAGGCGTAAGCGGGTTGAGGGATTCCGCCCCGAGCCCGGAATAGACAGATAGCTGGAACGTGCCGAAGAAATTCGCTCTCTGCCGGGCTATGTTCAGACCGAGCCACATCAGCAGCCACCTGAGCGGGGCGGGAGCTCGGGCAAGCCTCAGCGCGCGCCGGAACTCCCTGATCTCCATGACCGGACGTGATCGCGCGGCATGGATCGACGCCTCAAGCTCGGTGATCGACCAGTGCTCCGGGCCCTTGATGCGGGTCAACAGCACGGCCCGTTCGCCATCATGCTCGCGCTCATGGGTAATCGAGGCCACGCTTGCCGGATATTCGTAAAGCTGAGGCCAGGGCAGCTTGACGTAGGCGCGGCGAAGTTCCGGCACCTCACGGGAAAGCAGCGCGTATCCCTTCACGAAGATCGCCGTCCAGGAGGGTCTGGGTTGCTGCGCCATTCTGGCCCTCAGGAGCGGGCCGAGGTTCATGTGACGCTGCACCGTCACCCGCGGCACCCCGATCGAAAATCTCATCAGGTCTCCGACAAGGCGTCGGGACGCCGAAAGCTTCAGGGCTCGGCCTCGCATTGTGGAACCTCTAATTCTAATACAGATAAGGGATTATTCGCTTGGTCCTCTCCATGTAGGCTCGGTATTCAGGGCCGAAATTCTCCATCATCATACGCTCTTCCTTGTCCACTCGCAGAAAAAACAGCACCGCGAAGCCGATGAGGCCCGCCGCACCCGCAACCCAATTCGACAGCAGAAAAGCCTGGCCGAGACCCATGAGCATGAAAGAGGTGTACATCGGGTGGCGGATCACCGCGTAGGGCCCTGTGCATACCAGCTTGTGCCGCTCGCGGATCTCAAGCGTGATCGACCAGTTCCGGCCAAGTTCCTTATGGGACCTGCGAAAAACCCACAAAGCGGTGGCAAAGACGATCGATCCGAGTGCGATGGCCCATGCGCTGGCCGGATAGTCGGCCGTTTTGGGGATGCCGGTGGCGACGTAGAAGCCGGGCACGATGGCGAGGCCGAGGAGAGCCGCGGCAAGCCCGGCGATATCGGATGGGGAGCGGCGGTCGCTTACGACCCGCGAGCGCTTGGCGCGGCGCTCGAAGGGGTATCGGATCACGTACCACGCGACGACGCCAAAGACCCAGACGATCTCGCCGACTGAACTTAACTCCATGCTTACTTCACCGGCGCCCTTTCGGCGTTATGGAATGTCCGAGGCGCGGCCGCCCCGACACGTCGATCTCCTAACGGGCGGCCGTTGGGGCGGGGGCATTTCCGGATTCAACTCCCGGAGGGCCGGTATAGCCGATGGCATTCGGCCCGCCATTCATCTGTCGAAGCTTTGTGATGAAATCACGCGGCATAAGCCAGATGCCGGGCGTCTTGTAGCCCATGAAGTTTGCGATGTCGGCCACGAAGGCATTGCAATTGTAGAGCGACGCATGCCAGAGCGGCGAACTGGCCTGCAGCTTGTGTATGTAGGCCACGACTCTCCTGTAATCGGATTCGGCAAGAGGAACTGTCCAACTCGCCGACCGGTAGGCGATTTCCAGATCGCCGTCGGTCCATCCGGTCGAGGCCGGCACGGGTACAGCGTGGCCGAGCATGTAAACATTGGGATCGTTGGACTTTGGAGCGAGCCCGGCGACTTCGGGACTGATCATCCTTCCTGCGTTGTCCATGCGCCCGAAGATCACGAAAGAGTGACCGTAGGTATAGGCGTAGCGGGAGCGGAATTCGATGAAATACTGGCCCCGCAGCGAGGCTGTCCCCTGCGACGAGCTAGTCGCCACCGTCGTAACCGGAACTCCGGAGGTCGCCGCCGTCGCGCGGTCGCCCGAAACGTAATTCGTCTGGACGCTGTCCCGGGAGGAGGACTGGCATGAAGCGGCCGCGAGCGCGAGCAGGGCCACGATTGTGGAACGGCCGACCACAGGCGTCATTTCATTCCCAAGCTTTAAGGCGCGCAAAACCATCAGGTCCGCACGTCCTGTCGAACCTCACGCCGGATCGAGTGACCGCCCGGCACGGATATCATTATGTTGCGGGGAAGGGCCGTAACCCTCCCCCGAACCGGCCGTAGCCGGTCCTTACTTGTAGACGGGCGCCGGTGCCGGCTCTTCGACGACGACGGGCGGCGGAGCTTTCCCCTTCCCCTTGCCGATGTCCATATTTGCGCAGCCGCTAAGGCTGGCAACGGCAAGTATGGCAATGACTGCGGTAATTCTGCTCATTAAGCGATCCTTTCCCCTAAGGCGGAATGGCTGTCTAAGAACGAATGCCACGAATCGTGGCGCTTAAACGTAGGCGTGAACCAGGCCAAAGCCTAGTGCAGGAAAGACACAATCGGGACTGACCTGCCAACATCCCTAACGCAATTGGACCGGACGCGGTTCCTTTGTCCCAGAAATTAGGTTGTGAACCTATAAATCTGGTTGAAATGGTGTGAGGCCGTGCGTTCGGATACGGAGAGCGAAAGCGCAGAAAATGTCTATCATTTTCAAGGCTTTCGCGACAAAGTAGCCGGACAGATGGACCGTATCCGAAGGACGCTGCAACGGCAGCAACGGCTGTAAGCCGCTTTGTCGAAGCGCTTGGCCGGGGTAAAGGCCCCGACCTAGCCGAAAGCGCGGAAAACCGCCATTTGCAGGCCGGAATCACCTGAAAATCAGCGCATCCTGGTCAAATGACCCGCACTGCCGTCCCCACGGGCGCGCGCTCGTAGAGGTCGATGACGTCGTCGTTCAGCAAACGGATGCACCCGCTCGACACCGCCGTGCCGATCGACCACGGCTCGTTGGTGCCGTGCAGCCGGAACATGGTGTCGCGACCGCCGCGGTAGAGATATAGGGCTCGCGCGCCGAGCGGGTTGTTCGGTCCGCCGGGGACTCCGCCCGCATACTGCAACAGGCGCGGCTTGCGGCGCATCATGTTGGCGGTGGGTGTCCAGGAAGGCCAGACGGCTTTGTGGCCAATGCTCGCGTTGCCTTTGAGCGTCAGTCCCTGCTCGCCGACGCCGACGCCATAGCGCGTCGCCCAGCCGTCTTCCTCCACGAAAAAGAGAAAAAACTGCGACGTATCGACGACGATCGTGCCGGGTCTCTCGCCTCCATCATAGCGCACGCGCTGCCGCTTGAAACGGCGATCGATGCCGGTCCCGTCCGGGAACGCGAAGGCGATAGGCCTGGCGGCCTGTCCCATCGCGGAGGTGCATCCGGAAACCATCAGCGCCAGGCCGCCGAGCAACAATCCCCGCCGCGCGATCTTGTCCTTGGTCATTTCAATCCCCAGCATGCCAGTGATGTCATTGGTTTAACCTACTCGTGCGAAAAGCCAAGCCTGCGTTGCCGGTGCGGCGCTTCCCTCTGGCCGGCAAAAACGGCAAAATCCAGTCTCGCATTCGTGCCACCCAACATTGCATTTCAGCCTGCGCCTCTGAAATGACCCGGCTCCCCATCCGCTGCGCGGCCGTGATCGCGCTTGTCCAGTCCGTACTTCTGCATCTTCTCGTAGAGCGTCTTTCGCGAGATGCCGAGCGTCTCGTAGACCGGCTTGAGGCTGCCGCCATGCGCCGACAGCGCCCCGGCGATCACGCCCTTCTCGAAATCGGCGACGCGCTCGGCGAGCCGGCTCGCCGTGGCGTCGTCGTCGTCGGAAAGCTGCAGCCCGAGGCCGAGCACATAGCGGTCGGCGGCGTTGCGCAGTTCACGCACATTTCCCGGCCAGTCGCGCCTTTCGATCTCGGCGACGACGCGCTGCGGCACCTCGATATCGTCGCGCCGGTAGCGGGCGGCGGCCTCGCTGACCAGCTGCAGGAAGAGCAGCGGCACGTCTTCGCGCCGCGCCGAGAGCGACGGCAGGCGCAGCGTCACGACATTGAGGCGATAGAGCAGGTCGGCGCGGAAGCGACCGGCGGCGACCTCCGCCTCGAGGTCCGCCTTGCTGGTGGCGACGAAGCGCACGTCGAGCGGCAGCGCTTCGTTGGAGCCGAGCCGCGTGATGACGCGCTCCTGGATGACGCGCAGCAGCTTCGCCTGCAGATCGACGGGCATCGAGCCGATCTCGTCGAGCAACACCGTGCCGCCGCGAGCATGCTCGAACTTGCCGAAGCGGGTGCGCATGGCGCCGGGGAAGGCGCCGGCCTCGTGGCCGAACAGCTCGCTTTCGATGAGCGTGGCGGGGAGGGCGGCGCAGTTGATGGCGACGAACGGCCTTGCCGCGCGGGAACTCAAATCGTGGAGCGCGCGCGCCGTCACCTCCTTGCCGGTGCCGGTGTCGCCGATGATCAGCACGTCGGCGTCGGTGCCAGCCACGGCGCGCAGCCGGTAGCGCAGGTCGATCATCGCCTGGGTGCGGCCGGGCAGGCGGGCCTCGATGTCGTCGCGCTTGCCGGCCACGGCCCTGAGCTGGCGATTTTCGAGCACCAGCCGGCGCCGGTCGAGCGCGCGCGCCGCCATGTCGGCCAGGTGCTGGCCGGTGAACGGTTTTTCGACGAAGTCGTAGGCGCCTTCGCGCATCGCTCTCACCGCAAGCTGCACGTCGCCGTGCCCGGTCGCCAGGATCACGGGAATGTCGGGATCGATGTCGCGGATGCGCGCCATCAGCGTCATGCCGTCCATGCCGGGCATGCGGATATCGGTGACGACGACGCCATTGAAGCCCTGTGTGATGAAATCCAGCGCCCGCTCGGCCCCGGCAAAATCGCGCACGCTGAAGCCGGCGAGGTCGAGCGACTGCGCCGCCGACCGGCGCAGCTCGTCTTCGTCGTCGACCAGAAGCACCGTGGCGGACTTCATTCCGCGGCCTCGCGGACCGTTTCGCGGACGGCTTCGAGCTCGATCACGAATTGCGCGCCGCCGCCGGCCGCCTTGCCGACGCGGAGGCTGCCGCCGAAATCCTTGATTATGTTATAGGAGATGGACAGGCCGAGCCCGAGGCCCTTGCCGACGCCCTTGGTCGTGAAGAAGGGGTCGAAGATGCGCTCGGCGATTGCGTCGGGCACGCCGGGGCCGTGGTCGCTGATGGTGATCAGCGCCTTGCCGTCCTTCTTGCGCGCGGCGAGGTCGATGCTTCGGTCCGACAGCCCCTCGACGGCGTCGGCGGCATTGGAGATGATGTTGACCAGCACCTGCTGCAGGCGCACGGAGCCTGCCCTGACGGTGATCGGAACAGGGCCGAGATCGACGTTGAGCGTCGCGTCCGCCGCCTTCAGCCGCCCGCCGACGATTTCCAGCGTGTCCGCCACCGCCTCCGCCAGCGGCACGGGGCCGAGCTTCTGGTTGGGCTTGCGGGCGAAGTTCCTCAAGTGGCGGCTTATCGCGGCCATGCGGTCGGTGAGGCTCGATATGCGCGAGACGTTGTCGCGCGCCTCTGCTATGCGCTCGCGGTCGATCAGGATCGCGGCATTGTCGGCATAGGTTTTCACCGCCGCCAGCGGCTGGTTGAATTCGTGCGACAGCGCCGCCGACATCTGGCCTAGCGCCGCGAGCTTTCCGGCCTGCACGAGGTCCGACTGCGTCTTGCGCAATTGCTGTTCGGTGGCGCGGCGCTCCGCCACTTCCAGTTTAAGCTGGCGGTTGACCAGCGCCAGATCCCCGGTCCGCTCCTCGACGCGGCGTTCGAGCTCTTCGCGGGCGCTGGCCTGCATCTCCATGCGCTCGGCAAGGCGCGCCCGGCGCTGCAGGACGATCGCGCCGCCAAGTGCGGCGAGGCCAAGCAGCAGCAGGGCGGCCGCGACGCTGGTCAGCGCCTGCGCACGCGCCGAGCCGGTGTTAAGAAGCACGCTCACCGTCCAGCCCGCCTCCGGCATATCCTCGGCGAGCACGAGATATTCCCAGCGCGCGCCCGCGCCGGATATCGTCATCAGATGGTGCCGATCCTGGAACATGCCGCGCACGACCGGCAGTTCGCGCAACGCCGCGTCGGCGTAGCGGCGCGAGGCGGCCGTGCGGGCAAGGCGCTCCGGCGTCAGCGGCTCCAGGCCGGCATAGAGCCATTCCGGCCGGCCGGTCATGAAGATGATGCCTTCCGGGTCCGACACGATGATCTCGTTGTCGCCGCCCTTCCACGACGCCTCGATCGCATCGATATCGACCTTGAATACGACAACGCCGCGGATTTTTCCGTCCGCTACGACCGGTGACGAGAAATAATAGCCGCGCTTCAGCGAAGTGGTGCCGAGCGCAAAGAAGCGCCCCTGCCGCCCCTCCATCGCGTCCTGGAAATAGGGCCGGTAGCTGAAATTCTCGCCGACGAAGCTCAAGGGCCCGTCGAAATTGCTGGCCGCGATGGTGTCGCCGTCGGCCGTCATCACATAGATATCGGAAGATTCCAGCAGCGCATTGATTTCCTTGAGGTAATCGTTGGCGGCCGTGCGCAGCGCCGCATTGTGCGGGTCGGCCGTCAGCTGTCTTATGTCGTTGTGGTCGGCGATTAGCGCCGGCAGCGGTTCATAGCGGCTCATATGCCCGCGGAGCGCCGCGACCGCCAGGCGCAGCGTCGTCTGGCCGCGCGAGGCTGCCTGGTCGAGATAGACGCTGGTTGCGAAGGAGCTGCCAAGCACGGCGATGGCGATGGCCGCCGCGCACAGGACCAGGCCGACCCACAGCCTGCGACGCCTGAAAAAACCATTCATCAATTCGCCACTGGCGGCATTTCTCGCCCGTCCTGTTCAGTCGGCGCAGTATAATGGCGCGGTTTGCCGACACAACCGGTTGCCAGGTCCGCGCCGGGTTCGGTCTTGCGCCGGACAAGTTGCAGCTGCCGCTTGGATGCCGGCTGGTCAAAGTTCGTAAGGCTTGGCACAGTCCCCGGAATCAGGAGTTTTGCGCATGTCGAAGAAGCCCG
Organism: Pseudaminobacter sp.; assembly: GCA_035941355.1. GTDB lineage: Bacteria > Pseudomonadota > Alphaproteobacteria > Rhizobiales > Rhizobiaceae > Allomesorhizobium. The sequence continues at coordinate 34,807 of DASZDZ010000012.1, forward strand.
CCGGACAGTTTTCCAAGCCGAAGCCGTGGACCGAGGTCGCGCCGCTCCTGGTCGACGTGGCGACCGGCCGGCGGCCGGCCGATCTCGTCGTCCGCAACGGCCGCTGGGTCAACGTGCATTCGGGCGAGATCATCGCCGGTACCGACCTTGCCATCGTCGCCGGGCGCTTCGCCTATTGCGGGCCCAACGCCTCGCACGCCATCGGCAAGGGCACGAAAGTGGTCGACGCCGGCGGGCGCTACCTCGTGCCGGGCCTCTGCGACGCGCATATGCACGTCGAAAGCGGCATGGTGACGGTCACCGAGTTCTGCCGCGCCGTTATCCCGCACGGCACCACCTCGATGTTCATCGACCCGCACGAGATCGCCAACGTGCTCGGCCTGCAGGGCGTCAGGCTGATGCATGACGAGGCGATGGCGATGCCGGTCAACGTCCACGTCCAGATGCCGTCCTGCGTTCCTTCCGCGCCCGGCCTCGAAAATGCCGGCGCAGCGCTCAGCGTCGCTGATGTCGCCGAGGCGATGACCTGGGAAAATATCATCGGCCTCGGCGAGGTCATGAACTTTCCCGGCGTCGTCGCCAACGATCCGGTGATGGCCGGCGAAATCGCCGAAACCGTCAAGGCCGGCAAGACCGTCGGCGGCCATTACGCCTCGCGCGATCTCGGCCTGCCGTTCCACGGCTATGTCGCCGGCGGGCCCGAGGACGACCACGAAGGCACCCGCGTCGAGGACGCCATCGCCCGGGTGCGCCAGGGCATGAAGGCGATGCTCAGGCTCGGCTCGGCCTGGTACGACGTCGCCACGCAGATCAAGGCGGTGACGGAAGCCGGGCTCGATCCGCGCAGCTTCATCCTGTGCACCGACGACAGCCATTCCGGCACGCTGGTCCATGACGGCCACATGGACCGGGTGGTGCGCCATGCCATCGCGCAAGGGCTGAAGCCGGTCACCGCAATCCAGATGGCGACCATCAACACCGCGCAGCATTTTCGGCTCGAGCGCGAGCTCGGCTCGATCACGCCGGGGCGGCTCGCCGATTTCCTGATCGTCTCCGACCTTGCCGAAATGAAGATCGACGAGGTTTTTGGCCGCGGCGCGCGGCTCGCCAAGGGCGGCAAGCTCGAGATCGACATTCCCGCCTACGATTATCCGAAGAGCGCCAAGAACACGGTCAAACTCGGCCGCAAACTCAAGGGAGCCGACTTCGACATTCCCGCGCCGAAAGGCGCCAAGGAAGTAAAGGTCCGCGTCATCGGCGTCATCGAGAACCAGGCGCCGACGCGCGCGCTCGAAGCCGAGCTTTCGGTCGAGAAGGGGCTGGTGGCGATGGACCGCCGCAACGATGTCTGCCAGATCGCACTGGTCGAGCGCCATCGCGGCACCGGCGGCGTCACCAACGGTTTCGTCTCCGGCTTCGGCTACATGCAGGATTGCGCGCTAGCCTCGACGGTGGCGCATGACAGCCACCACATGATCGTCGTGGGCACCGACAAGGACGACATGGCCAAGGCCGCCAACCGCCTCGGCCAGGTTGGCGGCGGCGTGGTGATCTTCTCCAAGGGCAAGGAACTGGCGCTGGTCGAAATGCCGATCGCCGGCCTGATGTCGGACGAGCGCGCCGAGATCGTCGCCGCCAAGGCCGAGAAGCTCACGGAGGCGATGCGCGCCATGGGCTGCTCGCTCAACAACGCCTACATGCAGCACTCGCTGCTGGCGCTGGTGGTGATCCCGGAGCTCCGCATCTCGGATGTCGGCATCATCGACGTGACTAAATTCGAGAAGGTCGATCTGTTTGTCTAACGATCCGTTCAGGCTGTTCTAACTGCCTTACGCGCGGAGACACAAAGTTATTGGACGCCGCCACGGCTCGCACTAGCGTTGCGCGCGGAGCGGACTTCAGTCGGAGGAAATCATGAAACGCATTCCCAAACTCTTGCTCGGCGCGGTGTCGGCGCTGGCCGTCAGTGCACTGCCGATCAATTTTGATTCGGTGACATCCGGCGGCTTCGAACCCACCGCCGCTTACGCCAAGGGCGGCAACGGCGGTGGAAATGGTGGCGGCAACGGTGGCGGGAATGGTGGCGGAAACGGCAAGGGCGGTTCCGCCGATCACGGAAAGTCGGCCGATGCGAAGGGCCACACGAAATCCTCCACCAGCCTGGCGGCCTCGCGTTCGGTCGGCAACATGTTTGGCGCTGTTTTCGGCAAGGAGCGGTCGCGGATGAAAAGCACTGCCGCCAAGACATCTTCCGCCAAGGCGAAAACGAAATCGCCGAAAGAGGTAAAAATGGCGGCGTTGCCGGCCAACGCGCCCCTGCCTGACGCCAAGCCGAATAATTTCAACGCCAAGCTCGCCGGCCTCAACTCGCTTAAGCGCAACTATCACGCCTACATCAACAGCCAATCGCCGCGCATGGCGGCCATCCGGGACTTCGTGATGGCGTCGGCCGAGTTCGACCTTGCGCAGGAGAACGTGGCTGAAGCGACGGCCGCGCTGGCCGAAGCGCAGGCCGATTTCGCCGCCGCCGTAAACGCCGCGGCCTTGACGCCATATGACGACGCGGTCGGCGTCTATGACAATCCGACGGTCGAGAGCCTGGAGGATCGGCTCGCGGACCTGACCGCCGCTGCCGAAACTGTGGCGCCGGAGGACCAGGCTGCCTTGGATGCCGAGATTGCCGCAGTCGAAGGGCTGCTTGGCAGCGCCGAGGCCACCGCCGTCACCAATGCGGACACTTCGCTCACAGAGGCGGAACTGGCGGCGGAGACCGTTGCGGTCGGCACCGACGACGAAGCGCTCAAGGCCGCGCTGCTGGACGCCGCGAACGAAAACCGCGTCGCCGAATTCGGCGATGACTACGTCGACGACGAAATGATGGACTGGGCCAAGGGTCTGCTCGGCGTCGGCGATGCCGTCGGCAAGATCGACGAGGTCCGCGAGACGCTGGAACCCTGAAGAAGGTAGCAAGGTCGAAGCAATCCGAACATCGAACCGGCCCGTTCCGGAAAAGCGGAATGGGCCGGTTCGCTGACGGACACACCTCGCTCTGGTCCCGTTCCAATGGCCCGGCGCTCCGCCTGCGCATGCGGAACCTACTTACTGAGATTGGTCGCCCCGCTCGGTTCTCAAGCTGGTTCCGTGCCGGTCCACTGAAGCTGTCTAAGGCGTTCGCGGAATCCAGCTTGACTTTGACCCTACGTCAAACCTGTAAGGAATATCCGACGCAACGAATGGCGAGGATATTCTCATGTTCCGCATAGGCGAATTCGCTCAGATTGCGCAGGTCTCGACCCGCCAGTTGCGGTTCTATGACCAGATAGGGCTGCTCCGGCCCGGCCGCACCGACCCGCAGACCGGCTATCGCTACTACGCCATTCGCCAGCTACCGCGTCTGAACGCGATCCTTGCCCTGAAAGACCTCGGACTGATGCTCGACCAGATCGCCCCGCTCCTGGACGAGGCAATCTCTTCGAAGGAGCTTCGCGGCATGCTCCTGCTCAAACAGGCCGAGGCCGAGCAGGCGATCCGAATAGGAGAACAGCGCCTGCGTCACATCGAAAGCCGGATTGCGCAGATCGACCGGCAGGGCGGCATCTCGGGTTACGATGTCGTCACCAAATCTTTGCCGTCTCAGCCGATCCTCGCCACCCGTCACACTGTCGCCGATCTCGAGGAAGGCGGTCCCTTGGTCGCCGCCGCAGCGGCGGCGGGCCATGCCGCTCTACGCCCAAGCCAGCGCGGCAACCTGATTGTGGTGGCGCGCAATAATCCCGATTCCGACCGGCTGGACCTCACCATCGGCTACACGCTGATCCGCTCCATTGGCCGCACCCTGACCGCCGAAGGGCTGACATTCTCTCCCGAGAACCTGCCCGCCGTCGATACCGCCGCCACCATCGTCCGGCAGGGCACGAACCCGGAAAGCCACGCTGCCTTCGGCGCAATCGGCACCTGGATCGAAGCCAACGGCTATGCCGTCGCCGGTCCAAGCCGCGAAATCTTCCTGGAGCCTGTGCTCGGACCGCCTGGCTTCGACAAGGCATTGGTCGAGATTCAGTTTCCCGTCACCCCCGCCTGACTTCGCTTTCACACTGCACCGAACACCCGCGCCCGATACCGGGATGCGCGCGGGCCGGGCTTTCGCGCCCCATGTTTCCCGGCCAGAAAGGACCCAAGACCATGAAACTCCACGGCGTTCCACTCTCCGTCCACACCCGCAAGGTTCAACTCGCGCTGCGGGCCAAGGGGCTCGACCACGAACTCAACGTTGTCATACCGATATTGCCTGAGACCTTGCCGGCGAACTGGGACCGGCTCAGCCCGACTGGCCTCATCCCGGTGATCGAGGACGGCGAATTCACTCTGCCAGACAGCGGCGCGATCTTGCAGTACCTCGACGCGAAGCACCCGGCGACCCCGGTGACCCCCGCCGAACCGCAGGACCGCAGTCGGGCGCTCTGGATCGAGGCCTACCTCGGCGCTTTCTTCCGCGAAGTGGTGCACCCGCTCTTCCATCAGCGGGTGGTCGCGCCCATGCGGGGCGGGGCGTCCGACACCGTTCTGACGGGCCGCGTGTTGTCGGAGGTCGCGCCACGGTACTTCGGATATCTCGATGGTGAGACCCGCGGCGGCTGGCTGGTCGGCGAGGCGTTCTCCATCGCCGACATTGCGGTCGGCGCCAACCTGGTGCAGTTGCACTACCTCGGCGAAACCTTATCCCCGGCGCGCTATCCGGCGCTCTCCGCCTATTTCAGGCGCCTCGTCGCCACGCCGGTCTTTGTCGAGCAACTCGCCGCCGAGAAACCCTTCGCCGAGCAGATGGGCTTATCTCAGGACAGTTTCGCTGCCTGACCGGTTCTGGTCGGGCCTTCGGGCCCGCACAGGCCACTATTGCAACGTGCGCCGAGGCGCCAACAATTTCTACTCAAGCGGAATACCCAATTCCTGGCGAAGCTTCTTTGTCAGTCCCGCTGCGACAAGCCGGTAGGACCGGCGCAGATAGGTCTCTGCTTCGGCGTGGTCGAGACCGGCCTCCTTCGCAACACACACCCATTGCCGCTTGGCGAAATAGGGCGCCTGCTTGATGCCCTCGATCGCGGTCAGCACGACAAAACTTTCCTCCGGACACTTGAACACGATGCTGTGCAGGTCCGGCGATGTCAGCCTGAGCAGCGTGAAAACCTTGCCGCCCACCTTCGCGACCCGCGATTCCCACTGGTCGACAAGAGAGACACCCGGAAGCGAAGAGATGAAGCGTTCAAAGTTTTCAGGTTCAAACAGGCTCATTCACATCTCCCAACCGCGCTGGACGGTTTCTTCTCCCGATAGTCGTCCACCGAAGAAGCTGAATCAACTTTGGCGACCTTCGCCTAAAAAATCGCCCCGCCTGTCGGGAACCGGCGGGCTCGTTCGTCCTTGGGTCGCGCGCGCGTCTGTTCGGAGCGCGCCAACGTACGGCCGTGTCGGCCGACGCCATTTCGAGGAAGGATCACAATGATGAAGGTTACTCAGCATCTCTGGTTCGCGAAGGACATGGAGGCCGCCATCGGCTTCTACACATCGCTCATTCCCGGCTCGTCGATCCATTGGATCTCGGGCTTGCCCGCCGACACCCCGAGCGGACCCGCGGGCAGCGTCAGAATTGCGGCCTTCACGCTCGGCGACCAGCGCTACATGGCCATCGAGGCCGGCCCGCTCGATCCGTTCAACCACAGCTTCTCGATCATGGTCGAATGCGAAACCCAGGCTGAGATCGACCGCCTGTGGGAGGCGCTGAAGGAGGGCGGCTCGACAGAGCAATGCGGCTGGTTGAAGGACCGCTGGGGCCTCTCCTGGCAGATCGCGCCAAGGCTGCTGGGGGAACTCATGAACGATCCCGACCAAGGCAAGGCCAAGCGCGTCGCCGAAGCGATGCTCAAGATGGTGAAGTTCGACATCGCCGGCCTGGAAGCGGCGGCGAGAGGCTGAGGCTGCGGTGCTGGCGCATGACCCCGAAAGCCGGGTTTTCGGAAGGGTCATGCGCCAGATTCAAAGTCTTGGAGCGTCCGGAAAGGACGCGCTGCGACACGCGCCGCAGGCCAACGTCAGCCTGGCCGGGGGCCCGGCCGCTTTAGTTTGCATTCGAACGTGGTCGGAGTATCCTTTTGTTTGGGCGCGAGACATCGCGGCGCCTCAAAAATAGTGCTCGGGCGTTCTTGTGCGAGCGAAAAAGGGGGAGTGGCAGGCATGTCCGAGGCAATGCATCCGGCGGCGCCCCATTATATTCCTTCGTTCATAACCGCCCCTGGCGAGACGGACGTGTTGTTCACCGGGTCGATCATCTTCTTGATCCTGGCCGTCATGGGGATAGGCAGTCTGTACTTCTGGCTCCACTCCTTGCCGGAGCGCATGTCCCACGGCTCCGGCCAGCTTCAGTTTCAGCTGGTGGGGGCCCTGTCGCTGCTGGCCTTGTTCACCCACATCAATGCTTTCTGGGTTGCCGCATTGCTGCTGGCACTCATTCCCGTGCCTGACTTCTGGACCCCCCTGGCCAGCATGGCCGACTCGCTCGCCAGAATGGCGACGGGGCGGTCTCGTTCTCCGGTTGCCGAAGCGCCATCGGAGCAAGCGCCCGAGGTGCTCGTGAACTACGCGCAAGTCAAAGTCGAGATCGCACCTCCGCCGGAGCCGAAAGAGGCAGCCAGAAACGGTCCCCTCGACGATGTGGCCAAGGCGCCGTCCGACCCGCATCAGTTTCAGGCCGCGTCGGCGGGAGGGCCTGGGCGATGATCGAAGTTCTGCTTTGTTCGTTCGTCACCATCCTGCCCGACTTTCTCGTCCGGCGGTTTGTACAGGGAAAGAGGATTGGTCACGAGATCACCCTCTACTCGGTATGGTATGAGCTGCGATACGGAATAACGGCCTGCATAGGCCTGACCATAATCCTGCTGACGCTCATTCTTTACTTCCATCCGTCGACGTCCAGCGCCATTTCCTTCTATCGCACCATCCCTATCCTCCCCGAAGGCTCCGGCCGCGTCGAGGAGATCTATGTAGGGCTCAGGGACAAGGTCGAGGCGGGCCAGCGCATCTTCAGGCTCGACAGCTCAGAGCAGGAGGCGGCGCTCGAGACCGCGCGGCGGCGCGTATCGGAGATAGACGCGGCGCTCGAATTGGCCAAGACCGAGCTGGCCGGGGCTGACGCCCGCATCCGGGAAGCGCAAAGCGCCTACAAGCAGGCCTTGGACGAACTCGAAACCAAGACCGAACTTCAACGGCGAAACGCCAGCACCGTCGCGCAGCGCGAGATCGAGAAACTCGCCAATATCGTGGAAGGGCGGCAAGCCGCCATTTCCGCCGTCATGGCAAGCAAGCAGTCCGTCGAATCACAGATTTCGTCCGTGCTGCCGGCGCAGAGGAAAAGCGCCGAGGCGGCGCTGGCCCAGGCCCAGGTCGAACTGGACAAGACTGTCGTATATGCCGGGGTCGCCGGCACGCTTGAGCAATTCACCTTGCGCAGGGGAGACATCGTCAATCCCCTGATGCGGCCGGCGGGGGTTCTGATCCCGACTGATGCCGGAAGGCGGGCGCTGATTGCCGGCTTCAGCCAGCTCGAGGCCCAGATCATGAAAGTCGGCATGATTGCCGAAGCGACCTGCATTTCGAAGCCGATGACCATCATCCCGATGGTGGTCACCGAGGTGCAGGATCTCATCTCGACGGGCCAGGTGAGGGCGTCGGACCAGTTGATCGACGCCCAACAGATCGTCCAGCCGGGAACGATCATGGTCTTCCTGGAGCCGCTGTTTGCGGGAGGGTTCGACGGCGTTCCGCCGGGCAGCAGTTGCATCGCCAACGCCTATACCAACAATCACGACGTTCTTTCAGAAGAGGGACTGAGCACGCCCAAATGGCTGTTCCTGCACGTCATAGATACGGTCGGGGTGGTGCATGCGATCATATTAAGATTCCAGGCGCTGCTGCTTCCCGTGAAAACGCTCGTCCTTTCCGGCGGCCATTGACGGCTAGCGGCGCGCGACTTGGCGCAGCATTCATGTCCCACGACCGGGCAGCAGTCGCCAACGTTGTACGAAATAGGCTGGATGCGTTTCGGTCCATTGGGCGACAAGTGGTTGCGCCTGTATAAAAGCGGTCCCGGGATGGATGGCCAAATCGCTGACGATCAACTCGCGCGACTCGCAGGCCCCCGGAGCGGATGTCAGGCAAGCCAGAATAACGAGCGTATAAAACATTGTCTTGTTCCTTCGCGGAGATCGAGTTCGTCCTAGGAGGCGACAGATTTAATGGCTGGCACGAACGAGTTCGGGAGCAGGCTCGGCTCCTGCCACGAAGAGCTTGCCGTTGGCCCGCGAGATCTCGACGGCTTGGCTGGGCTCGTCTACCTTGCCTGGAACCGAGATCGTGAAGCTTTGGCCTTCATCGAGGGTCGCCTCGAAGCGCACGGGCAAGCCCGCCTCGCCTTCAGCGATCGTGGCGACCACCCGGAAGCTGTTGTCGGCCTCCGTGTAATAGACGACGCCTTGGAACCCGCCGAGATCGATACTCCCTCCTTGCAGGGTGTCCAGTTCGCCTGCGAAGGCATAACCCGTCGTCACGCAAAGCGCTGCAAGGACTATGTGTCTGTACATTGGTGTTTTCCTCCCCCAACCGACCGGGTCAGAACAAGACCTGTACCCAAAGGATATGAGGGGTGGGTAGGTTCGTCTGTGAGAATTCCCACTGGCGCGGCACGGTTGGGCTGGTGCTTGCGATCATATTGCGGTTTCAGGCGCTGCTGCCTCCCGTGAAAACGCTTGTTCTCTCCGGCGGCCATTGAGGGATGACGGCGCGCGACCAAAGCTCAAGCATGAACCGCTCGCCAGATATTAGCCGTTCCAAATTGACTGCAAGGGGTGGCGAGCCGTCATTCCCATCGATCGCTAGAACGAGCCAGGTGCAGACCAAGTCTGCCGTTTCTAAAGCTTCTGCAAAACATTATCGTTGCCGCAGAGCAGGAGGTCGGATCGAAGAGATGGAAGGTTTTACCGCATCGACGTTCGGAGTTGAACGCAGCCGAGTATGATGAGCTACACGACTCCGGGACGACAGAAGAGACCGTTCGGTTAATCTCCGAACTGGCCGGGGAGGGCTCGATCCTCGAACTGGCAATCGGCACAGGTCGCGTCGCTTTGCCGTTGGTCGCTTTGGGCCACCGCGTTTCTGGCATCGAAGGGTCGCCGGAGATGGTCGAAAGGCTGCGCGAAAAGCCCGGATCGGACGCGATCGATGTGACCATAAGCGACTTTGCGGATGTCGATATCAAAGGTCCGTTCGATCACGTGTTTCTGGTATTCAACACCTTGTTTAACCTGCAGAGTCAGGAAGATCAGATACGATGTTTTCGGAATGTCGCCGATCGTTTGAATCCGCGCGGGACATTCCTGATCGAGACATTCGTTCCCGACTTGTCGGGTTTCTCGGATGGTCAGCGCGTTCGGACCAAGCGGCTTGACAAGACCTCGGTCTGGATCGAGGCCGCCCTGCATGATCCTGTTTGCCAACTCTTCGAGTATCAGCGGATCAGAGTGACCGAAACGGGGGTGCGGCTGGTGCCCCTGCCCATGCGGTACGCCTGGCCGAGCGAGATTGATCTCATGGCACGGCTCGCTGGTCTGACACGCATTCACCGGTGGGGAGGCTACGATCGCTCACAGTTTGATGCATCAAGTAAGATGCATGTTTCTGTATACCAAAAGTGATCCTACGGCGCGTCGATGATGAGTCCGCAAAGGGGTCAGGGCTTCCCCTTCAACTCTTCCAAAGCGTCAGCCCAGCAGCGTTTCACCCCGCCCCAACATTCCCATGGCTGACCAGCAACCGCACGATCTGAACCTCCTTCGGCAGTTCGATCAGGAACTCGGGATCGCGATCGAGATGGTGGATGCGCGTCGGATCGCTTCCGGCGAAGACGCTCATCGCCTCGACGCTCTCCCAGTATGAAATCGTGATGAACTCGCTCTCGCCGGTGCGGTCCTCGCGAAAGGTCTGAACGCCCATCGCCTTTTCCATCAATGGTTTGATGCCGGCTTCGTAATTATAGGCTTCATATTCGTCGGCCCGCTCGGTTCTAACCCGTCCGCGCCAGATACGGGCGATCGCCGGCCGCTTGCTGGAGGTGTTTTCAGCCATATCCGGCCCTCCTGTCAGTTTCCGACGCCCACCACCACGTTCAGCACCTCGAAAGGCGTGGTGATGACGATGTCGGCGGCGGAGGTCAGCGTCTGGCCGATGCCGCCGGTGAGCCTGCCGATGCGGTCGGTCACGTCCCGATCCTGCGCACCTAGGCTGCTGTCCTGGCGCAGCCGTTCGCCGAGCAGCGTCACCAGCGTCGGATTGTCCGCGAACTTGGCGTGGTTGAGGGCGTCGCCGGCGTCCACCTTGGTCAGGTCGACGGCGACGACGCCGTAGCTCGCTATGTCGGCGGCGTCCTCATAGCCGCCGAGCCGGGGCCTGTTTCCGGCGATCAGTCCCGAGATTCTCAGTGCGCGATCGTCTCCGGAAAGAAAAAGGATGAACGGTTTGTCGGGCTTGCCGTAGCGGCGCATCTGCGTTTTGAAGACATCGACGTCAATGTCCGGCGAGGCCAAAATGACGTCGCCGAGCTTGCCGTCGAGATCGCGGTCGTTGGTGATGGCGAGTTGCCGCAGCGCCTCCATCGTCACCCAATTGCCCATGGAATGCGCGATGATGTCGACGCGCTTGGCGCCCGAATCCGCGACGAGCCGCAGTGTCTTCTCGAGCCGGTCGCGGGCGGCGGTTGCGCTGTTGTTGTCGTAGACATAGTCGACCGTCTTGCCGCCCGACGCCCAGGTGAACAGCACCGGCGTGCCGGAATATTTCGCGTCGTGGGCGATTTGCGTCATGCGATAGACCGCACCGTCGAAGGCGGTGTTGTAGCCGTGGATGAACACCAGCGCGCGCCCGTCATGGGCGGCGATGTCGGCGCGCAGCGCCCTGGAGAAAGCCTCGTCGCCCTGATAGCCGGCGACATCGGCGGCCACGAAAAACTTGGCCGGATCGGCCCGCTGGTTCTTCTTGCGGCGCTCGATCTCGCCGGTCTTGTGGATGGCAGGAACGGTCATGTCGACATGCGCGAAGTGCAGATCGGGTGATCGGCCGCCGCTGAACACCTCTTTCTTGTCTTCCGCCTCGGCGCGGGTGGTGGCGACGAATATCCTGTGCCTGCCGGCAATTTCCGATGCGGGGGCCGCGATCACCGGGCTTGCAATCAACTCTCGCGTTTGTTGGCCGGCGCAGCCGGACACCAGCAGCGCCAAAGCGAGTATGCGAAAAGGCGCAGCGGCGGAAAATGTCATGAATTTGTGCCCGTCCAGCCGCCCCCGGCCGCCTGGTTTGGTGATAAAGGCTGGCTGCGCCGCCGTCCAGCCATAACCATGGGGGTGTCAGCGAGCCCAGAAAGTGGGAGTGAAAATGACCAGCACGGCCAGGATTTCGAGACGCCCGAGCAGCATGGCAGCCGAAAGTATCCACTTGGCCGCATCCGGCAGCGACGAAAAATTGCCGACAGGGCCGATGATCGGGCCAAGTCCGGGGCCGACATTGGTCATGGCGGTCAAGGCTCCCGTCATCGCCGTCACCAGATCGAGGCCGGTGGCGGCCAGCAGGATTGTCGTGATCGCCCAGATAACGAAGAACGCCGCGATGAACAGCACGATCGCCCGTTGCATGTCCGGGTCGACCGTACGGTCGCCGTAGCGCACCGGAAGCACCGTATTCGGATAGATCAGGCGGCGCAGGCCGTTCGCCATCAATTCGAACAGGATCAGGAACCGGTAGGCCTTGATGCCGCCGGTGGTCGAGCCGGAGCAGCCGCCGAGAAACGTCGCAACGAAGAAGCAGGCGACCGCGAAAGGCCCCCAGAGCGTATAGTCGTCGCTGGCAAAGCCCGTTGTCGTGATGATGGAGGTGAAGTTGAACGCTGAATGCGTCAGCGCCTGAAAGAACGGCATCCCCAGTTGCACGCGCAGATAGACCGCGACAGCAACCGTAAAGACGATGCAATAGCCGGCAAAGACGCGAATTTGCGGATCGCGCAGCGCGTCGAAGCGGCCCCGGACCGCAAACAGGATCATGATCGAGAACGGCAGTGCGCCGATGAACATGAAGACAACGCCGATCCACAGGATGGCCGGCGTTGCCGCGTAGCGGGCAAATGACGTGTCGTGAGGCGAAAACCCGCCTGTGGCGAGCGTCGCCATCGCGTGGTTGAGGGCGTTGAACCCGCTCATGCCCGCTGCCGCATAGCTGATCGCGCAGGCGACCACGAGCGCCGTGTATATGCCGATCAGGCTGATGGCGAAGGTCTGGAAGCGTTCGAACGGCCGATCCTCGATGTCGGAAGACTCGATCTTGAAATAGGAAACGCCGCCAATGTTCAGAAAAGGCAAGAGAAAAAGGCCGAGCGCGATCACGCCGAGGCCGCCCATATAATTCAGGAGCGAGCGCCACAGGATCAGCCCCGGCGGTGCGCGGTCGAGCCCGTTGATGACAGTCGATCCGGTCGTGGTGATGCCGGAAACCGATTCAAAGAAGGCGTCCGCCATGTTCATGTCGAGTGACGACGCCATGAACGGCACGGCGCCGGCGATCGCCAGCGTCAGCCACAGCAGATTGACCAAGAAAAAGCCGAAGCGCGTGCTGACCGGCGGCGCGCGTCCCTGCGTTGCGAGCGCCACCGCCATAGCGAGTCCGCCCATGAACAGCGCCGAAAACGCGAAGGCGCGCCAGTCCCTGTTGCCGAAATAGAGATCGACCGCCGCCGGGATCAGCATCGCGGCGGAGAGATAAAGGGCAAAGACGGCTGCAACGTGGATCGCGGCGCGAACGGCAATTCTATTCACGTAGACGGGACCCCAGATGTGACGGGCGCCGGAATCGGAGAGGGTATCCGAAGGCGCGGCAAGGCCGGGACAGTGGCTTCATAGGGCCGAATATGCAATAGGCCTGACAATTACAGCGCCGCGCATTTGGCAGGGATTTTGAATGACGAGTTTTGCCGAGGGGGTTGCGGCCGCCGCAATGGGCGTCCGCGAGCTGTTTGCAGAAACGCCGCTGCAGGAAAACGATTACCTGTCGAAGAAGACCGGCGCGCGCATCCTGCTCAAGCGCGAGGACCTGACGCCGGTGCGCTCCTATAAGATCCGGGGAGCGTTCAATTTCTTCCGCAAGGCGCTGGCCGCGGGCAATCACGCCGAACTGTTCGTTTGCGCTTCCGCCGGCAACCACGCCCAGGGATTTGCCTTCGTCTGCCGCCATTTCGGCAAGAAAGGCGTCATCTTCATGCCGGTGACGACGCCGCAGCAGAAGATCGACAAGACAAAGCTGTTCGGCGGCGAGTTCGTCGAGATCAGACTGGTCGGCGACTTTTTCGACGACTGCCTGCGTTCAGCACTCGATTTCACCGAAGCCGCCGGCGCCCACATGGTGCCGCCCTTCGACCACAAGGACATCATCGAAGGCCAAGCGACGGTCGCCCATGAGATCGCCGCCCAGATACCGGACGGTAAAACGCCGGATATGATCGTGCTACCGGTCGGCGGCGGCGGGCTCTCGGCCGGGGTGACGCGCTATTTCCGCGAACAGCAGCGTGAAACCCGATTCGTCTTCTGCGAACCGTCGGGTGCGCCGAGCCTCAAGCAAAGTCTTTCCGCCGGAAAACGCGTAAAACTCTCGACAGTGGACAATTTCGTCGACGGCGCGGCGGTCGCCGAGATCGGCCGCGAGAATTTTCGCCTCTTGAAAGAGTTCGGCCAGGACGCCGTTCATGAAATTCCGGAAAACCGCCTCTGCGCCACGATGATCGAGATGCTGAACGTCGAAGGCGTGGTGCTGGAACCAGCCGGGGCGCTCGCCATCGACGCGCTCAAGGATTTCCCGCGCAAGGAAATCCGGGGCAAGACCATCGTCTGCATCGTCTCCGGCGGCAATTTCGATTTCGAGCGCCTGCCCGACGTAAAGGAGAGGGCATTGCGCTTCGAAGGCTTGAAAAAATATTTCGTCTTCCGCTTCCCTCAGCGGCCGGGCGCGTTACGCGATTTCCTCGGACTGCTCGGTCCCGACGACGACATCGCCCGCTTCGAATATCTGAAGAAATCGGCGCGCAATTTCGGCTCGGTGCTGATCGGCATCGAGACCAAGAACCGGAGGAATTTCGACGTGCTCGCCAGGCGTTTTCACGACGCCGGCTGGGCCTACCAGGATATCACTGACAACGAGACCATTGCGGGGCTGGTGATATGAGCGAAAACGGCCGGGAGGGGCGTTAAGTGTTCACGCATTGGAGCGATATCGGCATCATAATTTTATGCGTGTGACTGCGGAGCGGAGAGACGATTTTGTCAACATATATCATGCTCTTTCGAGGCGTCGGCGGTGCGACGCAGCTACCGACCAAATCGCTGCGCGAGGCGCTGACGGCGGCCGGTTTCGGCAATGTCGCAACCTATATCAACAGCGGCAATGCGGTGCTGAAAAGCAGCCTTTCGCGTGAGAAAACAATCGCTTCGGTGGCCAACACCTGCAAACGCGAGTTCGGTTTTGACAAGGATATCTACGCGATCACGCCGGCAGAATGGTCCGACTTGATCGCCCGCAATCCGTTTCCTGAAGCCGTCGCAGTTCCAAAATTCCTGCACGCCGCCGTTCTGGCGGCGAAACCCGACGAGGCGAAAGTCGAGGCGTTGCAGGCGTTTGCAGGGAAGGGCGAACGCATTGCCGTAGTCGGCAAGGTCGCCTATCTCCATACGCCGGAAGGTTTCGGCACCTCGAAGCTCGCCGTAAAATTCGACAAGGGCATCGGCGTCCCAAACACCGCGCGCAACTGGAACACGGTGCTGAAGCTCAAGGAACTGGCGGAAAAGGCGGCATCCGATTGATGCCGGCGCAGAGGAGCACGGGCGGTTTACTTTTCACGCGAAGTCAGTGTCGCGTCAGATTTCGCGCGAGCAGAAGTAAACTGTTCGTTCATCCCAAGAAGTTAACCGCGAAGATTGGCGAAGCCAATGACCGAGTAGCCTGTTATTATCCCTTGAGGAACCTGAACTTTGCGGTTAGTTGGCCGGTTCTTATCAATCCATCCAGGTCGCTCTGATTGATTTGGCCGCTGGCAACGCCATCCGCCAATCGATTGCACATGACACTGGGAAGGCGCTCTCGCGATACGCCCATGTAGGCCATGGCGTGCTGTTTGAATCTCGCCCCCGACACCTCGACCTGCCGCATGCAGCCCGCGACAGTCGTTTCGCGGTTATTCTTCACATCGTCCTGAATGGTCGTACAGCCGGCCAGTACGACCAGTATCGCAGGCAAAATTCCGCGTGATGCATTCATATCATTTCCCCCTCGTTGTAACGCACCTACGGAGGAGACAATCCCGTGTCAAGCAAGGTGGCCAAGGGAATAGCTGGACGGTGCTGAAGCTCATGGAACTGGGCAAGCCGCGGCGAGCTGATGGCGGCGTGCTGTTTGTTGCGGCGCACAAATTATTCGTTTGCTATTTCGGGTGAAATCCCCCATATGCCGGCTCATAGGCGCTTGGGCCGGGTTTTCCGGCTTTCCCCTCCGATGGGACTGGTTGCGTCTGTTTTCTCCCTCACCGAACGAAACGGTAAGCGGCGAAAGAGCCCTGCGGACATGATGTCGGCGGGCACGACAGCGCAGCCGAGCGGACAACAGTCCGCCGCCTTGTCGTTTCCACAAAAATTTCGCCGGCAGGTAGCGCCTTGCCGCGAGTATTGTTGCGGCTTAAGAGCCGCGTGAAAGATGAATAAATTGACGAATGAAAACAATGCGGACCTCAATGGTTTCGCCAAACTTGGAATTACCGGTGCGCTTCTGAAGGCGACCCACGCCGCCGGTTTCGACATGCCGAAGCCGGTGCAGGTGCAGGCCATTCCGGCGCACCTTGCCGGCCGCGACGTGCTAGCGGTGGCGCAGACCGGTTCGGGCAAGACGGCGGCTTTCAGCCTGCCTATCCTGACCAAAATCATCGCGCTCGGCACCAAGCGCCTGCCGAAGACGGCGCGGGCGCTGATCCTCGCCCCGACCCGCGAACTCGCGGTGCAGATCGAGGACACGATCCGCGTTCTGGCCAAGGGCCTGCATGTCTCGACCGCGCTCGTGCTTGGCGGCGTGTCGCGCTACAGCCAGGTCAAGAAGATGGCGCCCGGCGTCGACATCCTCGTCGCCACGCCCGGCCGGCTGACCGACCTCGTCCGCGAGGGCGAAGTCAACCTGTCGGATACACGCTGGCTGGTGCTCGACGAGGCCGACCGCATGCTCGACATGGGCTTCATCCATGACGTGAAACGGATCGCCAAGGCAACCCACCGGGATCGCCAGACGGCGCTGTTCTCGGCCACCATGCCGGCCGAGATTGAGGGACTGGCACGCGGCATTATGAAGGATCCGGTGCATGTCGAAGTCGCGCCGCAGGGCACGACAGCTGTCGAGATCAAGCAGAGCGTGGTGCTCGCCCGCGTCAAGCAGAAGCGGCAGGTCCTGTCGGCGATGCTCGCAGACGAGGCGATGCGTTCGGTGATCGTCTTCACCCGCACCAAGCACGGCGCCGACCGCGTGACCCGCGATCTCGAGCGCGATGGTTTCGATGCGGCCGTCATCCACGGCAACAAGTCGCAGAACGCCCGCCAGAAGGCGCTGAACGGTTTTCGTGACGGCTCGGTGCGCATTCTGGTGGCGACCGACATTGCGGCGCGCGGCATTGACGTGCCGGGCATCAGCCATGTCGTGAACTACGAACTGCCCGACGAAGCCGAAAGCTACGTCCACCGCATCGGCCGCACCGGTCGCAACGGCGCCGACGGCATTGCCGTTACACTGTGCGATCCCGGCGAGAACGCCAAGCTTCGGCAGGTTGAAAGGATCATCCGCATGAAGCTGGACGTGACGGCCGACCATCTTGGCCAGCCCGACCCGAAGGCCGAGCCGCGCAGCAACGATCGCGCGCCGAGGGAAGCTGCTAACGACCGCAACGGCAACAACCGGCCGCGCGGCGAACAGAAGCCGCGCAACGGTTTCGGCAAGAAGCCGTTCCAGGGCAAGCCCGGCGACGAGCGCAAGCCGTTCCGCGGCAAGCGCCGTTCCTTCGGCTCCGGCAAACTGGCGTCGCGCGCGGCGTAACTGTGCCTGTGCCGCAATTGGCCGGATTTGGTCCAATTGCGTGAACGAACATGATGCGATAGGGCGGCCGTGGCGATTGCTTCGGCCGCCCTATGCATTTGGATGGAACTTCATGGCCGGCATCGCAGCGCTCGCAATCGCCTATGTGCTTTCGCAGTTTTACCGCTCGTTCATGGCGGTGCTGACGCCGGTCCTCACTGTTGAGCTCGGCGCCACCAAGGCCGAGCTTTCGCTGGCCTCCGGCGCCTTCTTCATCAGCTTCGCACTGTCGCAATTCGCCATCGGTGTCTCGCTCGACCGGTTCGGTCCGCGGCGCACGGCGGCGGCCCTGCTTGCGTTTGGCGGCGGGGGCGGGGCTTTCCTGTTTGCCGTCGCAACCCAGCCTTGGATGATCACCGCCGCCATGACGCTGATCGGCATCGGCTGCGCGCCGGTGCTGATGGCGTCGCTGTTCATTTTCGCCCGCATCTATTCGACGGCGCGCTTCGCGGTGCTGACCTCATGGCTGGTGGCTTTCGGAACCGCCGGCAACGTCATAGGCGCTTCGCCGCTCGCGAATGCGGCGGAGGCTTTCGGCTGGCGGCCGGTGATGGCCGCACTCGGCGTGGTCACATTGCTGACCGCTGCGGCGATGATGGTGCTGGTGCGCGATCCCGACCGGCCGAAAGGAATGCACATCTCGGGCACGGGCTTCGCCGGCTATGGCGAATTGATGCGCATGCGGGTGCTCTGGCCGATAATTCCGCTGACCGCGATCAACTATGCCGCGACCGCAGGCATTCGCGGCCTCTGGGCCGGGCCTTATCTCGCGGACGTCTATGGCGCCGACACGCTGGTGATCGGCGAGGTAACCCTGTTCATGGCGCTGGCAATGGTCGCCGGTTCGTTCATCTATGGACCGCTGGACACGATCTTCCGGACGCGCAAATGGGTGGCTGTCGGCGGCAATTTCATCAGCCTGCTGGCGATCTCCTACCTTGCGGTAAACACCGTCACCGGCATCCCATCGACCACCCTAGTGCTTGTCGTTATCGGGGTCTGCGGCATGGGCTACGGGCTCTTGATGGCGCACGCGCGCGCCTTCCTGCCGCCGCATCTGGTCGGCCGCGGCGTCACCCTGATGAATTTCTTCTCGATCGGCGGCGTCGGCCTGATGCAGTTTGCGACCGGCGGCGTCGTCACGGCCAGCATCGTGCCTGGCGAGCCTGCGGCCGCCTACACCGCGCTGTTCACCTTCTATGCAGTCGTGCTTGGCCTCGCGCTCGCGATCTACCTGCTGGCGCGCGACGCAAAGCCCGAGAAGCACTGACGTACGCGAGATCACTCGACCGAAACGACGGCCCTTATCCAAGCGACGATCCGGTCCGCAAGAAAACGGGTCGTCGCCGGCGACAGCGCGTCGCCTGCGATCACGTGATGATCGACATCGCCGCTGTCGTCGACGGGGACGATTTCGTGCCGGGCGCCCCATCGCGCGGCGATTTCGCGAGTGAGATCCTGCTTCACGATCCGATCGGAATCGGAAAATATGAATAAAGCGGGAACGGTCGCGTTCTCGACCGGAGCCGTGTAGGCCAGTTTGGTCAGCGCCGCCATCGCCAAGATCGCGCTCGTCGGGTATTTTGTGGTCCAGAGTTTTCCGTGCATTTCGTTGCGCGCTTGAAAACTGCGTTCCTTGCCGATCAGCAGTTCCGCAATCTGCTTGCCCCACGGCATTGTCAGCAATTCCGCCCCTGACCCGCGCACGCCGAAATTCGGCGAGATCAGCGCCATGGCGGCGACGCCCTCCGAGGCGCCCGCCTGGGTCGCCGCGTGAACCGCGAGCGCCGCTCCGGTCGAGGTGGCGATGACGACGACCTTCTCACCAATCTGGCGGCCGATCGCCAACGCTTCGGCATAGTCGTTGAGCCAGTCGTTGACGGTCGCGGTTCCCATGGCCGCGCCGTCCTGCCCATGGCCCTTGAGACGCGTGTAGAACAGATTGGCGCCGAGTTCTTCCGCCACCTGGTCGGGGAGGGGCCGGACCTCGCCTTTCGATGCCGAAAAGCCGTGGATATAGACGATGGAGATGGGCGTTTTGACATGGATCATCGGGTCGGCCCAGACGATTTCCTTCTCCAGTCCATCGCGTATGCCGCGGACAAGACTTTCGGAACGGTCGAGATAGCCGGCCGGGTCGTCGCCGATCACCGAAGCATCGAAGGTGATACGTGTGTCGACGGGAACGCGCGGCCCGACTGCGTAGAGCACTGCGAGTGAAACAGCCAATACGACAAGAGCAGTCAAGATCCGGCGCCTCACACAATGCTCCAAAGTGATGATGGTCAGCGCTGCGGACTTCCCGCAGCACAAGCGCAACACGCCGAAGGACCTACAGGCTTCCGCAATTTCCGCCAAGCGTCCGGCGGATTTTTTCTCCCGTTCTGCGTGTGGCCAGATCCAGGCTTGACGTTCAGCTTAGAGCGATGTATTTAACCGACAGGATAATTAACCACACGGTATATGACGCCATGCCCCCGGACCAGCTTGACACCACTTTTGCCGCTCTGGCCGACCCGACGAGGCGGGCGATCCTGGCGCGCCTCGCTTCGGGGGAGGCCTCCGTCAACGAACTTGCCCAGCCTTTCGCCATGAGCCTGCCGGCGGTTTCCAAGCATCTCAAGGTGCTGGAGCGCGCCGGGCTGATCTCCCGCGGCCGCGAGGCGCAGTGGCGGCCCTGCCGGCTCGAGGCTGGTCCGCTCAAGGACGTTTCCGACTGGGTCGAGAATTATCGCCGATTTTGGGACGACAGTTTCGATCGTCTCGGTGACTATCTGCGTGAATTGCAAACTAAGGAGAAGCCTGATGGCCCAAGCAATTGAGAAGGCCGGGCAAACCGAATTCGAGCTTGCCATCACCCGCATCTTCGATGCGCCGCGCAGCCTGGTGTTCAAGGTCTGGAGTGCGCCGGAGCACCTGATGCGCTGGTGGGGTCCGAAGGATTTTACCTGCACCTTGGCCAGGACGGATTTTCGGCTGGGCGGCGAATGGCGCACCTCCATACGCTCGCCCGAGGGAGCCGATCACGGCGCGCGCGGCGTTTATCGCGAAATCGTCGCGCCGGAACGCCTTACCTTCACCTTCGCCTGGGACGGCGGCAGCGAGACGCTGGTCACGGTCACGTTCGAGGACCACGACGGCCGGACGAAGCTGACATTCCGTCAGGCGCCGTTCGAAACGGTCGAAAGCCGCGATTCGCATCAGGGTGGCTGGAGCGAATGCCTCGACCGGCTGGAGGCATACCTGGCGTCCGCAACCGCCGCGTAACGCAAGTCCATGGGAGGAACCGCAATGTCGCAACCGCTTCTTCGTTCAAGTCCTGTCCCCGAACTGCCGCGGCGGATCTTTGACTATTATTCGCAGCCGGCAGGCATGTCGGACGCCGGCAGGCATGCCGGGCTGCTCCAAGGCCTGCCCGGCGACGTAGCCGCACTGACCGAAATCGTTCAGGGACTGGCAATCCATCAATACGCCGCGTCTTATTACGGCGTGACCGTGCCAGAGGCGCGGAAGCGCGAATCTCATCTTCGCCCGGTCGAGGCGATCCTGGATGAAATCCTGGCTTTGGACGGCCGGTTGCTCGCCGAGGCGCGGCCGCCAGAAAAGCGCATCGTCGGCGTTTGCCACCACTTCGCGCTGCTGCTCGTAGCCATGCTGCGCGCCCACGGGATTCCCGCGCGCTACCGCTCAGGCTTCGGTTCTTATTTCAACGCGCCGTATTTTGAGGACCATGTGATCTGCGAATACTGGAGCGCCGAGAAGGGACGCTGGGCGCTGGCCGATCCGCAATTCGACGAGAATTGGCGGGCGGGCGCGAAGATCGATCACGACGTGCTGAACGTGCCGCGCGACCGCTACCTGATCGCCGCCGACGCGTGGTCGCAATGCCGCTCCGGCAAGGCCGATCCGTCCAAGTTCGGCATCTTCGCCGGCGAACAGCGCGGCTTCTGGTTCATCGCCGGAGATCTGGTGCGTGACATTGCCGGGTTGAACAAGGTCGAGATGCTGCCCTGGGACTGCTGGGGCGCGATGCCTCAGCCCAATGAGCAGCTTTCCGAGGATCAGTTCGCCTTCTTCGACCGGCTCGCCGAACTGACGCGGGATCCGGACGCGTCGTTCGACGAATTGCGCCGGGTCTATGAAGGCGATGAGCGCCTGAGGGTGCCGAAAACCGTGTTCAACGCCGTGCTGCAGCGACCGGAAGTCGTGGAAGCTGCATGAACGAGACGACAAGCAAGGACAAAGCGAGATGAAGAATATCTATCACGGCAGTTGCCACTGCGGCGCTGTCCGCTTCGAATGCGAGCTCGACTTGGCGCCGGCCGGCCGCCGTTCCGAACCGGAACTGCCGGGCGTGTGGTGGACATCGACCTTCCGCTGCAACTGCTCTTCCTGCATGAAGACCAGACTTTGGAAGGGTTTTGTCCGAACTGGCGATTTCCGCCTGATCGAGGGGCAGGATGTGCTTGCCGACTATCGGTATGCCAGCAGGCAAATCCACCATTTCTTCTGCCGGAACTGCGGGGTCCATACGTTCGGCAACGCCAGCTTCGAGCAGATGGGCGGAGAATTCTACGCCGTGAATATCTATTGCCTCGACGACGCCAGCGACGCCGAACTTGCCGAAGCGCCGATCATCTACGAGAATGGCCGCGACGACGATTGGGAGCATCCGCCCGCCGAAACGCGATATTTCTGAGCCGGCTGACTCTCTAGAACGGGGAGGCGACATGAACGACGAAGCGCTTGCCAGAACCTTGCCCCGCGCGCTGCTGGTTCTCCGGATCACGCTCGGCCTCTTCCTGCTCCAATGGGGCATCGAAAAGTTCGTCGTGCCGGAAAACACGGTCGGCATCTGGGGCTTCTTCTACGGCATCAGCGTGCCGCAACTATCGGCCTATGTTTTCGGCGTGATCGAGATCGCCATCGCGATCTGCCTGTTCCTCGGCCTGTTCCGCACAGTCGCCTATGGTGCGGCTATGATCCTGCATGCCGTCAGTGTCGCGGTTTCGTGGCCGGTCCTGATCCAGCCTTGGGCCGATCCAGCAAACCATCTGTTTATTGCGGGAGTGCCAGTTCTGGGCGGCTTTGTTGCACTGTTCCTGCTGCGCCAATGGGACCGCAGCGTGCTGGATCCGGCGAATAAATGAAAAGGCTCCGCGCCGGACGCGGAGCCTTTTTGTTTTGGAACTGCTTCGAGAGCCGGTTCAGGCGGCCTTTTGTCCGAACGAATAGATGTTGGACAATTCGGCCTGCACCGTCTTGGCGCTATCGGTAAAGGCGCTCTTCGCGGTGTCGGCAGCGTTGGTGGCGCGCTCGACATTGGCATTCAGGCTCTCACGGACGAAATCGGCCTGATGCTGGACGGCCTCGTTGAGGGACTGGGCGCCGGCGACCTTCTCGACCGTGAGCAGCGTGTGCTGGACGTTGGCGAGCGTCATGTCGAGCAGGCTGCGGGTGAAGTTTGCGTAGCCGCCGACGAACGAAGTCGCGAGTTTCTCCGCGCCGTCGGTGAACTTGGCGGCGCCCTGATGCGCGGTCTCGGCCTGCGTCTGGGCAGTCGAAGCGCCGCGCTTCACGTAATCGCAAGCGGCTGCGGGAACTTCAATCTTGGTCTGCAGGGTCTCGAACGCGTTCTGGATCGCAGCGAAATAGCCGGCTGCGGCATTATCGATTTTTGCGGTGGTCTTGGCCATTTGATTTCCATCCTCATTTCGGGAGCTATGGTTCGCCCCGTCCGTCATTGGCCCGAGGCGTGGGCGCTATATAGTGGCGAGCGTGTTGCAGTGCAACATAATTTCTGCTGCAACGCAGCATGTCCAAGGTGACGAGGGGACGCTAGGTTGCGTCCTGAAGTAGCAGGAGAATTCGGAACCGATGCCTCCGACCGGATATGATGCGCCTGCCGAAGCAACGCTCGGCTTTGCCGCGGACGACGACACCAAGCTCAAGGCGCTGCGCTGGACCAAGTTCATCGCGACGGCCGCGCTCGCGCTTTGCGTCGTTGTCTTTATGCTCGCCAAATATTTCGAGCCGCGCCTGCCTTGGCTGGGCTTTGTCGCGGCCTTCGCCGAGGCGGCGACGATCGGCGGCCTCGCCGACTGGTACGCTGTCGTTGCCCTGTTCAAGCGGCCGCTCGGCCTGCCGATCCCGCACACCGCAATCATTCCAGAAAACCAGAATCGCATCGCCGACAATCTCGGCCGGTTCATCGAGGTCAATTTCCTGGCGACCGGCCCGGTGCGCGAAAAGCTGAACGAGGTAGATTTCGCGGCACTGGTCGCCGACTGGCTCTCCGATCCCGGGCGCGCGGCGGGCCTGTCGCGCTTCGTTGCGCGGCTGGTGCCGCAGACGCTGTCTGCGGTGGAGCTGTCCGGTCTGCGCGGGTTTGTCACTCAGACGATCGTCGAGCAGGTGGAAAAGGTGCCCGTCGCGCCGCTGGCCGCCGAACTGCTCTCGGCCTTCACCGACGACCGCCGTCACCAGAAGCTGTTCGACGAGTTCACAAAGGTCGTGGGAAAATTCCTCGGCGACGACGAGGCGCTGGCCGCCATGCGCGAAAAGATCCGCGAGGAACTGCCGTCGCTGTTCAACCTGTTTCGCGCCGACGCCTACCTCCTGAAGAAGATCGTGGCCTCGGCCGGCTCGCTCCTCGACGAGGTTCGCGCCGATCCCGACCATCCGATGCGGCGCGAATTCGACCTCTTCGTGCTCAATTTCGTCGAAAAGCTGCGCAGTTCGAAGGATTACGCCAAGAGGGCCGAAAAGCTGAAGCGGGACTTCCTGGCCCGCCCGGAGCTCAAGGAACTCGCTCAGGATATGTGGGATAGCGTGCGTGCCTTCATCGAGCAGGACGCCAAGGCGCCCAAGTCGGCGATCCGCGAACACCTCGCCGGCATGTTCGTGGAGGTCGGGCGGCATCTGGCGAGCGACCGGCAGGTTCGGGCCGACATGAACCAGGGCTTCGTCGTGGCGCTCGCGTCCTTCGTCGAAAGCCAGAAGAGCGGCGTTTCCGGCTTTATCGCCGATCAGGTCAAACGCTGGGATCTGGCGCAGTTGACGCGTCTCATCGAGCTGAACATTGGCCGCGACCTGCAGTATATCCGCTTCAACGGCATGCTGATCGGCGGCTTGGCGGGTCTGATGCTCTACGTAGCCGAACGGCTTTTCCTGGCGAATTGACCCGCTTCGCCAAAGCTCTATTCTTCATAGCGGCGCCGCCGCGCCGGCAAGGGAGAGAGCCATGGCAAAGAAGCCGGAATCAGAATCCTTCCTGGATATGTTCAACAATTTCGGCCGCGATCTGAAATTGCCGAGCATGGACGTTGAAGCCATTCTCAGCCACCACCGCAAGAACCTCGAAGCGCTGCAGAAATCGGCTTCAGCGACGACCACGGGCGCGCAGAATTTGATGACCAAGCAGCGACAGATACTGCAGGACACGATGAGCGAAATCACCGATATGGCGCAGAGCTACCGGGCTCCAGGCAATCCGCAAGAGATGATGGCCAAACAAGCCGATTTTGCGCGGCGCTCCTTCGAGACCGCCGTCAAGAATGCCAGCGAAGTCGCCGAAATTGTAAAGAAATCCGGAACCGAGTCGGTCGAGATACTGCGAGAGCGCATTCGCGAGACGATGGAAGAGATTCGCAAAGGCTACGAGAAGAACCGGTAGCCGTTAGGGGAACAAATTCCGAACCGCGAGACGGACGGGTCCGATCAGAAATGCGATCGAAGATATTTCCACCCGCGCGCATCAGGCCGGGCATTTTTCAGGTGCGGAGCCAGAAATGACGGCACTGACCTTTGCCACGCTCGAGAACTTTGTCGGAAAGGAACTGGGCGTATCCGAATGGGTCGCGGTCGATCAGCAAATGATCGACAAATTCGCTGACTGCACCGGCGATCGTCAGTGGATCCATGTCGATATCGAGCGCGCCAGGAGAGAGAGCCCGTTCCGAACGCCGATCGCACATGGCTACCTGACGCTCTCGCTGGTCGCCACGCTAGCGCAGGATCTCGGCATAATGCCGGAAAATACTCAGGCCGCCTTCAATTACGGGCTCGACAAGGTGCGCTTTGTCGCGCCGGTCAAGGCCGGCGCGCGCGTCAGGCTGCGGACCACGCTAATGTCCGTGGAGGAAAAGGGGCCGGGGCAGTATCTGATGAAGGCCGGCAACACGGTCGAAATCGATGGCGATGAAAGGCCGGCGCTGGTCGCCGAAACGCTGGTGATGCTTTATGAACGCCGCAGGAAGGCTGGCGCCTGATCGCGCCACTATTCACTCGGCATCCGGCTGGTTCGCCGGCGCGGCCTTGATGAACGCCGGCAGTTTCAGGCACTCGGCGTTGATCCGCGAGATCACGGGGTAGGGGTCCATATCGAGGTTGAAGCGGGCATTGTTGGCGACCTGAGCGACAAGGCAGATGTCTGCGAGCCCCGGCGTGTCGCCATGGCAGAATTTTCCGGTCTCGGAACTCTCGGCGAGAAGTTTTTCAAGGGGCTGGAAGGTTTCGTTGACCCAGTGACGGAACCAATTGGCCACATCTTCGTCGCCGGCGCCGTAGAGTGTGCGCAGCGAGGTCAGAATCCGCAGATTGTTCACCGGGTGAATGTCGCAGGCGATCATCTGCGACAGCATCCGCACGCGCGCCCGTCCATGCGCATCGGCTGGCAGAAGCGGGGGCTCCGGCTGGATTTCGTCCAGAAATTCGATGATCGCCAGCGATTGGGTCAGGAGTGCGCCGTCGCTCCAGATCAGGGCGGGCACGAATCCCTGCGGATTGACCGCCAGGTAAGACGGTTCGAGATGCTCGCCAAGACGCAGATGATGCGGCACGTAGCGATAACTTATCCCCTTCATCTCAAGCGCGATCCTGACCCGGTACGAGGTCGACGATCGATAGTAGTTGTGCAGGATGATTTCACTCATTGGTGCCCACCGGTCATGCCGATCTCGTCCAGATTTCATGCTCTGAAACGCAAGCGGAACGAAACGGCCTACGGTCCTCTTGCATCGTAATCCTGAAACTGTCGCATGATGCGAAGCTATGCGCCACCTTCGCGCGTTTCGTGCGCAGGCCCGGCCGCGATGTACCAATTGCCAATATCGGGCGAGCGACGGTCAGATATTCTCCTGCCATGGGGGAAGCGATGGGAGCGGAACAGGAATGTCCGGCGTAGCGGAAAGCGCCCGTTGACCCGGACGATCTCCGGATGGAGAATCGCCACATGAATGCTGCCAGCGAAGCCGCCCGCTTTCTTATCATCGACGACCACCCGTTGTTCCGCGAAGCGCTGCATAGCGCCGTGCGCATGGCCTATCCGGATGTCGATACCGCCGAGGCGCGTTCCATTTCAGAGGCGCTGGCCATGCTTTCTGGGCCGAAACCGTTTGATCTTGCGCTTCTCGACCTTTCAATGCCCGACGTTCACGGCTTCGATGGACTGCTGCAATTGCGCACCCGCCATCCGCACCTGCCGGTCGTCGTGGTTTCGGGGCACGAGGATCCGAAGATCATCTCGGAGGCATTGTCCTACGGCGCTGCCGGTTTCGTGCCGAAATCGGTGCGCAAGAGCGATCTTGCCGCGGCGATTCGCTCGGTGATGGAAGGTGCGATCCATGTGCCGGAGAACTACGAAGCTCGGCCGCCCGATGCCGAAAGCGCCGACCGCGCCGAAATGGTGCGCCGGCTGGCCAAACTCACCCCACAGCAATTGCGCGTGCTGCAGATGCTGCGCCAGGGGCTGTTGAACAAGCAGATCGCCTACGAACTTCAGGTGGGCGAAACCACGGTCAAGGCGCACGTGTCGGAGATATTGCGCAAGCTGAACGTCTACAGCCGGACCCAGGCGGTGATCGAGGTTTCCAAACTCGACAATGCCGAACTGTTTCGCGATCCGTCGGGATTCTAGCGCCTCTAGCAAGCCGCTTGACGATAAAGGCGGCAGAGCCTGTCCTAGCCGTCGCGCTGAGGCTCCGATCAAGCCAGCAGATGGGCCATGAGCGCCCGCAATTGCGCCGGCTTTACCGGTTTGCGCATCAATTCGACGCCAGCCGCGCGCGCTTCCCGCGCGAGCGAGGCCGACCCGTCGCCGGTAACGATCAGCGCCGGGACTGCCCGGTCGAGATAGTTGCGGACGCTGGCGATCGTAATGCTGCCGAGGTCGCCATCGTCCAGATGCTGGTCGGCGATGACGATGTCCGGAATCCACGCACGGTCGCCCAGCGCGTCCAACGACTGTTCGGTCGAAGTCGCCGATTTCACCGTGCATTGCCAGCGTTCCAGAAGGGTCGTCATGGCCTCCAGGACCTCGGTGTCGTTTTCGACCAGCAGCACTCTCGTGCCGAATAGCCCGTAGCCGCGCGGCCGCTCCGGCTCGGCGGCCAGCGCTCCGGCTTCGGCAAAGGATACCTCCGCCGCCGGAACGTCGAGATGGAACGCCGTGCCCCGCCCTACGACGGATGAAAAGGCGATCGGGTGGCCAAGCGCGCTCGTCATGCGCCGCACAATCGAAAGGCCGAGCCCGAGGCCGCCGCCTGCGAAGTCGGTATCCGCCGTAGCGGTTCCGCGATGGAACTCCTCGAACACCGCCTCACGCTGGCTCTCGGGTATACCGCAGCCCGTATCCACCACGTCGATCCTGACGACGTCGCCGCGATGGCGCACGCCGACCAGCACGCCGCCGGCGCGTGTGTAGCGGATGGCGTTGGAAACAATGTTCTGAAGGATGCGCCGAAGCAGCGTGCGGTCCGACCGCACCACAGCGTTGCCGGGAAGGAATTTGAGCTTCAGGCCTTTCTGCTCGGCCAGCGGCTGGAAATCCGATTTGAGCGAAAAGAACAGCGGCTCCAGTGCAACGTCGGTGATCTCCGGCTCGATGACGCCCGCATCCAGTTTGGAAATGTCGAGCAGCGTGTGAAGCAAATCCTCCATCGTCTCCAGCGAGCGCTCGACCTGGCGGACCAGCTTGCGGCCTTCCTCGCTGGCCTGGACTTCCGAAAGCGCGGAAACGGAGAGGTGGGCCGCATTCAGCGGCTGCAGAATGTCGTGGCTGGCAGCGGCCAGGAAGCGTGTCTTCGACAGGTTCGCCCGTTCGGCATTTTCCTTGGCGGCAACGAGATCGATATTGGATTCTTCAAGGCGTCGAAGCGTGGAGCGCAGTTCCTCGGTACGTGTCCGCACCCGGTTTTCCAGGTTGATCGCCGTCTGGAACAAAGAGAAGGCGTTGCCCTGCTGATCCATTGAGCGCTCGACGCGCGAGATCAGAGCGGCGTTGATTTTCTTCAGCCGCGTGATGTCGTCGATATTGCGGATCGGCATCGCTGCTATTCCGCCGCCTGGCGATGGCCGAAGGCGATGCCGATGAAGGTCTGGTTGAGATGCATGGACCGGTATTGCTCGCCGTAGGTGCCGAAGCCGATCACGTTATTGGCACGATAGAGCTCCGAAATGTCGCGGAACACTTGCCGATTGCGCGCATCGAGACGCCGCAGAACGCAGTCGAAGCCCAGGACGATGTCGATGCCACCGAGGCGCTCGCTCACATTCTTCAGCGCCGTGCGCGTCGATTCGACCATGCCGGTGGGTTTTGCGATCGAGAGCACGATGCCATCGTCGATCGCGCAGAAGAACGACAGCGAGCCGTCGGCGTTCATCTTCTGGATGGAGCGGCAGTAATATTCGCCGCCGACCCTGACCACGACCGGATGCGAGGCGAAGCTGAGCGGCGTCATCGCGCCATGCGCGATGCCGACCGCGTTGGCGAATTCCTGGGCAGCTCCGCCCGCGTTGAATTCATACACGATTCGCCGCTCGGGGTCGGACGCGGTGACCACGAGCTTGTCCTCGGTCGGTACGAAATTCTCCGTCTTGAAGACATGGAAGGGAATGTCGGTTGCGATCAGGACGACGATCGCGCAGTCGCTGCCAATTCCGGCATTCGAGATGAGCGTGGTGGTCTCGAACTTGAGATCGTCGCCGGCCGAGCCGCCGATCAGCGGAATGTCGTCCAGCCCCCAGTGGATCGCCGAGGTGACCGCTTCCTCCGCATAGGACAGCCCGTCGATGAAGCAGAGCGCGAATATGTTGTCGGCGTGCGCCGCGCCGTTGCGGCTTCGAAGCGACAGTTTCAGCGCCTCGACCTTGCCTGCGATGTCGTCCATGCCCGCGGAGGACAGCCCGGTCATCATGGTGCTGACAGCGGTGAAGCTCTCCGCCGGAAACAGCATTGCAACGACATGACCTTCCTCGAGCCCGGCCGGCGTGATTTCGCCCGCGGTCGAACAGCCGGCATAGGCGAGGTCCGGCGCATGCCGGTTCAGCGCATCCGACAATTGCTTCGCCGCCAGCAGGGCCTGCGAGAAGAAGATGAGCGCAAAGCCGGCACGGATGGCCGAGGCCTCCTCGGCCACGGCCATTGCGAATGCTTCAGCGTCGCCATCGCCGGTCGTCAGGACCGACAGGCCGCAAGAATACCTTGTCCGCAAACAGGCCAGCGCGGCGCTCCTCCCGTGACTGCCTCAAGCGCATCCTCCCGCGTGCCGGGCACGCTTGCGCCGCGGCTATCTTTGCCTGCCCGACGCGTCTTGGCAATGCCGCCCGTCAGGAACCTTGTATGCGAAAGTACAATATGCGGCTCCGGGAGCGGGCTGCATTCTTTCCCTCACGGCTTGGAGGATGCAGGCTTCTTCCGCTTCGATTGCCGTGTATGATCTCGATGTGGCCGCATGTACAGACGGCCGAAAAGATGCCGAGGGAGGGAACATGTCGGAAGTATCGTTGGTGGTGAACGGCCGGCGGGTCGACGGAACGGTCGAGGACCGTACGCTGCTCGTCCATTTCCTACGCGAGCATGTCGGCCTGACGGGCACGCATGTCGGCTGCGATACTTCGCAATGCGGCGCGTGCGTCGTTCATGTCGATGGAAAGGCGGTCAAATCGTGCACCATGCTTGCCGCCCAGGCGTCCGGCTCGAATATCGTTACAATTGAAGGACTTGCGAACGGCGCCGAGCTGCATCCGGTCCAGGCGGCGTTCAAGGAACACCATGGTCTGCAATGCGGGTTCTGCACTCCGGGCATGATCATGGCGGCGACGGACATGATCGCCCGCCATCCGGGAGGCTTGGACGAGGCGACGGTGCGGGCGGAGCTGGAGGGCAATATCTGCCGCTGCACCGGATATCATAACATTGTCAAAGCGATACTGGCGGCATCGGCAGCGATGTCGACAGGCGGCAGGAAAGCGGCTTGAGGGCCGGCTGTGGATAAAAGGGTGATGGCCAGAGATCGGCGGCGCGAATAAATCGTTGGCGTTCAAGGGCTTGCCGCTATGCGCCCGCTGCCGTCAGTCCATTTTTGTTCACCTTGAGGTTTGGGAGGAGAAATCTGATGGGTTTGGAAGGGATCGGCGCACGTGTAGCGCGCAAGGAAGACAGGCGGTTCATCACCGGCGCGGGACGCTATGTCGACGACATGGTCGTGCCCGGCATGAAGCATGCGGCGTTCGTCCGCAGTCCTCACGCCCATGCCGACATCACAGGCATCGACGTCAAGGCGGCGAAGGCGATGCCCGGCGTGATCGGCGTGCTGACCGGCCGCGAGATCAAGGCCGATGGCATCGGCAATCTGATCTGCGGCTGGATGATCCACTCGAAGGACGGCACGCCGATGAAGATGGGCGCATGGTCGCCGCTGGCGGTCGACCGGGTGCGTTATGTCGGCGATGCGGTTGCGATCGTGGTCGCCGAAACCAAGAGCCAGGCGCGGGACGCGGCGGAAGCCGTCGAGGTGACTTACAATGAGCGGTCGGCGGTAACCGATGCGACCAAGGCGCTGCAGCCCGGAGCGCCGCAGCTTCATCCCGAGGCCGACAACAATCTGATCTTCGACTGGGACATCGGCAACGCCGACGAAACCGCCGCCGCCTTCGGCAGGGCAGCCCATGTCGTCAAGCTCGACATCGTGAACAACCGGCTGGTTCCGAACGCGATGGAGCCGCGGGCGGCTCTCGGCCATTACGACAAGGCCGAGGACCACTACACCTGCTGGACGACGAGCCAAAACCCGCATGTCGCGCGCCTGGTGATGAGCGCTTTCTACAACATCGCTCCAGAGAACAAGCTGCGCGTCATCGCGCCCGACGTCGGCGGCGGCTTCGGTTCGAAGATCTTCATCTATCCCGAGGAAATCGTTTGTCTTTGGGCCTCGAAGAAAACCGGCGTGCCGGTCAAGTGGGTCGGCGACCGCACCGAGAGTTTCCTGACCGACGCGCACGGCCGCGATCATGTCACCCACGCCGAAATGGCATTCGACGGGGATCACAAGGTCATCGGGCTCAAGGTCGAAACCAAGGCGAATTTCGGCGCATACATGTCGCTGTTTTCGAGTTCGGTGCCGACCTACCTCTATGCAACACTTCTGTCGGGCCAGTACGACATCCCGGCCATCCACGCCAATGTGAAGGCTATCTACACCAACACGGCTCCGGTCGATGCCTATCGCGGGGCAGGGCGGCCGGAGGCGACCTTCGTCATGGAGCGGCTGATGGAGACGGCGGCGCGCCAGTTCGGCGTCTCACCAGCGGAACTGCGCCGCAAGAACTTTATCACCCAGTTCCCGCACCAGACGCCGGTCATCATGTGCTACGACGCCGGCGACTATGCCGCGTCCCTCGATGCCGCCATGAAGGCGGCGGACTATCAGGGGTTCCCACAGCGCCGGGACGAGGCGAAGCGGCGCGGCAAGCTGCGCGGCATCGGCATGTCCTGCTACATCGAGGCCTGCGGCATCGCGCCGAGTGCGGCCGTCGGCTCGCTCGGCGCTGGCGTCGGTCTTTGGGAAAGCGCCGAGGTGCGCGTCAATGCCGTAGGCACGATCGAGGTTCTCACCGGATCGCACAGTCACGGACAGGGCCACGAAACCTCATTCGCCCAGTTGGTCACAGAACGCTTCGGCGTACCGATCGATTCCGTTTCGATCGTCCATGGCGACACCGACAAGGTGCAGATGGGCATGGGCACCTATGGCTCACGCTCGGGGGCGGTCGGGATGAGCGCCATCGTCAAGGCGCTCGACAAGGTCGAGGCCAAGGCGAAGAAGATCGCCGCGCACCTGCTCGAGGCGGACGAAAGCGACATCGTCATCGAGGACGGCGCCTGCAAGGTTGCGGGCACCGACAAATCGGTGCCGTGGTTCCAACTGGCTCTTGCCGCCTATACGGCGCACAATCTGCCGGGTGGCATGGAGCCGGGCCTGAAAGAGACGGCATTCTACGATCCGTCCAACTTCACGTTCCCGGCGGGCTGCTACATCTGCGAGGTGGAGGTCGACCCGGACACCGGCGTCACCAAGATCGTCCAGTTCGTGGCCGCCGACGATTTCGGCAACATCATCAACCCGATGATTGTTGAAGGCCAGGTGCATGGCGGCATCGCGCAAGGCGTCGGCCAGGCAATGCTCGAAGGCGCGCACTACGATCCCGGCAGCGGCCAGCTCCTGACTGCAAGCTACATGGATTATGCCATGCCGCGCGCCGACGATCTGCCGTCGTTCCAGGTTTCGACCAGCAACACGCCGTGCCCGGGCAATCCGCTCGGCATGAAGGGCTGCGGCGAGGCGGGCGCGATCGGCTCGCCGCCCGCCGTCATCAACGCCGTCACCGACGCCATCGGGACCGACGAACTGACCATGCCGGCGACGCCGCAGAAGGTCTGGGCGGCGATCCGGTCGGCGACGAGACACTGAACAGAGCGAATAGCGAATAGGGAGTAGGGAATAGGGAAGAAAAGCGCGGCGCAAAATAGGATCGGTCCTATTCGCTATTCGCTACTCCCTATTCGCTTTCTCCCGAAGGGAGAAAACCACATGTATTCCACCACCTACCACCGCGCTGCCTCCATCGCTGAGGCGGCACAGCTCATAAAGCAGGGCGACGCCAAATTTCTCGCGGGCGGCATGACGCTTATTCCGGCGATGAAGACTCGGCTCGCCGCCCCCTCCGACCTGGTCGATATAGGCCGCATAGCGGAGCTGAAAGGCGTTACCGTTTTCGGCTCGACCATCACTATCGGGGCCGGCACGACGCATGCCGAGGTCGCGGCCGACGCGGCGCTGAAGGCGGCGTGTCCGGCGCTCTCCAGGCTCGCCGGCATGATCGGCGATCCGCACGTGCGGCACATGGGCACGATCGGCGGCTCCATCGCCAACAACGACCCGGCCGCCGATTACCCGGCGGCGCTGCTTGCGCTTGCCGGTACCATTGTGACCGACCAGCGCGAAATCTCCGCTGACGAGTTCTTCACCGGCCAGTTCGAAACCGCGCTGGAGGAGGGGGAGATCATCACCGCGGTGCGGTTCACCGCGCCGGACAAGGCGGCTTACGAGAAGTTCCCCAACCCGGCCTCGCGCTACGCGATCGTTGGCGTGTTCGTGGCCAAGGGCGCGGGCGGAACGAGGGCGGCGGTGACCGGGGCGGGCGACGACGGCGTGTTCCGGTCGAGCGAGATCGAGTCCGCGCTCGCCAGCAATTTCGACGCATCCGCGCTGCAGGGCCTCACCGTGCCGGCCGACAATCTGATGACCGACATCCACGCCTCTGCGGAGTACCGGGCAAATCTCATCGCTGTCATGGCAAGGCGGGCGGTGGCGCGGGCGAACGCCTGAAGCAGCGGCCGTTTCGACGGCCGCCCATGATTCCCGTTGGCGATTATATATTTGACAAGCCCAGCCGTGGTGCGCGGGGTGGTTATGTGGCTTACAGCGTGGGCTACTTCGCACCCGGTTCGAAAGCGATGCCCCACCCCTCAATCACTTTGTCTTCGTCGTCGTAGATGAGACGGATGTCGTAGTGCCAGAGGAGATTGGTCATGCTCCAACCCTCATCGGCATAGAACTCACTGTTCGGATGCCGCATTTGAAAGGGCCTCGGAAACCGCGCTCGTTGAAGTGATCATAAACAACAGAGCGAGCGGTATTCGCCGGAAAGATTGCAGGGACTAGATTGGCATTTTGCCTGTGACCGTTCTCCCGGAGGTAGACGAGCGTCGAGTCTCTATGCGCAACCACGATTGCGCCGACATAGGCAACAGCAACCGCGACGAAGACGGCGCTAACAGTAACGGCCACTCTCATTCTGATTCAACAATAAGCCTAGAACCCTGCCGATTCATTACATTGGTGGGTTTGTCAGATATGCAATCGCCTTCCTGTTACATTGACGCGGCTGCCCGGCACGCCTGGTCATAATGGCCGGAAAGCGCGCGGATGCGCGCCGCCATTGCCGACAGGGTCTCGTCCGAGACCTCGGTGGCCAGCACCGATTTGACCAGAAGAGCCTCGCGGATCGCGGCATAGCGCGCGCAGGCCTCCTCTCCGGCGCTGGTTGCCATCACCAATTTTTCCTTGCCGCGCTTGCCGGCCTTGATCAGCTTCAGCCGCTCCAGCTTCTTGAGCGCATAATTGACCACATGCGTGTCCTCGATGTTGAGAACCAGGCAGATGTCGGCGAGCGTCTTGGGTTTGCCGCGGCTGTTGATGTTGTGGAGGACGAGCACGTCGATGGGCGAGAGATCGGGGACGCCGGCCGCTGCCATACAGCGCACTATCCAGCGGCTGAAGGCGTGGCTCAGCATGATGACGCCGAACTCGATTTCGGAAAGTGCGGGCAGGGCGCCCGTTGCAAGGTGGTCCGACGAGACTATCGGTCCCAGGTTTTCCATGTCGTTCGCCACTACCTGTCCTCCTCCCTGAGAGACCTGGAAGCGAACGCCGCCGGAGAGACCCGTCGGCGTTCGCTCCCATTGCATTCCCTCGGTTGCCGGTTTCGATCCAAGCTGTTCGGTGTCTTTGCCCGTTCGCCAATAATGATGCGTTAGCCAGCATTTTCTTGTCAACTAAACATTGACGTTTTATCGACGAAATGTTTTTGATGACCGCCGTGATATGCTGCGATTTCCAAAGGTGGACAGGGCGATGGCAAACGGCAAGTGGGATTTCTGGGTCGACCGCGGCGGCACGTTCACGGATGTGGTCGCACGGCGGCCGGACGGCTCGCTCGTGGCGCACAAACTTCTGTCGGAGAATCCGGAAGCCTACCGCGACGCCGCCGTCCAAGGCATTCGCGAACTGATGGGTCTGGCGCAGCACCTGCCCATTCCGCCCGGCTCCATCGACGCCGTTAAGATGGGAACCACGGTCGCGACCAACGCGCTGCTCGAACGCAAGGGCGAGCGGACGCTGCTCCTAATCACGCGCGGCTTCCGCGATGCGCTAGAAATCGGATACCAGGCGCGCCCCGACATCTTTGCGAAGAAGATCGTGAAGCCTGAACTGCTCTACGGCGCGGTTTCGGAAATAGATGAGCGCGTCCGCGCCGACGGCACGGTGGAAATAGCCGCCGATCCGGGCGCCATCCGCGCCGCGCTCGGACGGCATTTCGCCGAAGGCTTCCGCTCCGTCGCCATCGTGTTCATGCATGCCTATCGCTATCCGGAGCATGAGCAGGTCGCGGCCGACCTGGCGCGGGAGGCGGGATTCACGCAGGTTTCGGTCAGCCACCGGGTCTCGCCGCTGATCAAGCTCGTCGGGCGCGGGGATACGACCGTCGTTGACGCATACCTCTCGCCGATCCTGCGCCGCTATGTCGAGCAGGTGGCGGGCGCGCTCGGCGCCGGCGGCGAGGACGGCGCGAAGCTGATGTTCATGCAGTCGTCGGGCGGCCTGACGGCAGCGAACCTTTTCCAGGGCAAGGACGCGATCCTTTCCGGGCCGGCGGGCGGGGTCGTCGGCGCTGTCGAGACTTCCAGGCTCGCCGGATTCGGCAAGGTGATCGGCTTCGACATGGGCGGGACTTCCACCGACGTTTCGCATTTCGACGGCGAACTGGAGCGATCCTTCGAGACGGAGGTAGCCGGCGTTCGCATGCGCGCGCCGATGATGTCGATCCACACCGTGGCAGCGGGCGGCGGCTCGATCCTTCACTTCGAAAGCGGCCGCTTCCGTGTCGGGCCGGATTCGGCCGGCGCCAACCCTGGCCCCAAGGCCTATCGCCGCGGCGGGCCGCTGACGGTCACGGACGCCAACGTGATGCTCGGCAAGCTCGACCCGGCGCTCTTTCCCTCGATTTTCGGCCCGGCTCGCAACGAGCCGCTCGACGCCGATTCCGTGCGCCTCGCCTTCGAGGAGCTGGCGCGGGAAATCGGCGACGGGCGGACGGCGGAAGAAGTCGCCGACGGTTTCGTCGCCATCGCCGTCGAGAACATGGCGAACGCGGTCAAGAAGATCAGCGTCCAGCGCGGCTACGACGTGACGGATTACGTGCTGACCTCCTTCGGCGGCGCAGGCGGGCAGCACGCCTGCCTGACTGCCGACGCGCTTGGCATGTCGACGGTGCTCATCCATCCCTTCTCGGGAGTGCTGTCGGCTTATGGCATGGGGCTGGCGGACATACGCGCGACGCGCCAGCGCACCATTTCCGAACCGCTCGCGCCGGCGCTCGAAACGCTTCCTCCGCTGGCGGACGAACTGAGAAGCGAGGTTTTTGGCGAATTGCGTGCTCAAGGCGTCCCGGAGCGGGGGATCGAAGTGATTCATCGCGGCCACCTCCGCTACGCCGGAACGGATACGACGATCCCGATCCTCGTATCCGACGCCGCCGCGATGTCGCAGGACTTCGAAACGGCGCATCGCAAGCAGTTCGGCTTCGTGTTCGAGGGCCGGGAGATCATATTCGAAGCATACGAGGTGGAGGCGATCGGCGGCGGCGCCGATCCGGCCGAGCCGAACCTGCCGCTCGACAGGTCCGAGCCGCAGCCTTCCCGGTCGGCCCGGTTCTTTTCCGGCGGCAAATGGCACGATGCGCCCGTGTTCCTGCGTGGCGATCTGCACGCCGGCGCCAGGGCTGCCGGTCCGGCGCTGGTGGTCGAGGCGCACCAGACGATCATTGTCGAGGACGGGTGGGCCTTCGAGCTTACCGCGCTCGACCATATCGTCCTGAGGCGAGTGCGCGCGTTCCAGCGCGCCAAGGCGATCGGAACCGAGGCCGACCCGGTGCTGCTCGAGGTCTTCAACAATCTGTTCATGTCAATCGCCGAGCAGATGGGGCTGACGCTCCAGAACACGGCATCCTCCGTCAACATCAAGGAACGGCTCGACTTTTCCTGCGCCGTGTTCGACCCCGACGGTGCGCTCGTCGCCAATGCGCCGCACATGCCGGTCCACCTCGGCTCGATGGACCGTTCGGTCGAAACGATCATTTCCGCCAATCGAGGCCGCATACGGCCAGGCGACGTGTTTGCGCTGAACGCACCCTACAATGGCGGAACCCATCTCCCCGACATCACCGTCGTCACGCCGGTCTTCGACAAGGCGGGCGAGCACATCCTTTTCTATGTCGCTTCGCGCGGCCATCACGCCGATGTCGGCGGGACGGCTCCCGGATCGATGACGCCGCTTGCGACCAGCGTCGAGGAGGAGGGCGTGCTCCTTGACAATGTGCTTCTCGTCGACCGCGGCAGGTTCGACGAGGAGAAGATCGCGGGCCTCCTTTCGAACCATGCCTATCCCGCACGCAACGTCGCGCAGAACATTGCCGATCTCCGGGCGCAGATTGCCGCCAACGAGAAGGGCGTGCACGAGATGCGCAAGATGATCGCGCAGTTCGGCCTCGACGTCGTGACCGCCTATATGGGCCATGTGCAGGACAATGCCGAGGAGAGCGTCCGGCGCGTGATCGCGAAACTTTCCGATTCCGCATTCGAGTATCCGACCGACCAGGGCACGGTTATCAAGGTCAGGGTGACGGTCGATCGCGAGAAGCGGGAGGCGACGGTCGGCTTCACCGGGACCAGCCCGCAACAGAAGAACAACTTCAACGCGCCCGAACCGGTGACGCGGGCGGCCGTCCTCTACGCTTTCCGCGTGATGGTCGAAAGCGCCATTCCGATGAATGCCGGGTGCCTCAGGCCGATCCGCATCATCGTTCCCGAAGGGTCGATGCTGAGGCCGGCCTATCCGGCCGCCGTCGTCGCCGGCAATGTCGAGACCAGCCAGCACGTCACCAACGCGCTTTTCGGCGCGCTCGGCGCGCTCGCGGCGAGCCAAGGGACGATGAACAACCTCACTTTCGGCAATGCGGCCTACCAGTACTACGAGACGATCTGCTCCGGTTCTCCGGCCGGCCGCTTCAACGACGGGACCGGGTTTTCCGGCACGGACGCCGTTCATGTCCATATGACGAACTCGCGGCTGACCGACCCGGAAATCCTCGAAACCCGCTATCCCGTCCTGCTGGAGGATTTCCATATCCGATCGGGCTCCGGCGGCAAGGGCGCCTTCCCCGCCGGCAACGGCACGATCCGCACGATCCGGTTCCTCGAGGAGATGGACTGCGCGATCCTTTCCTCTCACAGAACGCTCCGGCCGCACGGCCTGTGCGGCGGCGGAGACGGCGAGATCGGCAAGAACAGCGTGCGGCGGCTCGACGGCCAGGTCGAGAGCCTGGCCGGTTGCGCCCAGACAAGGCTCGCCGCCGGCGAGGCCATCATTGTCTCGACGCCGACCTCGGGAGCATTCGGCCAAGGATAATCGCGGCACGCGGCTGCGAGCGCCGCCACCACCGCCAGCTAACCCGCGATCTCGATTATCCAGTCCGAAAGGCTCGTCGCAAAGCTGCGCGGCACGATAAGTTTGCAGTCGGCCGCGCCGGTGCGGATGAAAAGCACCGGCACATGGTGCAAGGAGGTGTGCAGCGCGCGACCGGGAGCGGCGGCGGGCGAATGCCAGTCGACCGCGATGCATGCCGAGAGCACTTTTTGGACGCGCGCGCCCGTCATCGTGAACCGCACGCGGCCTTCGCCGAGGGGGCCGAGCAGCCCATCTCTGGATCGACGACGGGTGAGGGGGCTTGCGATGCTCCGGTGGAAATCAGCCAGAACCGGCGCGGCGCGACCCGCACGATGAGGCTGGCCGCATGGCGGACCGTCTCGCCGACCAGCGCAGGCAATGGCGTGCCCAGCGCCTGCGACAGGCTCGCCTCGAATTTTTCCAACGTGCCGTCCCAGCTTTCGATTTGGACGAGCGGGCAATCACTCACCGACAGGCTGAAATCCGTTGGCGTCGCTAGGTCAGCCATGCAGCCGCTCTCCCTTGGGGTCGAGGAATACCGGCGAGACGATGCGGGCGCGCACGGTCTCGGCCTTCATCGGGTAGGCGGCGACGACTTCGCTGCCTTCGACCGCGGCGTCGCCGGCAAGGAGGGCCAGTCCGACATAGCGGTCGAGTTCGGGGCTGAAGCTGATGGAGGTCACGCGGCCGCGGCCATGGCCCTCGATCTTGTCGTTCGGCAGGAACAGGATCGCCCCGCCGCGCAGGCGTTTTCCCGTCTCGGCGCATTCCAGCCCGACGAGGCGCTGGCGATCGGGTGCCAAGAAAGCCGGGCGGCGGCGCAGCACGTCGCCGACGAAGCCGGCCCGTTTGCCGACCATGCGGCCGAGCCCGAGATCGTCAAGTGTGGTGCGGCCGTCAATTTCGGGTCCGGCGACATGGCCCTTTTCGACGCGCAGCGCACCGAGCGCCTCGAC
The DNA here is from genome assembly GCA_035941355.1 of Pseudaminobacter sp. Classification (GTDB taxonomy): domain Bacteria; phylum Pseudomonadota; class Alphaproteobacteria; order Rhizobiales; family Rhizobiaceae; genus Allomesorhizobium. The sequence continues at coordinate 74,627 of DASZDZ010000012.1, forward strand.
GCCGTAAGGTTTTGCGCCGAACGGCGCGCCGGCTTCGAGCAGACGGGTCCAGGTCTTTTCGCCGGCGGTTGTGCCGACATAGACTTCGTAGGCGCGCTCGCCGGAGTAGCTGAGGCGGATGATGCGTAGCGCCCGGCCTTCGAATGTTGCTTCGAGGCAGCCCATATGCGGCAGCGCCTCGTTGGAAACGTCTAAATCCGGAAAGGCGGTGGCGAGAATGTCGCGGCTTTTCGGGCCGGCAACCGACATGGCCGCCCATTCATCGCTGACGGACGTGACCGCGACACGCAGCTCCGGCCAAGCCGTGTCGAGCAGGAATTCGAGCCGCGACAGGACGTCGGCCGCCCTGGCGGTCGAGGTGGTCATGAAGAAGCGTTGGTCGGCGAGCCGCGTCGTGGTGCCGTCGTCGAAGACGATGCCGTCGTCGCGCAGCATTACGCCGTAGCGGGCGCGGCCGACCGGCAGCTTGGCAAAGCCGTTGGCATAGACACGGTCGAGGAAGGTTGCCGCGTCTGGACCCTGCACGTCGATCTTGCCGAGCGTGGAGATATCCATCAGCCCGGCCGCTTCGCGCACCATGCGCATCTCGACGACATACGCCTCGTTCACGTCGCGGCCCGACGCGCGATAAAACCAGGGCCGCATCCACAGCCCAACCTCCAGCATCTCCGCGCCGTTAGCCTCGTGCCAGTCGTGGATCGGCGTGCGACGGAACGGCTTGAAATGGTGGCCGGTCGCGCGGCCGGCGAGCGCGCCGATCGCGATCGGCGTGTAGGGCGGGCGGAAGGTCGTCGTGCCTGTGTCGGGAATGGTTGCGTTGCGTAGCGCAGCCATGGCGGCAAGTGCTGCAAAATTGCTGGTCTTGCCCTGGTCCGTGCCCATGCCGAGCGTTGTGTAGCGCTTCAGGTGCTCGACGGATTCGTAGCCCTCGCGATGGGCTAATGCGATGTCGGCGGCGGTGACGTCCATCTGCAGGTCGACAAAGGCTTTTCCGCGTCCGGCAGGGGCTGGGTCGCGAAGCGGGCTGGAGACCATGTCGCGGAGATCGAGCTTGGGGGGCGACGGCGCCCGCCCCGATTTGCCGCAGAACGCTGCGGCTTCGATGCCGGCCCGCTGGCCGGCCTCGATCGCCTCCGCCGTCGCGTACTGTCCAGTATTCGCGCCGGCCCCGAATTGACCCGTCGGCAATGCGCCCGGAACGAAGCCGTCAATGTTGTCGCAGTAGGTGGGCCTGACGCCCAGATGCGAAGTGAGGTGTACCGTCGGCGACCAGCCACCCGACACGCAGACGAGATCGCATGCGATTTCGGGTTGCCCTCCCGCCGTGGCTATCCTGGCGGATCTGACTCGGTGGGAGCCGCGCAGGCCGGCAATACGTGCGCCGGTGTGCACGGCGATGCCGAGGCGCGCGGCCTCGGCGAGTAGATAGGGGGCAGGCGTCGGGCGCAGATCCGCCACGGTCACCTCCGCGCCCGCGACGGTGAGATCGAAGGCTGTGCGCCAGGCGCTGTCGTTGGTAGTGGCGACGACCGCACGCCGCCCCGGCAGGACAGCGAAGCGGTTGAAATAGGTCCGGGCGGCCGAGGCAAGCATGACACCGGGACGGTCGTTGTTGGAGAACACCAGCGGCCGCTCAATCGCCCCAGTGGCGAAGACGATGGCGCGCGCGCGAAGCATGGTGAGGATCTGCCGCGCGCCGCCGGTTTGATCCCGTTCGACCAGCCCGAGCACATTGCCATCGTAGACGCCGAAAGCCGCTGTGCGCGGCATCAGCGAGACGTTCTCCAAGGTTTGCAACGCAGCTTCGGTTTCGCTCAGCCATGATGCTGCCGTGCCACCGGGCGTTCGGCAAGAAGCTGGCCGCCGAGCAGAAAATCCTGCTCGACCAGCGTGACCCGTGCGCCCGCCATGGCTGCAGCCCGCGCGGCCGACAATCCGGCCGGACCGCCGCCGACGATCGCGACGTCGCAGAAGGCATGGCGAACCTCGTGGCGGTCAGGGTCCGGTTCGGTCCCGGCCCGGCCCAGCCCGGCAGCCTTGCGGATAAAATGCTCGTAGAACATCCAGGCGCGGCGGGTCGGACCCATGAAGGTCTTGTAATAGAAACCGGCCGACAGGAACGGCGCGAAGAGGCCGTTGACGCTCTGGACGTCGAAGGCGAGTGACGGCCAGCGGTTCTGGCTTTCCGCGATCATTCCGTCGGCGAGTTCCAGCGTGGTGGCCGGCAGGTTCGGCTCGCGCCGACCGCCGATTCCAAGCGTGACCAGCGCATTCGGCTCTTCCGCGCCGGCCGAAAAGATGCCGCGCGGCCGATGGTATTTGAAGCTGCGCCCGACAAGGTTAACGCCGTTGGCGAGAAGCGCGGAGGCGAGGGTGTCGCCCCGGAACCCGGTCAGTTCCCGACCGTCGAAGGTGAAATCGACCGGTTGCGAGCGGTCGATGCGGCCTCCCGCGAGCAGCCGGTTGCGATTGGAGTTCATCGTGATGATTTCCTGGCGAAGGCGACGGATGCGATGGTGTGGTTGCGCGTGTCGCGTTCGACGACCAGCCATTGCCGGCAGCCCATCACGTGCTGCCAGAATTCGCGATGCAGGCCCGCCGGATTCTCACGGACATAGACGTAGCGATACCAGGCTTCCGGATCGGGATCGTCGTGGGCCGGTCGGACGACCGACGCGTCGCCGCCGTAGCGGAACTCGTCGTGGTCGCGCGGACCGCAGCAGGGGCATTCGATGCGAAGCATTGTTTTTCGCCTTATTGCAGCCAGGCGGAGGGGCCGGCGCCGGCCTCATCGAGCGTGTGGCCGGTGCGGAAACGATCGAGGCCGAAGGCGGCGATCAGCGGATGCGGCTTTCCGGTCGCGATGGTGTGCGCAAAGCACCAGCCGGAAGCGGGTGTCGCCTTGAAGCCGCCATAACACCAGCCGCCGTTGAGATAGAGGCCGTCGACCGGGGTTGGGCAGATGATCGGACTGGCGTCGGGCGTCATGTCCATGACGCCGCCCCAATGGCGGAGCAGCCTGACGCGCGAGATACATGGCATCAGCGCGATTGCCGCTTCCGAGACCTCGCGGACGACTCCCAAATTTCCGCGCTGGGCATAAGAATTGTAGCCGTCGAGGTTGCCTCCGAAGACCAACCCACCCTTGTCGGACTGGCTGACATAAAAGTGGTCGGCGCCGTAGGCGACGACATGGTCGACCATCGGCTTCAGCGGTTCGGTGACGAAGGCTTGAAGGACGTGGCTCTCTATCGGCAGTTCGAGGCCCGCCTTCTGGCCAAGCACCGAGGTATGGCCGGCGACGGCGAGGCCGACCTTGCCCGCGCTGATCCGGCCTTTCGTCGTCTCGACGCCGACAATTTTTTCGCCGTCGCGGATGAAGCCCGTTACCTCGCAATTCTGGATGATGTCGACGCCGTGGCCATCCGCGGCGCGCGCATAACCCCAGGCGACCGCGTCGTGGCGCGCCGTGCCGGCGCGGCCCTGGAAGATCGCGCCGTAAATCGGGAAGCGCGCGGTGTCGGAGAAGTCGAGATAGGGGACGAGCCGGCGGACCTGGTCGCGATCGAGAATGTCGGCGTCGATGCCATTCAGCCGCATGATGTTGGCGCGATGGCTGAAGCTGTCGAGTTGGTCGGCGGAGTGGGCGGTGACGAGCTGGCCGCGCTGCGAGAACATGACGTTGAAATTCAGCGCCTGGGACATGCCCTCCCAGAGCTTCATCGAGAATTCATAGAACTGGGTGTTGCCATCGAGCAGGTAGTTGGAGCGGATGACGGTGGTGTTGCGGCCGACATTGCCGCCGCCGACATAGCCCTTCTCGATGACGGCGACGTTGCGGATGCCGTGGTTCTCGGCGAGGTAGAAGGCTGTGGCGAGGCCGTGTCCGCCGCCGCCTATGATGACGACGTCGTAGGACGGCTTCGGCTCCGCCGCGCGCCATGCGCGCTGCCAGTGCCTTTGGCCCGACAGCGCATTGCGGAAAATAGAAAATGCCGAGTAGCGGGCCATGAGGCGGCTTCAGCGAACGATCGGGCCGGTCGGCGTGCGCGTCAGCACTTCCGCTCCAGCCTCCGTGAGGAGCACCGTGTTGGAGATGAAGTCGTCGCCACGACCGGTATGCATCAGCCAGGACAGGATGTGGAAGCTCATGCCGATCTCGATCTCGAGATCGGAATCGTGCCTCAAGCCGGTGACCGAATTGCCGCCGGTCCAGGACGGCGGCTGGCCGGCACCGACCAGATAACCGCAGTGATGGCGGCGATAGTGCGAAAGGCCGGCCTCGTCGGCGACACCCTGCCAGGCGGCATAGACGTCGCGGGCCTTCACGCCCGGCCGAAGCGCATTCACGACTGCGTCGAACGCCCTTGCGGCCACCTCGGCCATCGCGGCGTCTTCGTCCTTGATGTGGCCGATGCGGACGAGCCGTCCGAGCGGCGCGTGATAGCGCGAGACGCAGCCGGAGAGCTCAACGAAGACCGGTTCGCCCTTGCGGTAAACGCTCGAGCCCCAGGTCGTATGCTCCTCGCCAAGACGCGCGGCGGGCCGGATGAAGGGCCCGAAACCCGGCGCGTGGCCGCCGGCGCGGATCATCGCCGCCACGCACTGCGCGGCGACCTCCTGCTCGGAGGCCTGGTCGGAAATCGCCGCGATGGCAGCGCCCGCAGCGGCGTCCGTCACCCCTGCTGCCTGGCGCATCAGCACCTGTTCCTCGGCGCTCTTCACCCGCCGCATCCTGTCGACCAGCCCGGAGACATCGCTCCATCTGGCATCGGCCTGCGCCTTGAGTTTTTCGGCGAGACCATGGCTCAACCCGGACGTCCAGTATTCGAGCCCGATCCGCTTCCCCGGCAGGCCAAGCTCGGCAAGCACGCGCGCGGCGAGATCGGCCGCCGTTTCGCTGTCGGAATGGCCGCGGAAGTCCGCTGCCGTCACCTGGTTTTCGATCGTAACCCTTTCCATCGAGCGGGTGACGAGAACAGGTTTTCCGTCAAGCGGGACGATCAGCAGGTGCGGGGCGAAGTAGCCCCAGTGATCGAGCCCGGTGAGATAGAAGACGTTTTCCGGTGAGGCGAAGATCGCAGCGTCGAGCTGGCGCTCGGCCAGCGCATTGCGAACCTTGGCGAGGCGGCCGGCGATCTCTGCTTCAGAAAAGGGATTGCGTTCCATAGGATATCCTTGAAATGCACGGTTCTCGCCGGCGTGGTCAGTCGATGACGATGAGTTCGCGCGCCACGTCGCAGAGGCGCTCGCCGCCGCGTTCGGTTACGACGAAGGATTCCGATATCGAGATGCCGAAATCGTCGAGCCAGACGCCGGCCATGAAGTGGAAGCACATGCCGGGCCGCATCTCGGTGGTGTCGCCGGGCCGGAGGCTCGCGGTGCGCTCACCCCAATCGGGCGGGTAGGCGAGCCCGACGGGATAGCCGACGCGGCTTTCCTTCTTCAGGCCGTTCTTGCGCAGCACGGCCTGCCACGCAGCTTCGACCTCTTCAGCGGTCTTGCCGGGCCTGGCCAGTTCCAGGCCGGCGTCCACGCCTGCAACGATGGTCTTGGCCATGTCGATCATGGCCTGCGGCGGCTTGCCGAAATGCATGGTCCGCGTCAGCGCCGCATGGTAGCGATGCCGCACGCCGGCAATCTCGATGATGGCGAGGCCGCTGTCCGGCAGCGGTTCGTCCGACCAGGTCAAATGCGGCGTGCTCGTTCCTTCGCCGACCGGCACCAGAGGGCAGATCGCCGCGTAGTCGCCGCCGACGCCCGGCAGGCCCATGATCTGCGCGTGGTAGATCTCAGCGATGACGTGGTTCTGGGGTACGCCCGGCCGCATCTTTTCGATGCCGCGCTTCATGGCGTTGCTGCAAATGGCGCCCGCCTCGCGAATCAGCGCCAGTTCAGCGTCCGACTTCACCAATCGCGCCCAGTTGACGAGATCGTGGTTGTTGGCGAAGCGGGCGTCGGGCAGACCTTGGGTGAGATGGGCGTGGCAGCGCGCCGTGTAATAATGAGCGTCCATTTCGACGCCGATGCGCGCGTTTGCCCAGCCGCGCGCCCGGATCAGTTCGGCGAGTTCGTCATAGGGATGCTCGACCGGCTGCTGCACCAGGCGCTCGGAGAACGGAACGACGTTGCGTTCGGGCAGGCCGGTCGTCATGCGCGCGCTCTTTGCGTCCTGCGCCCTGCCGAACCAGATCGGCCGCTGCTCTTCGAGGTGCACCAAGACGCATTGCGGTACGTAGAACGACCAGCCGTCATAGCCGGTCAGCCAGCACATATTGGCGGGATCCTGGCATATGATCAGGTCGAAGCCGGCCTTTTCCATGCGCGCCTTCACGAAGGCCAGGCGCCGTGCGTATTCCGCGTCCGTGAATATCCCGAAGCCGCTCATGTTCCTCCCGGCGCCGCCATGTTCCAGGCACAAGGTCTCATATTAAGTTCAATTGTGCACAACTATTCGACAATCTGGCTCGCAAAATCGACGGATGTGCAGATTTCTGGTCGATTTAACATCTTCGCTTGTCAGATGTCTAGCGGAGTTGTATACGTCATATGGGGCTTGGCGACGGCTTCGCGAGAAAGGCCGATCCAGGTAACCGCGCAAATCACAAAAAAAGGGGAACTCATGTTCAAGTCATCGATATCCCGCCGTTCGGTCGTCAAGGCGGCCGCTGTTCTGGCTCTCGCCGGAGCGGCATTCACATCGCTGCCGGCTCAGGCGCAATCGACGCTCGAGAAGGCCAAGGCGGAGGGTTTTATCCGCGTCGGCTTCGCCAACGAAGCGCCGTTCGGTTACGCCACGCCTGACGGCAAGCTGACCGGCGAGGCGCCGGAAGTCGCCAAGGCAGTGCTCGCCAAGATGGGCATTTCGCAGGTCGACGGCGTGCTGACCGAATTCGGCTCGCTCATTCCCGGCCTCAAGGCTGGGCGCTTCGACATTATCGCAGCCGGCATGTTCATCAACCCGAAGCGCTGCGCCGAGATCAATTTTTCCGAACCGTCTTATGGCATCGGCCAGGCCATGTTGGTGGCCAAGGGCAACCCGAAAGGGGTGAAGGACTATTCGAGCATCAAGGACAATGCCGACCTCAAGCTGGCCGTAATGGCCGGCGCCGTCGAGGGCGGCTACGCCAAGGACGCGGGCGTCGCCCAAGAACAGATTGTTTCCTTGCCCGATCAGTCCAGCCTTGTCGCGGCCGTCCAGTCGGGCCGCGCGGATGCTGCCGCGCTGACCGCCCTGTCGATCGCCGACATGGCCAAGAAGGCCGACGGCGTCGAATCGACCACGCCGTTCGGCGAGGTTGCCGGCAAATCGGTGAAAGGCCATGGCGGTTTCGGTTTCCGCAAGGAGGACACGGATCTGCTCGAGGCGTTCAATGCCGAGCTGAAGACGTTCCTCGGCTCGCCGGAGCACATCGCGCTGGTCGAACCGCTCGGCTTCGGCAAGGACTATCTGCCGAACAAGACCACCGCCGAGCTCTGCGCCGGCCAATAAGTTCCCAACTGCTGGCGGCGCGAGAGCGCCGCCCCTTTTTTGGAGGCGCAGATGGGAATCGGTACACTGGTTGGCATGCTCGTCGCAGCACTTGCCGTGATCGGCATACTGGCTACGCAGGAAGAATATAGCCTGTTCCTACCGGGACTTTTGCAAGGCGCGGTCCTGACGATCGAGATCGCGGTGCTCGGTAGCCTGCTCGCCGTCGTCATGGGCGTGCTCGCCGCGCTGGCGCGGATGTACGGCCCGGCGCCGCTCCGATGGCTGGCGACGGTCTATGTCGAGATATTCCGCGGCACTTCGGCGCTTGTGCAACTGTTCTGGCTGTTTTTCGTGTTGCCGCAGTTCGGCCTTTCGCTCGATGCGTTTCCAGTGGCCGTCCTGGCGTTGGGCCTGAACGTCGGGGCATATGGATCGGAATGCGTGCGCGGCGCGATCCAGGCCGTCGCGCGCGGCCAGTGGGAGGCGGCAACCGCGCTCAACATGAGCCGCGCCCAGATGCTGCGCCGGATCATCCTGCCGCAGGCTTTTGTCGCCATGATCCCGCCCTGGGGCAATCTGTTCATCGAGTTGTTGAAATCGACCGCGCTGGTTTCGCTGATCACGCTTTCGGACCTCGCCTTCAAGGCGCAGCAGATGAACCAGAACACTTTCAAGACCATTCCGATCTTTACCCTGGTCCTGCTGATGTACCTCGCCATGTCGCTGGTGCTGACCATAGGCATGAGATTTCTCGAGAAGCGCGCGTCGCTCGGGCTGGCGCGGGGGAGGGCAGCATGATCTGGGACTGGGCATTCGCCTTCGAAATCATTCCGGTCCTCGCCAGCGCGGCCATCGTCACGATTGAGGCGACAGTGCTTGGCTTTGCGATCGCCGCATCGCTGGGTCTCGTGCTGGCCGTGGTCCGCATCGCCGTGCCGTGGACAGGCTGGACGATCTCGGTGCTCGTCGAACTGATCCGCTCGACGCCTCTACTCATCCAGATATTCTTTATCTATTTCGTCTTCCCGAAATTCGGCGTCGTGCTCGACGCCTTCACCGCCGGCGTGCTCGCCATCGGCATCCACTACGCCGCATACTGCTCGGAGGTCTACCGCGCCGGTTTCGACAACATCCAACGCGGCCAATGGGAAGCCTCGATAGCGCTCAATCTTTCGCAGTGGACGACCTTCAAGGACATCATCATCCCGCAGGTGATCCCGCCGATCGTGCCGGCGTTGGGCAACTATCTGGTCGCGCTGTTCAAGGAAACGCCGCTGCTTTCGGCGATCGCCGTGCTGGAATTGATGCAGACGGCCAAGATCATCGGATCCGAGACTTTCCGCTACACCGAGCCGATCACGCTGGTCGGCCTTTTTTTCCTGGCGATGAGCCTGGTGTCGGCCGCGCTTATCCGCTCACTTGAAGGCGTGCTCAACCGGAGGACCATGCGATGACGGAACAACCGATGGTCCGCTTCGAGAACGTGTCGAAACGCTACGGCTCGCTGACCGTTCTCGACGGGCTCGACCTCGAGATAAAGCGCGGCGAGAAGGTCTCGGTCATCGGACCGTCCGGTTCGGGCAAGACCACCGTGCTGCGCATGCTGATGACGCTGGAGAAGATCAATGACGGCGTGATCTGGGTCGAGGGCGAGCCGCTGACGCATATGCAGCGGAACGGCAAGCTGGTGCCAGCGGATATCAATCACATCCGCAAGATACGGGCGAAGATCGGCATGGTGTTCCAGTCGTTCAACCTGTTCCCGCACATGACCGCGATGCAGAACTGCATCGAGGCGCCGATGACGGTGCTCGGCATGAAGCGGGCGGACGCCGAGGCGCGCGCCGCCGACCTGCTCGAAATGGTGGGGCTCGGGGCGAAGAAGGGCCATTACCCGTCGCAGCTTTCCGGTGGCCAGCAGCAGCGTGTCGCCATCGCCCGCGCGCTCGCCATGCGGCCAAAAATCATGCTGTTCGACGAGGTGACCTCGGCGCTCGACCCGGAACTTGTCGGCGAGGTGCTGGAGGTCATCCGGAAACTCGGCAGGGAACATGACTTGACCATGCTCATGGTCACGCATCAGATGGGCTTCGCCAAGGAATTCTCCGACCGCGTCTGCTTTTTCCATGCAGGCAAGATCTGCGAGCAGGGTCCGCCAAGCGAGCTCTTCGGTGCGCCCAAGAACGAACGGACGCGGCAGTTCCTGCACGCCGTCCTGGAGGCCGGATGACGCTTGAAACGGGCGCCGCGACTGTGACGGAAACTGCTTCCGCGCCGCGTCCGCTTTCGGCGCGGGAACGGTTCGAGCGAATCTATCGCATTTTGCGCGACCGCATCTGCCTGCTCGACTACCCGCCCGGAAGCCACCTCTCCGAGGAGGAGTTGGCGCAGGAGTTCGAGATCAGCCGCACGCCGGTTCGCCGTGTCCTGGCGCGGCTTGAATCCGAGGGTCTGGTTCAGTCCGTCCATGGCGTCGGTACGCTTGTCACCGATGTCGACATCGAGGAATTGCAGCAGGTCTACCATCTGCGCCTGGAACTGGCGCTGCTGATCGGCAGGCTTTCGCCGATTCCGCGCACGGCGGCCGATCTCGACCGAATTCGGGCGCTCATTGCGCGCTGCGATTCCGACGTCCTCAATCCCGATCAGCGCGCGTTCCTGCGCCTCAACATGGATTTCTTCTACGAGCTGACCGCGATGACCGGGAACCAGCCGCTGCGCGAGATCAGCGAGCGGCTCTATTTCCAGGTCGCGCGTGTGGTCCTGAAAATGATGCCGCGGCTCGGTCTTGTGGAAGAGTTCACCGCGTTCCGCCGCGAAATGGAGGAGGTGCTTGCCGCTGCAGAGATCGGCGATTGGGAATCGATCGGACATATAAGACGCGCTCATATCTCAATGAGCTTCCGCCGCATGATGCGGCATGCGGCCAGCCTGAAGATCGATAAAAACAATTCTCGGGCGTAGTTTTCAGCAGGCTGAATTTCGCCGCTTGGCATAGATGCTGACGAAGCAGAACTCCATTGCCACTGAAATGGCCGACTCATCAGGCCGGCAGCGAGCCAGACCGGTGTCCGATCGCGGCTGCTCGGTTAGCCTTGTCCTTGGTCTTGTTGCGCTAATTTACTAGAGACGTTGCGCCTCGTGGGCCGTTGCCGCCGTCCGCAGACTGAGCGATGACGGTCCCATTGAACCCGGGCAGAACATGGCTGCACTCGGAGAGGAAATGATGGAGACCAGCGTAAGGAAGCTATTCGAGCGATATGAGCGCTTTTTCAAGCAGTCCCTTGCTGGCGACATAGACATGGATGAGGTCGCATCTCTGTATGCCTCCGACTTCATAGCGGCGACGCCTGCCGGGGTCATGACCGGAAAGAACGACGATCAACTCAAGCAAGTCATGGCGCAAGGCTATGCGCACTATCGGGCGATAGGAACGAAGGAAATGCGGATACGCAATGTCCGCCTCTCACCGATAGACGAACATCATTGCGTGGCCCATGTCGCCTGGACGGCAACCTATGCCCGCAAGGATCAACCGGACGTAGCGATAGATTTCGATGTTCACTACTTCGTTCAGATGTTGGACGGGGAGCCGAAGGTTTTCGGCTGGGTGTCAGGCGATGAGCAGGCGCTTCTAAGGAAGCATGGCATCACCTGACGTTCGCGTCCTACACTGTCAAAATTCAAACGTGCCGTCCGTGGAGGTCCCATGCAGCAGACAGCGGTCAGAGTAGTCTGTGCCATCGGCCAATCGGGGCAACTCGGCCTCAACGGCGGCTTGCCGTGGGAAGGCAACCGATCGCCGAAGTTCGTCGCCGACGTTGCGCGGTTTTTCGATATCACCAGAGGACACGTCTTGCTCGCCGGTCCAAAGACGATCGCGAGCATTCCTGAATTCGCTCGCGGCGATCGGGAACTTGTAGTCGTGCGCTCCAGCATGATTCCTGAGGACACGCTCAAGCGCTTTGCCGGCCGTGTCGTCTTCATCGGTGGCGGGCCGCCAGTCTGGGACGCCTATGCGCGTTTCGTCAGCCACTGGGATGTGACGCGGCTACCGTATGACGGGCCGGCGGATCGCTGGTTCAATCCCGGTTGGCTTACAGAGGGTGGCCGTCGCGACAACCACTAGAGCAAGCCGCCCGATTTCGGAATCGGGCGGCTCGCTCTAGCTTTTGTTTTCGCATCGTTTTTGCCGAAAACCGGCATCCACTTTTCGGCACGATGCTCTAGCTGAGTGGCTTGTAGGCGATGGCCTCGATCTCGACGAGGATGTCGATCATCAGCCGGGATTCTGCGGTGGAGCGCGCCGGCGGGTTGATCGGGAAAAAGGGCGCATAGGCGGCGTTGAACTCGGCAAAGTCCTCGGCCCGCTTCAGCCATACCGTGGTCTTGACCACATCCGACAACTCGCAGCCGGCCAGCGCCAGGGCGGCGGCGATGTTCTCCAGCACCTTCGTCGTCTGAGCGCCGACGCCGCCCTCGACGATGCGGCCGTCGACGACCGGCACCTGGCCGGAGATGAAGACGAAGTCGCCCGCCCTCACCGCCGGGGAGAGCGGGACATGCGAAGTACCGAAATGCTGCTTGGTCATGAGCTTCCTTTCAGATCGACTTGCCGCGCGCCTCGACCGGCAGAGCGCCCTGGAGGCGTCCGCCGCTGATGATGAAGAGCCGATCGAACAGGTTGGTGACGACGCAGGTGTGGTTGGGCAGGACGTGGACGCGGTCGCCGACAGCCGGAGGCGACGCGCAGCGCGAAACGTCGAGCAGGCCGTGCTCCTCGTTCAACTTATAGAGAACGGCGTCGGGCTGTTCGAGCGCAAGCCCGTAGCCGTCGAGCCCGAGCAGGTCGGAGGTGAGCGCCTTGGAGCCGGCGTCGATAATGGCGCGCCCGGCCGTCGGTCGGCTGACCACGGTGGCCAGCACCGTCATCGCGCACTGATCGAGCGTCGCCGCGCCGCAGGCGAGCAGCGAACGGTCATTGTAGATATAAGTGCCGGCGCGGTATTCGGTCAGCGGTTCGAGCCCGTCGTCCTTCCACATGTCCGGGCTGCCGCCGGAAGACACCGTCGGGACGGCGAGGCCGGCGGCTCGGCACGCTGCGATTGCCGCCTGCAACGCCTGCTCGGTCTGCAGCCGCTTGCCCGCGGCGGGATAGGTCATCAGCCCGCCGAACGTCGCCCCTTCGGTGCTGGCGATGCGCAGAGCCAGCGCCGCGATCTCCGCGGGATCGGCGAGGCCGCAGCGTCCGCCGCCGGTGTCGCATTCGACCAGCACGGTGATAGTCGCCCCAACCGCGCGGGCGGCGGCCGCGACCGCCTCGACGACCTCAGCGCTGTCGGCGACGACTGCGAGATTGCAGCGCCCCGCGACGGCGCCGAGCCGCGCGAGCTTGGCCTCGCCCAGCACGTTGGTGGTGAGGAAGATGTCGGAGATGCCGGCATCGGCCATGATCTCGGCCTCGCCCACCGTCTGCACGGTGATGCCGCTTGCACCGAGTTCCAGCTGCCGCAGCGCCCAGGCGACGCTGCGGTGCGTCTTGATGTGCGGCCTGTTGGCGAGGCCGGCGCGATCGCAGCGCTGCTGCCAGCGAACGAGATTGGCATCGGCGATGTCCGCGTCGATGAGGACTGCGGGGGTCTCCAGCGTATCGAGTGTGCGGTCGAGCGGCTGCAGCCGGGAACGCAGCGGTTCAGGTAGTTTTGTCATGGTCGGCATTCCTCCATCTCGCGGAGGCCGCTCCGCTTTCATCACTTCCCGAACCAGCCGTCCTTCAGGTAGCGCATATACCCGAAGATCATGCCATGCTTGCGAACGAATACCACGTCGAGGAAATCGCCGACGCTCGGCCTGACCTGAATCTCAACACGCCTACTCAGGATTGATAGCGATGAAACATCATTTCTGAAATCCATTTGACTAAATAATCGGTCGGTGTAACGTCACCCCACGGAAGGGGGTTGCCGTGGCGCTCAGAGGGACCAACCAGGAGTTTGGCCGGCCGTACAACCGACGGATCGTGCTCGAGTCGGTCCGCCTGCACGGTCCAACGACACGCGGCGACATTGCCCAGCGTGTGGGACTGACGGTCCAGACTGTTTCGACGATCGTCCGGGAACTGGAAGAGCAGGAGTATCTTGTCTCCTTTCGCGACAACCCGAAGGGGCGAGGCCTGCCGCCCACAATGCTCCGGATCAACCCGGATGGCGGGTTTGCAATTGGCGTCCATATTACGCCGATCGGAGTCAATGCGGCGCTGATCGACCTGAGCGGAGACGTCGTCGCCAGCCTGCATCAGGCGGTGACGAACGCGTCGCCCGCAGATGCTTTCGAGATCGTTGGCGCAATGACGCCCAAGCTCACCAGGCGCAAGCCGAAGGGCCGCATGCTTGGCATTGGCATGGCGCTGCCCGGTCCGTTCGGCGTCGAGTCCATGAGTTTCGTCGGCCCAACGACGATGACCGGCTGGGAGGACGTCGCCATCAGGGAGCGCCTGGCCGAACTGACGGGCCTGCCGGCATTCCTAGAAACTGACATGGCCGCCGCAGCACTCGGCGAGCAGCTTTATGGGCTCGGCAAGCATTTTTCGGAATACTACTACCTCTACCTGGGCGTCGGGCTTGGCGGCGCCCTGGTGCATGAAGGCCGGGTGATGCGCGGTGCGTGGGGCAACGCCGGCGAAATCGGTCACATCCCCGTCGTGCCCAACGGCGAGCCTTGTCCGTGCGGCAATCGCGGCTGCCTCGAACGCTATGTTTCGCTCGATGCCTATCGCCGCGCAAAGACGAGCGAGGCAGATTGGCTCAAAACCGTGGCGCCGATCTTCCGCAACGCAATCACGACGATCGAGAACCTGTTCGATCCGGAGACAGTGGTGCTTGGCGGCCTGGCATCGGCCGATCTGCTCGATCGCCTGGCTGAGCTGGCAGCGGATCTGCCAAACTCGATTGCCGCACGACGGGATCGCGAAACGCCGCGCGTCGTCGTCGCGCGCGGCGGCGAGCATTCGGTGTTGCGCGGGGCGGCAGCGCTTGCCGTGTCGGGCGTGCTGTCGCCGCGTTTCGGCCAGATGTTTACGGGCGAACGCGAGCGCGACATTCTCGACGGCAAGGGGATCGCCGCATGACGGCGCCGCTGCTCGTGTTGGAGGACATCCGCAAAAACTACGGCGCGATCGAAGCGCTGAAAGGCATCAGTTTTTCCGTCGGGAAGGGCGAGGTCGTCGCGCTGCTCGGCGACAACGGCGCAGGCAAGTCGACGCTGGTGAAGATCATCTCCGGCGGTCTCGAGGCGACATCGGGCCGGATGCTTTTCGAGGGCGAGGAGTTTCAGGCGAAGTCTCCCGCGGCAGCCAAGGCTGCCGGCATCGAGACCGTGTACCAGGACCTGTCGCTCTGCACGAATGTCGATGTGGTCGCGAACTTCTTCATGGGGCGGGAAATCACCCGCAAGTTCCTCGGCATTCCCATCCTCGACGAACGCACCATGGAGGCCGAGGTGGCGAAGGCGCTGGCCAATGCCGGGACACGCATTCCGTCGCTTCGCACCAATGTCGAACATCTGTCGGGCGGCCAGCGCCAGGCGATCGAACTGAACCGCTTCGTGCACTGGGGCGGCAAGCTGGTGCTGCTCGACGAACCGTTCGCAGCGCTGGGCGTAGAGCAGACGAGGCGCGGCCTCGACATGATCCGCCAGGTCGCTTCGCAGGGGATCGGCGTCATCATCATCACGCACATCATGCAGCAGGCCTTCCAGGTCGCCGACCGGATCGTGGTGATCCGCCAGGGCGTCGTGGCGGGGGATATGCCGCGGTCGAACACAAGTCCCGACGCGGTGGTCAAAATGATCACCGGGGAAACTCTTGCCGGGACCGGACCGGCAGGCGGACGGGCACAATGAAGGGGTCCGGCACAAGAGGAGCAAGAACATGAAACGAATAGTTCTGTCCGCCTTCGGCGTTCTGGCATTGGCGCTTGCCATGCTGGTGCCGGCCTTCGCGCAGTCGAAGGGAACTGTGTACTACCTGGTGCCGACACTGCTCGACGAGTTCCAGACCGGTTCGGTCAGTGCGCTTGAAATGTTCCTGAAGCAGGTCGGCTACGAGATGAAGACGCTCAATGCCGATAACAAGACGGACGCACAGCAGAGCCAGATGAACGATGTGATCACGCTGAAGCCTGCAGCGGTCATCCTCGCGGCCGTCGATTTCAACGCGCTGAAACCGTCAATCGAAGCGGCCCGTGCCGCAGGCATTCCCGTCGTCGAATTCGACCGTCAGATCACCTCGACGCCTTCGGACTTCACGTCGGTGGCCGGTACGGTCGAGATTGGCTATGTCGCGGCCGAACAGGCGCAAAAGCTGCTGACGGCCAAAAATGGCTCGGTAAAAGGCAAGATCCTTCAGGTGCTCGGCGACCCCGGAGATCCTTACACCCTCGATATTCAAAAGGGCTTCGAGGAGAAGATGAAGGCCTTTCCCGAAGTTACGATCATCTCGCATCCGGCCATGCAGTGGGAAGCGAGCAACGCCGGCACCATCGTCGCCGACCAACTGCTCGCCAATCCCGACATCGATCTGATCTTCAACCACGCTGCGCATCTTTCGGTGGCCGCCGTGGCATCGCTCGAGACGGCGGGCAAGAAGCCAGGCGACGTGCTGATGATGAGTTCGAACGGTGCGCCGGTCGGTCTCGATCTGATCCGCAAGGGCTGGCTTAACGTCGAGGTCGAGCAACCGCCCTACGCTCAGGCTGCGGCTGTCGCGATGTTCATGGACAAGATCGTCGGCAAGCAGGAGATCAAGCCTGGCGAATACGATGTGCTCGGGCTGAAGTCGACCGTGACCCAGGAAGCATGGGGACCGAACATCAAGATCCCTGGCGCTGCAATAGACAAGAGCAACGTCGATAACCCGGCCTTCTGGGGCAATTTGAAGCCGCCCTCAGACACCGTGAAGCCGGTCGAGTAGATCCAACCTCGGCCGCCCGCGGGCTGAACCTTTCAGCCCGCGGGCGGCCATTCCAGCCGGAAGGCCTCATGGACGCACGCACGCGAAGCACCCTCGAGTTTATCCTGGACCATCTCGTCTGGTTCATGCTGCTATTCGTGCTGGCGATCTTTTCGGCCTTCGTGCCCAACTATTTTCAGATCGGCATTTTCGCCAACATCATCGAGGCGTCGAGCGTGCTCGGCGTCATGTCGATCGGCCTGGCGCTGGTTATCATCTCCGGACACATGGATCTCTCCGTCGAATCCGTCGCAGCACTTGGCGCGATGGCGGTCGGCATCCTGTTTTGCTCGGCCGGCATCGGTATGGGCATCACGCTGAGTCCGGAATGGCTGATGGTGCCGGTCTCTCTGCTGATAGCGCTCGCCGTTGGCGGGCTGGTCGGAGCGCTGAACGGCGTGCTTGTCGTCAAGCTGAACATGAGCGCCTTCATCATCACGCTGGCATCCTACATCTGGGTGCGTGGGCTGGTGGTTGCGGTTTCGGGCGGACGTTCCGCGCAGGACCTCGCGCCGGCGATCCGCTGGTTCGGCATCCAGCGGGTCCTCGGCCTTCCGCTCACGGCGTGGATTGCGATCCTCTGCTTCGTCGGCTTCTCGCTGGTCATGGCCAAGACGCCGTTCGGCCGCCACCTGATCATGATCGGCGGCAACGAAACGGCGACGTTTCGCGCCGGCATCCGCGTCAAGCGCAACTTGATCATCGCTTTCGTGCTGGCCGGCGCCATTGCCGGCCTCGCAGGCTGGCTGCTTGCCATCCGTACCTCTGGCGCAACGGCCAATCTCGGCGTCGGACTGCTGTTCAACGCCTTCGCAGCCGTGGTGATCGGCGGTGTCAGCCTCAAGGGCGGCGTAGGGTCACTGCCGGGCGTCTATGCAGGCGTTCTGCTGCTCTCGTCGATCAATACGGCAATCAATCTAATGGGCCTGCCTTCCAATTTCACCCAAGTCATCCACGGGTTGCTGGTACTTGCGGCAGTGCTTCTCGACACGTTCAAGCAGACATTACGCCAGAGGCTCGCATGACCGATCGATTGGATGGCAAGGTGGCCCTGGTCGTGGGTGCTGCTCGCGGCATCGGCAAAGGCATTGCGCTGCGGTTCAAGGAGGAGGGCGCCAACCTTGTGCTCGCCGACAGCGAAACCACAATCGGTCAAGCGACTGCCGATGAACTGGGCGTGCCTTTCATCCGCACCGATATTTCGAAAATGGGCGACGCGGAAGCAGCCGTCGCCCTGGCGCTCGCGACCTTCGGCAGGCTCGACATCGTCGTCCAGAACGCCGGCGTCTACCCCTGGCAGCTGATCGAGAACACAAGTTCGGAGGATTGGGACCGCGTCATGGCCGTAAACCTGCGCGGCTCCTTCAACGCCGCGCGGACCGCACTCGTTCCGATGAAAGCCCAGGGTTCGGGGCGCATGCTCTTCACCTCGTCCATAACAGGACCGCACGTGACCAGCCCGGGACACGGCCACTACTCGGCAACGAAGGCCGGCATCAACGGATTCATCCGTGCTGCCGCGCTGGAGTTCTCCGGCTACGGGATCACGGTGAACGGCGTCGAGCCGGGCAATATTCTTACCGAGGCCATCCAGGAGCATCGCGGCGCGGCCTTCATACAGAACATGGAAAACGCGATCCCGCTGGGGCGTCTGGGCAGTCCGCGCGATGTTGCAAACGCTTTCCTTTTCCTCGCCTCGGACGAGGCAAGCTACATCACGGGCACGACGATCGTGGTCGATGGCGGACAGCTTCTGCCCGAAGGAGCCGACTTCCGCATTCTGCCGCCGGCCTGAGCATTCAATCGGCGTGTCGCGTTTCAACAAAGCGGACGACGGTTTGCACGAACCGGATCAGGTCCGGATGGGCCACCCGCGCCAAGTCCGGGCATGATCATGCCCCAAACTCATTCCTTCTTGGGGGAGCCGCCGATGCGGGCGAGCATGCCGCCATCGATGCGGATGATTTCGCCGGTGATGAAGGAGGCTTTTTCCGATGCGAGGAAGCTGACCAGTTCCGCCACCTCCTCTGGCCGGGCGCTGCGGCCAAGCGGGTGCATGTCGTTGATGGTCTGCCAGAGGGCGGCCGGATCATCGGCCTGTGCGACCGCGTCGCGCAGCATCGGGGTATCCACCGATCCGGGAGCGACACCGTTGACGCGAACTCCATGCGGAGCGCCGTCGACCGCCATGGCGTGGACGAGCCCGACAAGCCCGTGCTTGGCCACCGAATAGGCGACGACCCCCGTCTGGCTGGCCAAGCCCTGGACCGAACCCATATGGACGATGCTGCCCTTGCTTTCACACAACATCGGCATGACCGCCTTCGAGATCCGGAAAGCGCCGGTGAGATTGACCCCGATCACTTCGGCCCAAAGCTCGTCGCTGGTGGTTTCGACCGTGCCGTAGCGCTGGATGCCGGCATTGTGCGAGAGCACGTCAAGTCCGCCGAAGACGCTGCGAGCGCGATCGGCCACCGCCTGACAATCGGCGGTTGAAGCCACCGACCCCACCACCGCCTCAGCCCTTGCGCCGGCGCGTCGAAGTGCTGCAGCCGCGATTTCGAGCCCGGCCGCGTCCACGTCAAGAAGCACCAGCGCGGCCCCTTCGCCGGCGAACTGTTCGGCGACGGCACGCCCGATTCCCTTGGCGGCTCCGGTGACCAATACTCGCTTCATTCCATCCTCCCAATGAGCGTACGGCGATCTGTCATCGCTCAACACAACTTTTCGCTTATAAAAACTATTTGCACAAGCAAAAATGCTGACGCATAGTCGCGGTGCGATGCAGGGAGGACGAGACTTGATCACAGGGATTGCCTGGGACCACAAACGTTGCTGGGGTCCGCTGGAGGCGAGTGTCGAACCTTATCGCACGCTCACCGGTCAGGCAGTCCGCTGGGATCGCCGCGACCTCTACAGCTTCGGGGAAGGGGATCTTTCCACCTTCGCCGACAGATACGACCTAGTGATCTTCGACCATCCCTTCGTGGGGGATGCGTGCAGCAAGCATTGGCTGCTCGACCTCGGCCGGTTCCTCAATGCGGACGACCAGCGCATCTTCGACGAAGATGCGGTCGGCGCCTCGTGGCAATCCTATTCCTATTATGGCGGCATCTGGGCGCTGCCGATCGACACCGCGGCGCAGACGGCGGCCTGGCGCGCCGACCTCCTGGAAAGGCATGATCTGGCGGCGCCGAGAACGCTTGACGAGGTGCTGGCGCTGTCCGGACGCGCCTCGGCCCACGGATTGTCGATCGGCTGGCCGTCGGTGCCGACGGACCTCATGTGCACCATGCTTTCTGTAGCCGCGAGTATCGGGCTCAAGCCCGGCTATGGCCACGGAGAGTTCCTGGCGTTTGCCGACGCCGGGATAGTGGTGGGCTATCTCAAGGCCCTGTCCAAGGCGGCGCACCCGAAGTCCAGGGACTGGAACCCGATTCGCTGCCTCGACCATATGGCGACCAATGACGACGTCGCCTACGTGCCTTACCTCTTCAATTACGTGAACTATTCGATGGCCGACGCGCCGCGCTGCATCACCTTCGGGGCGGCGCCGGCGATTGCCAAGGAGCTGCCTGCTAGCACCATCCTCGGCGGCGCCGGGATCGGGGTCAGCGCCCGATCGGCGAATCCGAAAGCGGCGTTCGACTATGCGATGTATCTGTGCTCTCCCGGTTACCAGTCGACCGAATATGTGAGCGCCGGCGGTCAGCCGGGGAGCCGCACCGCCTGGCGATCGGACGAATGCAACCGGGTCTCCAACGGGTTCTTCCGCAGCACGCTGCCGGTGCTGGACCAGGCGTATCTTCGCCCCACTCATCCGGGTTTCGTGCCGTTCTTTCACGACGCGACCCTGCGGCTCGCGGCGGTCGTGTTCGAAGACGCGCCTCTGCGACCGTTCACCGATTGGCTTAACGATCGCTATGAGCAAATCCGCCCCAAAACGGCGATCGCGGCGATCTGACGATGGCGCAGGAAACCGAGAGCGAAATGGAAACCCTGGAAGCCGGTGGCGCTGTTAGGCGGAGCTATTCCGTGCCGGCAGCCGAGAAAGCCCTCGACATCATCGAATTCATGGCCGGCCAACCCGAAGGCATGACTCTGACCGAACTCGCCGGTGCGCTGAGGCGGAGCGTGCATGAACTCTACCGGGTAATTTTGGTGCTGGAGGCGCGGGGTTATCTCTATCGGCGCGCCAACTCCGACAGGTACCGCATCTCGCTCAAGCTGTTCGAGCTGGCGCACCAGACGCCCTCGGTTCGCCAACTCACGGATTCCGCGCTACCGATCATGCAGGGACTGGCGCCGGCCGCGCTGCAATCCTGCCACCTGGCGGTGCTGAGCGGCCATGAGGCGCTGATCGTGCTACAGATCGAGTCACCCCTGCCGATGCGCTATTCGGTGATGCTGGGCGCAAAGTTTCCCTTCGAGGAGACGAGTTCGGGCGTCGTCATCTATGCCTACTCCTCGCCGCGGGTGCGCGAGCAACTGGATGAGTGGCTGCGTCGGGGCGAGCACGCCGAGAGTGAAATCGCACAGGTTGCGGCGCGCGCGGAAGCGATCTCGAAGGCGGGCTGCGAGGTCAAGACGTCGCTGGCGGTTGCCGGGGTGACCAATATCTCGGTGCCGATCTTCGACTATCTGGGCCATGTCGTCGCAGCACTGACGGTACCCTACATGCCGCAGCGTGCGGCGACCGTGTCGCTCGAACGGGTGCGCGACCTCGCCATCGAAGCCAGCCGCGCGATTTCGAGCGAGCTCGGCGCGCGCAACCTCGTGCTCAATCCAGAACCCACCGGCCGCAAGAAGGCTTGAATCATGTCTCTCGTAAAATCCAACCGTCCCACGATCGAAACGCTCGACGCCCTGGCAGGCCGGGTCGCGCCGGGCACGCGGCTGTCGGTGGGCGGTCACCATTTCGCTCGGCTGCCGGTCGCGCTGCTGCGCGAGATTGCCAGACGCGGCGTCGATAAGCTCAACTACTTCGCCTGGGCCGGCGGGCTGCCGCTCGAACTGCTGCTCGAAGCCGGGGCGGTCGCCAGCATCGATATCTGCTTTTCCAGCCTCGACATATTCGGGCTGGCTCCGAAGTTCCGCGAAGTGGCGGAGGCTCGCAACATCCCGGTCAACGACTGGCCGGCGCTCAGCATGATCCAGGGGTTGCGGGCGGCGCAGCAGAACCTGCCGTTCATGCCGGTGCAGCTTCCGGAGGGCTCGACCATGCTCGAGCGGTGCCCGGCGGTGCGGTTCCATCGCGACGAGCGTACCGGGCGGGTGATTGGGCTCGTCGAGGCTCAGACCATCGATACCCTGCTCCTGCATGCGCCGCGGGCCGACAGCGCCGGCAATGTCGAGATCCACGGCGCGCGGGCGCTGGACCTGGCGATGGCCGGCGCGGCGCGGCAGGTGCTGGTGACGGTCGAGGAGATCGTGCCGGCCGGAACCTTGGCGCAAGGCGGCCGGCAGACGATCCTCACGCGCAATCTCGTCACGGCAATCGCCGAAGCGCCGGGCGGCGCTTATCCCGCATCCTGCCTGCCGTTCTATGCGACCGATTACGGCCGGATCAGGGAAGTGCTCGACGGCCGGCATGGCAGCGTAGTCGAGGCGCTGGAGCGTCCTCGGGAGGCGCCGTCGGACTTACTGCGCCGCGCCGCGAAAGTTCCGGCCCAGGCGATCACGGCCAAGGCCTTCCGCAGCGACGCGGTAGACAGAGATGCGCCTGCGAGCATCGACGAACTGATGGTGGTGCGGATCGCGCGGATGCTGGACAACGAGTCCTTCGCGAGCGCGGGCGCAGTGTCTCCGCTCGGCAATGTCGCGTACCGGCTGGCCAAGGCGACCCATGCGCCGGATCTCTTCATCAGCACGTTCAGTTGCGGACACGTCGACATCGCTCCCGGCACGATGACGCTCAGTCTTCTCGAAACCATGGATGCGCAAACCGCGGTCGCGCATTGCGGCGGCGATGACACCTATTCGACCTACTACCAGCCCGGCATCGTGACGCACGAGATCATCGGGGCGGCGCAGGTCGATGCGCGTGGGCGGACCAACAATCTCGAACTCACCAAGCCGTCGGGCGGCAGGCTGCGGCTGCCGGGGCAGGGCGGGATGTCGGATGTCGCCAACATGCACCGGAACTACGTGGTCTATGCGCCTCGCCATGGCCGGGCCGCACTTGTCGAGAGCGTCGAGACTGTGAGTTCGGCCCGCGGCATCATCTCGGCGGACGACCGCAGGCGCGCCGGCTACCAGCCGGGGCACGTCTGGCTCGTCACCAACCTGTGCGCTTTCCGCTTCGACGAGGCGTATGGCCAGTTGGTGGTGGTCGAGACCATGCCCGACGTGAGCCGCGACACGATACTTGCCGAGACCGGCTTCAAGGTGATCTTCGCCGACGACTGCAAGCCGATGGACCTGCCCACCGCCCAAGAACTCAAAGTGCTGCGTGAGGACATCGACCCTCTCGGCATCAGACGTCTCGAATTCGTCGGCGCCCGCGACCGTGGCGCGCTGCTCGACGAAATCCTGGAGCGGGACCGGCAAGGCACGGCGCGCGTGGTGGCGGCTGCATGAGAGATGGACAAACGCGGTGCGGCTAGCTGACCGATCCATCGGCGCCACCGGCTACCTGGTCGAGCACCGGAAGCACGGCGCGCAAATGCGTCGTCATCGCGGCCGCGGCCTGCTCGCCGTCGCGTCCGCGCAGCGCCTCGAGGATCGAGCGGTGCTCGGCGATGATGCTGTCGGCGCTGCGCGGCCGGTGGACCGAAACATAGCGCAGGCGGTTCAGATGCACCTTCAGGTCGTCAAGTTCATCGGCCACGGAAAGCAGGTCCGCGGCTTTGTGGATTGCGCGATGAAACTCTTCGTCGAGTTCGAACAGCCGGCGCAGATCGTTGCGGCCAGCGGCGACGACCTGGTCTTCGATGAGGTTTTGCATCTCGGCGAAGTGCGCATCGGTGCCGGTCCGGCAGGCACGGCGGACCACCTCGACTTCGACGGCTTCGCGGATGAATTGCGCGGCGCGCACCTTTTCCAGCCGGATCGGGGAAACGCGCGTCCCGCTCTGCGGGAAGATTTCGACAAGCCCCAGATTGGCCAGGCGCAACAGCGCCTCCCGCACCGGCGTTCGAGACACGCCCAGCCGTTCGGCGAGTTCGTTTTCGCGGATCGGCTCCAGCGGCCGCAGCACGCCGAACACAATGTCGCGCCGCAGCAGCTCAAAGACGTTCTGCGCGGTAGAGCGCGGCTTCATAGCAGGTGGTGGAGTGGTGGCGAACATCTCAGCTTCTATGAAAGGGCGCTCTAGACAACTTCTGTGTACTAATATATTAATAGCCAAATCCGGTCAATGGCCGGTGATGCGGCCGAGGGTTTCGACCAGGAAGCAAAGCAGTTCCTTCGGTCCCGCGCCGCGAAAACAAAGACCCACCGGGAGGAAACCGTGATCAAGTCGTCAATCAAATTGCTCGCCACATCCGCCATGCTCGCGGTCATGTCGGCGCATGCCATGGCCGCCGATATGCCCAAGAAGATCGGCTATGTCACCAATTACGCCACGCATGAGTGGTACCAGAACGTCATCAAGGGCATGCAGGATCGCGCCAAGCAGCTCGGCATCGAGTTCGAGGTCCGCGACGCCAACCTGGACGTCGCCAAGGAAGTTTCGGCGGCGGAAGACTTCATGTCCCAGGGCGTCGATGTCCTGATCATCACGCCGGTGAATGAGGAAGGCGTGGTGCCGCTGGTTCGCCGCGCCAAGGAGGAAGGCCTGCCGCTCGTGCTCGAAGGCAATCCGGTCAAGGGCATGACCACCATGGTCGCCATCTGCGACTACGACACCGGCTATCATGCGGGCGTCGAAGCCGGCAAATACGCCAAGGAGCATCTGGACGGCGTCGCCAAGGTGATGAATGTCGGCCTGCCGCTGCTTTCGGCCACGGTGCTGCGCTCGCAGGGCTTCATGGACGGCCTGAAGACCGAGATTCCGGATGCCGCCATGGTCCACGACCTCGACGGCGGCGGCAACCCGGACCGCGCGCTCGAAGTCTCGGCGGCCGCGCTCGCCCAGAACAGCGACGTCAACATCATCTACGGCATCAACGACTCTTCGTCGCAAGGCGGGCTGCAGGCCTGGAAAGCTTCCGGACGTCCGCAGGACGATCTGCTCGTTGTCGGCACCGGCGGCGAAGGCCTTGGCTTCATCAACATGATGAGCACCGAGCCGTCCTACAAGATCGAAGCCGCCATGTTCCCCGAGAAGGTGGGGTTCACCACGATCGACGCCGCCGTCAAACTGTACAACAAGGAAGAGGTGCCCGAACACATCGTCTCGCCGACCACCCCAATGGTGGGCGACGCGTGGAAAAAATTCTACTCGGTGGAAGGAACCACGCGCACGATCAACTGGGAAGCAGTCAACGCGCTGAAGCCCGCTGATAAGTGCATGAAGACCGCGGCGGACCTGTAGCCGCTTCGCTTCGCCTCCCGCGGGATCGCCTTAGGCGGTCCCGCTTCACCTCCGTTTACCGCCGGCGTAGCCACCCATGAGCGATCTCATCCAACCCGCAAAAGCGGATCCGGTAGTCGGCAGGCTCGCCGGCAACAGCCAGATCGTCCTGATCGGCCTGCTGGTGCTTTTGTGCCTGGCCATCTCGATCGGTGCGCCGCAATTCTATTCCGTCGAAAACGTCATTGCCATCCTGCGGCAGTGCTCGCTGGTGCTGATCGTCGCCGCGGGCATGACCATGCTGCTGATCGCCGCCGAGGTCGACCTCTCGGTTGGCGCCTCGCTGGCTTTTTCCGGTTGCGTGGCGATGGACGTCACCAACCAGACCGGGAGCGTCGCCATGGGGGCGCTGGCGGGCATCCTTTTCGGCGGGGCCGTCGGCCTCTTCAACGGCATCGTGGTCACCCGGCTGAAGGTCAATTCGCTGATCGCCACGATCGCGACCATGATGATCCTGCAGGGCGGCGTCTTCCTCTACACACGCGAAGCGGTGCAGAACCGGCACCAGCAGCGCGGGTTCACCGAGATCAGCACCGGCTATATCGGGCCGATCCCGATCCCCGTGATCATCGCCGCTGGGGTAATTATTCTCGCCTATGTGGTGCTGCGCCATACGACCCTTGGCCGTTACATATACGCCGTCGGCGCCAACGAAAAAGCGGCGCGGCTTTCCGGTCTGCGCCCGGAGCGGCTGAAGCTTCTGGTCTTCGTCGTCACCGGCCTCCTGACCGGTCTTGCCGGGCTCATCCTGTCGTCGCTGATGAACACGGGCCAGCCGACGGCCGGCCGCGGGTTCGAATTGACCGTGGTCGCGGCGGTTATCCTGGGAGGCACAAGCCTGACGGGCGGCCGCGGCACGCTGATCGGCACGCTGCTGGGCGTCCTGGTGCTGAAGGTGATTGACAACGGCATCATCATCCTGCGCTGGGACCAGAATTTGCAGATGATCGTTCCGGGCATTGTCATCGTCGTTGCGACCTATCTCGATCTGGTGCGGAGGACGTCCGATGCACGCTGACCTCGCCATCGAAAAGCCGGCCCACACCACGCCCGGCGTCGCGGCGCTGGAAATGGCCGGAATAGGCAAACGCTTTCCCGGCGTGCTTGCCCTGGAAAACGTCGACCTTCGCCTCGAGCCCGGCAAGGTCCACGCCCTGATGGGCGAGAACGGCGCCGGCAAGTCGACATTGATCAAGATCCTGGCGGGCGTCTATCAGAAGGATGCCGGCACGATCCGGATCAGCGGCGTCGAGGCTCAACTGCGCACGCCGCGGGACGCCCTCAGGGAAGGCATCAAGGTGGTGTTCCAGGAGATCGCCCTGATCTCCGAATTCACCGTGGCCGAGAACATCTTTCTCGAGGAGTATCCGGTCAACAAGGCCGGCTCCATCCGCTGGAACACGATACGCAAGGAAGCTGCCGCCCTGTTCGCGCGCGTCGGCTTCAATGTCGACCCCGCAGCCAAGGTCGGCAGTCTGCCGCTCAGCCAGCAGCAGATGGTGGAGATTGCACGCGCGCTTGCCCATGAGGCGCGGATCGTTGTCATGGACGAGCCGACCTCTTCGCTCACCCCCAACGAAGTGGCGCTGCTGTTCGGCGTGATCCGGCGGCTGACCAGCCTCGGCATTGCCGTCGTCTACGTCACCCATAAGCTCGACGAGGTGTTCGAGATCGCCGATACCGTCACCGTGCTGCGCGACGGGCGGCACATCTCGACGAAGCCGATCGGCGAGCACACCAACGACAGCCTGGTCCAGGACATGATCGGGCGGCGGATCGAAAATCTCTTTCCGCGTTCGCGCGGCGCCGCCCGCGACCAGGTAGTCGTGTCGGTGGAGGATCTTTCGACAGACGCCAAGCTCAAGGACATTTCGTTCGAAGCCCGGGCCGGCGAAGTGCTCGGCTTCTTCGGGCTGATGGGGGCGGGACGCACCGAACTTGCCAAGGCGATCGTCGGCTTCGATCCGATTCGCACCGGCCGCATCACGATCGACAGCAAGGCCCTGCATCCGCATGACACAAGGACGGGCGTGTCGCTCGGGATCGGTCTTTTGACGGAAGATCGCAAGACCGAAGGGCTGATGCTCGACTTGCCGGTTCTGCAGAACACCAGCCTTGCCTCGCTGGAAAGCTTTGCCCGCGGCGGCTTTGTCGACGAAACCAGAGAGCGGAGCGCCGTGCAGGCATTCATCGACCGGTTCCGCATCAAGACCCCGAATCTCGACCAGCAGATCAAATACCTTTCGGGCGGCAACCAGCAGAAGGTTCTGCTGGCCCGCTGGCTGATGCGCGGGCTCAAGGTCATCGTCGTCGACGAGCCAACCCGCGGCATCGACGTCGGCGCCAAATCCGAAATCTTCGCGCTGATCGACCGGCTGGCCGGCGAAGGGCTGGCGGTCATCATGATGACCTCCGAAATGCCCGAACTGCTGGGCCTCAGCGACCGCATCGCGGTGATGGCCAACGGGCGGATCACCGCCACCATGGCGCGCGATGAAGCCACCCAGGAGAAGATCCTAAATGCCGCAATCGCCTAGCCTGTCGGCGGCTGCCGGACCGCGCAGCGTCTCGGAATTCGCAGTGGCGTTGTCGCGCCGCAACGAAGTGGCGCTGCTCATCTGCTTTGTACTGCTCGTCGCCTTCTTTTCACTGGCGTCGGACAACTTCCTTACCATGCGCAACGTCACCAATGTCCTGGGGCAGGCCTCGCTTGCCATGATTGCCGGGATCGGTCTGGCAATAGTTGTCATCTCCGGCGAGATCGATGTCTCGATCGGCTCGCTCACCGGCGCGGTGGCAATCCCGTTGGTGGTGGTCATGAATTCGACCGGTTCACTCGAGTTGGGGATCGCAGCGGCGCTGCTGCTCGCGCTCATCGTCGGCGCGGTCAACGGCTATCTCGCAGCCTATGTCGGCATCAACTCGCTGATCGTGACACTGGGCAGCCTCTTCGTCATCCGCGGCGGCGTCTATCTCTACACCGGCCAGAAGGCCATTCCGGACGATCTGATGCTCGAAAGCTTCTATCAGATCGGCAATGGCCGGCTTTTCGGCGTCGTCCCCTATCCCGCAGTGATGGCCATCGTGCTTCTCGCAGCCTTCGTATACGTGATGCGGCACCGGCCATTCGGGCGGCAGATCTATGCCGTGGGCGGCAACCAGGAAGTGGCGCGGCTTGCCGGCTACGACGTCCGTTGGGTCAAGTTCATCTGCTTTATCATCAGCGCGCTCCTTGCCGCAGTAGCGGGAATACTGCTGTCCTCGCGGCTCGGTTCGGCCGTGCATGTGGCCGGCCTCGGCTTCGAATTCCAGGTGGTGGCGGCAGTGGTGCTGGGCGGGGTCAGCCTTTCGGGCGGCGTCGGCAGCCTTTTCGGCGTGGCGCTCGGCGTGCTCATCCTGTCCTTTCTGGCCAATGGCCTGGGTATGCTCAACCTGGCGACCGAATGGCAACTGGTGGTCACCGGCATCATCATCATTGCGGCGGTCGCCTTCGATGAAATGAAGCGCCGGCGCTGACATGAAGGGTGCAATGATGGGACGCCTGGAAAACAAGATCGCAATCATTACCGGCGGCGCCGACGGGATCGGCCATGCGATCAGCGATGCCATGGCGCGCGAAGGCGCTCATGTCTTTGTCTCCGACATCGATGATGCGAAGGGCGGCGCCTTCGTGGACACGCTGCGCCGGGCCGGGCTGAAGGCGGACTACGTTCATTGCGACGTCGCCGAGGACAAGGATATCGCCGGTCTGATCGCCGCGGCGGTGGACCAGGCCGAGCGGCTCGACATTCTGGTCAATAACGCCGCGATCGCCATAGGCGGCATGCCGGTCCACGAAATGACCGACGAACAGTGGCACCGGCTGATCGCGGTCAATCTCACCAGCGTCTTCCGAGGCTGCAAATATGCCCTGCCGCACATGATCCGGCAGCGGGGCGGCGCGATCATCAACATGGCGTCGGCGCAAGGCCATATCGGGCTCGACGGCTGGACGGCCTATGCCGGGGCCAAGGGCGCGGTGATGGCCATGACGCGGCAGATGGCGGTCGAGTTCGGGCCGCACAACGTGCGCGTCAACTCGATCTCGCCGGGAACCATCAATACGCCGATGAATGAGAAGGTGATTGCCGAACTCGGCGAGAACGTCGCCCGCGCCTGGGTGAAGATGCATCCCATCGGCCGCATCGGCAATCCCGAGGAGGTCGCCGAGGCGGCGGTCTATCTCGCGAGCGACGCGGCCAGCTTCACAACCGGCGTGGACCTCCGCGTCGACGGCGGGCTCTGCGTCACGCCGCGTTTCGTACCCGACCTCGTCTAGGACGCGGTCAAGCAGTCAACGGAG
The DNA here is from genome assembly GCA_035941355.1 of Pseudaminobacter sp. Classification (GTDB taxonomy): domain Bacteria; phylum Pseudomonadota; class Alphaproteobacteria; order Rhizobiales; family Rhizobiaceae; genus Allomesorhizobium. Next base: position 103,965 of record DASZDZ010000012.1, read on the forward strand.
CAAACAACAATGAACAAGGCTCTCGAAGGGGTCACCATCCTGGATTTCGGCCATCTGCTGCAGGGGCCGTTCGCGACGCAGCTTCTGGCCGACATGGGCGCCAACGTCATCAAGATCGAACGCGCCGGATCGGGCGACATGTTTCGCTCGATGACCTTTTTCGCCAAATGGGTCGGTGGCTCGGAAAGCCCGAACTTCCTCGCCTGGAACCGCAACAAGCGTTCGATCGCGCTCAATCTCAAGAGCCGCAAGGTGCACGGGATCATCATGGATATGGCGAAGAAGGCCGATGTGGTGGTCCAGAACTTCCGCCCCGGCGTGCTCGCCAAGCTCGGCTACGGCTATGACGACTTCAAGGCGGTCAACCCGGCCATCATCTACTGCTCGGGCTCGGGCTACGGCGAGGAGGGGCCCTATCTCGACCGGCCGGGGCAGGACATGCTGATCCAAGGTCTTGCGGGGCTGATCGCCAATACCGGACGTGGCGACGCGGCGCCGGTGCCGGCGGGCGCCGGGCTGGCCGATCAGATCGGTGCGATGAATATGGTGTACGGCATCCTCTCGGCGCTCTACTACCGCGAAAAGACCGGCAAGGGGCAAAAGATCGAGGTCAACCTTTTGGCCGGCATGCTGGCCCATCTCGCGCAGGAATATGTCGGCGTCCTCAACCTCGGCGAAGATTTCGTCCGGCCGAATTCCGGCATCGGGCATCCCGGCATGCAGGCGCCGTTCGGCATATACGAGACCAGGGATGGCGGCTACATCTCGATCGCGATGAGCCCGTTCAAGACCCTCTACGAGATCCTCGAAGCGCCGCAACTGGCGATCTACGACGATCTCGAAACGCTGTTTGCCATGCGCGACGAGGTCTGGGAGAAGGTCAATGCCGAGACGCGCAAGTTCGGCCGGGACGAACTGCTGGCCAGGCTGCTGGCAGTGGACATCTGGTGCGCGGCGGTCAACGACATCCGTCAGGCTTCGGAAGACCCGCAGGTGAAGCACATGGGCATGATCACCACCTATGAGCACCTCCGCGCCGGGACGGTGCGGGTCGTTGCACCGGCGGTGAAGATGAGCGAGACGCCGGCCACCATCGACCGGCCGGCGCCGCTGGTCGGCCAGCACGGCCGCGAGATCCTGGCCGAGTTCGGGCTTTCGGCCGACGCCATAGCGGCGCTGGAAAAGGACGGCGACATGACCGTCGTCGAGGCCTGAGCCATGGCCGGGTCGACCTTCACCGTAGAACGGTCGGGGCGGGTGGCGATCGTCACCTTCCAGTGGGGCGACCAGCTCAATGCCATGAACCGGCAGATGCAGGGCGAAATCATCGCCAAGAGCGCAGCGCGCCGCTTCGGCGGAGGGGCTGGATGAGCCGGCCGGACGACGCCTATCGCGGCCTCGGCTGGAAGCATGGCGCACTGGTCGTGCAGCGGCTCGGCGCGATGCTGGCGCCGCTCACCCTGCTTTTGCCGAACGGCCGGCAGGTAAGCCCGATGCACGTCGCACCGTGGGCCGAAGAGGCGGGAACCGATGAGCTTCCCGGCATCCTGCGGCGGCTGCGTGGCGAATGGCCCTGCGTGCCGTTCGGCTATTCGGTATCGGGCGATGGGTCGCCCGCCGAATGGGCAGCACTGATGCACCCCGCGACCCCCGACGAAGAGGTGCATGGCCACAGCTCCAACCATTGCTGGCGCTGGGAAGAAAGCGACAGCGGCAACCTTCGCCTGTCGATCGAATATCCGCAAACCAGTCCGGTGAGGCGGCTCGAACGCACCATCACGCCGGACCCCGAGGGGCCGGCGGTCGACTTGGAACTGAGGATCGAAATTCGCGAAGCCTGCCGCCTGCCGATCGGGCTGCATCCAACGTTCAAGCTGCCGCCAGAGCCAAGGCAGGCCATGATCGAGCCGGCGCGGTTCGATCATGGCCGCACCTATCCGGGCACTGTCGAGCCCAACGCAGCGCTCTTTGCCGTCGACCAGGTCTTTGCCAGCCTGGCGGCCGTTCCCGGCCTCTATGGCGCTACTATCGACGCCAGCCGGCTGCCGTTTGCGGCGGCTATCGAAGAACTGCTGCAACTCAACGGCATTGACGGATCGGTGGCGCTGGCCAACCAGGCCGAAGGCTACCGCGTCAGGCTCTCCTGGCAGAAGGAGCATTTTCCGAGCCTGCTGCTCTGGATATCCAACCGCGGGCGCAGGATGGCGCCGTGGAACGGCCGGCATCTGGCGCTCGGCATGGAGCCGATCTGCTCGCCATTCGGTTTGGGGCCGGCAACCGCGCTCGCCGACAATCCGGTGGCCAGATCGGGCACGCCGACCGCGCGCGCCTTCGCCGCCGGCGAAATTTTCACCACGCGCTACCGCATCGAAGCCGAAGCGCTCTGACGACAAACACTGTTAAACGCCGCTCGACCGCTGGGAGACCTTGCAATGACCGCCTTGCTGGATATGAGCGCCGCGCGTGTCTTCTTCGACGGCATATTCACCGATCCGCGGGTCGCGCATCCGGAGGGTGTCGCGATCCACGCCGACGGCTCGATCTGGTGCGGCAATGAACTGGGCGAATTGCTGCGCATCGCGCCGGACGGCTCCGGCGTCGAGCGTATGGGCGGCACAGGCGGCTTTGCGCTGGGGATCGCGTTCGATTCCAAGGGCAACTGCTTCATCTGCGACCTCAAGCACGCGGCAATCTTCCGCTATGACGCCGGGACCGGCCAGGTCGAGCGCTTCGCCTCGTCCTGCATCCTGGTTCCGAATTATCCGGTGGTCGATGAGGCGCGTAGCGTGCTCTACGTGTCGGACAGCCGTGGCAACAACAACAACGGCCCGGGCATCTTCCGCTTCAACCTCCAGGCCGGGGAGGGGGGCGTCTGGAGCCGGGCGCCGATGAACTTCGCCAACGGCATGGCGATGGCGCTGGACGGCAGCGGGCTCTACGTCGTCGAAAGCGATGCAGCGCAAGTGAGTTTTGTGCCCATCGAGGCCGATGGATCGGCCGGGGCGCCGCAGGTGATCGCGCGCGACGTGCACAACGTGCCGGACGGTGTGGCGGTCGCGCCGGACGGAACGCTATACATTTCCTGCTATGAGCCGAGCCGCATCTATCGGATGAAGCCCGGCGGGAGGCTCGAAGTGCTGATCGAGGATCCGCACGCGACGACGATCGCCCACCCGACCAATGTAGCGCTCAAGGGAAACAAGCTCTACTCGGCCAACCTGGGACGCTGGCACATCACCGAGATCGACCTTTCCGGGCTGTGACCGCATGGACCGCGAGGCATATTGGCTTTCGCCTGACGGCAATTTATACCCCCAGCGAGGTCAAAAAAGTATCATCAGCTTGCCTGTTTCGTGGTGGCGCTTGATTTGTCGCTTGGCTAGCATTGCCTCCACATTGAGAGCCGGAAGCATCCGGCCGATTGGGAAGCGCAGGCCGGTTGCGGCAATCAACGCAAGGCGGCCCGGAGGAAACGGTATTGGAACCGGACCTGGAAGTCGTTCAGATACGGCGTGGCGAATCCTTCACGGCCTGGTCTCACGGTTATCCCTTCCGCACCGTGCGCTGGCACTTTCACCCGGAATATGAAATCCATCAGGTTGTCGCCACCAGTGGCCGTTACTTCGTCGGTGACTTCATAGGCGAGTTTGAGCCGGGCAATCTGGTTGTGACCGGCCCCAACCTTCCGCACAACTGGGTGAGCGACATTCCCAAGGGCTCGAGCATCCCGCTTCGCGGCCGCATCATCCAGTTCAGCGAGAGTTTCATCGGCGACGCCATGAAAGTCCTGCCAGAACTCGGTGGGCTCGGCGCAGTTCTCGAAGCTTCGAGACGCGGTGTGCTGTTCACGAACGAGACCAGCAAGAACGTAGCGCCACTGATGGAAGAGTTGATGCAGGCGCAGGGTGTTCGCCGCATCGAGCTCTTCATGATGATTGCCGGCGCGCTGAGCCGCGCGCAAGACACAAGGATGCTCGCCAGCGCGAGCTATCTGCCCGATCCGCCGGGTTATATGTCGGCCGGCATCAACAAGGCTCTCGCCTATGTCCGCCAGAACCTGACGCAGCCTTTCGACGAATCGGATCTGGCGGCCATTGCCGGCCAATCGACTGCGGCTTTCTCGCGGGCCTTCCGTCGCCACACCGGCATGTCGCTGGTGCGATATGTGAAACGACTGCGCATCAATCTCGCCTGCCAGATCCTGATGAGCGAGGAAGCGGCATCGATCACGGATATCTGCTTTCAAGTCGGCTTCAACAATCTTTCGAATTTCAACCGGCAGTTCCTGGCGGAGAAGGGCATGCCTCCGTCCAAGTTTCGCAAACTACTGGCCGACAATATCAACACGGCGAGAGCCGCATAAACGGAGGAGTTAGGGAGGAGAAACATCGATCGGCAGAACGGTGCGGGCGGCATGACGCTGTCCGCGATGGAGAGCGCTTGTCCCGAGATTTGTTTCGGCAGGCCCTCGCCCCGGTAAACCACCATAACCAGGCCCCGCCCGCAAGATAACAGCAGCGGGACTTCCAGAAAGCGCAACGACTTTCCTGCAATCATAACCTCTAGGGAGAAGATGGAATGACAAGATTTCCTTTGAAGTCGGCCGGCATCGCTGTGCTGGCCCTATCTCTGCTCAGCAGCGCATCGGCATTTGCCCAGACCACCGTTACCGACGCCACGGTGGCCTTCCTCATGCCCGACCAGGCTTCCACGCGTTATGAAGAACATGACTATCCCGGCTTCCAGGCGGAAATGGCCAAGCTCTGCCCGGACTGCAAAGTCCTTTACCAGAATGCCGATGCCGATGTGTCGCGGCAGCAGCAGCAGTTCAACTCGGTCATCTCGCAGGGCGCGAAGGTGATCGTTCTGGACCCGGTCGACTCGACCGCGGCCGCTTCGCTGGTCAAGCAGGCGCAGGCCCAAGGCATCAAGGTCATCGCCTACGACCGGCCGATTCCGGACGCCAAGGCCGATTTCTACGTGTCGTTCAACAATGAAGGCATCGGCAAGGCGATTGCCGATTCGCTCGTTCAGCACCTGAAGGCGATGAACGTGACCGCCGCCGAGGGTACGGGGGTACTTCAGATCAACGGTTCGCCGACCGATGCGGCTGCCGGCCTGATCAAGAAGGGCATTCATGCCGGCCTCGACAATAGCGGCTACCCGATCCTCGCGGAATTCGACACGCCGGACTGGGCGCCGCCGAAGGCGCAGCAGTGGGCAAGCGGTCAGGTTACGCGTTTCGGCAAGAACATTCTCGGCGTGGTGGCAGCGAATGACGGCACTGCCGGTGGGGCGATCGCAGCCTTCAAGGCGGCCGGCGTGGACCCGGTTCCGCCGGTCACCGGCAACGACGCGACAATCGCTGCGCTGCAGCTCATCATAGCCGGCGATCAGTACAACACGATCTCGAAGCCAAGCGAGATCGTCGCGGCCGCGGCGGCGAACGTCGCCATGCAATTGCTCGCTGGAGAAACGCCGAAGGCGGAGATGACCTTGTATGACACGCCATCCCAGCTCTTCACACCGGCGGTTGTCACGGCCGAGAACCTGAAGGCCGAGATCATCGACAAGAAGATCAATACGGCGGAAGAGCTTTGCGTCGATCGCTACGCCGACGGCTGCAAGAAGCTCGGCATCATCGACTGATGGCGATACGGTTGTCCGGCCGCCGCTCAGGTGGCCGGACAGTCGGCATGAATTTTATAACCAGATAGCGCGGGACATACCGTTATGACAGACACGGCGGATGGAACTGCTTCGGCGCGTGAGGTGGTGCTCAGCCTGCGCGGCATCTCCAAGCATTTTGGCGCTGTCTCGGCGCTGACTGATATCGACCTCGATGTTCACGCGGGCGAGGTCGTCGCGCTTGTCGGAGACAACGGCGCCGGCAAGTCCACGCTGATCAAGATTCTTGCCGGCGTGCATCAGCCGAGTTCGGGAACCGTCACGTTCCGCGGCAATCCCGTCACGCTCGGAGATCCAAGCGCCGCGCTGCGCCTGGGCATTGCGACCGTGTTTCAGGACCTGGCCCTGTGCGAGAACCTGGACGTGGTGGCCAACATCTTCCTCGGCAAGGAACTCGATCCGCTGCGGCTCGACGAGGTTTCCATGGAGATCCGCGCCTGGAAACTTCTAAACGAGTTGTCGGCCCGCATCCCGAGCGTCCGCGAGCCGGTTGCCTCGCTCTCCGGCGGTCAGCGCCAGACCGTGGCGATCGCGCGATCCCTGCTGCTCGATCCGAAGCTGATCATGCTTGACGAACCGACCGCCGCACTCGGCGTCGCGCAGACCGCGGAAGTGCTCGACCTGATCGAAAGGGTGCGCGATCGCGGGCTAGGCGTGATCATGATCAGCCATAACATGGAGGACGTCCGCGCCGTTGCCGACCGCATCGTCGTTCTCCGGCTTGGGCGCAACAACGGCGTTTTCGATCCGGACGCGTCCAATCAGGAACTGGTGAACGCGATAACCGGCGCTGCGAACAATTCGGTTTCGCGCAGGGCCAACCGGCGCCAGGCCCAGCGGCAGCAGGAGACCAGACCATGAATGTCGCTGGAAAAAAGGGAGCACCAGACGCGCCGCTCCTGGACCGGAGCGACGAGCGGGTCAGGCACGCGCAGGGCATTGGTGGCACGATCCGCGCCTTCCTCGATCGGGTGAGATCAGGCGACCTCGGCTCGCTACCCGTGATCGTTGGACTGGCAATCATCTGGACGGTCTTCCAAAGCCTCAATCCGGTTTTCCTGGCGCCCAACAATCTCGTCAATCTTCTGTTTGATTGCTCGACGGTCGGCGTCATCGCGCTTGGCATCGTCTGCATATTGATGGTCGGCGAGATCGATCTCTCAGTGGGCTCCGTCAGCGGCTTCGCCTCGGCGCTGGTCGGCGTGCTCTGGGTCAATCAGGGCTGGCCGGTAGGCTTTGCAATTCTCACCGCAATGGCCGTCGGAGCGTTAATCGGTTCACTCTACGCGTTGCTGTTCAACCGCTTCGGAATGCCGAGTTTCGTCTCTACGCTGGCGGGCCTGCTCGCGGTGCTCGGCCTGCAGCTCTATTTCCTCGGCTCGACCGGTTCGATCAACCTCCCTTACGGATCATGGCTGGTGAACTTCGGCCAAATGCTGGTGATGCCGGATCCCGTGGCGTACGTCTTGGCCGCGCTGCCGGGCATTGCTTTGTTCATTACCGGCTACCGTACAGCCGTCCGTCGCCGGGAAGCAGGGCTGTCCTCGCAGTCGCTCGGAGGCCTCATCCTGCGCGCGGTCGCGGTCACTGTCGTGCTTGAAGCGATCGCCTTCTATCTGAACCAGGATCGCGGCATTCCATGGATGTTCGGCTTGTTCGTGGGCCTGTGCGCGGCGATGAACTATGCCTTGACCCGGACCAAGTGGGGTCGCTCGATGCACGCGGTCGGCGGCAACCGGGAGGCGGCTCGCCGCGCCGGCATCAACGTCCGGCTCATATATACCAGCGCCTTCGTCCTATGCTCGGTGTTGGCCGCGACCGGCGGAGTGCTAGCTGCTGCACGCCTTGCTTCGGCCAGCCAGCAGGCCGGGACCGGCGACGTCAACCTCAACGCAATAGCGGCCGCGGTTATTGGTGGAACCAGCCTGTTCGGCGGTCGCGGCAGCGCCTATTCCGCGTTGCTCGGCATTATCGTCATCCAGTCGATCGCCAGCGGCCTGACGCTGCTCGATCTGTCATCGTCGCTTCGTTACATGATCACCGGCGCCGTGCTTGCCATCGCCGTCATCGTCGACTCGCTGGCGCGCCGCTCACGGTTGTCCCATGGCCGCGCCTGAACCAATCGAAAGGAAAAGAGAGCAAATGGGCCAGGATTTAACCGGAAAGGTTGCTGCCATAACCGGAGCCGCGTCGGGGATCGGCCTCGCATGCGCCAGGAGTCTCTTGATCGAAGGCGCCCGCGTCGTGCTCGTCGACCGCGCCGAGGAGAGTTTGAAGGCTATCTGTTCGGAGCTTGGCCCCCAAGCTATCCCCCTGGTGATCGACCTGACCGATCCCAAGTCCGTCGCCGGCATGATGCCGCAAATCCTCGAGAAGGCAGGCAAGCTCGACATCTTCCATGCCAACGCCGGTTCGTACATTGGCGGCGAAGTGGTCGAGGGCGATCCCGACGCCTGGGATCGCATGCTGAACCTGAACATCAACGCTGCATTCCGCTCGGTGCACGCGGTTTTGCCACACATGGTCGGCCGCAAGACCGGCGACATCATTGTCACCAGTTCGATCGCTGGTCTCGTTCCGGTTGTCTGGGAGCCGATCTATACGGCCTCCAAGCACGCGGTGCAGGCGTTCGTGCACACCGTACGGCGGCAGGTCGCCAAGCATGGGCTGCGCGTCGGGGCGGTGGCGCCCGGCCCAGTCGTCACCGCACTTATCAGCGACTGGCCCAAGGACAAGCTGGATGCGGCGCTGGCGGCCGGAGATCTGATGCAGCCGGAGGAGGTGGCGGAAGCCGTCCTGTTCATGCTGACCCGACCCCGGAACGTCACGATCCGGGATCTGGTGATCCTGCCGCAGAGCAACGATCTTTAACCGGCGAACGCGTCCGCTCCTCCATATGTGCGCGGCTACCGTCCACGATAAGGGCAGATCAACCGTCATGACCAAACACTACCTCGGTATCGATGTCGGTACGGGCAGCGCCCGTGCCGGCGTCTTCGACCAGTCGGGAACATTGCTGGGGTCAGCCAAGCATGACATCGCTGTCTGGCACGAGGCCGGCGACGTCGTGGAGCAATCAAGCAACGATATCTGGCGGGCGGTATGCGCAAGCGTTCGCGAGGCCGTCGCCAAATCAGGGGTCGCTGCCGGATCCGTTGCCGGCATAGGTTTTGACGCAACCTGTTCGCTCGTCGTGATCGGCCAGGACGGACAACCCTTGCCCGTCAGCTCGGCAAACGACGAGCGCAACATTATCGTCTGGATGGATCATCGCGCCACCGCGCAGGCGCGCAGGATCAATCGGACGGGCCACGATGTCCTGAACTATGTCGGCGGCTCGATTTCTCCGGAGATGGAAACGCCGAAGCTGCTTTGGCTGGCCGAGCACATGCCAGACACTTTTGGCAAAGCCTGGCAGTTCTTCGATCTGACGGATTTCCTGACCTGGCGAGCAACAGGCAGTCTTGCCCGATCTGTTTGCACGGTCACGTGCAAGTGGACCTATCTGGCGCATGAAAATCGCTGGGACGAGGGCTACTTCAGAGAAATCGGCCTGGGCGCATTTGCCGACGAAGCGTTTCAGCGCATCGGCACGAAGGTCGTGCCAGCAGGAACGCCGCTCGGCGTCGGCTTGACTACGACGGCGGCGGCCGAGCTCGGGCTGACGCCAGGTACCCCAGTCGCCGCGGGCCTTATCGATGCCCATGCCGGCGGCATCGGCACGGTTGGCGCGCGCGGCGGCGTCGGCAGCGTCCATTCCCGGATGGCCTATGTTTTCGGCACATCGGCCTGCACCATGTCTTCGACCCCGGAAGCTACATTCGTGGAAGGCGTCTGGGGACCATATTTTTCAGCCATGGTTCCAGGGCTGTGGCTGAACGAGGGCGGTCAATCGGCCGCCGGTGCAGCTATCGACCATCTCGTCAGGCTGCACCCGGCCGCCGAACAGGCCGCCAGGACCGCGCAGGAGCACGGCGTCAGCCTCAGCCATTGGCTATCCCTGAAAGTAGAAGAGCGCGGCGGTGCGGCAGCTGCTGAAAAACTCGTCGGCGGGGTCCATGTCGTCCCGGAATTCCTTGGCAATCGCGCCCCGTTCGCCGACCCGGATGCGCGCGGCCTGATTGCCGGACTCGGTATGGAGACCGACTTCAACAGCCTCATCAGCCTCTATCTGGCTGGCGTCTACGGGCTTGGCTATGGAGTCCGTCAGATCGTGCGGTCCCTGCGTGAGAAAAACGTGCCTATCGATACGATCGTTGTCAGCGGCGGTGCGGGCCAGAGCCCCCTTGTCCGCCAATTGCTTGCCGATGCAACCGGAAACGTTGTCGCTGCTTCCACGTCACAGGAGCCGGTGTTGCTCGGATCGGCAATGCTCGGGGCTGTTGCGGCGGGGCACTACAAAGACGCGGTTGTCGCCATGGCGGCAATGTCGGAGCTGGGCGAGCTATATCGCCCCTCGGCTGCATCCGTCGATTGGCAAGCGAGGCGTTTCGATGCCTTCGAATTGTTGCAACGCGCCGGCCAAGCTATCAGGACGACCCAGCTCGCAAATGACGCGGAGCGGTAGGATATTCTGAGGGATCGGCGTTTCACCCGTGCATACGGGATTCCGAATAGCCAACGCTGGCGGAGACCTGATTGGCGCGTTATCGCTCGCGAGCCGTGCCGAAGGCACATTTTTGGGCTTTGGCCGATCGTGCCTAGACAATAGGCTTGACCGCTTTCGTCTCTGACTTATCATGGTCGAATATCGGCCACGCCGAATGGCAGTCTCGCCTCGCTGTCCGCGTCCACGCGGTTGCGGGGCGTTTTTATTTGGAGCGAGCACCTGCGCAAGCGCATCGAGATTGGGATATTGTTTTCCCAGGGGGGCGACTACGACCTGCTCTCCCAGGCGTCGCGCGAGGGCGCCTTGAAGGGCATTGCCACCGTCAACGCCGATCCGGCGCGGCGGATCGCTTTTGCGCCGGTCGAGCGCAATCCCGAGGGACGGGCCGAGTCCTACGGCGCGCTCTGCGCGGAGATCCTGCGCAGCAGCGACGCGCGCCACGTGATCGGCTGCACAACCTCGTCGAGCCGAAAGGAGGTCATTCCGACGCTTGAGCGGCATGACGGCATGCTCTGGTACGCCGCGCCCTACGAGGGTTTCGAGGCCAATGAGCACGTCGTCTACCTGCACGCCTGCCCCAACCAGCACATCGTGCCGCTGCTGCACTACGTGCTACCGCGCTATGGCGCCGACGCGTTCCTACTCGGTTCGAATTATGTCTGGGGCTGGGAGCTGAACCGCGTTGCGCGCGACATCGTCGGCGAGTGGAACGGCCGCGTGCTCGGAGAGCGCTATCTGCCGCTCGGCGATACCGACATTTCCCACATCATCGCGGAGATCCGGGCGACGCGGCCCTCCTTCGTGCTCAATAATCTGATCGGCCAGTCTTCCTACGCCTTCCTGAAGGCCTATGCCGCGCTCGGCCGCGAGGGTCCGGCTTTCCTGCCCGAGAACTGTCCGGTGCTGAGCTGCGACCTGATGGAGTCGGAGCTGGCCGCACTCGACGGCGGCGGCGAGGGCAACCTCGTCATCGGCCCGTATTTCGCCGAGCCCGGCGGCAACGGTCCGGCCTCGTCGATGGAGGCGGCGGCCCATGCCTCGGTGCTGGTACTGGCCGAACTTATCGAGCACGCGGGCACCGATGACCCGGCCAGTCTCGCCAAGCTGCTCGGCAGCCGGAGTTTCCGGACGCCGCTGGGGCCGATCCTGATCGATCCGCAGAATCAGCACGCGCACATGCCGGTACTGATCGGCCGTATCGAGGGCGACCGGTTCCGGCCGGTCTGGAAAAGCGGCGCCACCCTGGCGCCCGATCCCTATCTGTCGCGTCACGATGCGCGGCTATCGCCGGCGCGGCCTTCGCTGAAGGTGATTTCATGAGGCGCCCCAGCATCCCCCATCTTGGCGGCGCGCGGGCGCTGGTTCTGCACCGCGCCCATGCCGACGGCGCCGCCGTGCTGCGCCAGCTCGCGGCGATCGGGCTCTCGGCAGAGGCCGCATGGCCCGACCTGCCGGCGGATGCGACGGTTGCCGATTTCGTGTTCTTCGACCCCGACATGGCCTGCGACGAGCAGATGCCGTGGGCGCCGGGCGAGGCGCCGATGCCGCTGATTGCGCTGATCGGTACCGAGGCTCCCGGGCGGGTGGAGTGGGCGCTCAGGCAGCGCGCCGACGCGCATCTGGTCAAGCCGGTCGGCAATGCCGGCATCTACAGCGCATTGCTGATCGCACGGCAGAAATTCGAGGAAAGGAAAGCGCTGTACCGCGAGATCGATAGCCTGCGCGGCCAGGTGGCGGAGCGGCGGACCGTGGTGCAGGCCGTGCTGCGCCTGACAGAGCGCGGCCAGACCGAGGCGGAAGCCTTCGCGCTGCTGCGCCGGCTCGCCATGGACGGACAGACGCTGGAAACGGCAGCGGCGCGGCTGCTCAACGACAGCGGTGGAGGCGCGCATGAGCGATCCGGCCGCCCTTGACATGTCGCTGCCGGTGGCGACCCCGCCGGCGCCGGGCGCGCTGCGGCGACTGCTGCGGCGGCCGCTGGCGCTGCTCGGGCTGGTGCTCGTCGCGGCCGTGGTGATCGGTGCGGTCTTCGCGCCCTGGCTCACGCCCTACGATCCGAGCGAGCAGTTCTTCGACGGGCTGTCGCTGGAGGGTGCGCCACTCGGGCCGTCGTCGCAGTACTGGCTCGGCACCGACCTGCTAGGCCGCGACCTGCTCACCCGCATCCTCTACGGGGCGCGCACGTCGCTCGTGATCGGCGTCGCCGCCAATGGCGTGGCGCTGCTGATCGGCTCTGCCGTCGGCATCGTCGCCGGCTATTTCGGCGGCTTGCTGGGCTCTGTCCTGATGCGCTTCACCGACCTGATGATGGCGTTCCCGGCGCTGCTGCTCGCCATCTGCCTGGCCGCCATCCTGCAGCCCAGCCTGTGGATCGTCGCCATGGTGATCGCGCTGGTTTATTGGGTGCAGATCGCGCGCGTCGTCTATACCGAGACCCGCGCTCTGACCGAACGCGATTTCATCGCGGCGGAGCGCTCGCTGGGCGCTGGACCGGTGCGTATTCTTGTCAGGCACATCCTGCCGCACCTCCACTCGACGATCATCGTCTGGGGCACGCTCGGCATCTCGACCACGGTGCTGCTCGAGGCGACGCTGTCCTATCTCGGCGTCGGCGTGCAGCCGCCGACGCCCTCCTGGGGCAACATCATCTTCGAGAACCAGACCTACTTCCAGGCGGCGCCGTGGCTGGTGTTCTTTCCCGGCATCGCCATCCTGGCGCTGGCGCTGGCGTTCAACCTGGTCGGCGATGCGCTGCGCGACGAGCTCGACCCGACCGAACGGGGCAGGGACTGATGACCGTCTATCTCACCCGCCGCATCGTCCAGGCCGTGCTCATCCTGCTCGGTGTCTCGATCATCACCTTCGCGCTGCTTTACCTGCTTCCGGCCGACCCGGTGCGGCAGATCGCCGGCCGCTCGGCGACGCCGCAGACGGTGGAGAACATCCGCCGCCAGCTTGGCCTCGACCAGCCCTTCGTCGTCCAGTACTGGCGCTACCTCGCCAATCTGGTGCAGGGCGACCTCGGCCGCTCCTATCTGCAGCGCTCGCAAGTCGCGGAACTGATCTGGGCGCGGTTGCCGGCGACGCTGCTTCTGATGGCGGCAGGGATCGCCTGCGAACTGGTCATCGGGCTTACGATGGGGCTGCTGGCTGCAGTCAAGCGCGGCACGGCGATCGACCAGGCGCTGATGGTGGGCTCCTTCGTGGGAGTCTCGGCGCCGCAGTTCGTGGTCGGGCTGATCCTGCTCTACGTATTCGGGGTCAAGCTGTCATGGCTGCCGATCTCGGGCTACGGCACCTGGCAACATGTCGTGCTGCCGGCGCTGACGCTCGGCATACTCGGCGCCGGCTGGTATTCGCGCATGATGCGCTCGTCGATGATTGACGTCCTGCGCCAGGACTACATCCGCACGGCTCGCGCCAAGGGCCTGCCGCGCGCGACCGTGCTGTTCCGCCATGCGTTGCCCAACGCCATCCTGCCGATCGTGGCCATGATCGGGATCGACATCGGCATCTTCATGAGCGGCATCGTCGTGGTGGAGAGCGTGTTCGGCTGGCCGGGTATCGGGCAATTGGCCTGGCAGGCGATCCAGCGCGTCGACATCCCGATCATCATGGGCGTGACGCTGGTGTCGGCGTTGGCAATCGTGCTCGGCAACCTTCTCGCCGACCTGTTCGCACCCTTCATCGACCCGCGCATCAAACTCCGCTGACAACAAGAAACCGCAAACCCACCAGAGAGGACGCCTCGAATGAAAAAACTTCTCCGAACCGCAGTTTCGGCCGGCGCGCTCGCGCTCTGCCTGTCGCTGTCGCCGGCCCACGGCCAGGAAGCCAAGCCGGGTGGCGCGATCATCGTTACCTACAAGGACGACGTCGCCACGCTCGACCCGGCGATCGGCTATGACTGGCAGAACTGGTCGATGATCAAGAGCCTGTTCGACGCCATGATGGACTACGAACCCGGCACGACCACCCTCAAGCCGGACCTCGCCGAAAGCTATGAGATCTCGCCCGACGGCAAGGTGTTCACCTTCAAGCTGCGCGATGGCGTGAAATTCCACAACGGCCGGGCCATGACCGCCGCCGACGTCAAATATTCGCTCGACCGGGTCACCAACCCGGAGACGCAGAGCCCGGGAGCCGGTTTCTTCGGCGCGATCGCCGGCTACGACGAAATGGCGGCGGGCACGGCGAAGAGCCTGGCCGGCGTGACCACGCCCGACGACAAGACGGTGCGCATCGAGCTGTCGCGGCCGGACGCCACCTTCCTGCACGTGATGGGCCTGAACTTCGCCTCGATCGTGCCCAAGGAGGCGGTGGACGAGTTCGGCGCGGACTTCGGCAAGCATCCGGTCGGCACCGGCGCCTTCAGCCTGGCGGAATGGACGACCGGCCAGCGCCTGGTGTTCGCGAAGAACCCGGACTACTGGAACAAGGGCATACCGTTTCTCGACCAGATCACCTTCGAGATTGGCCAGGAGCCGATCGTGGCGCTGTTGCGCCTGCAGAAGGGCGAGGTCGACATCCCCGGCGACGGCATACCGCCGGCCAAGTTCACCGAGGTGATGGCCGATCCCGAGCAGAAGGCGCGCGTCGTTGAAGGTGGGCAACTGCATACCGGCTACATCACCATGAACGTCAAGATGGAGCCATTCGACGACGTCAAGATGCGCCAGGCCGTCAACATGGCGATCAACAAGGACCGCATCGTCCAGATCATCAACGGACGCGCTGTGCCGGCGAACCAGCCGCTGCCACCCTCCATGCCCGGCTACATCAAGGATTTCGTCGGCTACAAGTACGATCCGGACGGGTCGAAGAGGCTGCTCGCCGAGGCCGGGCATCCGGACGGCTTCGAGACCGAGCTGTTCGTCATGAATACCGACCCGCAGCCGCGCATCGCCCAGGCAATCCAGCAGGACCTCGCGGCGATCGGAATCAAGGCCTCGATCCAGTCGCTTGCGCAGGCCAACGTTATTGAGGCGGGCGGCACCGAGAACGGCGCGGCGATGATCTGGTCGGGCGGCATGGCCTGGATCGCGGACTTCCCGGATCCGTCGAACTTCTACGGCCCGATCCTCGGCTGCGCCGGCGCGGTCAAGGGCGGATGGAACTGGTCGTGGTACTGCAACGAGGAACTCGACAAGCGCGCAGCGGAAGCGGACGCCATGGTCGATCCGGCGAACGCCGAGGAGCGCTACGCAGCCTGGGGCGCGATCTATGCCGACATCATGAAGGACGCGCCCTGGGTGCCTGTTTTCAACGAGCAGCGCTTCACTATGAAGTCGCCCCGCATGGTCGGAGCCGACAATCTGTTCGTCGACCCGGTCCATATTCCGATCAACTACGATCACGTGTCGGTCAATGATTAGTGAGGATTGGGATGTGCAGTAACTGCGACTACACCATCCACGGGCGCCACTTCCATTACGGCTGGAACCGGGATAACCCGCCGGCCGAGCGGGTGGCGCCCGGCTCGACGGTATTCTTCGAATGCCACGATTCCTCCGGCGGCCAGCTGACCGCCGGATCGACGCTTGCCGACGTCTCGACGCTCGATTTCGGCAAGATCAATCCTGTCACCGGGCCGATCTTCGTCGAGGGCGCCGAGCCGGGGGATGCACTGAAGGTGACGATCGAGGAGTTCAAACCGTCCGGCTTCGGCTGGACGGCCAACATCCCCGGCTTTGGTCTGCTCGCCGACCAATTCAAGGAACCGGCGCTACAGCTGTGGACCTACGACCCGGCGAGCCTGCAGCCGGCGGCCTTCGGCAAGCATGGCTGCGTGCCGCTGAAACCCTTTGCGGGCACGATCGGCTGCGCGCCGGCCGAGCCGGGGCAGCATTCCGTGGTGCCGCCACGGCGCGTCGGCGGCAACCTCGACATTCGCGACCTGTCGGCGGGGACAGTGCTCTATTTGCCGGTCGAGGTGGCGGGCGGCCTGTTCTCGGTCGGCGACACCCATGCCGCGCAGGGCGATGGCGAGGTCTGCGGAACGGCGATCGAAAGCCCGATGAACGTCGTGCTCAAGCTCGATCTGGTGAAGGATGCGCGGCTGAAGACGCCGCGCTTCACGACGCCCGGGCCGGTGACGCGCCATCTCGACGCCAAGGGCTACGAGGTGACGACGGGCGTAGGGCCTGACCTCATGGAGGGAGCGCGGGCAGCGGTGGCCGACATGATCGAACTCCTGGCCGCGCGTTACAACATCGCGCCGATCGATGCCTACATGCTGGTCTCGACCTGCGGCGACCTGCGCATCTCGGAAATCGTCGACATGCCCAACTGGGTGGTGTCGTTCTATTTCCCGCGCTGCGTCTTCGAATGAGCGCAACGGCAGCGGCCGGGCGGTCGGACATCGTCGGCCCGGCCGCGGCGGAGACCATCCTGTCGGTGCGCGGCCTGACCGTCGAGGCGGGTTTGGGCAGGAGCCGGCGCGCCGTGGTGTCGGACCTCTCCTTCGATCTCAGGCGCGGCGAGACGCTCTGCCTGGCCGGTGAATCCGGGTCCGGCAAGTCTATGACGGCGCTGGCGCTGATGGGGCTATTGCCCAAGCCGGGCGTGCGGCTCGCGGGCGGCTCCATACGGCTCGGCGACATGGAGATTGCCGGGCTCGGCGAGCGCCGGATGCGGGAAATCCGCGGCGACCGCATCGCCATGATCTTCCAGGAGCCGATGACCTCGCTCAACCCGGTGCTGACGATCGGCCGGCAGCTGACCGAGGCAATCCGGGCGCACCGGCCGGTGGGGGCAGGCGAAGCGGACCGCATGGCGATCGAGGCGCTGGACGCCGTGCGCATCGCCGATGCCAGCGCCCGCATGGGCCAGCATCCGCACGAGCTGTCGGGCGGGCAGCGGCAACGCGTGATGATTGCCATGGCGCTAGCGCTGAAGCCCGACGTGCTGCTCGCCGACGAGCCGACCACCGCACTCGACGTCACGGTGCAGGCGCAGGTGCTTGGACTGCTCAAGGACCTGCAGCACGATCTGGGCGCCGCCGTGATGCTGATCACGCACGACATGGGCGTGGTCGCCGAGATAGCCGACCGGGTGATCCTGATGCGCCACGGACTGAAGGTGGAAGGGGGCGAGACCGAACCGCTGTTTGCTGCGCCGCAGAGTGACTATGCCCGCGCGCTGCTCGCCGCGGTGCCAAGGATCGGCGGCGGCCCGGGCCGTGCAGCGACCCGCGAGACGGCCGCGCCGTCCAAGCCAGCGGCGGTGGCGGTCGAGAACCTCGTCGTGCGCTTTCCCGTACGAGGCGGTTTCTTCGGCCGCGTCAAGGCCAATGTCCATGCAGTCGAGGGCGTGTCGTTCCAGATCCGGCCTGGCGAAACACTGTCGCTGGTCGGCGAATCCGGCTGCGGCAAGTCAACCACGGCCAAGGCGGTGGCGGGACTGGCGGCCTATCGCGGCGATATCCTCGTTGGCGGCAGGAACATCGGCGGGCTGGACAGAGGCGGCGCGAAGGCCGTGCGGCGCGCCGTGCAGATGATCTTCCAGGACCCGTATGCCTCGCTCGACCCGCGCATGACGGTCGGCGATCTGGTGCGCGAGCCGCTCGACATCCACGAAGTCGGCACGCCGGCGGAGAGGCGGGACGCGGTGGCGCAGCTGTTCGAGCGCGTCGGGCTGCCGGCGGACGCGATCGCGCGCTATCCGCACGAGTTTTCAGGCGGCCAGCGGCAGCGAATCTCCATCGCCCGCGCGCTGGCGCTGCGGCCGAGCGTCATCATCGCCGATGAAAGCGTCTCGGCCCTTGACGTCTCCATTCAGGCGAAGGTGCTGGAACTGCTGCGCGAGCTGCAGGCGGAGTTCGGAATTGCCTATCTCTTCATCAGCCATGACATGGCGGTGGTGGAGAACATCTCCGACCGGGTGGCGGTGATGTATGCCGGCCGCATTGTCGAGACGGCGACACGCGACCAGCTGTTCTCTAACCCGCGCCATCCCTATACGCAGCGGCTGATCGATGCCGTGCCGGTGCCGGACCCGACCCGCCGCAGGATGCTGCCGCGCATCGAGGGCGACCTGCCGTCGAATGCCCATCCGGTGGGATATGCGCCGGCGGCCGCACCCTTGCGCGAGGTCGAGCCCGGCCATTGGGTCGAGCCGACCACAGAGGCTAAACGTCCGGCAGAGTGAAGACTGCGCAGGGCTCGGCTATGCCGCGCAACACGTGCTCGCCCAAAGGGATCAAAGCCGTTGTCGTCTCCGCGGCGACCGCTCCCGAGACGAGCACGCTGCGGCCAAGGGGCTTGCACAGCCCTTCGAGCCGGCTGACCAGGTTGACGGCGGGGCCGATAGCGGTGAAGTCAAGCCGGTCGGCGGTGCCGATATTACCCCACAGCATATCGCCGACATGCAGGGCCATGCCGAAGGGGAGAGGAGCCAGGCCTTGCCGGCCGCGTACCTGGTCGAGGTGGATCATGCCGGCCCGGGCAGCGCCGACGGCGCTGAGGGCGGCATCGCAGGCGGCAGAACGTGACCGCTCGCCGATCGGAAAGATCGCCAGCACGCCATCGCCGATGAATTTCAGCACTTCGCCGCCGAACGCGTGAACGGCGCCTGCGACGCGGTCGAACCAGGCGTCGAGCGAGGCGATCACCGCCTGTGGCGGCATCGCCTCCGACAGTTCGGTGAAACCGCGCAGATCGCCATAGAGCAGGACCGCGCGGATGGTCTCGCCGGTCTCGCGCCGCGATCGCCCGGCCAGCACCTGCGCCGCACTGCGCCGGCCGAGATAGGCCTCGAGCAGCGCCGAAAGCGTCGATTGCGTAGCAAGGACTGCGAGCGGGGAGGCAGCGAAACGTGCGGCCTGATGCAACAGCTCGGATTCGGCCTTGGTGAGAGGCCGCGAGAGAGCCCAGCCGAGCACCGGGCCGTTTGACGGTGGGTCGCCCGAGGTCTGACTATCTCGTGCCGGGCCGGCGACATGCTCCAGTACCACGCCAGCGCCGAGCCCGACGAGCCAGTCGTGGCCGACATTGCCCTGCTCAGGCCCGGCCTGGCCCAGGAACCCGAAGCCGAGCGCCTCGATCACCGCTCCGGTTTCCGCTCGCCACAACCAGGTGCGGCGGGCGATGATCGGGTGCGGCGCGGAAAGCGTCAGCGCACCGCCGGCGAGCGGCAAGCCATCGGCGATCAACTGCGCGCCGAGCGCCGCCAGGAAGTGGTCGGGGCGAGGCACGGTGCTCGCCACGTCGAGCAGCCAGGCGAGGGCAGAGGGTAGCCGCATGCAAACGATCATGAGACTGCGGCCAGCGCCTGTCATCCCCGCATCGCTACAAAAAACGGATTTCTTGCCCTGGAACCCGATTTCACTTGGGAAATGGAGGGCGCCTCTCCTATCTTTCGCCCGGATAGACATAGCTTTGCCTTGGAGGCTTTAATGCATGAACCGCTGATGCTTCGGCGCGAGGTCCAGATCGCGGCGCCGCCCTCGACCGTTTTCGCATTCCTCACGGATCCGGAGAAGATTATGCGCTGGCTCGGCACGGACGCGACCATGGAGCCGCATCCCGGCGGCCTCTACCTCGTCAATGTCGGCGGCCAGCACACGGCGCGCGGGCGGTTCACCGAGGTCATTCCGGTCCATCGCCTCGCCTATACCTTCGGCTGGGACGCTCGCGAAACGGTCCCGCCCGGATCGGGCCTGATCGAGATCGACCTGATAGAAGAGGGGGACGGGACGCTGTTGCGCATGACCCATAGCGGTCTGCCCGATGAGGAGGAACGCGCCAGCCACGAGAAGGGGTGGGGCCACTACCTCGCGAGGCTGGCCATTGCCGCCGTCGGCGGCGATCCGGGACCGGACCCGCAGACGAGTTCGTGACGGCGACGCTGGAGTGCCGCCGCAGGGCGACGGTCGAGCCGTCGATGCAGCGCAGAAGAAGGGCAATCGCCTGGTTTGCGGCTTCAATCTCTGCGGCGCGTTCCGGCGGAAGAAAAAAAGCCCGCTGCGGGAGGAGGTGCAGCGGGCTCTCTATTTGGGCGAACTCGGGAGGAGGTGAGTTCGCTTTGCGCCGGCATCGCATCTGGGAGGAGTAGATGGCCGACGAATCGAATCTAGGGTTTGCTTACGAATTCGGCAATAGGACAGCTTGCCCGATCTACGTGCAGATTGTCGCAGCCACCCCAGCGTATGCCCCTGCTTGCGGTCAAACGTCCTATTCTCGCTGAAAATGACCTTGCCCTTGCGCTTAATGATTATCCGCGCCATGTGAGCGGTCGCGCTGTTGCCACCCCTCCGGCTGACGATTGTGAGACTGTCGCCTACCAGGGTGGGCTTTGATCCCAGGGGTTTGCGAATGCAGGGATTTCGGGAATGAGTTTTCCACTTTATTACGGGCCGAAGGTGGCCGTAGCCCCGATGATGGACTGGACGGATCGGCATTGCCGCTTCTTCCATCGTCAGTTGACGCGGCAGGCGTTGCTCTACACCGAGATGGTCGTCGCCGACGCCGTCATCAAGGGCGCGCGCGAGCGCCTGCTCGGCTTCCACCCCGACGAGCACCCGGCCGCGCTGCAGCTTGGCGGGTCCGAGCCGGCAAAGCTCGCCGAAGCGGCCGCGATCGGCGAGGCATTTGGATATGACGAGATCAACCTCAATGTCGGCTGCCCGTCCGACCGGGTCCAGTCGGGTACGTTCGGCGCCTGCCTGATGAAGACGCCGCTTCTCGTCGCCGAAGGCGTCGCGGCCATGAAGGCGGCGGTGAAGATTCCGGTGACGGTGAAATGCCGGATCGGCGTTGATGACCAGGACCCGGAAGAGGCGCTCGACACGATCGCCGAGGCGGTTTTTGCCGCCGGCGCCGACGCATTGTGGGTGCATGCACGCAAAGCCTGGCTCGAAGGGCTGTCGCCGAAGGAGAATCGCGACATCCCGCCGCTCGACTATGGCCGCGTCTACCGGCTGAAGCAGAAGCATCCGGGCCGCTTCATCGGCATCAATGGCGGCATCCAGTCGCTGGATGAGGTTTCCGGCCATCTCGCACATGTGGATGGCGCCATGCTTGGCCGCGCCGCCTACCACAGTCCGGGAATTCTCGCCGGGGCGGATGCGCTGGTTTCCGGCGAGCCGCAGGCGGAGTTCGATTTCGCAGCGCTGATCGAGACGATGGCGGATTATGCCGATGGCCATATTGCCGCCGGCGGGCGTCTCGGCCATATCACGCGCCATATGGTCGGCCTGTTCCATGGGCTGCCTGGAGCGCGCCGCTTCCGCCAGATTCTCTCGACCGATGCCAACCGGCCGGGCGCTGGACCGGAAGTGCTGCGCGAGGCATTTGCCATGGTCGACCTCAAGGGCATCCGCCAGGCCGCCTGAGCTCAATTCTCCATCTGGTTTACAACGCCGGCCGCGCGGGCTAGCGACGGTCTGGATTTTCGCGGGGGGATGACGAATGCCGGCGCTGGATATGGGTTGGGGCGAGATCGCCGGTTTCGCCGCCGCGATCGCTGCGGCGGGTGTGGTTTCGGGCCTGCTGGCTGGCTTGTTCGGCATTGGCGGCGGCGCGGTGCTCGTACCGGTTTTCTATCAGGTGTTCGGCCTGCTCGAGGTCGACGAAAGTGTGCGCATGCATGTTTCGGTAGGGTCTTCGCTCGCCATTATCGTTCCCACGGCGGTCCGGTCCTTCATGGCGCACAAAGCGCGCGGCGCGGTCGACATGGACCTCCTGAAATCATTCCTGATCCCGGTGCCGGTCGGGGTCGTGCTCGCCTCGCTCGCCGCCGCGTCTATCTCCAGCGAGGGGCTGCGCATGATTTTCGCGGTGCTGGCGCTCCTCTTCGGCGTTCGCCTCCTGTTCAACCGGGAAAGCTGGCGGCTCGGCGCTAAGGTTCCCGGCAACCCCTGGCGCGCGCTGACCGGGGTTGTGATCGGCTTCTTCTCGACGTTGATGGGCATCGGCGGCGGCATCATGAACAACACTTTCATGACGCTCTATGGTCGGCCAATTCACCAGGCGGTGGCGACGTCGTCCGGCGTCGGCCTGCTGATCGCCATTCCGGGCACTGTCGGCTATATCTGGGCGGGATGGGGCAATCCGGACCTGCCGATTGCGTCCACCGGCTACATCAACTGGATAGCGGTGGCGCTGGTCATCCCGATCGCGCTGATCGTCACGCCCTATGGCGTCCAGCTCGCCCATTGGCTGAAGAAGCGCCATCTGGAGATCGGTTTCGGGTTGTTCTGCCTGTTCGTGTCGGGGCGCTTCTTCGTCAGCCTGGCTTAGAAAAGGCCTGCAGTTTCAAGTCGTTGCCGCAGGATCATGTTTTAATCCCGCAGGATCATACGGTCGCCGCGAACGTCGAACCCCGACAGCGTGCCGATGAAATTCATGCCGAGCAGGCTTTCGGTAAGCGCCCCGTCGGAGGCCACCAGCACCGGCAGGTTTTTCCGAGAGATCGCGCCGACGCGGATTTCGCCAGCGGTGACCCTGGCCGCTTGCGCGACGCCGTTGGCGGTCGACACCGGGATCGAGAAGTTGAGCCTGTCGGGATCGAAACCGGCCAGCCTGGCGTCGGCCGAGGTAAGCACGGTGGCGCTCGCGCCCGTGTCGACCATTGCCATTATCGGCACCCCATCAACGACGATCTCGGCACCGAAATGCCCGTCTTGGAGCTTGTCGAGCGTGACTGTCGTCCGCCCGTCCGAATCGGTGATCGACAGCGGACTGCCTGGCACAAGGCCCACCGTGACGCGGCTGGCGATATCCTGCAATTCATAGCGATACTGGTAGCCGGCGACCAGCACCAGCACGACCAGCAGCCACACCGCGAGATTGCGGAGCGTGTCGCCGAACATGTGGCGCGAGCGCCAGATGCCGAGCGCGATGACGGCGCCGAGAACGCCGAGATAGAGAACCCTGCTGAAATCGTCATTAGCAAGTCCGAGCGTCTCGCCGCCGGAATCGTTGACGATCAGCAGGATAAGTCCGCCGCCCAGTACCGCCAGCGCTATCCACATCATCAATCTGCTCATCGCGCCAGACCTAAGCGGTGGTGCCGCGTTCACGCGCCATGCGCGAGCGACGCGTTTCGCGGCGAGGGCGGCGCTCGACGGTTTCGAGGCGGGCGGGCAATTCGGCCATCACCTCGCGGCGGCGTTCAGGGGTCATGTCGATCCATGCCTCTATCTCGCCGCGCGTGCGCCCGCAACCGAAGCAGTAGCCGGTGTTGTCGTCCATGGCGCAGACGAGGATGCATGGAGATTCGATGGCGCTCATTGCGGGTTCCGTTCGCTCCCTCCACATGGGACAGGCCGGCTCTCAATGCAAGACAGCCCCCATTGTGCCATATCGTCATCGCGGCTATGCCCCTGCCGAACGACGGCAAGAGGGACACGGACGACATGGCGAGCGCTCCTTTCGACGACTTCCGCAAATTGCTGGCCGGATTGCCGCCCGCCGATACGGCTGCCGGCGAGCGCGTCCGGGCGCAGTTCGCGCGTGCCGACAAGCCGCACGGGTCGCTCGGCCGGCTGGAAGACATCGCCGCCTGGCTCGCTGCCTGGACCGGCCGCCCGCCGGCCGTGAACAAACCGCTGGTCGCGATTTTCGCAGGCAACCATGGCGTCGCCCGCCATGAAATTTCGCCGCGCCCGATCGAAGCGACGGCGCGCGCCGTCGAACTCTGCGCAGCGGGAGGCGCGGCTATAAACCAGCTTTGCCTGGCGCACGATCTCGGCCTCAAGGTGTTCGACCTCGCTCTCCACCTGCCGACTGCCGATTTCACCGAGGAGGCGGCGCTCGACGAGCGCGGCTGCGCGGCCACTATGGCCTTCGGCATGGAGGCAATCGCCGGCGGAACCGACCTCGTCTGCGTCGGCGATCTCGGTGTCGGCAACTCCACGGTCGCGGCGGCGATCTTCGCCGCGTTGTTCGGCGGCGCAGGGTCCGACTGGGTAGGGGCTGGGTCGGGCGCCGACGCGGGGATGATCGTGCGCAAGGCGGAAATCGTCGACGCGGCCCTTGCCCGACATGCCGGGCGCCTTTCCGATCCGCTCGAAGTGCTGCGCCGGGTCGGCGGGCGCGAATTCGCGGCGATCGTCGGCGCAATCCTCGCCGCACGGATGGCGCGCATCCCGGTGATCCTCGACGGCCATGCCGCGACGGCTGCGGCCGCAGTACTCCAAACCGCAAATCCGGCTGCGCTTGATCATTGCGTCGTCGCGCATATGCCTATCGAGCCGGGGCATCGCAAGGCGGTCCAGCGGCTCGGCCTCGAGCCGCTGCTCGACCTTAAGCTTGCGCATGGCGAAGGGGCAGGGGCGGCGCTCGCCGCCGGTCTGGTCAGGGCCGCCGCGCTCTGCAGCACGGGTATGGCTGCGGCGCTCTAGGTCCAAGACCTAACCGGTCAGCGTCTGCGGATTCCCGCCGCCACCTTGGCAGTCGGGATCGCGGGCAGCTCTTCCATGACGCGCGCTGCCGGGAAAATGGCGATGGCCTCGGTGCCTTCGCGCATCTTGGAAAGTAGCTCGAACTCGCCGCCATGCATGGCCAGCAGCCCTTGCACGATTGGCAGGCCGAGGCCGGTTCCCTGTTCGGCGCTCTTGATGGCGATTGAGCCTTGGCCGAAAGCGGACAGCACCACCGGAATTTCCTCGGCGGGGATGCCTGGCCCATTGTCCTTGATCGAGATGTACTGCCCGCCGCCAGCTGTCCAGCCGACACGGACAAGGATCTCGCCGCCGGTCGATGTGAATTTCACGGCATTCGACAGGAGGTTGAGCGTGATCTGGCGCACCGCGCGCTCGTCCCCAAACAGGCGCGGCAGCACGCTTTCGAACTGCTGGACCACGCGGATATCCTTGTGGCGTGCCTTCAGTTCCATCAGGTGGCAACATTCCTCGACTATCTGCAGGATGTTCAACGGCTCTTCGTTCAACTGATAGCGGTCGGCCTCGATGCGCGACAGGTCGAGAATCTCGTTGATCAGATCGAGCAGGTGCTGGCCTGATTCATGGATATCCTTGGCGTAGTCGCGATAGGTGCCGTTGTTCATCGGTCCGAGCACCTCGTTGCCCATAACCTCGGAGAAGCCGAGGATAGCGTTGAGCGGAGTGCGAAGCTCATGGCTCATCGAGGCGAGAAAACGCGATTTTGCAAGATTTGCTTCTTCGGCGCGGCGCCGCGCCTCGTCCGACATCGACTTCGCGGTTTCGAGTTCGGCGATAAGCCCGTCCTTTTCAGACCGGAAGGAGAGCAGCATCAGCGAGGATCGGTTTAGATGTTCGGCGATATAGGAGAAAAACGGAAGCGCCAGCACCAGCAGTCCGACCATGACGGCTTCGACCGCCGTCCAGGCGCTAACGCCGATCAAGGTATAGACCGCGACCGGAAGCGCGAAAGTGACAACCAGGGCGCCGCGCAGCGACGAGGCGATAAGCGCGGTCGCCGCCATCGCCAGCAGCAGCACCACCGCCTTTATCACGGGGAACTGCTCGACCTGGCATCCCGCGCAATCCAGCGCGGCGAAATAGGCCCAACCGAGACCGCTGATGAAATGGCCGGCGAGAAAACCGGTCCTGATACGCGCGATATTGGGTTCGGCGGAATCGATCCTGTCCGCCCGCTGCGCCACCAACGTCAGCCCCGCGTAGCAGGTCACCGTGATGAGCGCCCAGATCAGGATCGAGCCCTGCATGCCCGCGAAGAGCCCCGCCGCCGCGATCACCAGAACCAGAAGCGGGATGGCCGTCGCGCTCGAAACCATGGCGCGGGCGTGCAGCTTCAGCAATTCGCGGTCGAAGGCCAGATTGCCGGGCTGCTGCGAAAGACGGTCGCGCGTCTTGCGCACCGCGCGCGCCACATCGCTGTTGCGGTGCGGTTTCCTGCGGTCCACAATGAATTTGTCCGCCGTGTGCGAGCGTATCAACGGCATTTACGGTTCAATTTATGCGAGTGCCGGGTTCAATCTCGCAGGCTAGTTCCGAATGATTAAGAGACTGTTTGCCATATGAGCCGGTCGTGGCGTGGGCCGTACCGGCGTGCAGCGGGCTCGCACCGCGCGCGCAGCCTGTCGCGCAGGGTTTTCGACTGGTTCCTGGCGATCGCAATTCTCGGCCTGCTGATCCTGCTTGCGGCCCGGCTCGACCGCGCCGAAATCAGGCTTGCCGGCGGATCGGTCATCGTCAATGACGGCGATACGATCACGCTTAGCGGCAAACGCATCAGGTTGCGCGGCATCGATGCGCCTGAATATTCGCAGAGCTGCCGGAAGGCGGGGTCGGACTATTCCTGCGGCCGGGCGTCGCGCGATGCCTTGGCCAGGCTCGCGGGCAGGGGCTCCGTGATCTGCAAGGGCCGCCAGCACGACCGCTACGGCCGGCTTCTCGCCGATTGCACCGCCGCGGGCGTCGATCTCAATGGAGCCCAGGTAGAGTCAGGTTGGGCGATCGCATATGGCGATTTCGAGCCCGAGCAGGAAAGGGCGCGCAAACACGGCGCGGGGCTGTGGGCGGGTTCGTTCGATGACCCGCGCGCTTGGCGCGACGCGCATGGTGGCATGGTGGAGAGCGACGATGATCATGGCCGCTCGATCCTCGACTGGCTCAGACGAATTCTTCGATTTTCCTGACGCGAGACCCTATAGTTCGGGAACGACAGTTCCGGGCGATATGAAACGATGAAGCTCTATGACGGTGGCCGCGCACCTAACCCGCGGCGTGTTCGCGTATTCTTGGCGGAAAAGGGCATCGAGGTGCCGCTGGCGCCTGTCGACATGGGCGCGATGGAGCACAAGGGCGAGGAGGTCGCCTCGCGCAACCCGCTGCGGCGCTTGCCGGTACTTGAACTCGATGACGGAGCCGTGATCTGCGAATCCGTGGCCATCTGCCGCTATTTCGAGGAGCTTCACCCGGAGCCGGCGCTGTTCGGGCGCGGCGCGCTCGGCAAGGCGCTGGTGGAAATGTGGCAGCGCCGCATGGAGTTTAATTTGCTTACCCCGGTGGCACAGGCTTTTCGCCATATACACCCGGCAATGAAGGAATGGGAGGCGCCGCAAATTCCCGAGTGGGGCGAAGCCAACAAACCGAAGGCGATAGAATTCCTGCGCATCTTCGAAAGCGAACTGGCGGACCGTGAATTCGTCGCCGGCGACGAATTCACGATTGCCGATATTACCGGCCTCATCGCCGTCGACTTCATGAAGCCGGCGCGCATCCAGGTGCCGGAGGATTGCATCAACGTCCGCCGCTGGCATGCGGCGATTTCGGCCCGGCCGAGCGCCGCAGCCTGACCGTGGTCGATAGCCTCGCCAGTCTCAGGGCGGAGATCGGCGCCTGCCGCATCTGCCGCGAAAGCCCATCCGCGCGACTTCTGCCGCACGAACCGCGGCCGGTGGTGTTACCCTCCGCGACGGCTCGCATCCTGGTCGCAGGGCAGGCGCCCGGCACAAAAGTCCATGCCACCGGCCTGCCGTTCAACGATGCGTCCGGCGACCGCCTGCGCGACTGGCTCGGCGTTTCGCGCGACGAGTTCTACGATCCGGACAAGTTCGCGATTGTGCCAATGGGTTTCTGCTTTCCGGGCCAGGACGCCAAGGGCGGCGACCTGCCGCCGCGGCGTGAATGCGCGCCGGCGTGGCGGACGCGGCTTCTTGCGCTGATGCCGCAGATCGAACTGGTGCTGGCCATCGGCCTTTATGCGCAGTCGTGGCATCTCGGCGCGGTCGGCCGCGCCTCGCTCACGCAAACGGTCATGGACTGGCGCGAGATCCATGATGCTGCTTCCGCGCCGAAAGTGCTGCCATTGCCGCACCCGTCCTGGCGCAACAGCGGCTGGATCCGGAAGAATCCCTGGTTCGAAACAGAATTGCTGCCTTTCCTGAGAATGGAAATCCGGGGCCGCCTTTCCTGATTTTCGCGCAATCGCTTTTCGTCTGGCGCCGGGGTGCGGAGAATTCCTTTCTTGTGGAAATGCGCCACCCGGCCGATTATGCCGGAATGGAATTCTAATGGAGCCGTCATGGACCGCCTCGACCGGAAAATTCTTCGCCTCCTGCAGGAGGACTCCACGCTTGCCGTGGCTGACGTAGCGAAAAAGGTCGGCCTGTCGACGACGCCGTGCTGGCGGCGAATCCAGAAGCTCGAGGAGGAGGGCGTCATCAAGCGGCGCGTCGCCTTGCTCGATCCGGCGAAGATCAACGCCCGTGTCACGGTGTTCGTGTCGATCCGCACCAATTCGCACAGCCATGAATGGCTGCGGCGCTTTTCCGAGGTCATCCAGGAATTCCCCGAGGTGATCGAATTCTACCGGATGAGCGGCGACGTAGACTACCTGCTGCGGGTCGTGGTGCCCGACATCGCCGCCTACGATGCCTTCTACAAGCGGCTGATCGCCAAGATTGAGATTCGCGACGTGTCCTCGGCCTTCGCCATGGAGCAGATCAAGTACACGACGGAAATGCCGCTGGACTACATGACGCTCGACAAGGATGGTGGCTATTCGTCAGGCGCAGGCATCTGACGTCGTGTGCTAAGACATCGACTTCTTCGCCAGCCGTTCGAGGGTCTTCGGGTCGCTGAGTTCGCGCACCGCGTCCCGGCCGATCCAGCGCGCCGTCCTGTCCGACGAAGCCGCAAGCTTCTCGGCCAGCGCAAGGGCAGGGGCGTGCAACGCCATCGAGCGCTTGCCGATGGTGCGAAGAGCCCAGTTGACAGCTTTCTTGACGAAGTTCCGGCTGTCGTCCGAATGTTTCTCGATCAGCTGAAGGTAGCCGGCAAAGGTCGAGTCCGGCTCTTTCTTGCGATGAACGGTCGCCCAGCAAAGCATGGCGAAGGCGGTCCGGCGCACGAACTCGCGCTCGTCGGCGGCGAACTCCTCGATCAACTCGTGCCAGTGGTCGGTGTCGACGAAGAGGTCCGACACGCCGTCTACGATGTCCCAGGAATCGAACGAGGCCGCCCAAGCCCTTGCATCGTCTGCGGTAAATCGCTTCGGGTCGGCGGTAACGGAAGCGATGAACTGCGCCTCCATAATGCCGCTCGCCCAAAGCTCGAAGGCGCGTTCGTGGTTGCGCTTGATCTTCTTCGCGATGTCGCGCTGCACCCCATGCGGGATGCCGAGTGCGCGATCGATCTTGATGCCGTAACGCAGCATGCCGTGACGGTTCTCCTCCGAGCCGAGCGTGCGCAGATGCGCGATGATCTCGGCGGCGGTTGAGGCCGGCGTCAGTTCCGCCATCGTCAGCGTTCGAGCCGCGCCAGCAGCGAGGACGTGTCCCAGCGCCTGCCGTCCATCGCCTGCACGTCCTTGTAGAACTGGTCGACCAGCGCCGTGACCGGCAGCTTCGCGCCGTTGCGGTTCGCCTCAGCCAGGCAGATGCCGAGATCCTTGCGCATCCAGTCGACAGCGAAACCGAAATCGTATTTGCCGGCGTTCATGGTCTTGTGGCGGTTTTCCATCTGCCACGAGCCTGCAGCGCCCTTGGAGATGACGTCGATGACCTTTTCGATGTCGAGCCCGGCCTTCTTGCCGAAATGGATGCCTTCGGCCAGGCCCTGGACGAGGCCGGCGATGCAGATCTGGTTGATCATCTTGGTGAGTTGACCAGAGCCCGCCGGTCCCATCAGCCCGACCATTTTCGCGTATGCGTCGATCACCGGCTCCGCCCTGTCGAACGCCGCCTGCTCGCCGCCGACCATCACGGTAAGCACGCCGTTTTCCGCGCCAGCCTGGCCGCCCGAAACGGGCGCGTCAAGGAAGCCGAAGCCGCCGGCCGCCGCCTGTTCGGCCAGCTCCCGCGCGACTTCGGCCGAAGCGGTGGTGTTGTCGATAAAAATCGCGCCCTTCTTCATCGACTGGAACGCGCCGTCGGGGCCGATGGTGATCTGGCGCAGGTCGTCGTCGTTGCCGACGCAGGAGAAGATGAAATCCTTGCCTGCCGCAGCTTCGCGCGGCGTTCCTGCGGCCGAGCCGCCGAACTCCGCTATCCATTTTTCGGCCTTGGCGGCGGTGCGGTTGTAGACGGTCGCGTCGTGCCCGCCTTTTTTCCTCAGGTGACCCGCCATCGGGTAGCCCATCACGCCGAGACCCAGAAACGCGACAGATGCCATGGTGCAGTCCTTTCAGTACGATATTCCAGTTTTTTGATGCGCCGCGGCAGCTATGCGGTCAGCGCACGAGATGCCGCGTGATGCGACGTTCTATCCATTCGACGCCGTGACGCAAAGTCTCGACGAGGACGAGGTAGAAAATGGCTGCCCATAAATAGGCCTGGTAATCGAAACTGCGCGAGAAGGCGAGACGGGTCTGGCCCATCAGATCCGGGACTGTGACCAGCGCGACCACGGCTGAGCCCTTGATCATCAGGACGATCTCGTTGCCGTAGGGACGCAGTGCGACGATGAGCGCCTGCGGCAGGACCACCTTGCGCAGCGTCTGCAGCTTGTGAAGGCCGAGCGAAGCCGCGCCTTCCCACTGGCCCTTCGGAACGCTTTCGATCGCGCCGCGAAGGATTTCAGCCTGATAGGCCGCGGTGTTGAGCGAGAAGGCGAAGATGGCGCAATACCAGGCGTCGCGGAACAGCCACCACAGACCCATGGATTCCAGCATCGGGCGTTGCGCGCCGAGGCCGTAGTAGATGAGAAAGGTCTGGGCGAGCAGCGGCGTGCCGCGGAAGAAATAGACGTAGGCGTAAGCGAGCGACGCAAGGATCCTGTTCTTCGACATCCGCGCATAGGCGACCGGTACCGACAGAATGGCGCCGAGCACGATGGAGATGACGACAAGCGCCAGGGTAACGCCAAGACCGGAGAAGTAGGCCGGCGCCCATCTCTCGACCAGTTCCCGGTTCCACGCGCCGATCAGGTAGGCCACCAGCGCCATCCCGGCGATAATCCATAGGCCGACCAGCGCGTATCCGGCAATGCGTTCCCGTGGCCAGCCGCGCGCCGGCGGCGGAGGTGCCGCGATGGCAATGGACTCGGCGCCCATGTTATCGACCGCCTTCGTGCTGACTGACAGCGCGTTCGACGGCTCCTATCCCGAACGACGAGATGATCGCCAGGACGAGGTAGATGAGGATGGCGAGGCC
Source organism: Pseudaminobacter sp. (assembly GCA_035941355.1). Classification (GTDB taxonomy): domain Bacteria; phylum Pseudomonadota; class Alphaproteobacteria; order Rhizobiales; family Rhizobiaceae; genus Allomesorhizobium. The sequence goes on from DASZDZ010000012.1 coordinate 135,304, forward strand.
GAAGAACAGGAAGGCTTCGCGAGTCACGCGCGCGGCTATGCCGGTCTGTCGTAACGTGTCGGAGAGCCCGATCGCCGAAACCAGGGCCGTATCCTTGAGCAGGATCAGCCACAGATTGGCAAGTCCGGGAAGGGAAATGCGGATTAGTTGCGGCAGCACCACGAGGCGCATCGTCTGGCCGCTCGTCAAGCCGATCGAATAGCCGCCTTCATACTGGCCGCGCGGTATCGCGCGGAAGGCAGAAAGGAATACCTCGCTGACGTAGGACGAGATTACCACGCCGAGTGCCACCATACCCGCTACGAAACTGTTGACCTCTACGGCGGCATCGGGCTGTAGGAGCCGCACCACGTTCTGCAGGCCGATCTGGACGCCGTAGTAGACGAGAAAGAGGGTGAGGAGCTCGGGCAGGCCGCGGAAGATCGTGGTATAGATATTGCTTGCAAGTCGGAGTGACGGCTCGCTCGATTGTTTGGCGAGCGCCAGGAAGAAGCCGATGACGAGACCGAGCGGAAAGGTTGCGACGGCGAGCGAAACGGTGATGAAGACACCGTAGGCGATATCGTCGAGCCACCCCTCCGACCCCCAGCTGAGCAGAGTCCAGTAGCTCGGCATCAGGTCATTCCGCTCCCCTTGGTCAGCGCAGTCGCGGGGGGGGGGGGCCCACTGACCCACCCCCCCCCGCCACCACAACC